>JAHBXK010000012.1 GCA_019636535.1 Phycisphaeraceae bacterium | reverse complement strand
GGGGGGGGGGGGGGGGGGGGGGGGGGGGGGGGGGGGGGGGGGGGGGGCGGGGGGGGGCATGACTTTCTGTCGGGCGCGCACCTGCGGGACTTGGGCCGGCACTGGCTGCGGCTGGCGCCGATGTGGGCGTTCGTGGCGGCGATGTTGGTGGTTCTGACGCTGGTGTATGTGCCTGGGTTGGGCCGAACGGTCAACGGCTCAGCGCGTTGGATCAGCCTGCCTGTGCCGGGGCTGGAGAGTCTGCAGCCGAGCGAGATCGCCAAGTGGGGGTTGCTGGTGGTGCTGGCGTGGTATGCGACGGCGCACGCGGCGAGGTTGCGCGGCTTCTTTGGTGGGCTGCTGCCCGCGCTGGCGGCGGCGGGGGTGGTGTCGGCGTTGATCGTGGTGGAGGACCTGGGGACGGGCGTGCTGATCGCGGGCGTGGCGGGGATCGTGCTGCTGGCGGCGGGTGCGCGGTGGTGGCAGATGGCGCTGCTTGCGCCGGTGCCGCTGATGGGGATCGTGGCCGCGATCGCGACGAGCGAGTATCGGCGGGCGCGGCTGCTGGCGTTTCTGGATCCGTATGAGCACCCGCAGACGATCGGGTATCACATGATCCAGTCGATGGTGGCGGTGGCGAACGGGAACGTCGCGGGGCGCGGGCTGGGGCACGGGTTGCAGAAGTTTGGGTATTTGCCGGAGGATCGCACGGACTTTTTGTTTGCGATCATCTGCGAAGAGATGGGTGTGATGGGGTGTGTGCTGGTGGTGGGGTTGTACGCGGCGCTGTTGTGGACAGCGCTTGGGATCATTCGCGGGGAGCGGTGGACTTTTTACAAGTTGCTCGGGCTTGGGATCATCGCGACGGTGGGGTTTCAGGCGGTGATCAACCTGTTTGTGGTGGTTGGGTTGGGGCCGACGAAGGGGATCGCGCTGCCGCTGCTGTCGTCGGGCGGGACGGGGTGGATTCTGACGGCGGGTTCGCTGGGGTTGTTGATCGCGATGGATCGGACGCAGGGGACGCCGACGGCGGAGGCGGAGTTGAATCGGAATGCGGAGTCCGGCCCGGCGGGCGTGGTGACGGAAGATGTTGTTGAGGAGGAGGCGGGGGTTGCGGGGGAGCCGGGCGGGGAGGAAGTGTCGAGCGCGTGGGATGGAGGGGTGGGGGCGGAGGAGGTTGCCGCGCTGCCGGAGACCGAGCGGGTGGAAGTGGAAGCGGTGGGCGATGTGGGCGATGGCGAGCGAGCCGAGGCTCCTGTGACTTCCCGTCAGGCCGGGAATGAGCGTGAGACGAAGGACGAGGAGTCGTGGCCGGGGGTTGGTGCGAGTGACGACCAGCGCACTTACCCACAGCCCACTCCCGCCGGCAGGGGGTTCCAGAGCAGCAAGATCACGATTCTGACCTCGCCGGGGAAGCAGGGTTGGCTGTTCAGCGGGCCTGCGCCGGAGGTGGGAGCGGGGCGGGTGTCGAGGATCGATGCGCCGAGCACGGTTGCGTCGGCGGTTGGGGCGGTCGAGGCGGGTGAGCGGGTTGAGACTGCGGCGGCGGGGTTGGAGGTGACGAGTGAGCCGGCGATGCCAGCGGTGGCGGGGGCGATTCCGCGGGAACTCAAGCCGCGGATCCGCGTGCAGTTGCGGCCCGCGCCTGTCGCGAGCGAAGAGGATCGAGTGGATGAGGTTGATCGCGCCGCTGCTTCTGAGCAGGGTTCGGTGGTGGTGAAGACTGAAGAGGCGCGGGCGTGGCTGGATGAGCGAGCGCAGGATGGGGCGGGGGCCGAAGCGGACGAGCGGGCGTGAGCGGGGCGGGTCGGACTTTCATTTTCGCGGGCGGGGGGACGGGCGGTCATCTGTTTCCGGCTCTGGCGATCGCGGAGCAATTGGAAGCGTTGAGCGGGGGCGCTGCACAGCGGGTGTTTCTGTGTTCGGATCGGGCGCTGGACGCGAAGATCCTGAGCGCGGAGGGCGTGGAGTTTGTCGCGTCGCCCGCGAAGCCGATCGCACGGTCGGTGCGCGGGGTGATTCGGTTTGTGTCGTCGTGGGGTCCAGCGCTGCGGCAGGCGCGGTCGTTGGTTCGTGAGCGCACGCGTGATGGGCGGAGGCCGGTGGTGGTGGCGATGGGCGGGTTTGTGGCTGCGCCGGCCGCGCAGGGAGCGCGGGCGGAGGGTGCGCCGGTGGTGATGGTGAATCTGGACGCGGTGCCGGGGAAGGCGAACCGGTGGATTGCGTGGGGGGTTGGTGAGCACGGGCGGGTGTTTACGTCGATCGCGGTGGCGGAGGGGCACGGGCCGCGGTCGGCGCGTGGGTGGACGGTGGTTCCGCCGATCGTTCGGAAGGGGGCGATTGCACGCGAGGACGCCGCGGCGTGCAGGCGGGCGCTGGGGTTGGAGGCCGGGGCGCCGACGCTGATGGTCACGGGTGGGAGCCAGGGCGCAGCGTCGATCAATCGGCTGGTGGGCGCGATGCTGGATGATGCGGCGTTGAGCGCGAAGTTCAGCGGGTGGCAGGTGCTGCACCAGACGGGTGATGCGAAGCGGGATGAGTCGGCGTCGAGGATCGCGGATCGGTATGCCGCGCGGGGCGTGCGGGCGGTGGTGAGCGAGTTTGTGGGTGGGGCGGAGATGGCGAAGTGGTGGGGGTCGGCGAGCCTGGCGGTGGCGCGGGCAGGGGCGAACACGGTGGCGGAGGCGTGGGCGAACCGCGTGCCGACGGTGTTTCTGCCGTACCCGTATCACCGCGACGAGCACCAGAAGCACAACGCGGCGGGGCTGGTGGGTGTCGGGGGCGCGTGGCTGGCGAAGGACCGGATCGAGCCTGAGGCGAACATGCGCGACGCGGGGGCGCTGCTGGCGGGGTTGATGGGTGAGCACGAGCGGATTGCTCGCGCGCGGGAGGCGCTGTCGGCGTTGCCGGCGGCGGACGGGGCGGAGCGGATTGCGCGGGCGCTGTTGGAACTGGCGTGAGCGTGACGGGCAACCGACAGCGGCGCGGGGCGCGGAATCTGCGCGTGTGTTAGACTTACGGCATGGCGGATGCGTTTGAGGGCCATACCGACCCGTCGGAGCGTTCGGGTTCGCACGGCGAAGTGGCGATACCGGGCTCGCGGTGCGTGCTGTGGCTGCACCCGACGGATTCGGTTCCGAAGCCGCTGTTGAAGTCGCTGTCGCGGCGGATCGAGCGGACCATCTTTGCGACGGACTCTTATCGGGCGCTGGCGGAAGTTTGTGCGGCTGAAACGGCGTGCAAGCGTGAGGGTGGGCCGAGCCGGGTGGTTTTATTGATGATCAAGCCGGCAAGGCTGGCCGAGGCGGGGGATGTGCTGCATCATCTTGATATGTACGCGCCTCGGACGCGGCGCTGGCGGTTTGACCCCAGCGCCAACCCCATCTTCGCCCCGATGAGCGAGCAGGACGTTGCTCGGATCATGCGTGAATCAGGCCTGGCGGCGACGGGTGGTCGTGGTGATCCGGGCGGGTCGGTGGCGGGGGAGGTGGTGGTGAGGCCGCAGGGGAATGGGCAGGGGGCGGCGGTGGGAGTGGCGACGCCAGGCACACCGATCTTCCCGGTGTTGTCGTCGACGCCGCGGCCCCGTCCGAGGCCGCGATTGCGGCTGGTGGAGCATGATCCGTCGGCGGAAACACTGGTGGGCGGGCCGGGGGCGACGAACTTCTCGCAACTGACGCCCGAAGAACTGCAGATGCTGCTGAATGATCCGCCCGCGCCTTCGGCGGAGCAGGGCAAGACCCAGCCGAACGGACCGAACAGGCCTGCCCCGACGAACCAGCGAACCCGACAGCCGTGAGCAACCACTTTCCTTCCAAGCCTGTGAACGCTCATGCCGCGCCCGCCGCTGCGCAGGCGCCGGTTTCGATCAGCCCCGAGCACGTGGGCGGGATCGCGAACGGGCACGCGGCGTCGATGCACTCGGGCGGTGGCGTGCGCGGGCGGAGCGAAGGGGGCGGCGGGGGCGGGGGTGAATCGGGTGAGCCGGCGCAGCGCGTGCGGGTGATCCTGGTGGGGCGGACGGGTCAGGACGCGGCGCTGCGGCTGGATCGGTCGGTGGAGTTGCTGCGGGCGCACCAGCCGCTGGGGGCGATCGGGGAGTTGGCGTCGCCGATGGACGAGGGTTCGCCGGCGCTGGCGACGGTGATCGTCGGTCCGGACGCTGTGACGAGCGAGCGTGCGCGGGAGTTTGTATCGGCGCTGCGGCGCGTGCTGTCGTCGGTGCGCGTGCTGGCGATCTCGGAGGCGAACAGGCCGGAGTTTGACGGGACGATCCCGTCGACGATCACGCCGGATGCGCTGCGTCGGCTGGTGCACTCGGTGCACGGGCCGACGACTGGGCCGGTGCTGGGGCTGGATGAAGGGGATGCGCTGGAACTCGGGGAGAAGACGGACGAGGATGAAGTGCTCGACGTGTTGATGGGTGGGCGCAGCGCCGCGGAAGAGGAAAGCGCGGCTGTGGCGAGTGTCGAGCGGCGGGGAGAGGGTGGGGAAGGGCCTGGACTATCGCTGGTCGAGGATGAAGAGTCGGTGGAGCGGCGGGAGGATGAGCCGGTAGTGCGGCCGGCGGGTGGGGGAGTTGAGTCGGCGAGGTCCGAGGAGCCCGCGCGGGTTGAGATGGAAGCGGCGGCGGAGCGCGGGGTGGTTGGCGGCGGCGGCGTGACGCTTGGGTTTGCGGAGACGGGGGTGATTGAGGCGCTGCTGCTGGGTGTTGAGCCGAACGGGCCGACGGTGGAAGCGCTCCAGCGCGCGAGCGGGCTGGCGGATCTCGAGATCATCGTTCACGACGATCTCGCGGAGCCGGAGCGGGTGCAGAGCCCGCCCGAGGGGCCGCACATCAAGTTGGTTCACGCGGGGCTGGTGATGGGGTACCTGGTGTCGCCGTCGGGCGGGCACCTGGGGCGGGTGACGCCGGAGCAGGTTCACTGGGCATCGCTGTGCCTGGCGCTGTCGCGGAAACATCGGCAGTTGAGCGAGTACGCGTTCACGGATGAGTTGACGGGCGCCTTCAACCGGCGGTTCTTCAACCAGTTCATGGGTGAGGCGCTGAGCCGGGCGAAAGTGCACAGGCAGTTCGTGACGCTGCTGTACTTCGACATCGACGACTTCAAGTTGTACAACGACCGGTTCGGGCACGACGCGGGGGACGACATCCTCTTGCAGACGGTGGCGCTGTTGAAGTCGGTGATCCGGCCGTCGGACAAGGTGTGTCGGCTGGGTGGGGACGAGTTCGCGGTGATTTTTTACGACCCGGCGGCGGGGACGGGTCGGCCGAGCGCGGGCGGGGAGTCGGCGCTGACCGATGCGCGGTCGGGTGGGGCGCCGCAGTCGATCAGCGAGATCGCCAAGCGGTTCCAGAAGCAGATCTGCGAGCACCGATTCCCGAAACTGGCGGAGAGCGCGCCGGGGACGCTGACGATTTCGGGCGGGATGGCGACGTTCCCGTGGGACGGGCTGACGCCGGACGAGTTGCTCCGGCGCGCGGACGAGTTGCTCCTGCAGAGCAAGGCGCAAGGGAAGAACCTGATCACGTTCGGTCCGGGTGCGCAGCAGGTGTGCGACCTGAACGACGGGCGGTGAGGGACTGTCGGTCGAGGTCAGCGGTTGAGCGGCGTCGAGCGGCTTCGGGTCGGTTCGGGGCCGAAGAGCCAGTCGTCGAGTTTCGACGATTCCTGGTATGACTCCTGCACGGTGACGCTGTCGGCGCCGAGGCCCTTGGCCTTGACGACTCGGCGGTAGCAACCCGAGATCGGCGCGAGCGCACCGGCGAGGATGACCGATGCGCAGAGCAGCACGACCGCGCGGGTGGCGGCTTGGCATGGGCGGTTGGTGCGGAGATTCGGGCGGCTTGCGTGCATGGAGCGGTTCCTCGTGCGTCTTGGGGGGAGGGTAGACGACGGGGCGGGGGCGCGTCAGGAGGGCTGGGTGGTTCGCGGTGTGGGGCCGTTGGTCGAGGGGGCCGCGACTTCGCCCGACGACGCGGCTGGGGACTTGGTCGTGTTGCGCGGGGCCGGCTCGGGACCGAGGAGGGCGTCGAGCGTTCGGTCGGCCAGGGCGGAGCGCTCGGCGGTGCGAACGTCGGCGAGGAGGTCGTGGACGGTTCCGCTGAGTTGCTCGTCGGCGTCGCGCGACTTGACGGCGACGTGTTCGTATGCGGCGGTGCGGCCGCCGGGGGTCATGGCGTGGGCGCAGGCGAGGAGGTCCGCCAGGCGGATGGCCTCGGGGGGTCGTGCGAGCGTGTAGCGGAACGAGGCGAGTTCGAGGAGCTCATCGCCGGAGAGCGCATCGGCCTGATCGGGCGTGAGGGTCGGTCGTCGCGGCTCGGGCTTGTCGTCGGCTTTGTCGGGTTCGGTCTGCTTTGCGCCCGCCACGCGGTGGAGGAAGCCCGCGTCCTGGAGTTGCCTGAGCATGACGGCGACGACGGGCTCGGGGAGTTGTGCGGCGGGGGCGAGTTGGCGTGCTGAGCGCGAGCGGCCCTCGCGGAAGGCGCGTCCGATGTGTGCCATGACGCTCAGGACGGAGGCAGGATCGGTGAGCGTGGATCGTGTGTCGGTGAGGATGGAGGCTGGGTCGGGACGGTTGCGGTACTGCGTGTGGAACGCGAACTGCAAGCCCATGAGGATGATGATCCAAGTGAAGTAGACCCAGAGGAGGAAGAGGGGAAAGAGGGCGATGGATCCGTAGAGGTTGACGTAACTGCGGCCGCGCGTGAAGTAGATGTACTGGCCGAGTCCCCACTTGCCGGCTTCCCACGCGAGTGCGGCGAGGACGGCGCCGGCGAGGGCGGACCAGAAACGGACGCGGGCGTTGGGGACGGCCATGTAGAGGAGCGTGAGGACCGTGGCGGAGATGGTGACGGTGGAGAGATAACCGAGCGCGACGACGGACATGGCCGAGAGGCCCGTGCTGACGCCGGAGAGGTGGTCGGTGAGGACGGCGTCGGCCCACGTTCGGAACTGGTTGCCGACGTAGAACGTCGCGACGAGTCCGAGCGGGCCGAGGGTGAGGAGCGTCCAATAGAGGAGGACTCGGCGCGACCATGAACGCCCGGTGGGGACGCGGTAGATCTGGTTGAAGGCGCGCTCGATCTCGACGAGCATGCCCATGGCGGCGTAGATGAGGGCGCCCAAGCCGATGAGGCCGAGCGTGGCGAAGGAGATGCCCTGCACGCGTTTGAGGATGTCCTGGATCCAGTCGTCGAGGCGCTGGGTTGCCTCGGCGGTGTACTCCGCGGCGGGGGTCTCGGCCGTCGGGTCGGGCGTGTCGGTTGGTGCTTGCGCGGAGGTGACGAGGCCGGGGGGTGCGGGCGGTCCGTAGATCTCGGAGGGAGGCATGACGGTCGAGTCACGCTCGTCGATCACGATCGCGGAGATGCCCGACGAGTCGAGCATTTTGCGGATGAGCGCTTCGATGTCGGCCGGGTCGGCCCAGTGTGTGATCGAGACGAGGCCGACGATGACGACGGGGAGGAGGCCGAAGATGGTGCGGTAGGTGAGGGCCGCGGCCATCTGGGGGATGCGGGCCTTCTGCGCGTTTGAGGCGGCTTCGAGGAGGGTGCGGTAGGTGGCCGCGAGGCCGCGATCCTCGGGCTGTTTGCCGTGGCGGATGCGGTGTGGGAGGGTTCGGAGTGGGCGGAAGTTCATGGGGAAGGGAACGAGGGATCAAGGAATGTGTGAGAGAGGCAGGAATGAAGAGAGGTAGGTGGTGGATAGAGAGTCGGAAGGACGCGAGTTCGGTGCGGGCGTCACTTGCGACGGGTTTGTCTGGAAGAGTTGTTGGGGCGTTGGCCGAACGATTTGCTTCGGGAGGTGCGGGCTGATGCGGAGGGCGCATCGGCCGAACGCGGCTTGTTCCTGAGCGAGGCGGGCTTGCCGGGTTTGTTTGGCCGGGCGGGCTTGGTTGGTCTGCCGGGCCTTTGGGGTTTGCCGGGTTGCGGTCGAGTGCGGCTGGTTGGGCGGTCCGGCTTAGCGCGGCTCGTGCCCCGACTGTGGGATCGCGGGCGCGGCTTGCGGAGGCCAGCGGCGACGAGGAGGAGTTCGACCTCTTCGTCGCGTAGGGCGCGGGCGGTGCCGACGGTGACGTAGCGCATGGTGAGCGGGCCGATGGCGGTGCGGTGGATGCGCTTGACGGGGTTGCCCATCTTGTCGAGCATGTCGATGAGGGCCTTGGTTCCGGCGAGGGAGGTGCGGTCGCCGTCAGCGCCATCTCGAGCGCGGGGAGCGGCGATCGGTGAGCGGCGCGGGGCGGGCGCGAAGGGGTTGCGGGCGCTGCCGGCCCCAGCGCCTGCGCGCATCACGATGTCGAACGTCGTGCCGGACTCGTTGTAGGAGACGAAGGTGAGCGGCTGGGGCGGGTGCTCGAAGTCTCCGTCGTCGCCGTGAGATGCGGGGAAGAGGTCCGCCATGGCTTCTGGTGAAGGGCAGAATCGCCGGGTGAGGGCTTCGACCGCTTCGCCGTGAAGCCGGCCGCGGACGGTGATGCGGTAGGTCTTGGTGACGCCGTAGCGAGCGTGGGTGAGTCGCTGGGCGAGTTGGCCGTCGTTGGTGAGCAGGACCATGCCTGTGGCGTGGAAGTCGAGCCTGCCGACGGGGAAGAGGCGGGACTTGGCCGGGTGATCGACCATGTCGATGACGGTTCGGCGCGAGTCGCGGCCCTGACCCGATTCGTCGCGCGTCGAGGTGAGGGTGTTGTCGGGCTTGTTGAGGATGAGGTAGACGCGGCCGGAGCGGGCAGCGCGGGGGTCGATGAGTCGGCCGTCGGCGGCGACGCGGTCTTGGCGCGGATCGACGAAGACGGGGAGGGCGGTGACGGTCTGGTCGTTCACACGGATCCGGCCGTCGGCGATCATCTTCTCGCAGTCGCGGCGGGAGGCGATGCCGGCATCGGCGAGGAAGCGCTGGAGGCGGATCATGCCGGGGGGGGCGGTGGAGGGGGCGGCATCCGGACGAGCGTTTGGAGTGGCTCGGTCCTGTCGGTTGGGGGATCTGGCGTGGTCTTTGGGGTTGGGCACGGAGGATGGTAAGGGGCGGTGGCGGCGGAGGATGCGGAGGAATGCGCTGTGCGGTGTTTGTGCAGGGTGAGGGGGGGGCGGGACGATGGAGAGGAGCAGGCATCGGGCACCGGGTACCAGAGAACCGGCAAGAGTGAGGCATTTGGAAGGGACGTCAGGATGACGCAGCAGTCGCCGCGGAGCGGCGGAACGGTTCGTGAGGCGGTGGCGGGTGCGCCCGTGGGTGGGGGCGGTGGTTCGGGTGCGCTTCGGACGGCCGAGCAGGCGGCGATCGAAGAGCTGGGGCAGAGCCTTCGGCAGATCGTGCAGACGGCTGCGCGGCAGAGCGCGGACCTTCGCGCGGCGGTGGCGCAGGCGGATCGGCTGCGTGTTCAGATGCAGGCGGGGGAGCAATCGCAGCAGGAGAACCTGGCGCTGGCGGCGGAGGCGCTGAAGCGGATCGAGCAGCGTGCGCGGGACGCGGAGGGGATGCTGGAGCAGGCGCGGAACGTCACGCCGAGCGCTGAGGAGTTTGAGCGTCGGGCGGAGGAGTTGGTTTCGCGCCGGCTGGCGTCGGTCGAATCGAAGTTGGAGGCGATGGTCGCGTCGGCGGTTGCGCGGGCGGATTCGGCCGAGCGGCGGATTCGCGAGGCGAGCGAAGCGCTTGAGCGTCGGATCGAGGAGTTGGGGCGGAGCGAGGCGGCGAAGGTCGGACCAGCGCTGGAGCGGCTGGAACGGCTGGTGCGGCGGGCTGAGACCCTGACGATGGACGTTCGGCGCGAGGATGAGGCGGGGGCGGGTGGCGCGTCGCAGCCGCTGGGGTTGCTGGTGAAGCGTGCGGAAGCGCTGACTGAGCAGACGGCGTACGCGAATCGGCAGTTCGAGGCGGTTCGGAAGCAGGCGGACCAGGCGCGGTCGATCCTCGGTGAGAGTCTGAACGACATGTGCACGATGATCGACCGGCTGAGCGAGCGGGCCGAGGGGCTTCGCGCGGAGGCCGAGCGGGCGAAGCGCACGGCGGCGGAAGTGGGGAAGGAGATCGACGAGCGCGCGGAGCGTGCGCGGGCGGGGATGGAAGGACACACAAGGGCGATCGAGGAACTGGGGCTGGGCGTGCGCACGGCGGAGGAGACGGCGGAGGAGTTGCGAAGGCTGCTCGGGCAGTTGGAGCCGTGGGAGTCGCTGGTGCGGGCGGGATCGAGTGTGGAGGATGTGCCGGGGCCGGTGCGCGACCTGATCGCTCGCGGGCAGGAGGCCGCGCGGCGGGAGTTGTCGGGGATCGCGGAGGCGCTGAGGCTGGCGGCGGGGCGGATTGAGGGAGAGGCGGGTGCTGGCGCGCTGATGGGGGATCGGGAGGTGACGGTGAAGGCTGTTCGGCGCGAGCACGCGGAGCCGGCGGTCACGGCGTGAGCGCCTCGGCCGCTTTGCTAGGGGCAGGAACGGCCGAGGTTCGGCAGCCAGTCATCGAGGAATGTGATCAGGTCGATCAAGTCGACGCCCGGGGCGGGGTTGATGTCGGCGACGGGTGAGCCGGGGAGCCAATCGTTGAGGAAGGTGATCAAGTCGAGGAGATCGATGACGCCGTCGAGTTCATACTCGCCGGGGCAGACGTTGGGGCAGTTGGTGGGGGCGGTTGGGCAGAAGAACGTGAGACGCGCGGCCGCGGAGCGGGCGACGGCGGGGGTGCCCGGCGGGTCGTTGGGGTTGTTGAGGAACCACTGGACGTAGAGGGTCTGGCCGTCGGTCTTGGCGTTCGGGCGGATGGGCCATTGAACGGTGGCTGCGCCGCCGGCGGGAAGAGACGGGGTGAGGGTGATCGGTGCGAAGCGGGAGTCGGCGGTGATGCGGCCGTTGACGGGCGGGTTGGTTGAGACGGCGAGTCGTGCGGCGAGGCCCGCGAGGGAGGCGTCGTAGTCGAGGCCGATGCGGAACTCCATGTTGCCGATGAGGGAGGGCGCTTGGACGACGATGGCCGGGGGCACGGGGGCGGGGCCGGTGAGCGCGCCACCGAGGAGCACGGCCTGATCGCCCGGGCGATCGACGAAGAGTGTGGGGCGGTCGAAGGGGAATGTCTCGTTGGCGACGCGCGGATCGGTGAGGCCGTTGGAGAGGAAGTCGATGATGAGGGGGGCAACGTTGGGTGGGACGTTGACGTTGTTCATCGCGGGGTCGCGGTTGTCGGGGAACTGGGGCGGTGCGCCCGGTGCGCGGGCGTAGAAGCCGATCACCTGGCCGAGGGTGGTGAACTGGCCGTTGTGCATGAAGGTGCGCTTCAGGCCGACGTTTCGCAGGCCGGGGACTTTGAATCGGCCGCGGTCGGCGGGGTTGCCGGTGACGATCTGGCGGCCGAGGTCCTCGGCGGGTGGGCGAACGCCGATGTTTCGGAAGGTGTGGTCGGTGAAGAGGTCGTTGTTCACGGCGTGGCAGACGGCGCAGTTGGAGTTGATGAAGGCGTTGAAGCCCTGGACCTGCTGGGGCGTCATGGCGTTGGGGACGCCCGCGCGGAAGGCGTCGAAGGGGGTCTGGTTTGAGATGAGCGTGCGCTGGTAGGTGGCGATGGCGAGGCCGATGCGTGCGGCGGTGATGTTGGGGTCGCCGAAGGCGGCGCTGAAGAGGTCGGGGTAGTTGGGGCGCGGGGCGAGGCGCGTCGCGACGTCGGCGGGGAGGTTGGTGGCGAGGGCGAGGGGCTGCACCCGGCGGAGTTTGGTGGTGATCTCGTTCCAGTCGGTATCGGCGTGGGCCATCTCGACGTCGCTGAGCGGCGGGCCGACGGCTTGGGATTCGAGCGCTCCGCCGGCGGGGAGGACGGTGGCGCCCGTCTGTGGATCGATGAACTGGCCGGTTGCGCGGCCGTCCCAGAAGAGGTTGGGGCTGAAGGCGGCGTTGATGGGGGAGTTGGCCGCGCGGGCGGTGATCTGCGGACGGAGGGCGAAGAGCAGGTCGCGGGCGTAGTCGTTGTGTTGGTCGGACTTGATGACGCCGGGTGAGCCGAGGATGTCGTCGGGGGTGTTGAGCAGGCCGTCGGGGCCGGGGTGGCGGGCGATGCGCGGGTCAGCGCCGGCGGTGGCGGGGATGTGGCAGGTGGCGCAGGAGACGACGTTGGAGGTGGAGAGTTGTTCGTCCCAGAACAGGATTTTGCCGAGGATGCGCTTGTCCTCGGTGATGGGGTTGCCGGGCGGGACGGGGAGAGGGGGGAGTGCGGCGGAGACGAGGGTGGTGAGCAGGGCGAGGGCCAGTACTCCCGTGTAGAGCGGGTGTGATGAGCCGAAACGGGGTGAGCGTGCGCGACGGTGGGTTGGGTCTGAAGATGACATGTGGGTCTCCTGCTTCTCGACCAGCGTGGGGCGGTCGGAAGGCAAACGGAGAGGGCGGGGTGATATTGCGTGCGGGAACTTGGGTGCGCGGGCTTGGGTGGATCGGAGTTTGGTGGGAAGCGGCTGCGCGGGTGCGAACGGAGTGCGAATTCGGGGAGGTTGGTGGGCTGTGGAGTGGTGCAAGTGTGGAAGGGTGCTTGACATGGCGGCGCGATCTGATACGTTGCGCACAGTCGGGCACGCTTCGAATGCCGATGCGCTGCAAGGTACGGGCGCGTTGTGCCAAGACTCCACGAAGCATGACTGAGTGTCGATGCGGGTCGGTGCGTGGCGCGTAGCGCCTCCCATCGAGCGAGAGAGACGACGCCGCCCGGGCCCGTAGGTGTTTGGAGAGTGCGCAGAACGCGCCCAAGATTCGCTCGCGAGCGTGCCGGCCGGGCCATGCGGCTGTCGGCGACCGACCCGCTGCGACAAACAGAACGAGATGTCCGACGGCCGCGCTCGAGCGTGGATGGTTGGGCACGCGATGCACGACCGTCGCGCTCCAAAGACAGGAGGCGAGAGATGTGCTCGCACAAGCAACGGCAGAGTCGGTACCTGGTTCGTCGAACGTTGGTCGCGTCGGTGGTGGGCGGGTGCGGGGTGGTGTTGATGCCTTCGGTGGAGGCAACGGCGAACCCCGGCACGCTGAGCAAGTTCAACCAGCCGCTGGGGCTTGCGCCGCCGATGCCGGGCCTGCCGCCGATGTGGGTCGGCAGCAATCACGGATCGGACTTCGATTGGCGGTTCATCATGCAGCCGACACCGACCGTGCCGGCGTGGGCGGTGGCGGACGACTTTCCGTCGATCCCCGGCATCGCGATCACGACGGTTCGGTGGTACGGTTCGTACTTCAACCCGATGTTTGCGCCAAGGCCGGACCCGACGGGCGGACCGGGGCTCTTGACGACCGAGGACGGGTGGGTGTTGTCGTTTTTCCGCGACATTCAGCCGGGCGCGGGCGGGCCGCCCTTCAGCCAGCCCGGTGCGCTGGTGGGCACGTACGTCGCTTCGCCGGAGGTTGTGCGGTACTCGAACACCGGCATGATCGGCTGGGACATGCACGAGGTGTGGTGCTACGAGGTCGATCTGAAGGACATGTGTCTTGCGCACTGGACGCAGGGAGAGGCCGAGCCGGGTCAGTTCATTCAGCGCAACACCGACAACGGCATCTACTGGCTGTCGATCGCGGCGGAGAACGGGCACGACATCATCCCCGGCTCGAATCCGTTCAACTGGCAGAGCGTGCCGAACAATGACCCGGTGATCCCGGAGCACTTCTGGGGCTGGCACTCGTCGCCAGAGAACTTCATGGATCTGCCGGTGATGGGTGGGGTTCGGATGCCGAATCCGGTGGACTGGCTGTACGGGCCGTGGCAGCCGATTATCGATCAGCACATGGGCGTGGGCATGGCGTTCGAGTTGCTGTACGTGCCGGGGCCGGGCGGGTTGGCGCTCTTGGGGCTTAGCGCCCTGGTGGCGAGCCGGCGCAGGCGTTGATGGTCAGCGGTGTCGGGCCGAGCGCTCATGAACGCTTCGGCTCGGTTCGCCTGAAGTGGGGAGTACCTCTTGTGCCGGGGAGCCGTTCGAAGGGGCGGTTCCCCGGCTTGGCTTTGGCCGTCAAGCCCATGTATGTCGCAGGGGCGGGGGTTCGAGAGTGACGGGTTGAGCGATCGCGGTAAGTGATTGCCACAGTGATGGTTGCGTCGCATCGTCAGCCATGATCCCCATCTTTGAACGCCGGTTGAAGGCGACGTTTGCGAGTTGCCTGGATTCGAGCAGGGCTCGCAGGCGTGCTGCGCCAGGCTTGTTCCTAGGAGCGGTGATTTGGCACGGAAATCGCGGAGCAATTGGGATTGACCGAACCGCTGCTCGCGGTTGGTTCGTATCGACTGGTAGTCAGACGTGCATCTTGGAATATTTCCTCATTTCATTCCTTTATTCTGGAGATCGCACATCATGATGAAGTCCTTCGATGCAGGGTATCCCTGCGCGGTTCGTGGTCGGTCATTCCTGACTTGGTCGCCGCTGAGTTCGCTGTGCCGCTACCTGCTCCTCGGGTTGTGGTTGATCGGGTTGCCGTTCAACGCGATTGCGCAATGTGGCGAGGGGCGATGGGAGCCCGGCCAAGCCATCGCTGGTGCGAACGGGCCCGTTCACGCCCTGGAGTGGTGGGACCCGGATGGGGATGGTCCGCAGCCCCGCTGTTTGGTGATTGGCGGAGCTTTCACCATCATCGGAAATGTCGCTGCGGATCGGATCGCGATGTGGAATCCCGACACCGGCGAGTGGAGCACGCTTGGCGCGGGCATGAATGGCACGGTCAAAGCGTTGGCGACAACTCCGAACGGAGAGTTGATCGCGGGAGGGAGTTTCTTTCAAGCGGGTGGGTTGCAGACGGGATTCGTCGCCAAGTGGTCCGGGTCGGCGTGGGAGGCCATGGGGGCGGGGTTCGACTACTTCGTGAACTCGCTCGCCACGCTTCCGAGTGGCGAGGTGGTTGCGGGAGGCAGGTTCGGTCGATCCGGATCGATTCTCACACGGGGGATCGCGAAGTGGAACGGCACCGCTTGGGGTCCTTTGGGAAGTGGGGTGTCGGGAAGCGGCCTGGGCGCCGAGGTCCGGGCTGTCGCGGCGTCGCCGAACGGTGACGTCATCGTCACGGGGAGTTTTTCGCACGCGGGAAACGTCCCGGCCTCGGGCATCGCTCGATGGGACGGCTCTGCCTGGCATTCTCTCGGGAATGGTCTGATTCAAGCCAACCCTCTGTGCGCGTCTTTGGTTGTGATGCCCGATGGCGATGTGGTGGTCGGCGGCTTCTTCGCGGTTGTCGATGAACCGACCATTCGGAACATCGCCCGATGGAACGGCACTGAGTGGCACCGGCTCGGATCGGGCTTTTCGAGCGATGTCTGCTCACTAAAGGTCATGTCTGATGGCTCGCTGATAGCCGGACTTCTCGGAGAAGTCTATGTGTGGGATGGAGATGCATGGTCGAGACTCGGAACTCATGGGCCGGGTGGCAGTAAGATTCACGCAATCTTGGAACGGCCGGACGGCGGTGTGGTCGTGGGCGGGAACCTACGTGCCTCTGGCTCCATTCCGATCGAGCATCTTGCGCTGTGGGACGGTAGTCACTGGTCCGCGTTGAGCACCGGCTTCAATGACCGCATCAAGAAGCTGCTCACTATGCGAAACGGAGAAGTGTTGGCGCTCGGAGAGTTTAACACCGCAGGGAGCATTGCAGCGCGCCGAGTAGCGCGTTGGAACGGAAGTGAGTGGCTTGCGATGGACAAGGATGCATCCGTGGGGTCGCAAGACGGCGATCTTGCTGAACTGGACGATGGCCGAATTCTCCTTGTGAGTGGGAATCAAGTGCGCTGGTGGGATGGCACGAGGTGGCAGCCGTTCGGTCCGGCGTTCAATGGTCAGGTCCGCAGTCTGCTCGCGATTCCCGGGGGTCAGGTCATCGCGGGAGGGAATTTTACAGAAGTGGCTGGTGTTACGGTCAACCGCGTTGCACGTTGGGATGGGAGTGTCTGGCAGCCCATGGGCGGCGGGATGGATTCCGTGGTCACATCTCTCCACTTGCGCGCAAACGGCGAAGTTCTCGCCGGCGGCGCGTTCACGGCCGCGGGAGACGTTCAAGCCAGCGGCGTGGCCCGATGGGATGGGTCGGCGTGGCACGCGATCGGCCAGGGCGTCGGGCCGGGAGTCGAAGGAATGGTCAGCGAGCCTGATGGCGCGATTGTTGCAGTCGGGTCGTTCACCCAGGCGGGCGGCAGTCCCGCTCCACGCGTCGTCAGGTGGGACGGTGCAGCCTGGCAAACTCTGGACGGCGGCACGAACGGATCGGTGCGAACGATCGTGCGCGTCAACGCGAATGACTATGTGATCGGCGGCACCTTCTCAAGTGCTGGGGGCGTTCCCGCGAGCAACATCGCGAGATGGAACTCCAATGGCTGGGCAGCGCTCGGATCGGGTACGAACGCCACTGTCTACTCGATCGTTCGGTCCGGTCCGAACATGCTGTCGATCGGCGGCCAATTCACGGTCGTTGATTCTGGTGTGTCCGCGTACTTTGCGCAGTACTCGCTGGGCGTTGCATGTCCTGCTGACTCGACGGGGGATTGCATGATCGATTATGTCGATCTGGTTACGTTCTTGGACGCTTGGTTGACTCATCTCGGGCAAAGCGCAGCGCCGGGCACCAACGGCGACTACGACGGCGACGGGACGGTGGATCTGAGCGACCTGCTGGACTACTTGACGGATTGGAATGCGAGCCTCGGCAGTCTGTGCGGATAGGCTCATCTTGTTGGACTTTGAGCGATGGCCGTGCAGATCCGATTGCGGCAAGCCACTTTACTACACGGTCTTGAATTGGGAACCATGATGAGGCGATCACTCACTGATCCCGTCGTTCGCGTGCGCGGAGCGTGACGGGGAGGGTCAGTTCCTGGCCTTCGCGCATGAGCGTGACCTGAACGACGTCGCCGGGCGCGTGCTTGGCAAGGAACTCCATCCATCCGGCCACGTCGGGAATGGCCTCACCGTTCCACTTGGTCAGACGGTCGCCGGCGATGATGCCCGCATCGGCGGCGGAAGTGTTGGGGAAGACCTCGCCGACCAGGACGCCCGTCTCGTCTTCGGCGTAGGTGCCGGGGCTGATGCCGAACCGGATGCGGACGTTGCCCATGGGTGTGCGGGGCTGGTCGTCCTGTGCCTCGTCGCCCGCGGCTCGGTCGCCGCGCCCGCGTCGGGCTCCGCCGCGATCGGTGGAGGTGAACTCGAGCGGCTCTGGGCGCGTGGCGAGGCGGATGGTGAACTCGGAGAGGCCGTGCGTGATGTCGACGCCGCCCTCGTGGTTGATCAGGTCGGCGGTGTCGCGCGGCGTGTGGTACTCGTCGTGCAGGCCGGTGAAGAGGTGAAGGACCGGGATGTCGGCGGCGTAGAAGGAGGCGTGGTCTGAGGGGCCGCGTCCGCCGGGCTGGGCGTTGACCTCGAAGCCGGCTTCCTCGAAGAGGGGCACAACCAGATCGCGCAGGCCCTTGGCGGTGCCGGTGCCGGCGATCTCGAGTTTGCGGTCTCTGAGCCGGCCGATCATGTCGAGGTTGAGCATGGCGTAGACGGCCGTGGCGCTGAAGGGGTTGTTGCGGACGAAGTAGCGGGAGCCGATCAGGCCCATCTCCTCAGCGCTGAAGCCGATGAAGAGGATGGAGCGGGCGGAGATGTCGGAGGGGAGTTGGGCGTAGGCCCGGCTGAGCAGGTCGGCGGCGAGGATCATGCCCGTGGTGCCGCTGGCGTTGTCGTCGGCGCCGGGGTGGATGACGCCGAGTTCGTTGGAGCGTGAGCCGCCGGTGTAGCCGTAGCCGACGTGGTCGAAGTGTGCCCCAACGATGATGACCTGCTCGGCGAGGTCGCCCCTGCCTGGGAGGAGGCCCGCAACGTTCCACGTGACACGCGGTCGGCGTTCGAGCGCCACGTTGAGAGCAAGCGAGGCGTTGGAGAGTGGGATCAGGTTCGGCTCGGTCTGCGTGTCGGCGAGGCGCCGCAGGTCCAAGAGCGAGCGGCCCTGCGCATCGGCCGCGCGGACGAGGCGGTCTCCGGCTTCGGGGCTGAGCAGGACGATGGGGACGTCCTGCCTGCGCATCCACGAGGCGCTGGCGGCGGTGGATTCGAGTTTCTCGACTCGGGGGTCTTGCGTGCCCGGCGGATTGATGACGATCACGCCCGCAGCGCCGCGTGCGAGGGTGTTGCGGATCTTGCCGCCGAGGCCGGCAGCGCCCGTCCAGCCCGAGCGCCCGTCGCGCCAGAGGCTCTTGCCCTCGTCGGTCATGGGTTCGAAGCGGAGCAGGACGGCGATCTTGCCCGTGAGGTCATCGTTCTCGGCGAAACTGGTGTACGGAGATTCGTCGGTGCCGGCGTCCTCAAGGGCGTAGCCGACGAAGACCATGGGGGCGACCGTCAGGTTGGCGTCGGAGGAGAACCCGAGGACCGTGAAGTCGGCGTTGGGGACGAGCGTGGTACGTGACTCGCCGGATACGAGGGCGAACTCTGCAGTGCCCGCAACGGCTTCGGTGCCCGCTGTGAAGGTCTGCATGTAGGAGTTAGCCGGTCCACCTTCGGTCTCGACGAAGACGGGCTTGAGGCCCAGGGTCTTGAACTGGTGCTCGAGGTACTCGGCGGCGAGGCGGTTGCCTCGCGTGCCGGGGCCGCGGCCTTCGAAGAAGGGGTTGGAGAGGGTGAGGACGTGCTGCTGGTAGAGGGCGGTGTCGCGTGCGTCGTTGAAGGGGATGAGGGCTCGCAGCGTGGCGGCGTCGGCCGCGTATGGAACGGATGAGGGCGTCTCGGTCGTCAGCGGTGCCGCGAAGAGCGAACCGACCGGCATCGACAGGGCTACGAGGATCGAAGCCAAGCGCGGGGAACGACGGGCGGACCGAGTCGGGATGCTCATGCGGGGGGTTCCGGTTGGATAAGGGTCGGACTTGACGGGTTGCCTACGCAGGATCGTACCGGACTGTCGGTTGATGGGTTCAGATGCGTCAGACAAGAGGGTGGGTTTGTTCCACGGATGGTGGTTCGCGTTGAGCCTCCTAAAGTTCGTTGAATGGCTCGGATTTGGGCAAATCGAGCCCATCCGGCCTGAGCGTCCGGGGGGCGGGGCATGAAGGGACAGGTATGACCACGATTCCGTCGGCGTCGAAGGTTGATCCGGTTCGCGTGGGGGCGGGTGCGGCAGCGCCTTCGGTTGGGATCGGGGTGGCGGGCGCCAGCGGGCAGGGGACGCAGCAGGTGGATGGGGGCCGGGTGGCAGCGGCGGGTTTGGCGTCACAGGCGGGTCGCTCGGGGAGCCCGTTCGATCCGTCCGACACGTTCTGGCACCGGCACATCGGGCCGGATGACACCGAGATCGGGCAGATGCTCGCGACGCTGGGGCTGTCGTCGCTCGAGCAATTGACCGAGGCAACCGTGCCGTCGGGGATTCGGCTTCGGTCGTCGCTGCGGATCCCGGGGCTGGACGACCGCGCGATCAAGGGCGAGGCGGAGTTGCTCGAAGAACTCCGGCGCATCGCGACCATGAACGTCGTGAACCGCTCGTTCATCGGGATGGGGTATCACGACACGATCACGCCGGGCGTGATCCTGCGGAACGTGATCGAGAACCCGGGGTGGTACACGCAGTACACGCCGTACCAGGCGGAGATCGCGCAGGGTCGGCTGGAAGCGCTGCTCAACTTTCAGACGATGGTTGCGGAGTTGACGGGGTTGCCGCTGGCGGGTGCGAGTCTGCTGGACGAGGCCACGGCGGCGGCCGAGGCGATGGGGATGGCGTACTCGATCTCGGGGAGCGGATCGGGCGAGGCGAGCAAGGCGGGTCGGCAGGTGTTCCTGTGCGCGAAGGACTGCCACCCGCAGACGATCGGCGTGGTGAGGACGCGCGCTGAGGGATTGGGGATCGAGGTGCGGCTGTTCGACTCGGCGGCGGACGACGCGACCGCCAAGGTGGATGAGTCGTGCTTCGGGGTGCTTGTGCAGTACCCGACCACCGACGGGCGGGTGGAGTGCTATGAGGCTTTGACGCGCGCTGCGCACGCGAAGGGCGCGATGATGATCGCCGCGGCGGACCTGCTGGCGTTGACGCTGCTGAAGCCGCCGGGCGAATGGTGCGGCGGGGGGAAGGAAGGGGCCGACGTCGCGGTGGGGAGCGCGCAGCGGTTCGGCGTGCCGATGGGCTTCGGCGGTCCGCACGCGGGGTACATCTCGACGCGCGAGGAGTTTGTGCGGAAGTTGCCGGGGCGGATCATCGGCGTGTCGCGCGACTCGCAGGGCCACCCCGCGCTGCGGATGGCGATCCAGACGCGCGAGCAGCACATCAAGCGAGAGAAGGCGACGAGCAACATCTGCACCGCGCAGGCGCTTCTGGCGATCGTCGCGGGGTTCTACGGCGTGTACCACGGACCGGAGGGGCTGAAGCGGATCGCGCAGCGGGTGCACGGGTTTGCGCGGGCGTTTCGGGCGGCGATGCACGAACTCGGGCACGTTGTGAACCAGCGCGATTTGGTGTTCGACACGGTCCGCGTGGGGGTGAAGGACGCCGGGGCTGTTCGGCGAAGGGCCGAGCAGTGCGGGCTGAACCTGCGGTACTTCGACGACGGCTCGGTCGGAGTGAGTTTCGATGAGACGACGACGCGGGCGGACTTCGAGAAACTGTGCGAATCGTTCGCGGAAGGGTCGGCGGGCGGACCCTTCGATGCCGATGCGTTGATCGCGCGGATGACGGCCGAGATTCCGTCCGTGTTTGCGCGGACGAGCGCCTTCATGACCCACCAGGTCTTCAACGTGCACCACTCCGAGACGGAGATGCTGCGGTACATCTTCCGGCTGATGGGGCGCGACCTCTCGCTGGCGCACAGCATGATCCCGCTGGGCTCTTGCACGATGAAGTTGAACGCGACCAGCCAGATGATCCCGGTGACGTGGCCGGAGTTCGGGCGGATGCACCCGTTTGCGCCGGGCGAGCAGACGTTGGGGTATCGAAAGCTGTTTTCGGATCTTGAGTCGTGGCTGTCGGCGATCACGGGCCTTGCCGCGACGAGTTTGCAGCCGAACGCGGGTGCGCAGGGGGAGTATGCGGGGCTGATGGTGATCCGGGCCTATCACCGATCGCGCGGGGAAGGGCACCGCGATGTCTGCCTGATTCCCGAGAGCGCGCACGGCACGAACCCGGCGAGCGCGGTGATGGCCGGTTTCAAGGTCGTCGTCGTGAAGAATGACCCGAGGGGGAACTTTGATCTTGCGGACCTGACGGCCAAGGCGGACCTGCATCGGGAGCGGCTTGGGGCGTTGATGGTGACGTATCCGAGCACGTACGGCGTGTTCGAGGAGGACATCCGCGAGGCGATCGCGATCGTTCACGAGCGCGGCGGGCAGGTGTACATGGACGGTGCGAACATGAACGCGCAGGTCGGGCTGACCAGCCCCGGCGAGATTGGCGCGGACGTCTGCCACCTGAACCTGCACAAGACGTTCTGCATTCCGCACGGCGGGGGTGGTCCCGGGATGGGACCGATCTGCGTGGCCGAGCATCTGGCGCCGTTCCTGCCGGGGCACCCGGTGGTGAACCCGGCGGTTGCGGGGCCGGGGGCCATCGGGCCGGTGAGTGCTGCGCCGTACGGCAGCCCGAGCATTCTGGTGATCCCGTGGGTGTACATCGCGCTGATGGGGGGCGCGGGTCTGACGAAGGCCACGCAGACGGCGATTCTGAGCGCGAACTACATGGCCAAGCGGCTGGAGGGGCACTATCCGATTCTGTTCCGGGGCCGCGTGCTGAAGACCGGTCTGCCGGCGATGTGCGCCCACGAGTTCATCATCGACATGCGGCCGTTCGACAAGTCGTGCGGGATCAAGCCCGACGACGTGGCCAAGCGGTTGCAGGACTATGGCTTCCACGGGCCGACGATGTCGTGGCCCGTGCCGGGGACGCTGATGATCGAGCCGACCGAGAGCGAGCCCAAGGGCGAACTCGACCGCTTCTGCGACGCGATGATCGCGATCCGCGAGGAGATCCGGCTGATCGAGAAGGGCGCGTATGACAAGACGGACAACCCGCTGAAGCACGCTCCGCACACGATCGGCATGGTGAGCGCGGATGAGTGGAAGCACGCGTACACACGTCAGGCGGCTGCGTATCCGGCGGGTGCGCCGTGGCTGAAGGAGGCCAAGTTCTGGCCGCCGGTGGGGCGCGTCGACAATCCGTACGGGGATCGGAATCTGGTCTGTACGTGCCCGCCGATGGATGCGTACGGCTCGGCGTGAGCGATGAAGGGCGGGCGCTGCGGTTCGCGAATTGCGAGCGGAGCGAGAAAGCGAACGAATCGAAGCACGATCAAGAATGGTGTGGGCGGGGGCGCACGCTCGGCGGATCGAGCCAGGGTGAAAGGAGCGCGGGCGATGGCCATCGATCCTGACCTGTACGAGAAAGTGAGCGGGCGAAAGATGGGGGAGGCGATGAACCGCTACGGCGAGTCGTTGGCAAAGAAGACCGCGGAGCGCAAGAGCATCGAGTCGCTGAAGGAGTACGAGGCGAACGCGGCGTGGACGATGAGCGACCTGATGATCATCAGTTGGCTCAAGCGCTATCCCGTGCTGACGCTCTCGTGGGTGGTGGGTGTGCCGGTGGTTCTGGTGCTGATCGCGCTGATCGTCAGGTGGGTGGGGTAGGGGGGTGAAGTTGTTGGATCGTGATCAGCGTCCGTCGCGAGAGTCGGGAGCGGACCAGAGCCGACCCGGGTAACGGACCAGTTCGCGGTCGTGCTCGGGGACGGTCATCCAATAGGCCGAACCGTCGATCAGCGCGAGCGTGGAGCCTCGGCCGCCGGCGTGGTTGCGGGCGATGCTCTCGGTGGGGAAACTGGCGCCGTCGTTCCAGTTGGCGTCGTTGATGCCGTCCTCGTCGGACTCCCAGAAGACCGTCGCGATCGGCATGAACATCGAGATGCGGAACGACCACGGCGACCGGCCGTAGCCGAGCACCGCGCCGTTCATCTGGAAACTCGCCAGCCGGCCCGTGCCGCGATACGGCCCTTTGTGCGATGGGCATCGATAGACCTCGGCGAGCTTGAGGTTGTTGACGCCTGTGTCGCCGCCGAGATAGGGCCAGATGAGGCCGGTGGATGGTCCGAGCGCATCGTCGTGGATCTGGTTGGGATTGCCGTCGTAGAGCCAGCCCGTGGAGACCGGCCCCCAGTTCGGATGGGGCAGTTGCTCGCGTGCATCGTCGGCGTAGAGCAGCGCTGCGGCGATGAGGCTCTTGTGCGAGGCGAGGCAGCGGGTCTTGCGTGCCGAGTCGCGTGCGGCGGAGAGCGCGGGAAGCAGGATCCCGATCAGGAGCGCGATGACGGCGATGACGACGAGCAGTTCGATGAGCGTGAATGCGGCGTTTCGGCGGGAGTTGGTCGGCGGAAGCGTCAGTGTCGTTGGCATCGGTCGTCTCCGGCTGCCTAGTAAAAACAACAGTAATCGCGAGAATTACTCCACAATCCGGCCTCGTGGACCCTAAACAGGGGATGTTGCGTACTGTTCGGACCGATGTCGAAGCGGGCGGGGTAGAGGGTGGTGGAGAGGAGATACCGGATGATCAGGGTTGGCGGTGCGTTGTCGGTTCGTCGGGCGGTGCTGTCGGCTGCTGTCGGCGTGGCGGCGGTCGGTGCGGGCCTGGTGAATGAGTCTCGGGCAGGGATCCTGCAGGACTTCAACATCCTGGTGACGCAGGACATGTTCGCGACCTCCGACTATGAGGGTCGAGCGTTCATCGGACGCGACTTGGCTGGGCCGGGCAGCACGTTTGCGACGCAGATCAGCCCGCCGGCGTTTGTTGGGGTGGACACGCTGATCGTGGGTCGGCACATTCAGGTGAACAACCAGATCAACCTGAACGCGGGGAATCTGCGGATCGGTGGGACGCGGACGGGCGGGCTGAACCTGAACGGTCCGGGTGCGCAGCAGATCGATGACCCGTCGGTGCAGACGTTGGCGGGGGATTACAGCGCGATTCTTCAGGGCACCTCGGCCGCGATGAGCGCCCTGACGCCCAACAGCACGGTGGCGCCCGCGCCGATGCTGTCGAACCGGCTTCGCTTCACGGCCAATCCCGATGCCAACGGGCTCGCGGTCTTCGACCTTCCCGCCGGGACGCTCTTCGGGAACGGCACTTTCGAGAGCATCGATCTGGAACTCAACGGCGCCACGGCGATCGTGATCAACGTGGCCGGCGCTGCGCTCACGACGACCTTCAACATGGTCGGCGACTGGACGACGCCCTTTGTGCGTGCGAACACGATGTGGAATTTCGTGGAAGCGGCGTCGCTGACGGTGGATCGGAACTTCAACGGAGCGATCCTGGCGCCGGAAGCGCACCTGACCAACACCACGTCGATCGACGGGTCTGTTTTCGTGCGGCGGTTCACGGCCAACGGGCAGGTTCACCAGCCGAACTACACGGGGTTCGATCCCGGGATTCCCGCGCCGGGCGCGGGAGTGCTGTTGGCGTTTGGCGCGGCGATGGCGGGTTCACGCCGACGGCAACGCTGACGCACTCGGACTTTCGGGAGTCGGTCATCGGAGTTGATCGGCTGCTCGTCCGGCGTGCTCGGGCGACAGACACTTGTGTGCATGCACACCGGGCCGGAGATCGAGCGGCGGGAGTTCGATGAGGTCGATTCGACCAACGCGTACCTGCGCCGAGAGGTCGCCGCGGGGATGCTGCGAGGACCGACGCTTGTGTGGGCGGGCCGGCAGACGGCGGGGCGGGGTCGGCGATCAAGGAACTGGCTCAGCCCGGCGGGCGGGGTGTGGATGTCGTTGGCGGTTCCGTTTCCACGGAGCGAAGCGCCCGACCGCCTGCGCGGATTGGGCGTTCGGCTGGGTGTCGCGGTGCGTGAGGGTGTGGACGTTGCGCTGGCCGAGTCGGGTGTGGCCGAGCACGATCGCGCGCGGCTGAGGCTGAAGTGGCCGAACGATCTGGTGGTTGTGGAACGGACGGAAGGCGGTGGGCCTCGAACGGCTGGAGCGTGGAAGAAAGTGGGGGGGCTGCTGGCCGAGGTGGAACTCTCTGCGGCCCGGCACAACACGCCGGGCACGGCGTGGCTGGTGATCGGTGTGGGCGTGAACGTGAATATCGAAGCCGGCGAACTTGAAGCGGTGGGGAGTGCGAGCGGGGCGATTTCGTTGTGCGCGGCCTTTGGTCGTCGATTCGATCTGACGCTGATCCGCGAGTGTCTGGCGGAGCGACTCAGGGCGCACGCATCGGGCGTGGGCACGCGGGAGGTGATCGACGCGTATCGGGCGTGGCTGGTCGGCATC
This sequence comes from Phycisphaeraceae bacterium, assembly GCA_019636535.1. Taxonomy (GTDB): domain Bacteria; phylum Planctomycetota; class Phycisphaerae; order Phycisphaerales; family UBA1924; genus JAHBK01. The sequence continues at coordinate 62,506 of JAHBXK010000012.1, read as the reverse complement.
GGTGTGCCGATGCGGTTCACGCTGCCGGACGGAACATCGATCGAGGGGGTGCTGGAGTCGATCGATCCTGTTGAAGGGATGGCGATGATCCGCACGAGCGATGGGCGCGTTGAGCGTTGTGCGCTGGATGCTGTTGAGCCGATGGCCTGATCGACCGGACGCGTTCAGCGCACGATCATGCCGCCCCCAGCGCTCGGGCTGAGATTCGGGGACCAATCGGCCCAGTCCTTGCCCGCCTCGGGCTCGAGCGTGAAGCGATCGCCGGGGACGGCACGCGGGCCCGGGCGGTCGGGCGTGGCGAAGGCGACACCGCCGGAGATCACGCTTTCGAGCGAGCCTGCCCGGACGCTCAGGCCTCCGACGAGCCCGAAGTCGATGCCGATGCCGGAGGAGACCCACCAGCGTGTGTTCTTACGCACGAGGTGCGCGTATTGGGGATGAACGACGACCCGGACTTCCACCTTCTGGCCGGTCGGGCTGAGCATGATCTCGGCGACGTGACCGACCTTGAAGCCGCGGAAGAGCACGGGCGAGCCGGGCTGTGTGGAGGCGAGGCGTTGGGCTTCGAGGATGAGCGTGAGTTCGGGAGTCGCGGCGGTGTCGACGGCGGCTGCTTCAGGCGACGCGAGTGAAGATGGGGAGGCCGTGTAGCCGGGAGGGTCTTCCAATCCGCGGAAGACGGTCACGATCCCGACCGTCGCCGCGGTGGCGCTGATGCCACCCTGTGGGGGCACAACTTCGATGTATCGCGGGCCGATGAGCGTTTCGAGGCCTGCGACGCGCGAAAGAGAAAGTTCCGGGCGGACGATCCAGAAGCGGGCGCCCTCGCGTGCGAGACCGGCGGCGTCGCGCTGCAGCCGGGCGTCGACCTCGAGCCCGTCGAGCTTGGGGCCGATGCGGATGGCGGTTACTTCGCCGACGCGCACGCCGCGGTACATCACGGGATCACCGACTTTCAGGCCGTGGCCGCTGAGGAAGGCGATGGTGATGGTCGGACCGCGCCCGGCGAGCGCCTGTGCCAGCAGGGCCACAACGACCACCGCTGCGAGGATCGGAACGGACCAGATGATCAGGCCCGAAAGGCGGGCGTTGCTGTCGGTTCGATCGGATCGGACCACGGCGGTGGGGATCTCAGCGCCGGTCTGTTGGTTGGGTTCGCGATCGCTCATGGGTTTGCTGAAGTTCGGGGTGGTTCAGGACTGGACCGCGCGGCGCGAGGCTCGGCGTTGTGCGGATGATGGCTGATTGCGCCACACCGAGCGCGGATCAAAGGCGGCGGAGGCGAAGAGGCTGAGCACCACAACCGCGGCGAAGGCGGTGACGCCCGGCCCAGCGCGGACGGACATGAGGTCTCCGAGTTTGACGGCGGCGATGAGCACCGCGACCAGCAGTACGTCGACCATGCCCCAGCGTCCGAGCCAGTCGACCGCGCGGGCGATGAAGTGTCGTCGGTGCGGGGGAAGGCCTGGCAGTCGATCGGCAAGACCGGGCCAGTTGAGCGCTACGAGTGCGAGCAACTTGCCCGGCGGGATGATGACCGAGCAGACCAGCACGAGGATGCCGACGGCGAGGTGGCCGTCGCGGATGAGCGACACCGCGCCGCCCCAGATGGTCGTGTCCCGGCCGTGACCGAGTTGCTCGATGCGAAGCACTGGGAGGATCATCGCCGCGGGGTAAAGCAGGAGCGCAGCGAGCGAGAGCGCCAGCACGCGCTGGCGCATCCGGCGGTCGTGCTCGGGCGCATCGAGCACGAGTCGCTCAGCGCAGCGGGCGCAGGCGAGGTCGCGTCTGGTGGGAGCGTTTGCAGCCGAGGGGGGCGTGCGCTGCACCAGCCCGCAAACCCGGCACGCGATGAGGTCGATCGGGGGCACGTCAACATGGTACGGAATCGCGGGCGGTGAGTTGCTCGGCGTTTGGGCGGAATGTGTGCGCAAGGCTCAGGATCGACCTGAGCCGGGGGCCGTGCGTCCGAAAGGGTTACGCTCTGGCTGCGGCGTACCGATACAGTCTTGCCGGGCCGAGCCACCCCCTTCCGGCCTCCCCCTTTCGGCTTATTGCAAGCCGGTGGTGTGTCTCTGTCGCACCAGGTCCACACTTCCGCCGACGACGACCATGCACATCGCCGACATCTTCAATCAGCAGCCGGCGACGTACAGTTTCGAGTACTTTCCGCCGCGAACGCCTGAAGCCGCGGAGCAGTTGTACGCGGCGATGGGTGAACTCGAATCGCTCAAGCCGACGTTCGTGTCGGTGACGTACGGGGCGGGAGGATCGACCCGCGACCTTACGCATGACTTGGTCGTGCGCGTGAAGGGGCGTGGCGCGATTGAGCCGTTCCCGCATCTGACCTGTGTCGGGCACACGCGCTCCGAGATCGACGCCATCCTGGAGCGGTACGCGGGTGCGGGGATCGACAACATCATCGCGCTGGGAGGGGACCCGCCGAAGGCGGCCGAGGGTGCGCCGTCGTATGACCGGTCGAGAGACGACTTCAAGTTTGCGGCCGATCTTGTGAGGTTCATTCGCGCTTTCAACGATCGGCACGGCAAGAGCGGACACCCGAACGGGCGCGGGTTCGGCATTGGCGTCGCGGGGTATCCGGAGGGGCACCCCGGCACGCCGAACCGCGTGAGGGAAATGGAGTATCTGAAGGCGAAGGTTGACGCGGGCGCGGACTACATCGTGACCCAGTTGTTCTTCGACAATCACGACTTCTACGACTTCCGCGACCGATGCGGGCTGGCGGGCATTCGCGTTCCGATCGTCGCCGGGATCATGCCCGTGACGAGTTTGGCGGGGATGATGAGGATGTCGGAGATGGCGCTCGGGGCGAGGTTCCCCGCGCCGCTCATGCGTGCACTGAATCGGGCGGGAGGCGACGCCGAGGGCGTGCGCCGGGTGGGGATTCACTGGGCGACCGAGCAGTGCCGGGATCTGCTCGACCACAAGGTCCGGGGCATCCACTTCTACACGCTCAATCGCTCGACGGCGACGCGGGAGGTGTTCTTGAATCTGGGGGTGAAGGACACGGACGGATTGCGGTGATACGAATGGTGCCTCGGCTGTCTGAGCTCGAGATGGCCGCCTGCACCGGCACGACTCAGTGCGTTCACGTCCACCATGCAGAGGAAGCTCCATGAAGGTTGCCGTTTACTCGACCAGATCGTATGAACGTCCGTTTTTCGAGCGGGCCAACACGGATCACAAGCACTCGGTGACGTATCTTGAGCCGCGGCTTACGACGGGCTCTGCGGTGTTGGCGAACGGGTATCCGGCGGTGTCGGTGTTTGTGGACGACGATGCTTCGGCGGCCGTGCTTCGGATACTCCATGCGGGGGGCACGCGGCTTCTGGCGCTGCGATCGGCCGGCTTCAATCACGTCGATGTTGCCGAGGCCGATCGCTTGGGGATCAAGGTGCTGCGCGTGCCGGCGTACTCTCCCTACGCGGTGGCCGAACACGCGGTGGGCATGATGCTCACCCTCAACAGGAAGTTCCACCGTGCGTTCAACCGGGTGCGTGAACAGAACTTTGCGCTCGACGGGTTGATGGGCTTCGACATGCACGGGAAGGCGGTGGGCGTCATCGGAACGGGCAGGATCGGCGAAGTCGTGTGCAGGATCCTGACCGGGTTCGGTTGTCGCGTGATGGCGTTCGATCCCAGCCCGAGCCAAGCGTGCCGATCGATGGGGGTTGAGTTCGTGACGAAAGAGGACCTGTACGCGCGGAGCGACATCGTCACGCTGCACTGCCCACTGACTCCGCAGACGCGCCACATGATCGACACGACCTCGTTGGCACGGATGCGTCCGGGTGTGATGCTCATCAACACCAGCCGGGGAGCGATCATCGACAGCCTCGCGCTGATCGAGTCGCTGAAGCAGGGGCACGTAGGGTCGGTTGGGCTTGACGTGTATGAGGAGGAGGGTGACTTGTTCTTCAAGGACCTGTCGGCGGATGTGATCAAAGACGATGTCTTTGTGCGGTTGATGACCTTTCCGAACGTTCTGATCACCGCGCACCAGGGCTTCTTCACCCGCGAGGCGTGCACGGCGATCGCTGAGACGACGCTGGGCAATCTCGCGGGCTTTGAGTCGGGGAGCGTGAACGCGGAGAATGTCGTCACGCCGAAGATGGTCGTGTGACTTCGGTGCGGCCAGCGGATCGCCGCTGCGAGTCTCCGTAACATCAGCCGCATGGCCAATCGCGAGCGGAACAGAGTGAGTGCGGATTCTCTGTGGCACGGGCGGTCGGTGCGATGGGTGGCGGATGCGGTTTGCACCGATCCTGGCCTCGGGCTTTCGAATTCCGAGGTCGTGACTCGGCTCGAGCGGGATGGGCCGAACGTCATAACCGTTCGAAGGGGGGCGCCGTGGTGGCTCCGCTTGCTCAGGCAGTTTCACGCACCGCTGATCTACATCCTGCTGGTTGCAACGCTTGTGACGCTCCTGGTGGAGGAGTACCTGGACTCTGCGGTGATTTTCGGTGTGGTGCTCGTGAATGCAGTGATCGGGTTCGTTGAAGAGTCGAGGGCGGTGCGTGCGATCGATGCGCTGGCCAGATCGATGCGGTTTGAGACTGTTGTACGACGGGAGGGGCGTAGGCGAAGGATCGATGCGGCGGAGGTTGTTGTTGGTGATGTGGTGGTTCTTGAAGCGGGGGATCGGGTGCCCGCTGATCTACGGATCATCTCGACGCGGGAGTTGTGTTGTGACGAGTCGGCGCTGACCGGCGAGAGTGAGCCGGTCTCCAAGCGTGAGGAGGAGGTTGACGCGACGGCCGTTCTGGCCGACCGAGTCAGCATGGCCTACGCCTCGTCGCTCGTCACTCGCGGCGTGGGTGAGGGGATCGTGGTGGCGATCGGAGATCGCACGGAAGTGGGGCGGATAAGCGGGCTGATCGCGACCGCCGATCGGTTGCAGACGCCGTTGAACCGGAAGATTGCGGCGTTCAGTCGGGTCTTGCTTGCGATCATACTCGGCATCGCAACGCTGATGTTCGCGATCGGACTGTCGCAGGGCCGAGGGTTGATCGATACGTTCATGGCGACGGTTGCGATGGCGGTTGGTGCGATTCCGGAGGGTTTGCCCGCCGCCTTCACGATCATGCTTGCCGTTGGCGTTTCTCGGATGGCCCGTCGGAACGCGATCATTCGTCGCCTTCCCGCGGTCGAGGCGTTGGGCAGCACCACGGTGATCTGCTCGGACAAGACCGGCACGTTGACTCAGAACCAGATGACCGTCCGGAACGCGTGGGTTGCGTCGAGTGAGCGTGCCGGACTTGAGTATGAGTTCACGGGCAGCGGGTATGACCCTTCGGGAGAGGTTCGAGTATCGAGCGAGGCAGGGCCGGCCGGCGCGGCGGTGACGGCCGGGGATCATCCGACTCTGGCTGAACTGCTTCGCTGCGGATTGCTCTGCAATGACTCAGAGATCCATGAGCCCGATGCCGGAACCGACGCCATGTGGAGCGTTCGCGGCGACCCGACCGAGGCGGCACTGATCGTGTCGGCGAGGAAGTTGGCTCGGTCGGACCAGTCACTGCTTGCGGAGTGGCCCAGGCGGGATGCGATCCAGTTCGACTCCGATCGCCAGTACATGGCAACGCTTCACGATGCTGCAGGCGATCGTGATCATCCGGTGGTCTTCGTCAAAGGATCGGTTGAGCGGGTTCTCGACATGTGCCGCGATATCGCGATGCGCGATGGGCAGCGTGCCGAGTTTGATGCCGAGGTGGTGCACGGCGCGGCTGATCGGTTGGCTTCGCGTGGGCTGCGGGTGCTTGCCTTTGCGATGGGAGAGTGGGTTGCAGGGGGAGGGGAGAATGGTGCAGAGCGGTCGTTCACTCCGGGATCGATCGGTGGGAATGGCAGAGCAGTGTCGTTGACTTTCCTTGGATTGCAAGGCATGCTCGATCCTCCCCGACAAGAGGCGCTCGATGCGGTGAGAGTCTGTCGTGAGGCTGGGATTTCGGTGAAGATGATCACCGGGGACCACGCGTCGACAGCGTCAAGCATCGCCGCGATGATGGGGATCGGGGATGAGCCACGCACGGCGTTGACGGGGGCAGAACTGGCTCGCCAGCCTGACGAAGCGATGCCTCACCTCGCGGAATCCGTCTCGGTCTTTGCGAGAATGACTCCGGAGCAGAAGCTGAGGCTGGTCCGTGCGCTTCAGTCGCGTGGGAACATCGTCGCAATGACGGGAGATGGGGTGAACGACGCTCCGGCGCTTCGCCAAGCCGACATCGGTGTCGCGATGGGGATCGCGGGCACGGAGGCAGCCAAGGACGCCGCTGACATCGTACTGGCGGACGACAACTTCGCATCGATCGCGGCTGCGGTTGAGGAGGGTCGCACGGTCTACACGAACCTGATCAAGTTCATCGTGTGGACATTGCCGACCAACGGCGCTGAGGCTTTGGTGATTCTGTCGGCGATCGTACTGAACTGGCCGCTTCCGATTCTCCCGGTTCAAGCACTCTACATCAACATGTTCACGGCGATCCTGCTCGGTCTGCCGCTGATCTTTGAGGACAGAGAACCTGATCAGATGGATCGCCCGCCGCGTGATCCGGCCAAACCCTTGTTCTCGACGGCCATATTCATGCGGACTTGTTTCGTTTCGTTGATGCTGACAGTCGGGGCAATGCTCTTGTTTCACGAGTATCTTCGATCAGGCAGAACGGAGGAATCGGCGAGGACGGCGGCGGTGCTTGCGATCGTCGTGGGGAAGGTGTTCTACCTGTTCAACAGCCGCGCCCTGTTGCGGTCTGCCTGGTCGACACCGCTGTGGTCGAACCGCTGGCTCTGGATAGGCATCGCCGCGATGCTCGCCGTTCAGGGAGTGTTCACGTACTCACCGATCGTCAACCGGCTCTTTCAGACAGAGTCGGTCGGTCGTGACGCGTGGGCATGGTCGGCGATCATCGGCGTGATCGCGATGCTGCTTGTCGAGGTCGAGAAGGCGATCCGCCGCGCTCTGGGCTCACACGAGGACCTGTGATGGAATCTTGACACGCGATTCGGTCGCCGCGCCGCCGGGTCCGTTCATCAGTCGGTCGCTTCGTGGTGTTCGCCGCGTTTGAGCCCGGCCCGCTCCGATGGATCGGCGTGACGATCGCCCTCGCGTGCCAGCCGCAGTTCGTCGATGTCGGTGCGATCCCAGATGGGGACTTTAACCGAGTATGCCGCACGCGCGATGATGTGCGCGGCGACGGGCGCGGTGAGGAACAGAAAGAGAATCACAAGCAGGGAGCGGACAACGGTGCCCACGTCGGCGAAGTGCATGGCCGAGGCGATCATGATGAATCCGACGCCGAGCGTTCCGGCCTTGGTCGAGGCCTGCAGGCGAGTGAACAGGTCGGGCATGCGCACGACCCCGACCGCCCCGAGCAGACCGAAGAGCGAGCCGATGATGAGCAGGAGAGCGACCGCGATGCTCATGAGCGATCCTCCTTGCGTTCGTCGGGCGCTGCCGCTCCCTTGTGCATGTAGTAGGCGAAGGCGACGGTGCCGATGAACATGAGCAGGGCGAGGACCATGGAGACGTTGAGGTAGACCGGCTTGTGCTCGGTGATGGCGTAGACAGCGATCGCTCCGACGGCGATCGTGCCGATCAGGTCGAGCGCAACGACGCGGTCGGGGAGAGTTGGTCCGCGCAAGAGACGCAGTGTGGCGAGCCCCACGGCCGTCACGATGATGATCATCGAGGCGGCGAGGGCGAAACTGAGGATTGCGTCGTGCTCGCCGTTCACCGGAGCGCCTCCAGCACTCGCGACTCGAAGCCTCGCTTGATCTCACGTCGGACCGACTCGGTGTCGCGGTACCACATCACGTGGACGAAGAGGCGTCGCTCGCCGGTTTCTTTGTCCTCCATAACGTCAAGGCTGAGCGTGCCGGGGGTGAGCGTAATCAGGTTGCAGAGGAGCGTCAGTTCGGTCTCGTTCATCTCCTCGAGGGGGATCGAGATCACGCCGGGCCGCATTCTATTCAGCGGCATGACCGTGTAGTACGCCATTCGGAAGTTGGCGATGATCAGTTCGACGAAGAAGTAGAAAATCAGGCCGATGATGTCGAGGAAGTCGGTGAAGTACTTGCGCTCCTGAAGCACGGACCGAACCATGTAGAGGACGACAAGGCCGATGCCGAAGCCAACGAGGAGGTTCGCAGCCGAGAACTCCTCGGTCATCAGCACCCACAGGAGCGCGAGGAAGATGTTCCAGACCAGCAGCCTCATGGTGCGGGTTCCTCCTTCCGTTCCGCGGTTGCCGCGCGATGGTGGTCAGCGCCCAGCACGGCACGCACGTAACCGGCGGGGTTGAGCAGTTGTTCGGCAGTGCGCGTCGATAGATCAAAGACGGGGCCGGCCAGCAGGCCGATGGCCACGGTGATCGCAGCGAGCGCAGCGATGGGGCCCAGGAGGGAGCGATCAATGCGCGGCGGCCGGGCAGCCGACTCCGGCTCATCGGGAGCGCCCCGGCGGTCTTCATCGGGGGGCGACTTCCAGAACGCCTCGGCCCAGATCTTGGTCATAGAGAAGAGGGTCATGATGCCGACAAGCAACGCGACCAGGGCGTAGGCGAAGAGACGCTCGTCGATCGCCGCGCGAATCAGGACGAGTTTGGCCCAGAAGCCCGACAGCGGCGGCACACCCGCGAGCGACATCGCGGGGATCATGAACAGCACGGCGACCAACGGCGCGGACGAGTAGATGCTGAATCGGCCGGGACGGTCGAGCGCGGACGTGCCGCGGAGGCGGTGCGCTATGCCGGCGACGAGAAAGAGGTTGGCTTTCACCACGATGTGGTGGATGATGTAGAAGACGGCGCCGGCGATCGCCAGCGGCGTAAAGAGGGCCAGGCCAAGCACCATGTAGCCGATCTGGCTGATGATGTGGAACGAGAGAACGCGCCGGAACTCCATCTGCACCGCCGCGCCGAGCACGCCCGTGACCATCGTGAGTGCCGCGACCCAGAGCAGGATGGTGTGCGTGAAGCCCGTGTCGTGCACGAAGATGAGCGTGAAGAAGCGGATGAGTGCGTAGACACCCACCTTCGTCAGCAGCCCGGCGAAGAGCGCGGAGACCGCGAACGGCGGGGTGTGGTAACTGGCCGGCAGCCAGAAGAAGAGCGGGAAGACCGCGGACTTGATGCCGAAGGCGACCATGAACATCATGGCGACGACGGTGAAGACCCCGGACTGGCTGTTCGAGCCGTCTCCCATCTCCGCGGCGGAAGCGATCCGTGCTGAGAGGTCGGCCATGTTCAGCGTGCCCGCGGTTCCGTAGAGAATGCCCGCAGCCGAGAGGAAGATCGCCGACGAGAGCAGGTTGAGTGTGACGTACTTGATGGCGCCCTCGAGTTGCGCCCGCTCGCTGCCCAAAGAGAGGAGCACGAACGAGGAGAGGAGCAGCACCTCGAAGCAGACGTAGAGATTGAAGACGTCGCCCGTGAGGAAGGCCCCGCAGACGCCCGCGAGCAGGACGTGGACAAGCGGGAAGTAGAGGAGCCGCTTGCGGGGCATGTCGACGTCGGCGACTGAGTAGATGAGCACGGCCAGGCCCGTGATCGCGGCCAGCAGCACCATGATCGCGCCGAAGAGATCGGCGACCAGCGTGATGCCGAAGGGCGCGGGCCAACTGCCCATCTGTGCAACCAGAATGCCCCCGGGTGGCTCGGCCGCGGTCCAGACGCGCATGAGCAGCACGATCGCCGCCGTGAGGAGCCCGAATCCGCCGAGGACGCTCAGCGCCTGTTGGATTCGGGGCGAGCGAAACGCCAGCAGGCCGAGGCAAGCCGTGACCAGCGGGATGATGATGGGGAGGACGATGAGCGTGCTCAACTGTCGGTCTCCCGCAGTTCGTCGGTGTCGTCCGTTCCGAGCGCGCGGTAGGCCCGGCTGACCAGGACCATCATGAACGCGAGCACACCGAAACTGATCACGATGGCGGTGAGGATGAGCGCTTGCGGGAGCGGATCGGCGTGCGGCGGGCGCAGGGACGTCTGGCCCTCGGCGACCAGCGGTGCGCTGGCCCGCACGACGCGGCCCGAGGCGAAGATGAGCAGGTTGGCACCGTGGCTGATCAGGGCCAGGCCGATGATGAGTTTGACGATGCTGCGCCGCAGGATCAGGTAGATACCCGCCGCGAAGAGCCCGCCCACCAGGATGGCCAGAAGCAGTTGCAGATTCACTCCTCCAATAGCGAGAGCACAATGGCCATGACCACGCCCAGAACGACGAGATAGACCCCGATGTCGAAGATCACGGGCGTGCCGACCTTGATGGTCTTGAGCCCGGGAACTTCGAGGTTGAACCAGATGCCGGTGAGCAGCGGCAGACCCATGAACACGGCGAACAGACCGCTGCCGAGCGCTGCGGCGAGCCCGACGCCCATGACCGTGGCGGGGTTGATGCGGAGGGCTTCGCGCGTGGACTTGGGTCCGAAGGCCATGCCGTGGAGCGCCAGTCCCGATGCGCCGATGAGGCCAGCGATGAACCCGCCACCCGGCAGGTTGTGACCCTGAAAGAGCACGACGACCGAGATGACCAGCAGCATGGGCAGCAGGTATCGCGTGGCGGTCTGGAGGATCGTCGAGTTCATTCCGATCCCTCCTTCAATCCAGCGATGTGCTTGGCTCGCTTCGGCGTCGATTTGAGCAGTGCGTACACGCCGACGGCGGCGACCACGAGCACGGTGATCTCGCCCAACGTGTCGAGCGCCCGGAAGTCGACGAGGATGACGTTGACGACGTTTCGACCGTACGCGTCGGGCACGCTCCGCTCGCCGTAGAAGGTTGTGACGGCCAGGTCGGGCGTGGATTGGCCCGCGATCAGGACCAGAAAGAACATGACCGCGCCGAGGCTGAGCGCCGCGAAGAGATCGCGGAACCGTTGCGAGTTGTTCGAGATGCTGCGGAAGTCGGGGAGCATGTAGAACACCAGCACCATCAGCACGACCATGAGGGTCTCGATGCACAGCTGCGTAAGGGCGAGGTCCGGAGCGCCGAAGAGCACGAACGCCAGCGCGATGCCGTACCCGACGAGCCCGAGGCCCGCGATCGCGGCGAGTCGGTTCTTCGCGACTCCGACATAGCCGGCCCCGACCAGCAGGAGCGCGAACAGGCCGATCTCGTAGTTTCGCACGTCGCTCAGGCCGGGCACCGACGAGAATCCTTGGTTGACCGCGAGGGCGCCGCCGATGGCGATGACGGCCGTGCCGATCGTGAAGAAGATGTACTGTCGGAGGCTGCCAGACTGCAGAGCACGCGTCTGGGCGCGAGAGAACGTGAGCACGGCCCAGAGCGTGCCGTCGTACACGCGTGCTGGGCCGAGTCGGTCCAGGCGGGAGGCGATGGGCTCGATGACTCGGAGCACCCCGGACTGGATCGCGAAGAGTGCTGCACCCGCGACAATCACCACAACACTCAGGAGCAAGGCGGCGTTCACGCCGTGCCAGAGGGCCATGTCGGGCTTGGCCGTGGCGTGGAGTACCGCCGACGCGGCCGGGCCGACCAAGGGGAGGGCAACAAATCCGGGCAGCACAACCGCCAGCAGCCCGAGCGAGGCGAGCATCACCGGGCCGAGCAGCATGGACCGGGGCGGCTCGTGCGGCTCGGTCGGTGTCGGCTTGAGATCTCCCAGAAACGGCCTGATGCCGAAGCGGACAGCGACGACAACACCTAGCGCAGAGGAGAGCACCAGCATCGTTGTCAGCGCAGCGCTGCCCGTGCCCCTGGTCGCATCGGGGATCAGGCCCTTGAGCATCAGTTCCTTGGCGACGAACCCGACGAACGGGGGCAGCCCCGCCATCGAGAGCGCAGCCGCCGCGGTGGCGATGAACAGGATCGGCATGGACCCGCGAAGACCCGAAAGTTTCGAGACGTCCTTCTCGCCCGTCTCGTGGTCGATGGCCCCCGCGGCCATGAAAAGGGTGCCCTTGTAGAACGCGTGCGCAAGCAGGAAGACCATCGCCGCTTCGACCGCCTTGGTTGTGCCGACGCCGAGCGCCATGACGAGCGTGCCCAACGCGCTGACCGTGGAATAGGCCAGCAGCGGCTTCATGATGCGCTGTCGGAAGGCCATCCAGGCGCCGACGACCATCGTCGTAGCGCCGATCCACGTAAGCGCATCGTTCCAGATGGCCGCGCCGCCGAGCACGGGCGACAGCCGGGCGATCAGGTAGACACCAGCCTTGACCATTGTCGAGGAGTGCAGGTATGCGCTGACCGGGGTCGGCGCGGCCATCGCGTTGGGCAGCCAGAAGTGGAAGGGGAACTGAGCGGACTTGGTGCAGGCGCCGAAGAGCATGAGCACCACGATCGCGGGGAACAGGGCATGTCCCCGGATCGTGTCTCGGTGCAGGACGAGTTCCGAGATCGTGAAGGTCCCCGCCACGTCGCCGAGCATGATGGCCGCGGCGAGGATGCCGAGCCCGCCCAGGCCCGTGACGAGCAGGGCCTGCAGAGCCGACTTTCTGGACTTTTCCTGCGAGTGATCGAAGCCGATGAGCAGGTAGGAACTGACGCTGGTGAGCTCCCAGAAGACGAACAGCAGGATCAGGTTGTCGGCCAGCACGACGCCGAGCATCGACGCCATGAACATGAGCAGGAACGCGTAGAGCCTGCCGAGGTGCTTGTGTCCGTGGAGATAGCCCGCGGCGTAGACGAAGATCAGCGCACCGATCCCGCTGACGAGCATCGCCATCAGCAAGCCGAGGCCGTCGAGCCGGAAGGCCAGGTCGACACCCAGGCCGGCGACCCACGGGGCGGTCGAGACGATCGAGAAGCCGCCCTCCGTGTCTGTGACAATACCGGCGTTGACAACGCCCGCCGACATCAGCCCCAGCATCACGGCGATCGCGAGCGGAAGGAGCGCCACGATGTACCCGGCGCGATGCGGCAGCGCGCGCTGCAGCATCGGCGCAACAGGCGCCAGCACGAAGCCCGAGATGACCAGCGCCAAGAGCATCGGTCAGTGTGGCCGCTTGCGGATCGTCGTCCTGCGGGAGCGCACGGCTCGAATCCCGCAACGGGCGGCATGATACCCGGCAGAAGGGAATTGCTCAGCGATATGCACAACCGATCTCGGTGAGCGTGCGGCGGTTGAGCCCGAGCGTGCGAACGGCATTGCCAGCGGAGCCACCCGGTCGGTTCGGGAGATCGGGTTTCATGCGCTTGCTTCGATCACGCCCCGGCACTCGCCGAACCCGATCCTGCGGAAGCCCTCGCGTTGGCAGTGCGCCCGCATGATCACCTCGTCGCCGTCCTCGAGGAACGTGCGCTTCTCGCCGGTGGGCAACTCGATCGGCGAGCGCTTCGGCTTGCCGTCCGGTCCGTTGCCTTCGTAGGTGAGTTCGAGCAGGCACCCGCGGCTCCCCTTGTCCGGGCCCGAGATCGTGCCGCTGCCGAGCAGGTCGCCGGGCTGGAGGTTGCACCCGTTGCTCGCGTGGTGCGTGAGCATCTGCGCGAACGTCCAGTACAGGTCCTTGGCGTTGCCCCGGCTCAGTCTGTGCGGCGCTGCGCCCGCCTCCCGCATCTTCGCGGTCCGGAGCAGCACCTCGACGGTGATGTCCAGGGCCCAATCCTCGCGTGAGCGCAGGTATTCCAGAGGCTCGGGGTCGCCCGCGCTCCGCGACGGTCCCGGCACGCGGTACGGTGACAACGCCTGCATCGTGACGATGAACGGCGAGATGCTCGTGGCGAAGTTCTTGGCGAGGAACGGCCCGAGCGGTTGGTACTCCCACTTCTGCAGGTCGCGCGCCGACCAGTCGTTCAGGATGCACACGCCGAGCATGTGCCGGCCCGCGTCGGCGATGTCGATCGCCTCACCGATCTGGTTCCCCTCGGCGACAAACAGCCCCAACTCCATCTCGTAGTCGAGCAGTTTGCAGGGGCCGAACGTCGGCGCTGCGGCGTCGTCGGCCTTGGTCTGGCCCTTGGGTCGCCTGATGGGCGTGCCGCCGAGGACGATGGAACTGGCGCGGCCGTGGTAGCCGATCGGCACGTGGACGTAGTTGGGCAGCAGCGGGTTGTCGGGGCGGAACATCGACCCCACGTTCGTGGCGTGGTGCTTGCTGGCGTAGAAGTCCGTGTAGTTGAAGATCGCCGCGGGCGGCAGCAATCGCGTGCCGTCGAGCGGGCGCAGGGCCTTGTCGCGGAGCCGGCGTATGGATTGTCCACCCCCCGCGTCGTGGCGCAGGAAGTCCTGCAGCCCCTTGCGGAGTTCGTCGATCAGCCCGACGCGGCGGGCGATCGGGTTCCACGCCGGGGCGTGCAGCAGCGCCGCGAGTTCGTCCTGATCCGGATCGCCGAAGTACCCGGCCATCGACATCAGGCCCAGGTCGACGACCCGGTCGCCGATCACCGTTCCCAGGTGCGTGTGCGAGTGCCCATCGTGCTCGGCCTCGAAGGCGCACAGCGGCAGGTTCTGGATGGGGAAGTCGGTGGCGGGGTCGTTGGCCGACTCGACCCACGAGCGGAGGCTCGGGTCGTTGGTGGGGTCGCTGGCGTGATCACCGGTCGTGAGAGAGGGGGGGGGCGTCATGCGGCAGGATAGCCGGTCGCGCTGAGCGGTCACGTCGCGGCTTCGGCCTGCGCCGACTTCGACACGCTCATCACCCACCCCGACACCGCAGCGCCCACCGCTGCGCCCACGATCACGTCCGTCGGCCAGTGCGCATCGAAGAGCAGTCGGCAGAAACCGACGAGCACCGCCAGCCCGATCCAGAGCGGCTTGCCCTTGGGGTACGCCGAGCAGAGGAAGACCGCCAGCACCACCGCGTAGAACGTGTGGCTGCTCGGCATCGCCCACAGGTCGCTGCCCGCCCCGCCCGGAATGTCCCACGCGTGCACCAGCCGCGCTTCGCCGCCGACTTCCACCGGGTACTTCCCCCACGGCCCCAGGAACGTGCGCGGGTCATCGAAGTGGTCCCTCGGCCGGGGCCGGCCGATGAGCATCTTCATCCCCTGGCAGATCACCAGCGAGATCCCCACCGCGATGAGCAGGTCGCCGACGCGCCGCAGCCGGCCTCGATCCAGCAGGTAGATCGCCAGCACCGTGAACACGATCGACCCGACCGCGCCAAACTGCTGCCAGGCGTGCAACTCGCGTCGAACATCGCCGCCCAGGCGCTGACCGATCCCCGAGAAGAACGATGACAACGGTCCATCGAACGGCAGCACCACCACGAACGCGACCAGCCCGAGCACGAGCGGCGTGATCCAGACCGACCGCGCTGGCCTGTTGCGGGGTCCGATGGGTGGGGCGGCGTTGCCGAGAGGTGCGGACATCGTGCGGAGCGTAGTGGCCAGCGCGCTGTCGGGCGTATATTGCCCCGCGATGATGGGGAACGCGGTGGACAACCCGCGCGGACGGAGCCGCTGGTGCGCTGGCATCCGCGGCGGTGTGTCGCTCCTGGCGGTCTGCCTGGCCGTCTATCTCCCCGGTCTGTTCGTGCTCCCACCGATCGACCGCGATGAGGCGCGCTTCGCGCAAGCGACGCGGCAGATGGCCGAGAGCGGGGATTGGGTTGTGCCGCGTGTGCAGGACCGCCCCCGCCTGAACAAGCCGCCGCTGATCTACTGGGTGCAGGGCGCGGGCATCCGTCTCTTCGGTGATCCCCCCCCCCCCTCCCCCTCCCCCGCCCCCCCCGCCCCCCCCGCCCCCGGCTCCGTCGGCGCATCAGAGCCGTTTCTCGGCAACATCTGGGTCTTTCGCCTGCCGAGCGTGCTCAGCGCGATCGGGTCGGTCTTCCTGACGTGGCGGATCGGCCTGAGCATGTTCGGCCGATCGCGCCTCCCCCATGGTGGCAGCGCTCTCGCCGCGTGGCTCGCGGGCGCATTTCTGGCCGTCTCACCGATCGTCGCGTGGGAAGCGCACCAGGCCCGGGCGGATCAGTTGCTGCTGTTCCTCACGACCGCCGCGATGGGGGCGATGTGGATCGTGTGGCGGCGAGTGCCACCAGCCCCAGCGCGGAATGGCCATGAGGGAAGCGCACGCGATCCCGTTCTTCCCCCTTCGTCCCTTCGCGCCTTCGTGCCTCCGTCCCTCTTCTGGCTCTGTCTTTCGCTCGCGATCCTGACCAAGGGCCCGATCGCCCCGATGATCGCCGGGCTGACCGCCCTGACGCTCTGCGTGGTGACGCGGCGGTGGAAGTGGCTGCTGGAACTGCGCCCCTTGCTCGGTGCGCTGATCGTGCTCGCGGTGGCAGCGCCGTGGGTGGTGCTGGTGGGAGAGCGGGTCGGGTGGGAGACGTACCTGCGGACGGTCCTCGACGAGACGATCGGGCGGAGCGCTGGGGCCAAGGAGGGGCACTGGGGCCCCCCCGGCTACCACCTGATTCTGGTGACCGTCCTCCTCTGGCCGGGGTCGATCCTGACCGCCCTCGGGGTCCGGCACGCGTGGCGGAGGATGCGGGGCAAGGACCACCCGAACGGGGTGGATCGGGCCGGAATCGGCCCGGAAACGCTGGAAATGGCCATTCCGACGGACACGGCGGCGGATGCGGAGCCGCTCCCGGGAACTTGGTCGTCGCTCCCGGGAACTTTGTCGGGCGGCAAAGGAACCTTGACGGGCCTCAAGGAGACCTTGACGGGCCTCAAGGAGACCTTGACGGGCCACAAGGAAACCTTGACGGACGCAAAGACAACCTTGACGGGCGTCAAGACAACCTTGACGGGCGTCAAGACGACCTTGACGGACGTCAAGGAGACCTTGACAGACCCCCCGGAGCCCGGGATCGGGACCACCGGTCACCCCCGGACCGGGTGGCTTGTCGGGCGTGTCGCGTCGGCCCGCGCAGCCTCCTTCCCCTCCTCCTCACCACCCCCCGAAACATTCCTGCTCGCGTGGGTGGTGCCGGCGTGGATCGTCTTCGAACTCGTGAGCACCAAACTCCCGCACTACACGATGCCGCTCTTCCCCGCGCTGGCGCTCCTCTCGGCGCGGGCGGTGGTGCTCGCCGAGGCCGGAGCGCTCGTCGGCCTGCAAGAGCGGCTCACGCGCATCGGCCTGTGGATCTGGCGGCTGCTCGCGGTGGTGCTGAGCATGCCAACGGTGTTCATGGTCTGGCGCTCGATCGCGCGCGGGAAGCACGTGGCCGCCTCGCTCTGGGCGATGCTCGGGTGGGTGATCACGTTCGCCGTCGTGGTGCAGTTCGTGCTCCCCCGCGCGGCCGACGGCTCAGCGCGCATCGAGCAAGCCCAGCGCGCGATCGATCCGACGCTCGCAAGACCGTTCGCGAGCGTCGGGTACCACGAGGACAGCCTGGTCTTCCTCACGCGCGGGCGAGTCGTGAAACTCGATGCGATCGATCTGCCCGCGTGGACCGCCGCGAACCCGACCGGGCTGGTGCTGATCGATGCGGCGATCGCGGAGGCCAACGCCGATGCGCTGCGCGCGATCGGATTGGAGCGCGTGGCCGGTGCCGCGAAGATCGATGTGTTCAACTACAGCAACGGTCGGAGGCACTCGCTCGAGTGGTTCGAGACGACCGCGCGCGCGCCGGTGATCGAAGGGGGGCGGTGAATGACGGAAACGCCGCGGAAACACGCGGGCTTCGCGGGTGTCCCTCCGCCCCCTCCCCCCGTGGGCATCCTGCTCATCGACAAGCCCGCCAGACGCGCGGTCTCGAGCGTGACGGCCTGCCGCGTGGTGAAGAAGCGCTTGCGCGCTGCCGGCTACGACGTCAAATCCCTCAAGATCGGCCACGCCGGGACGCTCGACCCGCTCGCCTCGGGGCTGCTGATCATCCTGATCGGACGCGCTGCCACGCGGATGTGCAACGAACTGATGGACGGGCCGAAGACCTACGTCGCCACTTTCGATCTTCTTCGCACCACACCCAGCGACGACCTCGAGACCGAGGCGACGATCAACCCGCTGCTGCGCAGGCCGACGCTCGCGGAGGTTGAGGCTGCGCTCGTGAAGTTCCGCGGCGAGATCATGCAGAGCCCACCGGTCTACAGCGCGATGTGGGTGGACGGGAAGCGGTCGTACCGAACCGCGCGGAAGCACGACCGGAGCCGGCACGAAGGGACGAAGGGACAAAGGCAAGACGGGGTGGAGGCCGAGCCCGCAACGCACGAGCCCCTGCCGCGATTGGCCGAGCGGCCGATCACCATCCGCGCGCTCACGCTCATCTCGTACGACTGGCCCAACGTGACGATCGAGGTCGAGTGCTCGAAGGGGACGTACATCCGCTCGCTGGTGCGCGACATCGGTGAGGCGATCACCGGGCACTCGGCCGTGCTGATCGAACTCCGCCGCACGGCGGTGGGCCGGTACCGGGTGGAGGACGCCCGATCGCTGGAAGGGCTCCCGGAAACGCTCAGCCAGGCCGACCTGCTCCCTGTGCCGGGTTGATACCCGACGGATCGGCGTGGTCTAAGGCTCTATTTCACAGGGCTTTGCGGCATTTCTGATGGTCGGCAAGCATGGACCGAAGAAAAATCCTTGATCGTGACCATTTTTCTCTTGCATCATCCGATTCGGCCGGGTATACCCTGATTGCGAGCGAGAGAGAGCACCCCCCCTTTATCGAGGAAGAGGGCGGGGGGGTTGGCTCGGCACACACTTCTCGTGTGCCCTTAGGAAAGGAGAGGGATGATGAATCCCCGGATCTCTCGCGTGTCGGTTTTGCGTTCGTTCCTTGTCGCGGCGGTGGTCGGTGGCTCGGCCTCGATGGCCCAGTCGGCGATCGTCCAGGCGACGGCCTTCGGTGATCAGATGGCCGGCGGCACGCTGACGGTGACGTGGGTGCCCGGACCGGGCGGCCCGCTGCTCACGACGTCGGCGATCATCCAGGTCGGTGGCGTCGACTCGGCGATCGCGCTCCTGCCCGATCCGTTCGGCAACCCGGGTCCGGGCGCGATCTTCCGGATGACGGGCGACACGTTCATCGGTGATTGGTTCCTGGAGAACCTGGCCGACGCCTTCATCGTGCGGGCCGAGTTCGATCTCTCCACCTCGATCTCGGTTTTCGACAATGACCTGATTGCCGACACGCCCGGCAGTGGTTTGGGCCGACTCGGCGTCGTCTACCAGCCGATCCCCTCCACCGCGCCGATGGAGATCGCCTCCGGCGAGTTCAATCTCTGGGGTGGCGCCAAGAACGCGGGCGATCTGTACACCCACCAGTTCATCGACTGGGCTCCGCCGACGCTCGCCGGTGGCGGCTTCGGTCCGCAGCAGGTCTACGTCTGGCTCGACGACACGGACGTGATCCCGGCGCCGGGTGCGCTGGCCCTCTTGGGCCTCGCGGGCCTGAGCGCGGGCGCGCGTCGCCGTCGGCGGGCCTGAGTCCCTTCCGCGTCCTTCGGATTCATCCGGAGCGCGGTGACGAACCACGAACAACGACCGAGGCCCCGGCTTTGCCGCCGGGGCCTTGTTGTTTCCTGCTACCCTCCCTCCATGCGTGATCCACGGCTCGATCGGTTGGCGGAGGTGCTGGTCCACTACTCGACGCAGGTCCGCAAGGGCGACCTGGTGCACATCAACGCCGAGCCGATCGGCCTGCCGCTGGTCGAGGCGGTCTACGAGTCGGTGCTGAGGGCGGGGGGCCACCCGTTCTGGTCGCCGCGGAGCGAAGCGCTGCAGGAACTGATGCTCGAGTTCGGTTCGGAGGAGCAACTGCGCTACCTCTCCCCGATCGAGGTCCACCGCGTCGAGACGATCGACGTGCACATCGGCCTGTGGGCCGAACTCAACACCAAGTTCCTGGGGCGGATGGACCCGAAGCGGACGGCGATGCTGCAGGCCGCTCGCAAGCCGACGATGAAGACGTTCATGGAGCGGGCAGCGCAAGCGCAGTCGACGGGCGGGCGCGAGGGCCTGCGCTGGTGCGGCACGCTCTACCCGACGCTCGGGGCTGCGCAGGACGCGGAGATGAGCCTCCGGCGGTACGAGGACTTTGTCTTCCGCGCGGGGCTGCTGCACCTGCCCGACCCGCTGGCCGCGTGGCGGCAGGTGCACGAGAAGCAGGAACGCGTCCGCGAGTTCCTGCAGGGCAAGCGCGAACTGAAGTTCAAGGTTGCACCACATGGTGGGCACGACGGCACCGACCTCCGCGTCGATGTCTCCAAGGGGACGTGGATCAACTGCGCGGGCAAGGAGAACTTCCCCGATGGGGAGGTCTTCGCCGGGCCGACGCTGCCTGTTGATGGTGGTTTCGGGGTGGAGGGGCACGTCAACTTCACCTTCCCCGCGGTCTACCAGGGGCGCGAGGTCGAGGGCGTGCGCCTGAAGTTCAAGGAGGGGCGCGTCGTCGACGCGACGGCGAAGAAAAACGAGTCGTTCCTGCACGAGATGCTCGACCAGGACGCGGGCGCGCGGAACGCGGGGGAGATCGCGATCGGGACGAACTACGGGATCACCGAGTTCAGCCGGAACACGCTCTTCGACGAGAAGATCGGCGGAACGTTCCACCTGGCGGTGGGCGCGGGCTACCCCGAGAGCGGCAACACCAACCAGAGCGGCCTGCACTGGGACATGGTCTGCGAGATGCGGCCGAGCGGCGGTTCAGCCGGTGGTGGGGGTTGCCCCGGCGGCACCATCGAGGCCGACGGGCGCGTCTTCCACAAGAACGGACGCTTCGTGGGCGTTCGCGGGTGGGAATGAGGCGAAGACGGAACTCAGAGGACCTAGAGAGCGCAGAGTGACTCAGAGGGGAAATCAAGAAGGGGCGGAGCGGCAAAGCGGCAAAGCGGCAAAGCGGGGAGAGGCGCTCGGCACTCCGAACTCTGCACTCCGTGCCTTCGTGCCTCCGTCCCTTCCTCTCTCAGTCCTGCCACGCCCGCTGCACCACCCCGTCCCTGAACTCGATGATGGTCGAGTGGGTCTGGGTGTTGCTGTCCCTGTGCGAGAAGAGCAGGAGGACGGCCCCGTGGCCGCTCTTGGTCCTGGTGTACGAGTAGCGCCAGATCTCGGCGCCGTCGGTGAGGGTCTGCCTGCTGGTGGGCATGCCGAGCGTGGCCTCGACCCACTCGGCGGTGGTCTGACCGGGCCGGATCTGCTCCATCGTCTCGACCCCGACGTAACTGCCCGCCACGGTCTGGTGGTTCGAGCCGGTGATGAGGCAGCCGGAGGTGCAGAGCCCGGCCGCGAGCATGCCGAGCGTGAGCGTGAAGCGGCGAACGGTGCGGTTCATCCGTGTGCTCCTCTTCCCGTGCGAGCGCTCGCCGCGCCCGCGCGTGCCCGGTTGTCCGGCACGATCGCGGATGCTTGTTGCGGACCGCATCGTGGATGGGCATTGTTGGTGGGGGGAGGGGGGGAGGAGCGAAACTCCTGCGCGCTGGAGCACAACTCGTGCGCGCCAGAGCAAAGTACTGGCGCCGAGGACCGCAGCGCTGGCGCTGAGGTCCATAGCACTGGCGCGGAGGAGCACAGCACTGGCGCGGAGGAGCACAGCACTGGCGCGGAGGAGCAAAGCACTGGCGCGGAGGAGCACAGGACTGGCGCGGAGGAGCGAAAGACAGGCCGTTGTTCGGTGTTCGGCGTGGCCGACTCACGCGGTTCGGGTCCGTCCGATCGACGTAAGTTCATGATCGAACGGAACTTGCGAGTGGTCGATGTCCGAGGGGTCCTTCGCGGGCCGTCGCGAAGGGTGCGCGGACGCGGGTGCGGCATCACCATGGCCCAAACAGGGGATTCACGCGGCGAGGGATCGCGTGGTCGTGCCCGGCGTGCTGCGCTGAACCGCCGAATTGGTGCGCTGCCGATCGCTCCGCTCGTCCGATCACTGCCCGCCGGGGCCGCCGGTGGTGCCGCCCTGATCGGTGCCGGCGATCGCGCTCCGCATCTGCGTGTCGGATTGGAGATTGCGCAGGCGGTAGTAGTCCATGATCCCCAGGTTGCCCGAGCGGAAGGCCTCGGCGATCGCCTTGGGGACCTCGGCCTCGGCGAGCACGACCAGCGCCCGGCTCTCCTGCACCTTGGCCTTGTTCTCCTGCTCGAGCGCCATGGCCAGCGCCCGGCGCTTCTCGGCCTCGGCCTGGAAGCGCTTCTTGTCGGTCTCGGCCTGGTCGGCCTGGAGTTTGGCGCCGATGTTCTCGCCGACGTCGATGTCGGCGATGTCGATCGAGAGGATCTCGAAGGCGGTGCCGGCGTCGAGGCCGGACTCGAGGATCTTGCGGCTGATCTCGTCGGGGTTCTCGAGCACGGCCTTGTGGGTGGGCGCTGAGCCGATGGTGCTGACGATGCCCTGGCCGACGCGGGCGACGACGGTCTCCTCGGTGGCGCCGCCGACGAGGTTGTTGATGTTGGTGCGGACGGTGACGCGGGCCTTGGCGCGCAACTGGATGCCGTCCTGGGCGACGGCGTCGATGGTGTTGCGCGGCTGGCTGGCGCCGGGGCAGTCGATGACCTTGGGGTTGACGCTGGTCTGCACGGCGTCGAGGATGTCGCGGCCCGCCAGGTCGATCGCGCAGGCCGTGTCCCACGTGAGGGGGATCTTGGCGGCCTTGGCGGCGATGAGCGCGCTGACGACGTGGGGGACCCGGCCGCCGGCGAGGTAGTGGGTTTCGAGCCGGGCGGTGCTGATGTCCATGCCCGCCTTCACCGCGCGGATGCGGGAGAGGACGATGGTGCGGATGTCGACCTTGCGCAGACGCATCCCCACCATCTCGAGGATGCCCACGCGGGCCTTGCTGAGCAGCGCCTGGACGTAGAGGTTGATGAAGGACCCGATCACGTAGATGACGATCAGGAGGACGATGACGCCGAAGCCGACCAGGACGACGGTGATGGCGCTGCCGGCGGTGACCTGCGCGAGCGTGGTGGGGAAGGCGGGGGTGGCGGGGGTGGGGGGGGTGAGGATGGGGGCTGGGGTCATGGAGTCGGCTCCGTGTGAAGTGAAGTGAGGGGGGGGGAGGGGGGGAGGGGGATCGATGAACGGGGTTGAAGAGGCGGGAGTATACGGGAAGAGGAAGGCACGAAGGGACGAAGGGACGGAGGCACGGAGGCACAAAGGGGAGGAAGAAGCGGCGGAACGGCAAAGTGCAACGCGGTGGACGCCTCTTCCTGTTGCCGAGTGCCCGCTTCCTCACGCCACCGGCCGCACCTTGACCTGCCGGCCCTCCACGCTCGTGACCTTGATGCGCGTCCCCGCGCGGACCAGGCCGATCTCGGAGAGCGCATCGAGCCGCTCATCGTCGATGCGCACGACGCCGACGGGGCGCAGGTCGCTGAGCACCTCCCCCTCCCTGCCGAGCAGGCCGACGTATGGCCCAACGTCGTTGGGGTCCAGGACCGTGCGCGGCGCACCGTCCTCCCCGTACATCAGGCGTTTGCCCAGCGGCGTGGCGGGGAGGACCTGCAGACCGAAGACGATCGCCATCGGCACCAGCACCGCCAGGGCGAGCATCCCCCCGACGCCCCAGCGCCAGTCGTGGATGAACAGGCAGATCACCCCACCGATCCCGCAGCAGGCCGCCACAACGGAGATGAGCCCCGCCGATGGGACGAAGAACTCGATGAAGATGAGCACGATCGAGGCGGCGACGAGCGCCAGACCCCAGACCAGCAGTGACTCCATGCGCAAGGCCTCCTGTGCGGGAGGAATGTATGCGGGAAGGAGTGGGCACGGAGGGACGGAGCGAAGAGGAAAGGGGGGAGGGGGGGAGGGGGGTCAGTCGAAGTCGAAGAGTTCGTTCGAGTCGGACTCACCCGGCCAGCCGATGTTCACGCTCGCCGGGTCGAGGGCGTAGAAGCCGCTGGCGTGCGAGAGGGTGCGCTGCGCGGTGTCGGTGTGTCCGTCGAGCCAGACGACGGTGGCCTTGTGTTCGCGGCCCATCGCGTGGCGGAAGTGCACGGAGGGATCGGGACGCGCGGCCGGTGAGGCGGGCAGGTGCGGCCAGAAGCGCGGCTCAACGAAGGAGAACTCGATCAGGCCCCCAGCGCCCGGCGGCGAGATCGGTGGGCCCGCGGCCAGCGCTGCATCGGCGAAGGCGATGGTGCGTGCGGGGGACCCGAAGAGCCACGCCGGTGACCCAGCGCGATCGTCGGCCACGACGAAGACGCCGGGGCCGGTGCGGCGGAGGCGGGTGCCGACGAAGGCGCTGTTGTACCCGTAGCCGCCGCAGCCGGACTCGAAGCCGGCCGGGGATGAAGAGGCCGCGTGCGCATCGTCGACGGCGCGCAGGACGGAGGCGAAAGTCGGGCAGGCACGCACGGTGCCGGCGGGGGAGACTGGTGCTGTCGGCGAGGAGTGCAGGTAGGGCGTGAGCGTGCCTCCCCTGCCTTCATCGAAAGGCGCGTTCGGGTCCGCCGCGTTGACTCCTCCCCAGGGGGTGAAGCGCTCATCGGTGTTGGATCGTGCGCCGTGCCAGCGGCGGAGGTTGGCAAGACGGTCGGGCATGCCGGGGGCGTAGTGCTGGCGATGATCGACGGCGTAGAGGTCGTTGGCGAGTTGGAGTTGGCGGGCGTTGGAAGCGCAGACGGTCGTGCGCGCGGTGGCGTGCGCTGCGCTGAGGGCGGGGAGCATGAGCGAGACCAGCACGGAGACGACCGCGATGACGACCAGAACCTCCACGAGCGTGAAGCCGCGTCGGTGCGTCAGCGATCGGCGCGGCGAAGGTGGGCATCGCGGCGGGAACGGTTGCGACACTCGCCGGGGGAGTTGGTCGGACTCACGGGGCAGGGTTCAGCCTCCAAGATCGACGAGCCAATGCTGAAGAAAGTGGATGAGATCGGCGAGGTCGATGACGCCGTCGGATTCGAGGTCGATCGTCGGAAACGCGTAGGGAGGACCGGGAGATGGGCCGCCCAGCGCGGGGAGCCAGGCTTCAAGGAAGGCGATCAGGTCGGCCAGATCGACGATGCGGTCGCGGTTGAAGTCGGAGACGCGAGGCGGGATGACCCTCGCCACGGCGTCGATCTCGGAGGAGAGTTCGCCGAGCGGCCCGGCGAGGAAGTCGACGGCGGTGGTGATGCGGACGAAGTGGATGTGGGTGAGGTTGGCCGGTTGGCCCGTGGCGGGATCGACGGCCCACGTGAGATCGATCGCGTCGCCGCCGCCCGAGTGGGGCGTGATGCCGACGATGAAAGGGTCGTCCGGGACGGTGTAGAAGGCATGCGGCGGGATCGTCGGGTCGTCGATCACGTTGTCGGCGTTGAGATCGCCCAGGCGGAGCGTGGGTGTGCAATCGGCATAGCCGAAGGTGACTTCCTGCGTGGCGGTTGGGCCTTCCGGGTGGATGAGCAGGCTGACTTCGAACAACGCGGGGAGTCGGTAGGCGCTGGTCGTGAAGGTGGTGGGAGGGGTGGGCGAGCCGGGTGGGAGCCAGGAGGGATCGTCTGGAGGGAAGGTGGGATCGGACGTGTCGGCGTCCCAGGTCTTGAGGGTGCGAGTGAGCGGGTAGATCCCCGATGGGGGGTGCGGAAGGTGGGAGCCGGGGATGAGGTACCACGGGTCGTCGGGGACTCCGTTGTTGTTGGTATCGACGGCGACCTCGACGGTGGCGGCCTCCGCGAAGCGTCGAGTCGCGTTGCCCGCGGCGTAGACGGCGTTGCCGAAGACGATCAGGTCGAGACCGCGGGGGTTGGTGGGTGAAGGGGGGAGGTTGGGGATGGGATAGGCGAAGCCGAGTGTGATCGAGCCGCCGAACCCGCCGAGCGAGACCAGCGATGAGAGGTCCGGCGTGAGCGTACCGCCGCCCGAGGGTGGGCCGATCGCGCGGGCGGGGTCGTTGAAGGCGGGGTTGTTGGCGAACTGGCCCGGCGCGGGCGAGAAATCGTGGACAACGGTGGCGAAGGGGGATGGATCACTGGCGCTCGCGGCCCCAGCGCAAGCGAGCAGCAGTGCAGCGCCCATCGCTGAGGCGATGTGAGAACAGTTAACGCCGGTGGGGCTTGGCATCATCGCGACTCCGTTCGACGGGCGCGTCGGCGACGTCTGGTCGCCGGTATGGCAAAGAGGATGACGGCAAGGGAGCCAGGTGCGGGGATCGCGTAGCGGTAGGCGATGCCATCGGCGATGACGAGCAATTCGTTCGTGAAGGCGTTGAATCCGACCGAGTAGAGCGCATCGGGTCCGGCCGGCGAGAGCAGGAGCGGATTGGATGAACCTGTGGGGTCCATCACCACGGCGTAGCCGAGCAACGGCGGGCTGGCGAAACTGTCGCCGCCGCCGATGAGCAGGTTGCCGAGGCTGTCAGCGCTGAGCGGAAAGGCCGAGAGGGTCTGCGTGAGGATGGAGGCGGACTCGAACGGGATCGGCGAGTTGGTGCCGGAGATCGTGGCAAGGTCGAACGATCGCACTTGGCCGGTGGGTGTGTTGCCGAAACCGAAACCGACACCGACGTAAATCGTGGAACCGATGGAGACTATGCCGCCCGAACCGGCACCGATGCCGTCGATGACGACGGTGGTGGTGGGCGATGGGGCCAGATCGAGGCGCGTGACAACCGAGGAACCGACGAAGAAGTCGCCGCCGGTGATCAGCAGGGACGAGTTGGTCGTCCAGTGTGCATCGAAGTTCAGCGACGGGACGGAGTGCGAAGGTGTCGTCGGCGCGAGGGGGTCGAGCAATGCGAGATCGACGACGTGGACGACTTGTGATGCCGGGGTGAAGTTGTTGTCGCCGATCGCCAGTCGCGTGCCGTCGGGGCTGACCCTGATGAAGGAGGGGCCGATGCTGCTCACTGCGCCCGCTGGGAGGGAGCCGGCAAGGGCGTAGGTCGAAGCGTTCACGCCACTCTGAAGCCAGAGTTCGTTGTGGTGCATCTGGATGATGCGACCGTCGGGGAGAACGTCGAACGGATCGGTGGGAACGAAGGAAGACGACCGCGGCAGCGGGAAAGAACCGACAAGCGTGTAGTCGGGGATCGCCGCATGAGCGGCGATGGTCGTGGAAAACGCAAGCGCACCTGCAAGAACGGAACGGATCATGTGGACCGCCTTTGAGCGAGCATGCCGATTCGCGCGGCACGGTTCCCTTGCGTGGGTGCCCTCGCGGCGGGTGGGGGGATGGTCGGAGTGAGCCCGCCGGGAACGCGCGGGATCGCTGCCGACGCCCCGTTCGCGAGGGCGTGAACGACACATGCTCCGGGCAGGTCTTCCGGCTTGGGGCCATCCCGCTCGGCCTTCCCGCACAACCCGGTGAGGGGTGCAGTGGCGTTGTCGAGCAGGCGGTACGGCCCTTCACGGCGGCGCGTCCGCGGTGGACTCGGTGTGCCGTTGGCGGTTGCTCGCCGGGCACGACCTCACCACGCTTCCCTTTTCAGATCGAGTGGGCGCGAGCCCAAACGATCACCTTGAGCGCATGCAGCATAGCGGATCGCGCTGGTGTGTCAAAGAGTACATGACTCGGTTTGTCGGGAGCGGCCGACAGCAGATGCTTTAAGCAGTCACTGGTGGAGGCAGCAGGCCCGATCGGATCATCAGGTCGAGCATCTGGTTGACGGCCCGCGCCCGATGCGACACGCAGTTCTTCTCGATCGGATCGAGTTCCGCGGACGTGATCCGATAGTCGGGGGCAACCAGAAAGAGCGGGTCGTAGCCGAAACCGTGCTTGCCGCTGGGAACCCGCGGCGGGACGCCGATTCGGCCCTTGAACTCGCCGCGGGCCGCGAGCAGCGGGTGCGCATGAACCGGATCGCGGGCGATGGCGTCGAGTCGAGTGGTGAGATTCCAGAGCGGGTCATGCTCGTGGTAGGGTGGGACCGCGGGCATCGACCTTCGTGGTTTCCACCCGGGCGGGACGGCAAGAACCATCACGCAGACGAATCTGGCGGCCCTCTTCTCGGATGGCACTCCGCGCAAGCGCTCGAGCACCAACTCGTTGTTCCTGCGGTCGCGTTCTTCGCGTGAGAGTCCCTCCTCGCGCCCGTCCGTGCAGAAGTGAGAACTGATGACGCCCGGCGCGCCGTCGAGCGCATCGATCTGGAGGCCGGAATCGTCGGCCAGGCAGAGTCGGCCGGTTTGTTGCGCATAAGAGACGGCCTTGATGGTCGCGTTCTGCTGGAACGTCGTGCCGCTCTCATCGGGTTCGACGGCGCAGGCGTGCTCGGGGATCGCCTCGTTGAGCGACAGGATCGGGATCGTCCGCGCCGGTTCGGGGGAGTATCGCGAGAAGAGCCCGCGCATCTCCGCAACTTTGTGCTGGTTGCCGGTGGCGAGCACGATCGGTTCGGGCGGGTGCGGGGTCATCGTTGGCACGCGCGAGCGTAGCACGAATGGCCGTGCGTGCCCGTTCACGCAGGCACGTCTTGGGCCACTTGCCGTGGCGGATGCTCGTCCGGGTCGAGCGGGGCGCGGGTACGATCCATCATGCCCCGCGATCTGCTCGAAGACCTCGGCCTGAAGCGCGACCCTCGGTTCGTGGAAGTTGCGACTGACACGCCCGCAGGGGTGCGCGAAATCGGCGGTCGGCGGGTGATCGTGAGCGAGAATCCGGCGAGCGGTCGGGCGATCGGCGCGGTGACGTTGGACGATGCCGCTGCGCTTGAACGCGAGACCGTTGGGGCTGTCGAGTCATTCAAGTTGTGGCGCGAAGTGCCGGCTCCCGAGCGCGGCCAAGTCGTCAGGGCGATCGGAGAGGAGTTTCGGAGATTCAAGGAGCCCTTGGGCGAACTGGTCAGTCTGGAGATGGGCAAGATTCGTGCGGAGGGGCTCGGGGAAGTGCAGGAGACGGTCGATATCGCGGACTTTGCGGTGGGTCTGTCGCGCCAGTTGCCAGGACAGGTCTTCCCGAGCGAGCGTCGCGGGCACCGGCTGATGGAACAATGGCTGCCGCTCGGCCCCGTCGGCGTGATCACGGCCTTCAACTTCCCGAACGCGGTGTGGGGTTGGAACGCGATGCTCGCGGCGGTGTGCGGCGACAGCGTGGTGTGGAAGCCGAGCCTGCTGACCCCGTTGATCAGTCTTGCGACGCACCGGATCGCCGAGCGCGTTGCGGAAGCCATGGGACACAAAGGCATCTTCCGGCTCGTGATCGGGACCGACGACGAAGTCGGTGAGAGGCTGATTTCGGATCGACGCTACCCGTTGATCTCGGCGACCGGGTCGTGCCGCATGGGTCAGCGCGTGGGTCAAGTCGTGGCCGGTCGGCTCGGCCGGTCGCTGCTGGAACTCGGCGGCAATAACGCGGTGATCGTGCACGCCGACGCGGATCTGAACCTGGCCGTTCCGTCGATCGTGTTCGGATCGGTGGGGACTGCGGGGCAACGATGCACGACGACCCGCAGGCTGATCGCGCACGAATCGGTCGTGGACGGGTTGGTTGATCGCCTGGTCGCCGCGTATGGGCAGGTGTTGAACAGGATCGGTGACCCGTTGAAGGAAGGTACGCTGGTCGGACCGTTGATCGACGATCGGGCGGTCAAGGCGTTCGACCGGGCGGTGCGGACGGCCAGAGAGCAGGGGGGCAAGGTGCTGATCGGCGGGGGCGTGATGGGCGATCGAGGCGGGCACTTTGTGCAGCCGACGATCGTGCGCGTGCCGGCGAACAATCGGCTTGACATCGCGAGCGAAGAGACGTTCGCTCCGATCCTGTATGTGTTTGCCTGCAAGTCGATCGACGAGGCGATCTCGCTCCAGAACTCTGTCGATCAGGGCCTTTCCTCGGCGATCTTCACGGAGAGCATCCGCGTGAGCGAGCGGTTCCTTTCGCCGAGCGGCTCGGGGAGCGACTGCGGGATCGCGAACGTCAACGCGGGGACCAGCGGGGCGGAGATCGGTGGGGCCTTCGGGGGCGAGAAAGACACGGGAGGCGGGCGGGAGTCGGGCTCGGATTCGTGGAAGGCGTACATGCGTCGCCAGACATGCACCGTTAATTTCGCCGGCCGGTTCGAACTGGCCCAGGGGATCCGCTTTGAGTAGCCGAGAATCCACAGTCTCTGATGCGTTGGCGCAAGCCGCGGTCGCGGAGATCGAGTCGGGCATGATCGTGGGCCTGGGCACCGGCAAGACTTCGGGTCGGGCGCTCTTGGCACTCGAGCAACGCATCCGAGAGGAAGGGCTCAGCATCAAGTGCGTGCCGACCAGCCACGCAACCGAGACGCAGGCCCGCGCGCTCGGGATGACGGTTATCGACTTCGCGATGGTCGAGAGCGTGGACTATCTCTTCGACGGTGCGGACGAGGTCGATCCGGACCTGCGGATGATCAAGGGTCGCGGCGGCGCGCTGGTGCGGGAGCGCGTCGTTGCGATGGCGTCGAAGCGTCGCGTGTACATCGTGACGGAGGAGAAGGTGGTGAATCGACTGGGCGAGCGGAGCACGCTGCCCGTTGCGATCCACTACTTCTCGCTGACCAGCACGCGCAAGCGCCTCTCCAACATCGGATTCAACGGAGTCGTTCGTCGGACGCTCAGCGGCGATCACTTCCTGACCGATCAGGGCAACCTGGTGATCGACGTGACACTTCCGACGAACATAACACCCGAGGAGGCGGCGGAGATGCTGGACTCGGTGCCCGGAGTGGTCGATCACGGCCTATTCCTGATCGAGGCCGACGAGGTCGTCGTCGAGACCAAGGACGGGAAGATCGAGCGGATGTCCAGGCCAGAGTGAGGTGCGCCAGCGTGTCGAAGCGAACCACAACCAAAACCATGGACAAGCCCCGGGCGGCCGTCGGCGAACACGCCGCGGGGGGATCGCTCTCGATGAAGGCCAGGCAGATCATGTCTTCGCCGTGCGTGACCGTGCGGGCGGACACGCCGATGAGGGACGTCGCTCGCGTCATGCGGGAGAAGGACATCGGGGCGGTGGTGGTCGCCGATTCGCAGGGGATGCTCAAGGGCATCATTACCGAGGGCGACATCACTGGGATGGGGCGTTGCGTACCGTTCTCGCTCGAGCTGATGCCGGTGATTTTCGGTGCCCGCGCGGCGACCTTCGAGGAGCTGACGAAGATCTACAAGGCCGCCGAGACGCTCCGTGCAGATCAGGTGATGAGCGCGAAAGTGACTACTGTCGGTGAGGAGGCGGACGCGGGCCATGTGGTTCACATTATGCTCCAGCGCGGACTCAAGCACATCCCCGTGGTGAAGGAGGGAAAGGCCGTCGGCATGGTTGCCCGTCACGATGTGCTGAAGCTCATGACCGGAACGAAGTGAAACGCGGTGTCGGCTCGTCAATAGTCGTGCGATGGGTCTCGCCCTCGCTTCGTCGGAGCGCGAGTGATGTTGTGCGCACGAGTTCGTGAAGCACGATCGCGGCCAGCGGCGGGAGAATCAGCGAAGCCGGCAGCGTGTACCTGAGCAGCGCGGGGATGCCTGAGGCGTCGAGCAGCGCGATGAGGAGGAACCTGCCGGACGCGGCGGCGAGGAGGATCAGGCTTGCGGCGATCACCTCGGGAGCAATGTGATGCCTGAGGCGCGATGGGGTGAGTGATGCGTTGATGACGACCAGAGCGACCGAGCCGACAAAGACAACGACGACACAGCCGGCTGTGGCCGGAGCAACAGCGCGCGCCATTCGTGTCTTGACGCGGTCGAGCATCGACACCATGTGACGACTGTGCCAGAAGATCACCGGACCAAAATCGGGATCGGTCTGCAGTCGTGTGAGTTCCGTTCGTCGAAGCGCCGACGCATCGAACTGCCGGGTCTGTCGTTCGGAGAGCGACTCGTGCGCTGATCGCACGTAGGAGTTGCTGGTCATTGCACGCCAAGTCGATCGGGATGACGCTGGGAGCGCTCGGAAGAGCGGCCCCCAATCCGGCGGGAGAAATGTGACCGGCGTGAATCTCGAATCGAGTTCGCCGCGGCGGATCGCGGCCTTCAACTCGTCGGCGGCCTGACCGTAGAAGTCGTCGAGTTCACGGGCGTTCGACCACTTGCGACCGAGGCCGCCCTCTCCGTGATACCACGCGCCCTGACGCATCGCCCAGTAGGTCCACGAGCCCCACTCGCCGCTGACCCCGGTCGTGCGAAGGCAGGCGCCCTGATAGTGCATCGCATTGGGATCGCTCTCCATCGAAGTCAACAAACGGTCGTAGGTTGGGCTTGCCAGCCGTGCCTTGTGGCGGACATCCGCAGGCACTGGGAACCTAGGGTCGGGCTGTTCGGGTGAGATGGAGAGCAGCACTTTGTAGAGACGCTTGAACCCTTGAGCATCGATGTCGGCGAGAGCGAAGATGCCCTGCTCACGTTGATTGATGTACTTGAGCGTGGTGGTTGCCGAGAGTGTGACGACCAGTGGGATCAGGACCGTTGCGAGTAGTCGCACGGATGTTGTGCCGGTTCGGTTTGACCCGGCGCCATCGCCGCTCGGTCGTGCGCGGTTGCACAGCCTGCCGACGAGCGAGGTCGCCGCGACGAGCATGCCGGCGAGTCCGATGAGAACGGGAACAAGAATGCTCTCCGAACGTGTAGTCGCGCAGGCGATGCCGCCCAGGCCGGCGATCAAGCCCCAACGCACCGCCGAACCTCTCGCCGTGACGCCTGCGCCGACCGCCAATCCGATCGAGAGGATGAGCCATCCCGGTGCGTAAAGCGTGTCGGGCAGTACGCGATTGAAGAGCGTGATCGTGTGCGGGTGCAGCGCAACAAGGGAGTAGGCGGCTACGGCCAGTGCGTTGCCGACGCCGAGCCTTCGTAGCCCGATCGCGCAGACCCATGCGGCGCTGAGGCCGACGAGTTCGATCCCGATCCGCAACGGCAGCCCGAGCATGGTGCAGAGCGACATGAAGAGCGGATAGCCCGGGTGTCGCGAGTAGCCGTAGGTGCTGTAGGCGTTGCCCCAGAAGCCGCCGCAGGCGATGTGCGTGTACGCCGCGTCGTCGGCCGAGAACGTGGCGATCTCCTGGTGCGAGACCAGCATGAGCCGCACCGAGGCGATCAGCACCATGAGCATGACGGACCAGGTGCTGAGTCGCCTTGCGATCGAGGCGGCGGTTTCGCACGACTGCTTCGACACACTCGAGTTTGTGTCTGTCTCTCGATGATCGAATCGCGGCATGGCGATTATTCCCGTCCGAGCCGACGCGCTCGGAACATTGCCGCGAGCACGGAGATCAAGAGGGCTTGAGCACCGAGCGCGATCGATGTTGCACCGATGACCATCGGTCGCAATGTGTACGCAACGTCGAGTGGCCCGAATCCCGACTGCCACCATCTGAGCAGCACCCACGCGATCGGGATCATGCCGATCACACAGAGAGACACGCCCGCGAGCAGCCCCTTTTCAAGCGTGAAATGCCGCACCCAGCGATCCAGTCGGGGAGACGGCGGGCCGATCTCGCTCTCGAGCGCGAATGCACGCATCAGCAATGCTGTGCCGACCCACTGACTCCCGACTATCACCGCGAGGCTGGCCGCGATCAGCGTGTGTACATCGAAGGAGACGCCGGCTACGACGAGAGGACCGAAGGCGACCGACGCGCCCAGCGCTGCGCCGATCAGGACCAACAGCAAGCCGGGAACAAAGAGCGTCCATCGCGGGCTCAGGCAGAGCATGAACCGCAGGTGGCGCCAACCGTCGCGCCACGGGCGCAGGTGTGGAGGGCGATCGCGTCCGTCCTTGTGCAGCGTGATCGGCACCTCGGTGATGCGCATGCGACGGAGCGTCGCCTTGATGACGATCTCGCTGGCAAACTCCATGCCCGTGGTTCGAACTCGCAGGCTCTCGAAGGCCTCACGGGTGAATGCTCGCAGGCCGCAGTGAAAGTCGCGAACGGGGCAGTTGAACAGCACTCGGCCGATCCAGCTCAACAGCGGATTGCCCAGGTAGCGGTTCTTGAATGGCATCGCCCCGGGCTTGATCCCTCCACCGCCCTTGAAATCGAATCGATTGCCCATGACCAGGTCGTAACCCTCGCGCAGTCTCTCGACGAACTTCATGCTCTCGCCGAAGTCGTACGACAGATCGCTGTCGCCCATGATCAAGTACTTGCCGCGAGCAGCGTTGAAGCCGCCAAGGAGCGCGTTGCCGTATCCCTTGCTCGCGACCGCGACGACTCTTGCGCCCGCACGCTCGGCGATCGCTTGCGATCCGTCGGTCGAGCCGTTGTCGGCGACGATGACTTCCGCGACAAGGCCGTGCGACTCGATGCAGCGCCGTGCAGCCTCGACGCACCGTCCGATGGTCTGAGCTTCGTTCAGGCACGGCATCACGATCGAAACTTCGACGGCGGAACGATCGGTGTCCGTCGGATGGCTTCGCGCAAAGTCGACATCGACGCGCACCGGCGACTTCAAGCCCGGGATGGTGTGAGTGACGTTCATGTCTGGTTCGAGTCGGCGATAGAGTGTCCTGATTCGCGCTTACCGTGTGCGGCGGTGTCACAGGATAGTCGGTCGGTATGGGTTGCTCAGCGTTGATCGCGACCTTTGAATGGCCGGGCTCACGGAGTCATGTCATTGCGGGTGATCGGACTCCGTGTGACCGAAATCGAATCGCATGCAGTACCCCGAACGCCACACCGGGTACACCGCTTCGCAACGGAAGCCCTCGAATTGCGATGCGTCCCACCCGAGTCGATCGAACACCGTGGCGAGCACCCCGTCGTATCGCTCGAAGGTGCAATCACCCGCACGCGCAAGTCCACGGCCAAGCCGTTCGAGCCCGGGTCCACCGGGAAACCGTGTTGTCCATCGCGTGGTGCCGGGTCGGCCCACGTCCGGCCCCCACAGATGGACCTCCATTGCGGCCACCGCGTTACGGAGGACGTCCTTGTGCACGAATACGTCGAACTGCATCCTCCTTGTGGGGAACGACGCCAGCCACCACATCTCGCCGATCGGTGGATTGAGCGTCGAAGGATGCGCGTCGGGCGCGGCGTTGCGATGGGCCAACACGATGTCGTGCGGACTGCCCGGAGCGCCCTCGAGATCGAGCGTGTGCACGGACTTTGTTCCCCACGCTCGCGTGATGACACGTGGAAGCGGACGCGAGCAGAAGTCCGTAAGCAGTGATTGGGGGGTCGCTCCGGATGCGGGCTTTGTGTCGAGCGTGGCGAACGCCGGAGATGAGCCGTCGAGGGCCCGCATCGAACTGGTCTCTCCGACTTCAAGTGGAATCGCCTGCGGACCGGCGATGTGCCCGATCAACGCGCGGATTCTGGCACCCTCGGTTCGATTCGGATCGCCGTCGGCGGGCCCAACGATCCTCGCATCGATCGAGAGTTGGGACCAGCGTCCGACGATCGAAGCCGCCGAGCGGAAGAGCGCTTCTCGCAACGACGGGTCATCCGCCGGGGCCTGCGCATCGACACGCTGACCGATCGGGCCATCGAAGGTTGGAACATCCGCCATCAGGCGGGCCTTGAGCCGACGTTGGGATCCCGCAAGCCGATCCAGAGCCTGCTCAAAGACATCGACCGCGGCTGCGGCAGATGCCAGAATCTCGCGTGTGCTGTCCGTTGTTCCCAAGCGATCGACGGCATCGATGAACTGCCGAAGTCCCTGAATGCCCGGCAGGTTGGTCAACAACTCAACACCGGGATCGGGTTGAATACACCCGGCGACGATCCGTTGGCATGTTGCACGATCGAGCCTGAGCGCACGCGACATCGCGCTGGCCCCCCGATCGGATTCTGGCAACAGCGCGATGACTTCCGCCAGCTCGGACTGCAGTCGACGCGCGAGCAGGACCGCCTCGGCCCGCTCTTCTTTCGTCAACGGAGGCAGGGCGGCCGCTGTATGATCGGGTTTTGGTAGCCATGCAACCGGCGACGCGGGTGTGTTGTTGCCCTGTGCATCCATTACTCAAGGATATCTGGATTGTCCGGAACCGGAAGGTCAAGCGCGTCGGATGGGTATTCGTTGTTCTCAGAACAGTTCCGATCCACTTTTGGGATCGCGTGCTCAACGGAGTGCAGAAGCGACTCGGTAAGACGATCGACGTTCGGCTTCGCTGAAGCCGCGACAGTCAATCGAAGATCAAGGGAGGCATCGACGATGATCGATCGAGCGACCCGTTCCGCGCTGGTGTTTGCTGCGTCAGCCGTCTTCACATGGGGCGCGCACTGCCATGCGCAGTGGGCCACGGACCCACAGAGCACCTTGGCCGTTGCCGCCGCCAGTAGCGAGCAAGTGCAGGCAAAGGTCGTGCCGACTCAAGACGGCGGGTCGTACATCTCGTGGTTCGACAATTCGGCTGGCGGATACGACGTGCGTCTGCAGAGATTGGACGCAGCGGGTAACAAGCAGTGGGGGGCCGATGGTCTTCTGATTGCCGACCGCGCATTCAGCAGTACGCAGGACTACGCGCTCGAGGTCGATGCGACCGGGAACGCGGTGCTGGCCTATCGCGATGACGGCGGCGTCAGCGGCGCAACCGCCCAGGTGTCGGTTCAGAAGGTCAGCCCGGCGGGAACGAAACTCTGGGGTCCGACCGGTGTACTTGTAACGTCAGATTCGGTCGGGAAGAACCAACCGAGACTCGCGATCGCAACCGATGGTTCGGTGTACGTCGGATGGAGTTTTCAACCCTCCGGTTCGGCATCGCAGTTCGCATTGCAGCGGCTTGGAGCAGGTGGCACGGTTGATTGGCTCCTGCCGGTGGTGGTCGCCGAGGCCTCTCGTGCTCTGACGCTGAGCGATCTCAAGCCTGGGGACGGCGGATCGGTGATTGCGCTCTGGGTTCGTGCCACAGGCGCCAACCCGATCACCAGCGCCAAGCACCTGTACACACAGAAATTTAGCATCGCGGGGGACACGCAGTGGAACAGTGGCTCTCCCGTCATCGTCTTTGAATCGACGAGCATTCAGAACGGCTACTTCCCGACCATGCTGGCTGACGGACTCGGCGGCGCGGTCTATGGCTGGTACGAGACCGGCGGATCGCGGAACGCGTACATCCAGCACGTGCTCTCGACCGGCGCACTCAAGTTCGCATCCCCGGTGGCCAACACGGACGCAACGCCCGGACGGATCCGCGTCGGCGCAGCGCTCGCGTACGACGGATCGTCCGGTACGTACCTGCTCGCCTCACCAGAGACGGACAGTTCTTCGCAGTCTGTGAACTCCGTCATCGCGCAGCAGTTCGATTCGAGCGGAGCACGACTGTGGGGAGACGCCGGGGCCACACTTGTTGGGCCGACCGCCTCCATGCAACCCTCGTTCGTAACGTGCCGAGTCGCGGGAGATGGTTGCATCGCCGCGTGGATCGAGACAGCCTCTTTCCAGAACGCCAAAGTGGTGGCCGCACGCGTCGATGTTCAGGGCGATGTTGAGTGGTCGGTGGATGTTTCAACCATCTCCGGTGGCAAGTCCCGTCTCGCTTCCACGACCGTTGCGAACGGCGACGTGGTGTTCGCGTTCCAGAACGGCGACTTTGGGAATTTCGACGTCTACGCCCAGAACCTGCGAGCCGACGGAACGCTCGGGCCGGGCGGTGGATGCACCTCGCCTTGCCTGAGCGACATCGATTGCTCCGGAGCCGTCGACCTCGCAGACTTGCTGCTGTTCCTGACCGATTGGCTCCCCGAGTTGGGCATGACGGGACCGAATCTTGCCGGTGATCGGAACAACGACGGTGTAGTTGACCTGGCGGACTTGCTCGACTTCCTTTCGGCCTGGCAGGTCGAACTGGGTTCGTGCGGTCTGTGATGCAGGGTCGATCGTCCGGCAGTCAACACGCCTCTGCGGCATTGCGCGATTCACGCCTGCCTGTTGTGCACTTCACCGGCTGTTGTCGATGGATCGACGAGCGCCCTGCCCGATCCGGCGATCGAGGCCAACAATCACCGCAGGTCGGTGGGTGGTGGCTTTCGGCTCGGAGAGCACATGCCGAGTGGTCGACTTGGACTCTTGATCGGGCTTGCAGCGGCGATCTGGTCGTCGCCGATCATGGTCCACGCAGACGGCCTCACGCTGCAGAGCCGCGGCTCGAGTCTGTTGCCCGCAACCACAGTTGCGGACCAGTTCGGCTCAACGTTCACGATCACGGGCGTGTCGGGGCTGACGTACCTGGGACCACGGTCCGGTGAGCGAGCCCTCGACGGTGGCCACCGCTTCTTGGCCGTGATGGACAACTCCGACAAGGCGATTCATCTGGGCGTCTGGTTTGCCGCGGACGGTTCGATTGTCAACGTGCAGGTCGAAGGGGGGCTCCGTTTGAGCCTCTCGCACGATCACGAGGGTGTAGCCTACACGGGGCCGAAGTGGGGAACGATCCTGGTGAGTGACGAGGACACTCCAGCCGTGCGGGAGTTTGATCTTGCATCCGGTACGATCCTCGGCGTTCTGCCGCTTCCGGCGATCTATGCGCAGCGACGGGCGAACTTCGGCCTTGAATCGCTCACCGTGTGGGTCCCGCCGGCGGGTGACGCCCGCGTTTGGACCGCCAATGAGGAAGCGCTCGAGCCCGATGGACCGGTCTCATCGCCGAGCGCGGGGACGTGGGTTCGGGTTCAGCGATTCGACGGACAGAGCCATGCCTGGTCCGCCTCAGCGCAGTGGGCGTATCGCGTGGAGTCCATGCACGGCAACACGATCACTGGCGCACGCAGCGGGCTAGTCGACCTCATTGCGCTGCCCAATGGCCGGCTGCTGGCGCTCGAACGGTCGTTCGCCTTCAGCCTGGCCGGGTTGTTTCGCAGCAGGCTCTACGAGGTCATGTCGGCGGGCGCTACCGACACCTCGGGTTTGGGCGTGCTTGCGGACGGTGGCTTTGCCCCGGTTGGCAAGCGGTTGTTGTGGCAAGGCCCGGCCGAGAATCTGGAGGGGCTCGCCCTCGGGCCGATCTTGCCGGACGGTTCGCGATCACTCCTCGGGGTTGTTGATGACGGCGACCCTATCTCACAGAACCGGCTCGTGGCGTTTGCGCTCTCAGGCGTCGTCGAGCCTTCGAACGCCGATCTGAACTGGGATCTGTGCGTCGACATCGCCGACCTGCTCGTGTTTCTCGACGCATGGCTGGTCAGGCTCGGGACGGCCTCGCTGCCCGGCGACATCGCGGATCGCACCGCCGACGGTCTGGTAGACGTCGCAGACCTGCTCGAGTTTCTTTCCGATTGGCTTACAAATGTCGGCTCATGCCGTTCGTAACCGACCGGGCTGCATTCAGCACTGGGTCGAACACGCAACGGTGTGGGCGAGTACGCTGGCACGATGTCCGCGCTTCCACAGGGACCAAACCCGTTGACTGATGGTCGTTTCACGACCGGCGATTCGCTGATCGACACTGCGGTTCAATCGGTCCTGGCACGGTGCGCCGGCGTGCTCCCCGTCGAGCGATTGTCGCCGGGCTTTGTGCAGCGTGTGTCAGCACGCGAGTTCGTTGAGCAGTACCGACGGCACAACCGGACGGTGATGCCCGATCCCCGCACGCCGCGTCCCGCTGCGCCGATGGATGGGCCGTGGCAGTCCGAGGATCTCTCGTGTTTCGGATTCGAGGTCGGCGTCATCACACTTGATCATGTCGGCGCATCGAATCCCGTGTTGGAGCGTGGCGACACAAGCGTTGTCCGAGCCGACGACGATGCGGTCAACGTGGGCATGGTCGGACTGCAACTCAGCCGGGGCGATCGTGCGTTTCCCGGCACACCACCCCCGGGCAGCCGCCGAGCGCACGAGCGTGCTTCAGCAGGTCCGGGCGACAACGTGGGTTTGGCGCTCGACGTGCTCGCGGCCTGCGGCGACATCCCCGCCCGAGTGGCCGTCAAGCGTTCGCACGCCTCAGCGTTCCTACGCACGCTGCACGCGGCATCCATCGACCGTTCGGCGCCGGTCTCGCTTGTGCTGATCGATGATGCCCCGTCGCAGTGGGCACGCGATCACGCGTTGGCGATCACTTCGAACCGCTGCGAAACGGCCGCGCTCTTTCCCGCGAAGTCCACGCGGGCCGACTTGCCGGGAGAGGAGTCACCGGC
This sequence comes from Phycisphaeraceae bacterium, assembly GCA_019636535.1. Taxonomy (GTDB): domain Bacteria; phylum Planctomycetota; class Phycisphaerae; order Phycisphaerales; family UBA1924; genus JAHBK01. The sequence continues at coordinate 22,757 of JAHBXK010000012.1, read as the reverse complement.
CGACCGTGCGGCGGCCCGGGCATTGTGCGCGGGCATTCCCTCGCGATCGAGCGATTTGCTCTTTCAAGGGGGGAACATCGTCGTGTGCGCAGATCCTTCGGCTCGGAGTGACGGTCAGCATGATGCGGCGAACTCGGGCCGAATCGCACTCATCGGTGAGGCCGAGATCGCCCGCAACTCAGACGCTTTCGCCGATCCGGCGGCCTGCGCATCAGCGTTTCAGTCCGAACTCGGCGTCGATCGCGTGGTCATCCTGCCGAACGCGTCCTTCCACATCGACTTCGACCTCCTTGCCGCAACTCCCGGCGTGGTGTTTGTGGCCGACGAACTGACCGCGAGTCTCACGCTGGTTCGCGAGTCCGTGTCTCGTTTCGTCGCAGCGCGATTGATGGACCGTCGCACCGAGTCCGCCGTGCGATCAGCGTTGGGCCGGATGAAGTTCGATGAGATCGTCGGGGTGTTGTGGGGATGGCTGTCGGCGCATCGCACACCGTCGGGCGCGATCGGCCCGGCCGTTCCCGCCGCGTTGGGTGATGTACGCAACGCGCCCTCGCGTGGTCTGGATGAGGGGAGCGCGTCGCTGCAGGGCCTCGCCGACACGCACCGGCTTCTCGCCGCGATCGACCGGCTCGCGGCACGCGCTGAACAAGTATGGATCGAGAGCCTCGCCGAGCCTCATCGCGCGTACCTCCGCGCGCTGGCGATGCTCGAACGTGCGAGAGACGAAATGCGCACGTCACTCTCGGCCGAGGGTTGGAAGGTCATCGCCGTCCCGAGCGCGCCCGACGCCGATCGGGGCGTGAACGCGCTCAACGCGGTCTCGATCGGAGGCCGGTTGTTGCTTCCGAGCGTTCGCGGCGTCGGTACGGCGGTCGTCGAGTCCGCACGCTCGGCGATGGTGCGTGCGTTGGCGTCGCACGCCAAGGGCCAAGCAAGCGCAGGGCCGTCGATGCGCGATCCGATCTGGATTGGGAGCGACGAAAGCCAGTTCAGACAGGGTTCGGTCAGGTGTTCCCTGCTCGTCATTGGCGAGCGCTAACAAAACCCAATGGATGAGCCCGTAAAGGCCATCAGGCCGTTTGACGCGGGGTTTTGAGCCATCAAATTCGACCTCGGAGGCGTTCCCACCGGCCTGAAGCAACACAACATCCCATGAATATGGGACTTACACATCCTTTCCACCACCCGAGATTCTGCTGGCAGAATCTCACCGGTCCGGTAGACTGAGAGCAGATGGATCTTTGGATCGGTGGCTTGCAACCCGTCGAAATGATGGGACGTACAGCCCTGATCGAGTGAACGGTTTGGAGCGGCGATTCTCGTCCTCCCCGTTTGCGGGGTCTTTGGAATTCGGGGTGGTTGGGTGCGCGCGGCAACGGTTGCCGGCATCAAAAGGGACGAGGTGACCAGCATGAAGAACTCAAGAGGCGTGTTCGTGGCGAGCGTGGCCGGCCTGGCTGCCTCGGCGGGTATGGCATTCGGTCAGTGCAACCCCCTCCCGCCGGTGGGGCCCGACGTGATCGTCGGCGACATGCACGGCTCGGTGCAGAACTACACGCCCGGCACGACGGGCTTCGACGCCGGCTACGACGCGCTCTCGTTCGGCACAACCTCATGCAACATCGGCAACGCGCCGCTGATGTGGTTCAACGATGGCGACGTGCCCACGTACGGACCGGACATCGCCAACAAGCACCCGGTGATTTCTCAGCAGTTGTACCGCTTCTCGCGTGTCGACGGCGCTTCGCGCTTCGAGATGATCGGTCTGAGCTGGCTCAAGCACGGCTTCCTGGCGCTCGCCCAGAGCGCCTGCTGCCCTTGCATCAGTCCCGGTGACGGCAACTGGCTCGGCGTCGGCTGCTCCGATCCCTACTCGGCCAGCCGCAACGGTGGTCAGTCCGGGGCGGGCCCGCGTTACCAGGTGAACGCCAACACGGGTGAGTATCCCTATCCGCTGCCCGCGCTTGCACCATTCTCCGGCCAGACGGCACGCCGGCTCCGCGTCAAACTGACGGACTTGGTCAACACCGGCGGCGGAGCGAACGCGCAGGTGCGCTACTTCGGTGAGACGCAGTACGTCACGCCGGACGACGCGATGGCCCGCCGCGGCAACAACAACTCGTCGATTCGCGAGGTCTCAGTCTCCGGATCGGCGACGGACAAGTCTTTCAACTACACCACAAACCCGGGTAATCCGTACAACACGACCAACCGCATGAAGTCGGCCATCCGCGTGTGGAAGGAACTCGACCCCCGCGTGGTCGAGACCGACGTCCAACTCCCGGGCGAGGGCCTCTTCGTCCTGTCTTCGCGTGCGACGCGCCTGCCCAACGGCAACTTCCGCTACGAGTACTCGTTGTACAACATGAACTCCGACCGCTCAGCTCGGTCGCTCATGGTCCCGATGATGGACGCGCTCTCCGCGCAGAACATCGAGTTCCGCGGCGTCGAGTACCACTCGGGCGACGGTCTGGGCAACATCAACTGGGATGGGGCGCCGTGGACCTCCAAGAAGGAGAATGGCGCGATGTCGTGGGCGACCGACACCTTCCAGTCCAAAGTCAATGCCAACGCCATCCGCTGGGGCACAACGTACTCCTTCCGCTTCGACAGCCCGATGGTCCCCTCGTTCCTCGAGACACAGGCAAACATCGGCCTGTTCAAGCCGCCGATGCCCGGCGAGCCGGCCTCGGTGAACGCCCGTGCGGTCGCCCCGGGCGAGAAGTACAGCCTTGCCGAACTGCTCGCGTTCCTGGATCACTGGTCCCCGAACCTCGGTTCGGCCGCGAACAACCCCGCCGCCCGTCGGGCCGACCTCGACGAGAACAACGTGGTCGACCTGATGGACCTGCTGATCTTCCTCTCCGCGTGGCAATGATCGGGGTCTTCGTCCGTGGCCGCGCAGCGGCTTGAGAGCCCTTCCGACGGGCACCCCTCAACGGGTGCCCGTTTTCGTTGAACCGTTCTTTGTTGTTCAGATCCGCACTTGTGGGAGTCAACATGAGCCAGTCGTCGATTCCGGTCCTTGTTGCCGCGGCGGTTGCGGCGTGCTGCGTCAGCCCGGCCCTGCTCGCGAGCGATCCGCAGCCGCCGAGCGTCGGTGAGGGCGAATCGCTCCCGAAGCACATGACCCAGGCGGAGCGGGACTGGCTCGACGCTAATCCGTTCGTGGTGCGGATGACCCCGCCCAGCCTGCCGCCCACGGGTCCGCTGGTGTGCCCTGGCGAGTACGAGCCGGCTTCGGGCATCATTTTCTCATATCAAGGTTCTTCCGTTCAGTCCATCGTGCGACAGATGGTCCGACACGTGACGACGACGGGCAACGCCAAGGCGTACATCAACCACACGGCGTCATGGTCGGCGTCGCAGAAGCAGAACCTGCTGAATCAACTCGCTGCGGAAGGCGCGAACATCAGCCGGGTCGAACTCGTGCCGTACACCACCAACGCCGTGTGGATCCGCGATTACGGACCGAGGTACGTGTTCGAGGGTGACGTGCGCGTCATCGCCGACCACGACTACAACGTCACGCCGCGAACTTTGGATAATGCCCAGCCCGCGAACTTCTCACAGTACAAACGTCACGCGCGCTATCACTCCGGGCTTCTGCACGGCGGCGGCAACTACCACCTCGATTCCACCGGACGCGGGCACGCAACGCGGCTGATCACCAACGAGAATCCGGCGCTGACCGAGGCAACGGTCAAGCAGCGATTCCAGAATTACTGGGGCGTTGAGACGACGCTGTACACGCCGTTCCGCACGTCGATCGACGGCACACAGCACATCGATATGTGGATGCAGGTGATCGACGACGACAAAGTCGTCATCTCACAGTGGCCGAACAATCCGACTCTTCAAGAGGCGTTGATCTGCGACGCGGCCGCTGCGAGTCTGGCTGCGGCGGGATATCAGGTCTTCCGAACGCCTGCGTTCAGCATCTTTGACTCGATTTGGGGCAACGTGCACTACACATACACCAACGTGGTGATGTGCAACGACGTTGTGATGATCCCGTACTTCGATCGGGTTGCGTCGCTCGTGCCTCAGAACGCCGTGGCGCTCGCCGCCTGGCAAGCGGCCCTTCCCGACAAAACGATCGTTCAGATCGACAGCGATGCACTGGTGATTCTCTCGGGCGTCATGCACTGCATCGTCATGCACATGCCCGTGCACCGGGGGGCGCCGGGCCCCAACGGCGGGTTGTCTCCGACCGCGCTCGTACGAACCCCCGTCGCCGGGCAGGTCGTCACGCCGGGCGTCTCGACGGTGTTCCGCTGGATCGCCGACGACGACGTCGCCGTGACGTCCTTCGATGTGCGAGTTTCGGGCGACGGCGGGCAAACCTTCCCGCTCTCGCTCGCGACGGGAGCGACCGCCGCGGCGACGTTCGACTCGAGCAACGGGTCGTTCCGGGTCACGATGCCGCTGCCTGCGGGCACGTACTTCACCGACACGGCGGTCATGCGCGTGGTGGCTCGCGACGCGGACGGGAACGAGGGGCACGCCGACAGCGGCGTCTTCACGATCAACGGGCCGGTCTGCATCGCCGACTACGACCGCTCCTTCAGCGTCGATCTCACCGACCTGCTCGCGTTCCTGTCCGAGTGGTCGCCGCTGCTGGGCTCGCAGGTGGACGAGGCCAAGTGCGATCTGAACAACGACGGCGTGATCGACCTGGTCGATCTGCTGGACTTCCTGTCCGTCTGGCTGGTTGGGTGCAACTGAGGCCGGCCCGGCTGACCGCGTGTCGGCCGTGAGCGGCGATGAGGCGTACCCGGAACCCGTTCAGGTTCCAAACCCCCTTGTTTGCGGGGTTAGGCGTTGTAGACTGCACCTGCGGCCGACCCGTTCAGCCCACCCTCGGGTGCAGGGTGCGGCACGGAGGGCGAGTGTCCGATAGCACGAGCCGTACGACCGATCGGCGGTTTCGACGCGCGGAGTTCGGGCTGCGTGCAGGTTCGCGGCCGCGCAAACGCTGTTCGTCTGTCGAGCAAGACCGTCCGTTTCAGGCCACATGAGGAAGCGTGGGTGATGAGAACCGCCGCCAGTCCGTGCAACCGTGTTGTCCGTCTCGCCTACCTGCTCGCGTCGGTGTGGGCGCTCGCCGCGAGCCCGCGAGCAGCGCAAGCGCAGTCTGAAGATTGTGCGGACGCATCGCTCAGCCCGCTGTCGGTGGGTGTGGTCGGCACGGGCAACTTCACCAACTCCTTCAACGACGGACCCTCCGGGTGCGGCAGCACGTCGAACCGGACCCAGTGGTGGACGTTCACGCCCGCCGAGAGCGGACGGTACATGATCTCGACGTGCGGATCGGACCAGATCGACACGCACCTGGGAATCTCGCTGAGCAACCAGCCTTGCGTCGGTGTGGCGACGTATCTGGCCTGCAACGACGACGCGTGCGGCGCAGCGGCTCAGATCGTGCTGAACCTGATCGGCGGGAACCAGTACCGCATCCGCGTGGCGGCGTTCGGCGCGGTGACCAACGGCGGCGGGTACACGATCCTGGTGCTGCGCGAGTCGTCCGTTCCGCCCGACAACGACGACTGCTCGAGCGCCACCCCCGTGACGCTGGGATCGACGTCCGGCACGACGCTCGGGGCTTCCGGCTCCCTGAACTTGAACACCTGCGGTGGCACGGCGGACGTGAACGACGTGTACTTCGTCTTCACCGCGCCGAACACGCGACGGTACCGCATCTCGGTCTGTTCGGCGCAGTTCGACGCAGTGGTCAGCGTGCACTCGGCGTGTCCCGTTGCCGCGCTGCAGACGTTTCAGATCGGATCGGCGTGCGCCACGAGCCAGAACGCCCCGGTGATCGGATGCGCCAACCGCGGCGCATCGACGAACGTCGGGCTCAACGGCGGTCAGCAGGCCTTCGTGCGTGTCGCCGGCGCAGCGGACCAGAGCGGCACGGGATCGCCCTTCGTGGGCTTCGGCGCCTTCACGCTCAACATCGAGGAGATCCCCTTTCCGAAGCCGGCCAACGACGACTGCGCGCAGTCGCTCGACCTCAACGCCCAGACCCTGCCCTTCGAGCACGAGGTTGAGGCCCGCGGCGCCTTCAACGACATCGACCCCGGCTCATGCAACTCGAGCGCCGCGAACGAGGGGTACTTCGGCGTCTGGTACCGATTCACGGCCCCGCAGACCGGGATTCTGGTCATCAGCGAACAATCGCCCACGGACGTCGCCATCGGCATCTGGGAGGGAAGCGACTGCATGCTGCTGGGCGAGTCCATCCGCTGCTCGGACCCGGAGACGGTGCTGGAGCGTGTCGCGGGCGGGCAGACGTACCTGATCCAGATCGGCACGTTCGATCCATCGGGGCCGGTGAGCACGTATCGAACCCGGTTCAACTTCCTCCCCGCGCCGCCGAACGACACCTGCCAGACCGCGACCGACATCTCCGATGAGTCGTTCCCGTTCGCGTTCGAAGTCAACGCCCTCGACGCGAGCAGCAACCTGCCCGACCCGACGTGCAACGCCGGCCCCACGGCCAACGCGAGCGTCTATTGGCGCTTCAACGCGCCGGACTCGGGCGGCCGACTGACGCTGCGCGAGACCGGCACCGACAACGACGTGGTGTGGGCCGTGTACACGGGCGATTGTGACATGCCCATGCAGGTCGCGTGCTTCACGGCGGACACGAACGACAACAACTTCATCGACGTGACGCCGGGAACCAGTTACCTCATCCAACTCTCTCGCCAGCCCACAACGGCGGCGATCGGTCGGTACGTCGGCACGATCGAGTTTGAGACGCCGCCGAACAACGACGAGTGCATCGACGCCGAACTGGTGACGGGCGACTTTGTCTTCCGAAACTCACTGGCAACCGACACCACCGTTCCGGGGCAGGCCGTGTGCGTCGGTGAGCCGGCGGACTTCTTCAAGGACACCTGGTACCGCTTCGTCGCCCCTGACGATGGAGCGCTGAACGTGCTGGCGCTCTCCGGCCCGACCGCCCGCATGGCGCTCTACCGCTCTCCGACTTGTTTGAACATCAACGCGGGATTCGTCGGTTGCGGTCAGGGGCCGAACTCCATCTCGATCCCGGACTTGTCTGCGGGCGAGACCGTCTACATCCGGGTGGGCATGGCCGTCTCGGCTCCGGTCTTCAACGGCCAGGTGCTCGTGACCTTTGTGCCGATGCGAGGCGCCTGCTGCGTCAGCGAGAGCGTCTGCGTGGTGACGACCGAGTCGCAGTGCGATGCGCTCGGGGGCACCTTCAACGGACACGGCACCCTGTGCTTCGAGCCCGACGATGATGCCCCGGTCGTGTTCACCGGCGGTCAATCGGGTCCGATTCCTGACAACGACCCGCAGGGCGTCGCCTTTGCGCTCAACGTCTCAGCGCCGGCGTCGGAACTTGTTGGTTCGGTGCGGTTGAACGCTTCGCTCCAGCACACGTTTGTGGGTGATCTGGTCATGTCGCTCGAGAAGGATGGTCGATCGGTCGTGCTGACCAACCGGACTCGACGCGGACAGGGTTCCGCGTTCGGCTCTTCGGCGGACCTCTCGGGCAACTACACGCTGAGCGACGAAGCGGCCACGAGTTGGTGGCCCGCCGCCACCTCGATCCTGATCGCGCCCGGCGCGTACCACGCGTCCGATCGCGGCGATCTGCGGACCTCGTTGACCGAAGCGTTCAACGGCCTGCCGGTCGCGGGGACGTGGGTGCTCAGCGTCTCCGACAACGTGGGCAGCGATACCGGATCGGTTCTGGCGTGGGGACTGACGGTGCTGCCAGCGCAGGGGAACTCGATCTGCGGCGGAGGCCCCGAGCCTTGCCCGGGCGATTACAACGGCGACGGTGTGGTTGATTTGGGCGACCTGCTGTCGTTCCTGGGCGATTGGAACCCCAATCTCGGACAGACAGCGCCGGGCCTTCCGGGCGACGTCAGCGGGGATGGCACGGTGGATCTTGCAGACCTGCTTTTCTTCCTGAACGACTGGAACCCCAATCTCGGACAAACGTGCCCGTGAACGGGCAGAACCGCCGCTCGTAGCCATAGACTCTCTCAGTGCTGAAACTCCCGCACGAGGTTGTGTCGCGTCTGCGTCCCCGCTTGGACGGTCGGCGTGTCTGCGTCACGGGTGGGGCGGGCTTCATCGGTGGGCACCTTGTGGATTCGCTGCTGTCGCTCGGCGCTTCCATCACGGTGATCGACGATCTTTCGACCTCCACCGCGGAGCACATCGCAGGGTTGATCGATCTTGAGCCGGAGCGTGTGCGGTTTGTGCACGCCTCGATACTCGACGAAGCCGCGCTCGGCGAAGCGGTCGTCGGGTGCGAGTTGCTCTTCCATCTCGCGGCGGTTTCGTCGGTGCCACGGTCGCTCTCGGATCCAGAGCGTTCGTACGCCGTCAATGCCATGGGAACCATGCACGTCGCCGATGCGGCCCGGCGGGCCAACGTGCGGCGGATTGTCTACTCGGCGTCGTCGTCCGCCTACGGGCAGGGCCAGACGCTGCCGAAGGTTGAGACGCACATACCCGCACCCGTCTCGCCCTACGCGGCATCGAAACTCGCCGGCGAGCACGTCATGCTGGCATGGGCCAAGTCGTACGGTCTCTCAACGGTCAGCCTCAGGTACTTCAACGTGTTCGGTCCGCGGCAACCGACGGACTCGGCGTACGCGGCGGTGATCGCGGCGTTCAGCCGGCAGTTGATCTCCGGTCAGCGGCCCGTGATCTTCGGCGACGGGCAGCAAACACGCGACTTTACGTTCGTCCCGAACGCGGTGCTCGCCAACCTGCTCGCGGCGACGACCGATCGGACGCTCGAGGGGCAGGTTGTGAACGTGGGAACCGGCCGGCGAATCACGCTCAACGAACTCGCGAGGATCTTGGCTGAACGAAGTGGGTTGCCGCACCTGGTGCCCGTTCATCAGCCCGAGCGCCCCGGCGACGTCCGACACTCGCAGGCTGACCTCGAACTCGGTCGCACGCTGCTAGGTTACGAGCCGATCGTCTCGCTCGAGGAGGGATTGGCCAGAACGTTCGACTGGTACCGCGAACAGACGTCATCGCCGCGTGTGGCGCACGGGTGACTCATGATCCGCTTGTTCGATACGGCTATAGGGCTGTTCGATTTGGCTCGGATCGCTGCGATGAGCCGCTTCCGGCTCAGCGGGCGCTACTGGCGTTGGCGTCACGTAACTGCATACGGGAACCAAGCGTGCATGCCCTCACGGGCAGAGCGCCATCGTGAACTGCTCGTTCACGCCCGGTGGGTGCGGCGGATGCGCCAGCAAATGTAAAGAGAGGGTGAAAGCACGCCAGGTCGCGGCTTGGGCCGCGATGCAAATGCGATCGCTACAATGACAATTAGTCGCACAGGTTTACGATGTTTGGGATGCTCACCATGCGATCGAATTGGAGACGATCCGAATGACCTCGCAAGCCAAAGCCAACGGCGGGTTCGGCAAACTCCTGACGGGTCTGGTCATCGGGCTGGTGATCGGGCTGATCGCCGGGGTGTTCCTCGGTCCGATCCTCGACAGCCGATCGAACATCGACTTCGACTCGTCGAAGAGCTCGTCAGGCAAAGGGGCGGTGCCACCTTCGGACAGTCGCGAGGATCGCACGCCCGCGCAACCGCCGGTGGCTCCTCAACCGACAGAACCCGAAGTGCCGACCGACGAGCCGACGGAGGGGTGAGCACTCGGTGATCTGTCGGTTGCAAAGCGACGCTTCACGGCCCCTGTTCCGGGGTCGTTCGGACCACAACTTCAACAGCCTGATACCCTCCGCGCCATGAATGACTTGGCCCGACGTGTCCGTTCGCACGCCCGCGCTTGCCGCATGATGGGCGTGGACTTCCTGCCCGCCCGTCGGAACGCCGTCGCGATGCCCGACCTTGCTCCGATGGCCGAGTCGGTGGATGCGGGAGCGAAGATCTCGAACGATCGGTCCCGTTCAGATCGATCGGGTGTTGCGGTCTCCTCGGTGCTGCCATCGGAATCGCGGGTTCTTCAGCCTCGAGCGCCCGCCGCCGAGTCGTTCCTGCCGACGTCCGGGCTGTTTGCCGGTGAACCGCCTGCGGAATCGTTGGGATCCGAGGTGGAGTTCAAGCCGCTCGAACGGCTGCCGGTTGAACAGTCGCGTACGTGGCTTGAGCGTTTGCGTGAGCGATACGAGCGCGATGCGCCGCACTCCAAGTTCGTGACCGACCATCACAGCATCGTGTTTGGTGAGGGCGATCCGGCCGCGCGACTGATGTTCGTCGGCGAGGCCCCGGGCGCTGAGGAAGACAAGGTCGGCCGTCCGTTCGTCGGCAGAGCCGGGCAATTGCTCGACAAGATGATCACCGCGATGGGCCTGGAGCGCAAGGCTGTGTACATCACGAACGTGCTCAAGACACGCCCGCCGAACAACGCGACGCCGACCTTCGACGAGGCCGCGGCGTGCGCTCCGTACCTGTTCGAGCAGATCGCGATCGTTCGACCGGAAGTGATCGTCACGCTTGGGCTTCCGGCTACACGACTGCTCCTCCACTCGACCGATTCCATGGCCCGTTTGCGAGGCCGCTGGGCACGATTCACGATTCCGCGGGCCCTGCCTCACACCGACACACTTCCGCAGGCGGTCCCGGCGTCGATTCCCGTGATGCCGACCTATCACCCGGCGTTCCTGCTCCGTTCTTACACGACCGAGAATCGTCAGCGTGTCTGGTCGGACCTGCTGTTGGTACTTGAGAGGCTCGGCCTGCCGAAGCCCATAAAGCAGCCGGTGGGCTGACGCGGTGTCCGAGCGTCGTGTGCTCGGTGTCTGCACGTTCATGTGCAACTGCACGGTGGTTTGGACAACGGATCATCGCGTGATCCGGCGCCCGAATCGCAACCAACTTGATCGCGAAGTGGTATCCCCTGCGCACGGTCCGGATGCCGAGTTCGGACCGAGGAGGCAAGAACCTTTACTTGTGGGTTCGCTCCGTCTCGCGTGCGGTTGGTCCGCTCCGTGGATGTGTTGTCCAGTGTGCATCGACGACTGAGGGAAAGTCGCGACGGAAAGTCCTGACCCCAGCATCTTGATGGAGGCAACAAGAAGCGTGAAACCTCGGATCGGTTCATCGGAAGAATCAACCTGATGAACGCAGGCCCGGTTGAGTTCCTGCCGGACTCTCACTTCAGACCCCACGAGACCCGGCGTCTGGCCCTTCCGGCCGGCGCTGGGTTTTTCGTTTCAAGGCGTCGACTTGCCCAAGCGGAGTTCCGTCCCAGCCGGCAAGCGGTCGATCGAGCGGATCTCCCAGCCCCTCACGTCCCGTCCCCACCACACGGCCCACTCGAATTCCACGGCGTCCCCGACTCGCAGTGAATCGGTGGCCACCGATTTGGCGAGGGGAAAGTGCATCACCATGACCCCCATCCCGACGACCGCGCCCTCCGAGTTCGTGAATTCCGGGACCGCTTCGTGGTGGATCAGGATTTCGCGATCCCGTCGTTCTGGTGGGGGCAGTTGTTCGATTCTTCCCCGCGTGACGTACACCGCATCGGGTTCGCCCCGCGTCGTGGTCGTCCGGCTCTCGGTGCTTCGGTCGCACGCGGGCAAGCCGGTAGCCATCGACAACGCGATCGCCACGGTCGCCCAGCCCTTGCGATGCAGCAAGCTCCTTTGTGTTCGTTCGATCAAACGGCGCACACGCAACGGTAGTCCAAGCACCGGAGCCGGTGGCACCGAGCACTTTCCGAACCGTGCGCGATGGGCTCGGGCTCGGAATGAACCCACGCAGCGACTGCAGACTGATCGTGATGGTCATCCGGCCGCGACGGTGCTCTCCGTCCGGAGATCAGGCAGCCGAGACGGTGATGTAGTCGCTCACCGACTTCATGTCCGGCCCGATGGTCGGGTCGTACATCATGGTCCAGTCGTTGCCGACGCGCAGTTCGACAATCTTGGCGCACTTCTGTCGTTGCACCCAGTCGCGATTGCCGCGGTTGTAGACCACGGTTGTGCGTTGGCGCACCTTGTAGCTCTTGCGAAGCCCCTTGACGACCGCGGGATCGCGGCGCATGAGTCGCAGGATCGTCTTGCCTGCCGAGGCAGCCTGCGGCAGTTTGACGAGCGTGCAGCGAACGTTCTGGCCGGGTTTAAGCGTGTCGATCATGGGGTCACCATCAAGGGAAGGCTCTGTCGGGCCGAAACTTTACGCTCTGCGTTCGGCGAGTCCACACCACCAGCGTCCTAACATCCAGCCATGAGCAACCCTCCCTCCCCCGGATCTGCCTCCCCTGTGCCGGACCCCGGCCAGCCAGGGAAGCAGGCCTTTGTGTTCAATCCTCACGCAGGCCACCAGCAACGACCCCGTTTGCGACCTCTCAGGGGCTTTCCGGTCCAGGGGCAGACCCCGGACGGGCAGGCCGTGCAGATGCTCGGACTCGTGGATGCACGACAGGTGTCCGAGAAGATGGTGATCGTCCCCCCGGCGGTGCAACATTTGTTGCCGCTGATGGACGGGAGCAGGGGGCTCGACGACATCGTCGGCCAGGTCGGTCGGGGCCTCACCCGGAAAATGCTCGAAGATCTGGTTGCGCAGTTCGACGATGCTGCCTTCCTCGAAGGGCCGGTCTTCGATGCCCTGATGAAGCAAACGCGTGAAGAGTTCGATGCCTCAGCCAATCTGCCGCCCGCTTCGACGGCCGCTTTCGCCGATGCGCTCGTGAATCATGCCCACGGTGACAAGGCCAACGACGAACTGCGCGCGGCGGAAGGGCCCCGGAGGATGCGTGAGACGTTCGATCAGTGGATGAACAAGGCGCTCGAAAGCGTAGAGAAGCCGTCGTTCGATGCGCTCCCTCGGGCGATCGTGGCGCCGCACGTCGATTACTCACGCGGGTGGCAGAACTACGCGGGCGTGTACGGACAGATGCGGGTGTGCGATCGCCCGAAGCGAGTCGTGATCCTCGGAACCAATCACTTCGGCTTCGGCACGGGTGTTGTGGGGTGCGATAAGGGGTACACAACCCCGTTGGGCACCTGCGAGGCCGATGGGCAGATCATTTCGGCGATGAGGGCTCGGCTCGGCGACGTTCTCTTCGAGCATCGCACCGACCACGAACGCGAGCACTCCGTCGAACTTCAAATCCCGTGGATTCAGCACATTTTCGGGCAGGACGAACACGGCGAATTCCCCCGTGTGTTCGGTGTGCTCGTGCATGATCCCGCCGCGAACAACGGCCAGCCCTACGACGGAAATGGCGTGGCGCTGGAGCCGTTCGTCGAGGCACTCCGTGCTACGCTCTCGGAATTGGAGGGGCCGACGCTCGTCGTTTCGAGCGCCGATCTCTCGCACGTCGGTCCCGCGTTCGGTGACCAGAAGAAGATCCTGGGTGATGAGCAGGAAACGGTGCAGTTCCGCAACGGTGTCATGCAGCACGACATGACCATGCTTCGTCTGGTGCAGGAGCGCAAGCCCGCGGACTTGGTTTCGGCCATGGCCTGGCAGCAGAATCCCACCCGCTGGTGCTCAACCGGCAACCTCGTGGCTTCTCTCATGACGCTCAAGCCCGAACGGGTGCAGATGATCGGGTACCAGGCGTCCGCTGACCCTCAGGGCGCGTCGATGGTTTCGTCTGCGTCGATGGCGTTCTTCTGAGTCACTGTTGCTTCTGTAACTCGATGCAGGGAGTTCACAGTGCTCCCGGCCACCGCGTGGGGGCTGAACGGGAGGGTCGGCAGATGGCGCCTGGCCTGTCGGAGTGGGTGCAGATTGCGATCGGAGCCTTCGTTGTGGGCCTTGGGCTGACGGTCCTGTTGAGCGTGCGATTTGCCGCGAAACAGGTTTCCGACGCGGTGCCGCACACATCCAAAGCCAGACTGTCTGTGCCGACAAGATACTTGTTGGCGTTCGCGCTTCTGGTTCAGGGCTATCACATCGTGGTTTGGGCCTTCCCCACGGGTCTAACTCCCCTGCAGTTTCCACGCGAGATCTGGTGGGTGATTCCGATTATCGGTGCGACGGCCGTGTTCATTTCAGCGACCTTGGACAGGAACCAAGTGGCCGATCGGCGGCAGCGTCGAGGCGCGAAGCACTTCGATGACTGATCCTGCACCATCCGAATCGCTCGGTGCGATGAGCATCACGTGTCCGGAACAAGTCGCGGTCGGTTCGCGTATCGAGTGTCGATCATGTTTGGTATACATGCGGGATTACGACGTTGGCCATGACCTGTTTCGGGGTATCACTGTGGGAGCCTGCACTGCTCGATTTCAACCTGATGCCATCCGGTGTCCGGTTCGTACATAACCCAAACTCCGGATGCCCGGCGTTGACGGCACTATCTTTCCTCCGTGGCGTGCCGCAGTACCGGAATTGACCAAGCCAGACCGTGCGGGCTCAAGGGGTGGGTGAGCAAGGGAACCGATCGATGGGCGCAAGCAACACCTGTTGGGGCATCGAACTGGGCGCCGGGGCGATCAAGGCGCTGAAACTCGAGCGAGATGAAGATGAGCTGAAGGTTTTGGATTTCGCGGTCATTCCGCACAAAAGAGTGTTGTCGACTCCCGATCTTGACCAGATGGACGCCACACGCGTCGCGTTGGGCGAACTTGTCAGCACACGAGACCTTTCCGGCGCTCAGATCGCCATCTCAGTGCCCGGACACTCGAGTTTCGCCCGGTTCGCGAAGCTTCCGCCCGTGGAGCCCAAGCGCATCCCGGACGTGGTGAAGTTCGAGGCCGTGCAGCAGATTCCCTTTCCGATAGAGCAGGTCGAGTGGGACTACCAGGTCTTCACGAGCAAGGACTCGCCCGACGTCGAGGTCGGGATCTTCGCCATCACGCGCGAGAAGGTGATGGAGCGGTTGACCATGTGGCAGGACGTCGGCGTTACGCCGAACTGTGTCACGCTCGGTCCGCTCGCGGTGTACAACGCCGTTGCGTGGGATCAGCGATTCAACGACCAGACGCCGGGCACGGTCATTCTCGACGTTGGGACAACCTCGACCGACCTGATTGTGTGCGAACCAGGGCGAGTCTGGGTCCGCACGTTCCCGATCGGCGGGCACAACTTCACCCAGGCGCTCGTCGAGGCCTTCAAACTCAGTTACGTGAAGGCCGAGGCTCTGAAACGACAGGCTGAGCAGTCCAAGCACGCACGGCACATCTTCCAGGCCATGCGGCCGATGTTCGCTGATCTCGCCCAGGATGTGCAGCGGTCGATCGGCTACTACCAGTCATCGCACCGCGACGCGAACCTGACACGGCTGATCGGACTGGGTTCGACCTTCCAACTCCCGGGTCTGCGAAAGTACCTCTCGCAGCAATTGCAGATGGAGGTCGTGCGGCTCGAGCAGTTCTCGCGGCTCTCGGTCGAAGGACCCATGGCGGGTGAGTTTCAGGCCGCTTCTTTGAACCTCGCAACCGCGTACGGGTTGGCGCTGCAGGGCCTGAACTTCGACTTCGGCATCATGGCCAATCTGATGCCGGTCTCGGTCGTGAGAGAGTCGCTGTGGGCCAGGAAGCCCAAGTGGTTCGCCGTGGCGGCCGGGTTCTCGGTTGCCGCGGGTGCGGTCAGTTTCGTTAAGCCCATGCTCGACCGCATGACCTTCGAGAACCGGACGAAGCCCGTGGTCATCGATCAGGTCAAAAACGACATCCGCAAGTACAAGCAGGACTGGACGCAGATCGAACAGAAGTTCGCATCGAACTACATGGCCGCCAACCTGCTGACTCTGGTGCAGGACAGGCAGGTTCACGCTCATCTTGTAAACGACCTCTCCAAGGTCATGGATCGCGTTCAGACCCAAGCCCGTGACGACGAGGCTGCAAGAGCCCGGGAGTCGGCGCAGGCGGGACCGATCTCCGTCAACTTCCTTCGTTATGACACCGAATACCTCGCCGCGGGAACGCCGATTCCCGGCCAGCCGATCGATCGGGGCTTCGGCGACGATTCCGGCCAGGGTTCTCCTCGACGAATCCGCGTCACGCTCGAGTTGAACACGACGCACCCGGACCCGATCCGGTTCATCGAGTCCACGGTCAAGCGATGGGTCTTTGACAACGAGAAGCGGGACGGCATCCCGTACGTGATTCGGGCCGCGACCTACAACGCGGGGCGCCCTGTCATCGAGAAGATCTCCGACGAGGCTCCGACACGCGGACCCGACGGTTTTGACCCGTGGCGAGATCCACCGGGCGGAGGCGGTGGTGGTGGGGGGGGCGGAGGTCTGGGCGGCGATGGTCGCGATGACCGCGGCGGCGGCGGCCTTGGCGGCGGCGGACTGCCGGGCGGACCGTTCGGTGGGCCTGGTCCGCGTTCTCCGGGCGGTCCCAGCCCGCAGCCGACCCCGAGCGCGCCCGACGAAAGTCGGGCCCGCGACGAACTCAACAAACTTGCGCCTGTTCCAGCTGCGCCGCGTCCCGGCAAGCCCGGGCAGTCGTTGGCGAAGTTTTCCGTGACGTGGGAAGTCGAGGTTCGTGATCCGAACGCGCCGCAGGACGGGCAGGAGAATCGGTCTTGAAGAACGCAACCGCATGGCTCAAGAGCAACTGGCTGATCGTCGTGCTCTGCTTGGTGGCGATCGCGGCGCTGCCCGCGGCGATCGTCGTATCGATGGGCATGTCCACGAAGCTGCGAGAAGAGGTTCAGAAGAAACTGAACGAAGACTACAACGCGGTCAATTCCAACAAGGTCGCGTATTACGTGCCGCTGCTGACCGGCGAACGCAAGCTCGAGCGGAACACGGAAGTCAATCCACTCCTCAACGACCTCTACGCCAAGGCCTATGAGGCGTTCAACGCCAAGGGAATCGAGGCAGCACGCGTCGGAGAGGCATTCAACAAGGGCAACCACGAACTGCTCGTCGACGGGTTCTTTCCCGCGCCGGATCGCCTCGTTGAGGCGACCAAGCGAACGGAGTTTCTGCGGCGATACTCGCGAACATTCCATGAAGGACTGCTTCAGCGCATGCGGGCCGGAATGCCGCCTTCCGCGATCGAGTTGTCCGAGGTGATGCGTCAGCACTTGGCGTCTCATCTCGAGCGATTGACCAACGAACGCGGCAGTTCGGAGATGAACGACGACGAGTCCATCAAACTTCAGAACGAGATGTTCGCCATCAGGCTCGGGCGGTACAGGTCGCGCGCGGCCGAGATATCGATCTATGCCGACCTGTCTTCATTCGATGGAGTCGCCGCTGTCGATCCGACGGCCCCGTTGTCCATGCTGCAGGCGTGGGACTTACAGGAGCGGGCCTGGTTGCACTCGGATGTCGTCAAGGCGATCGAGCACGTCAACGGCGGAGGTTCAGCCGGCGGTGGTGTTCAGGCCTCGATCGTCAAGCGGTTGCTTCGTGTAGCGCCCGATCGGGCCGTGTTCGAGGGAGGTGGCGTTGCACAATTCGATCCGGGTACGGATCGAGCCCCCGTGAACTACAGCAGGTCGTTGACGGGCCGCGTCTCCGGACCGGGTTCCCAGAATCGTTGGTACGACCTGCGAGTCGTGACGCTCGAATTCATCGCTTCAAGCCGCAGGCTGCCAGAGTTCATCGATGCGCTCGCATCGACCAATTTCATCACCGTGCTGGAACTCGACCTTGCCGCGGTGGATGTGTTTGATGATCTCCGGCACGGCTTCTACTACGGCGATGAGCACATCGTCAGGGTGACCATGAGACTCGAGTCGGTGATGCTGCGATCTTGGCGGACCGCGAGCATGCCGCAGGACGTGAAGAAGGCACTGGGAATCGCAGAGGGCGAGTCCGGAGGACAGGACGGGTACACCCCGCCACCTCCGCCCCGTCGCGAGGAATACGGCGAAGGCTGAGTATCAGAAGGACGTTTGAGCAGGTGCCGGCTGTTGCTGTGACGCACATGCCGGGATCCGAACGACGAACGCACGGGTCCGTTCGGCCCTAGAGAACAGGAAAGTCAGATGCGGATCAAGGGCATCAGTTGGATCGAGCAGCACTTCGAGAAGTTGTTCGCCGGCATCTTCGGCGTGGCATTGCTCGGTGTGCTTGCGTGGCAATTTCTCAGCCCCGAACCGACCGTGAAAATCGGCGGCAAGGACGTGCGTATCCACTCCGGGTATGACGAGGTATCAAGACTGTCGCAAACGGTGCAGGGTCGCATCCAATCACAGCAGGTCGAGCCGCTGACGGGTCTGGCCGATCTTGTTAGGCCGCTCGAACGATTCCAGGCGGATCTGACCGGCCAGATTGCCCCGAGCCAAACGCTTGCGGGAACCCTCGGCACGGGCGTCCAGATCGATTCGGTCACAGCGCCGGGAGGGTCCGGCAGTGCGTCCACCGCATCGGGCGCAATCCGAATGGGGCTTCCGACGATCCCCGGACCCGAACAAGTATCCGCCGCGTCATACCTTGCCAGCATCCACCCGTTGGAATTGCGTAGGGTGCCGGAACTGTCGCAGTTTGTTCCGAGCGAGGCACCACACGATGCCGCTTCTGTCACGGTTGAGGGGGTGGTTTCCGGTTCGGTCTTGCGTGATGCACTCGCGAGCGACCCCGACGGCGACGGGCCGCTGATCGCCCTTCGGTCGGACCTCTGGGATGGCCCCGGACGATTGCAGCTGCTCTCCGTGGAGTTGGAGCGACAGGCGCAGATGCCCGACGGATCCTGGGGCGAAACCACGACCATCCGTCCGATGCCAGGTCAGTTCTCGTTGAGCGAAGCCCTCTCGAGACCGATCGTCGGCGTGCAGGGCATGCGAGAGCTGATCGAACAAGCAAGCCGGAATGCCGAGCAGGTTCGTCGTCCTCAGTTCCTGGCGATCTTTCAGGGGTCCGAGTGGATTCCACCCTCGGAGCGCGTCGAGACCGAGTCCGGTGATCGTCCGCAACAGATCGACGGTCTTCGCAGGCGATATGTCAGCCTGCAACGCGAGCGGGATCGTCTGCAGCGAGAGCTCGATGGCGTCTCGGGCAGGCCGGGAGGAGACGGGGGTCGTGATCCAGCGCCTCGCCCTCCCGCAGGCGGCGGTGGTGGCGGTGCAGGAGGTGCTGGTGGTGGAGGCAAACAGCCTCCGGGTGGCGGAGATCGTTCCCCGCGTGGCACGCCACCCCCGGCACCGAGCCCGGCTGCCGATCAGACTCGCATCAGAAATCTAACTCGACGCATCGAGGGGATCACCTCCGAGCAAGACACATTGATCCGTCAGCTCAGGGCGCTGGGCGACGACACGTCCGACCTCCGCGCGGACGACCGGCCCGGGCCGGGACAGGACCAGCCGCGATCCACCGACGTTGCCGGATTGCTCGACCTCGCCTCTTTCCGAGTCTGGGCGCACGATCTCACCGTTGAGAGGGGCAAGACGTACCGCTATCGCCTTCGAGTGGTCTTGAACAACCCGCTGTTTCAGCAACTCGCGCTGCTCGATGCAGATCAAGCGGGACTGGCCTCGGTTCCCGTGGTCAAGACTGAGCCCTCCGCGTGGTCCTCACCCGTTGGGGTCGAAGCGACCCACTACCACTTCGTCACGTCTGCGAACCTCGCCGAGACCGGGCTCATCACCAGGTCGGCGGGCGTCCGCGCCGAGTTGTTCCATTTCCGCTGGGGCTTTTGGCGTAGGGTGGAACTGCCCTTTGAGCCAGGCGACCGACTCGAAGCCGAACTTCGCGTGCCGGACTACTCGGCCATCGTGCGCACAATTCTGAGCGCGGCCGACAATCCCGACCGCCAGCGATCCGGCGAAGGCGAACTGACCTCGCAACTGGCCGAGCCGCCCCCGATCGTTCTCCATCCCGTCAAGGTGGATGCCGCGGTGTTGAACGTTGCGCCGGACCCCTCCACGCGGCCGGGTGGTGGCGATGCCGGCCAAGTCATCGCGTTCCTACGGAACTCCGCCGGCGGCGTCGTTGCTCATCGGCCGCTGATCGAAGTTCAAAGCCCCATGCTGCGTGCGCTCCGCGCCTCAGCGGAACAGGGCGATCGGGCTGCCAGGCCTCGGACGACGGTTCCGTCGCCCGCTGGCGATCCCGGTGCGCCGGGCGGTGACCGAGACCCACGGCAGCCTCAGGCTCCGCAGGGTCCGATCGGACCAGGCGGCGGCAGCGGGTTGGGTGGAGGATGAGCAGGACATCCTATTGAAATCCGAACAAGCAGATTCGGATCACGACTCAGTGGCTGAAACTTGACTGTGGCAGAGAGCGGCCTATTCTTCCCCCCGCCCTTCCGCAAGGTCGGGCGATTGAAAGAAAGCCGGTACGATTCGACCGGTGGCGTGCGCTGCGCGGGTAGACCCCGTTTGGAGCACACGCTCGTTGACAATCGGATACGAGCATGTGATTGAAAAGCTCCGGCTCGCCGTGCGGACTGGTATCCCCATCCAGCACGGACCAACGGCCGGAGCATCTGCAATCACCGAAGTCAAGACAAGAGCGTTTGAAGAAGATCACGTGTTCGACGCACGGTCATTCGACGGAGCGGTAAGCCGTCCGTTCGATTGGTCGACGATCGACACAACAACGTTACTTTGTGAGTTTGATGCACCGGACGGCGATCCCAAACTCGTCGCAGAACTACGCGTTCTGTTGCGAAAGCGGGGCGTCGGGTTGGTGTGATCAAGCGAACAAGGGCGTGCGGTGGATGTCTTGGCGTCCAGAGGCGATGAAGGACGTTGGAACCTGCGATAAGCTCCGGGGAGTTGGTAACCGAACTGAGATCCGGAGATGTCCGAATGGGGAAACCCACCCGCAAGGGTATCTTGCATTGAATGTATAGATGCAAGAAGCGAACGTGGAGAACTGAAACATCTTAGTATCCACAGGAAAGGAAAGCAACAGCGACTCCGTGAGTAGCGGCGAGCGAAAGCGGATAAGCCGGCGGAAGTACGAAGCGGATGGAATGCCGCGCCAAAGAAGGTGAAAGCCCTGTAGCCGGAAGCCGGTCAGCCCTAGAGTAAACTCGGTCTCGTGGAACCCGGGTTGAACATGGGGGGACCACCCTCCAAGGCTAAGTACTACTGGACGACCGATAGCGAATCAGTAAGGCGACTGAATGATGACAAGCACCCCGACGAGGGGAGTGAAAGAGTACCTGAAACCGCACGCTTACAAGCGGTCGGAGCCCTTCGGGGTGACGGCGTGCTTTTTGCATAATGAGCCGGCGAGTTAGTCTGTACGGCGAGCCTAAGGCCTATCGGGCCGGAGGCGGAGCGAAAGCGAGTCTGAATAGGGCGCTGAGTCGTACGGGCTAGACGCGAAACCTTGTGATCAACCCTCGGGCAGGTTGAAGTGCGGGTAAAACCGCATGGAGGACCGAACTCGTGACCGTTGAAAAGGTCTGGGATGACCTGAGGGGAGGATTAAAAGTATTATCAAACTGGGAGATAGCTCGTTCTCTCCGAAATAACTTTAGGGTTAGCCTCGGGTAGCAAGCGATGGGGGTAGAGCTACTGGATGAGGCGCGGGGTCTACCCGACTACCGCCCTCAACCAAACTCCGAATACCATCGCCCAAGGCCCGGGAGATAGACGGCGAGTGACAATATCCGTCGTCAAGAGGAGAACAATCCTGATCGCCAGCTAAGGCCCCAAATCGATGCTTAGTTCGAAAGGAAGTCAGACTGCAGTGACAGCCGGGATGTTGGCTTAGAAGCAGCCACCATTTAAAGAGTGCGTAACAGCTCACCGGTCGAGGAGTCTGGCGCCGATAATGATCGGGAATAAGCACCGAGCCGAAGCTGCGGGCTCTACGGAGCGGTAGGAGAGCGTACCTGGTGCGGTGAAGCGGTCGGGTGACCGGTCGTGGAGCGCCAGGTAGTGCATATGCCGGCTTAAGTAACGATAAACACGGTGAAAATCCGTGTCGCCGAAAGCCTAAGGTTTCCTGGGGAAGGTAAATCCGCCCAGGGTCAGCCGGGTCCTAAGGTGAGGCCGAAAGGCGTAGCCGATTGGGAATCAGGTTAATATTCCTGAGCCAATGCCCACTAAGGTTCGGATTTCCAAGGTCTGCGGGACTGCTAGATGTCCAGGCCCCTGAGGCCGATGCAGGCGGAGGAAGTTCCAAGAAAAGCCGGGCGTGCCCGTACTAAAACTGACACAGGTAGGCGAGGCGAATAGCCTCAGGCGCTCGAGAGAACGGTCGTGAAGGAACTAGGCAAATTAACCCCGTAAGTTCGCGATAAGGGGGCCCTCGCCGCAAGGCAGGGCGCAGAGAAAAGGGTCTGGGAACTGTTTATCAAAAACACAGCTCTGTGCAAACTCGCAAGAGGAAGTATACAGAGTGACGCTTGCTCAATGCCGGAATGTCACGGAAGCGGGTCAGCTCACGCGAAGCCCGCGACTCAAGCACCGGTGAATAGCGGCCGTAACTATGACGGTCCTAAGGTAGCGAAATTCCTTGTCGGGTAAGTTCCGACGCGCATGAATAGCGTAATCACTGGACCACTGTCTCCACGACCGACTCGGTGAAATAGTAGTGGCGGTGAAGATGCCGTCTACCCGCAGCAAGACGGAAAGACCCCGTGGACCTTTACTATAGGCATGCGCTGGTCACGAGCACGAACTGCGTAGCATAGGTGGGAGGCTTTGAAGTTCCGGTTTCGGCTGGAGTGGAGCCAAAGGTGAAATACCACCCTGTTTGCGTTTGTGGCCTAACTTCGATTCCCGTGAATCCGGGCGAAGAACACCGTGTGTCGGGTAGTTTGACTGGGGCGGTCTCCTCCCAAAGTGTAACGGAGGAGTGCAAAGGTCGGCTCAGCACGGATGGAAACCGTGCCTGGCGTGCAAAGGCATAAGCCGGCTTTACTGCGAGACCGACGGGTCGAGCAGTCGCGAAAGCGGGCCT
>JAHBXK010000011.1 GCA_019636535.1 Phycisphaeraceae bacterium | reverse complement strand
CTGGGCGAGTCGCTGACGCTGCCGGACGCTTCGGCGTGCCGGTCGGTTGGGGAGTTGCTGGAGTTGGTGGCGATGCACGCTTCGGCGGCGCGCGGTCGCGCGAAGCGCGAGCGTGCGGACGACACGCGGTCTCCGGAGGTGTCGGCGGGGTTTGTGCGCGTGCTGGGTGCGCGGCCGGAGGGGTGGGCGGAGCGGCGGTGGCCGACGCTGGAGGAGTTGGAGCGGGCGAGCGCGGGCGTGGCGGCGGTGGTGATGAGTTTCGATCACCACACGGCGGTGGCGAACCGAGCCGCGATGGCGCTTGCGCTGGGCGGCGCGGGGTTGCGTGCGGGGCAGGTGGTTCCGCCGAAGGGGGTGGTGTGCGTGGACGGGCGCGGGGAGTTGACGGGCGAGTTGCACGAGCACGCGGCGTACGCGGCGTGGGAGGCCGCGCCGGAGCCGACGGCCGCAGCGCGGAGGAAGAACGTGCTGGCCGCGTTGCGGCTGCTGCGCGACCTTGGGTTTGATGAGGCGCACGAGATGCACGCGCAGTCGTGGCTCGGGCCGCTGCTGGGGGAGTTGGATCGGGAGGGCGTGCTGGAGGTTCGGTGTCGGCTGTATGCGCCGGCGGCGCGGTTGAGGGAGGACGCGGCGGGGAAGGATGCGTGGGAATCGGAGATGGTGCGGCTGGCGGGTGGGAAGGTGTTTGCGGATGGGACGCTGAACTCGCGGACAGCGCTGATGCTGCATCCGTATGCGGAGCCGAGCGCAGAGGGGGGGGAGTTTGGGCGGGCGATGGTGACGGGGGAGGAGGTGGAGGGGCGTGTGCGCGAGGCGGAAGAGTTGGGGCTGCGGTTGGCGATACACGCGATCGGTGACGGGGCCGTGCGGATGGTGTTGGACGCGATGGAGCGTGTGCGGCGGGGTGGGGGCGTGGTGGTGGGCGGAGAGGAGGGCGTGTGTGCGCGGCATCGCGTGGAGCACGCGGAGATGGTGGATGAGGCGGACGTGCCGCGGTTTGCGGAGTTGGGGGTGGTGTGCTCAGCGCAGCCGTGCCACTTGTTGACGGATGTGGAGGTGCTGACGCGACAGTTTGCGGGGCGGCTGGATCGCGTGCTGCCGCTGAGGGAGTTGCTGGATGCGGGGTGTGTGGCGGGGCGGACGCTGGTGTTCGGGTCGGATGCGCCGATCGTTCGAGCGAACCCGGGTGATTCGGTGTTGGCGGCGGTGAAGCGCGGGAGGGCTGGGGCGGGGGGGGCGGGGGGAGAGGTGATCGGCTGGGAGCAGCGGATTGGGGAGGAGGAGGCGTGGAGTTGTTTTGGGTGCGTGCGGAGTGAAGAGGGATCAACAGGGATCGAGGGATCAAGGGATCAAGAGATCGAGTGAAGAGGTGGGGATGGAGGCGCAGCGATGAAAGTGAGCGGGCAGGAAGAGCCGTTGGTGGTGATCACGCGGGGCGTGCCGGTGAACGAGGGGGAGGCGGGGGCGGGAGGCGTGCCGGTGGTGCGGTCGGTGGGTGGCGGGCGTGCGCGGGTGGTGATGGCGGCGGAGAACCCGGCGTTGAGCGCGGAGCGGTTGCGACAGTTTGTGCGCGGGGCGCACGTGATCGTGTCGATGTTTCACGACCGGATCGACGGGTCGGTGTTGGACGCGGCGGGGGGGCAGTTGCGGGGCGTTTGCAACTTTGCGGTGGGGTTTGACAACATTGAGTTGGGGGCGTGCCGGGAGCGCGGGGTGGTGGTGTGCAACTGTCCGGACGCGGTGACGGAGGGGACGGCGAACCTGGCGTGGGGGTTGATCCTGGCCAGTACGCGGAGGTTGATCGCGGCGGATCGGTTCGTGCGGAGCGGGGAGTTCTCTCGCAAGGGGAACCCGGGGATTACGGAGTGGCTGGGGACGGACCTTGCGGGTCGGAACCTGTTGATCGTGGGGGCGGGGCGGATCGGGATGGCGGTGGCGCTGCGCGGGCTCGGGTTCGGGATGCGTGTGCTGTATGCCGCGCGGAAGCGGCACGTGGAGTTTGAGATCGGGCCGGTGGCGGGGAAGTGGGTGGAGTTGGAGGAGGGGTTGCGGCAGGCGGACGTGGTGAGCGTGCACACGCCGCTGACGGAGCAGACGCGGCATTTGATCAATGCGGAGCGGATCGGGATGATGAAGCCGACGGCGGTGATCGTGAACACGTCGCGCGGGGCGGTGATCGATGAGGGGGCGTTGGTGGCGGCGTTGAGGGCGGGGCGGATCTTTGGGGCGGGGCTGGACGTGTTCGAGCACGAGCCGCGGGTTCACGCGGAGTTGGCGGGGCTGGAGAACGTGGCGTTGACGCCGCACATCGGCTCGGCGGAGCGGAAGTGGCGGGAGGTGATGACGCAGATCGTGGTGTCGAACGCGGAGGCGATTCTGGCGCGCGGGGCGCCGCCGAACAGGGTGGCGTGATGCACAAACCGACAGGCTGCTTGTCCCACTTCTGCGCAGCTCGCCACATTTGCGCTTCTTCAGCAGTCGGTCTACAATGGATCGCTTCCAATTGCCTCTCGTCACGGCGAGCGTGCGAGGGCGGGACGCGGAAGCGGGGGTTTTCAATGTCATATCAGTGGAAGGTGTTGGACGACGCCATGGACTGGTTGTGCGATCCTGCAGCCAGCAGTGGTCGCGAGCGCGTGCGATTCGCACTGTCTCGGCTGATGCCGGGCGATCTTCGGTGGTTCCGCGATCCAGAGATCCGCGAGCACATTCGGGCGATCGACCGATTGATGGGCGAAGACGTTTACTACCCAGATCGGGTCAACGAACTGTCGATAGAACAGTTGCGGCGAGTCGTCTCGCACATCCGATTGGCCCACAGCCGTGCCATTCGTCTTGATGAGCGGACTGCCAAGGCCGAACAAGTCGGTTGACGCAATCGGTTCGCTCCGGCCCGGTTCGCTATGAGTGTTCGCTGCGCAGATCATCGATCCAGCAACGATCGGGCTATTGCTGCGCCGCACTCGGGGCAGCGGGCGATGTCGGTGGGGAGTTGGGTGACGTCGTAGCCGCAGGTGGTGCAGACGCCGTGGTAGAGGCGGAACATGTGGGCGGGCGGGACGCCCATGAGCCCGACTTTGACGCCGGCCTTGCGGAGGATGGCGGTGGCGTCGCGGTTGACGAACATCAGGACGATGGCGTTGATGAGGGGGAAGAACATCGCGATGGCGATGAACACGATCAGCACGGGGTGGTGGCCGGAGCGGACGGAGAGCCAGACGGCGAAGCAGAGTGCGCCGAGGTAGAGGAGGATGAAGAGGCTAATGATCGTGAAACCGATCCAGAAGAGGCCGGGGGCGCGGAGGGTGAAGAAGAGCAGCGGGAGGAGGAGGCAGACGGCGTAGATGGCGGGGATGGACCAGATGATGCGTCGCTGGGCGAGTGCGAGTTTGGGGAGGTTGACCGCACGCCAGGAGGAGTGGTGGATGCGCGGGCGGGGTGAGGTGGGCACGGCCCCGGAAGTGGGGGGACGGATTGTGACGATGTTCAAAGTGCAGTAATCTCAGTACGATGTACTTGACGCGATTATATTCTCAAGTATTTTAGATCAAGTCTGTTTTGAAAGGGGCGTGGTGACGGTCGTTTTCAAAGGAGAACATCAGATGAAGGTCATTGCATCGATGTTGGTTGGGATCTGCGTGGTGTGCGTGTTGGCGGTTAGTGCTGGGTCAGCGCAGACGGCGGTGCTGGAGTTTGGCGCGAGTCTGAATTGCCATCTGACGGCGAAGAGCACTTCGGGTGAGTTCGGGGGCAGCGCGTACGCCAAAGGGGCCGACCCGAAGGATTATGCGGATGCCACGGTGACGGTGACCGCGAGCGAGAACTTTACGTACTCGCTGCAAGGAGCCGGGCTGATCAGGATTGAGAATACGAAGGCGTCGAGTGTTCACTACGTGGAGTTCGAGTCGAAGGATGATGAGGTGTTGGCGACGTTGAAGGACGAACAGCAGGTGGTGATGGTCAGGGCGAGGTTTGCATCGGGCGCGTGGTCGGTCGATCCGGCGGAGACAGAGGATCCACTCGCGGTGCACGTGTTTCTGGCCAACCTGTTCCTGCAAGTGTCAGATACGCCTGCGGTGACATTCGCGGAGTGCCTTGGCTCAGCCGTGACCACGTGCGGTGGTGCGGGGAAGGTCAAGTCGATTACGTACACCGCGCCGAACTCGTGCGCGTTTGTGTGTAAGGACTGATCGTGCCGCATTCCGGGCAGATGCGGCTGGGGAGGCCTGAGAGGTCGTAGTTGCACTTGAAGCAGGTGCCGGTGTTGAGTTTGCGGATGTCGCTCGGGCTGGCGCCGAAGTGTCCGACGGCGAGACCCGATTGCCAGAGGATTGCTTTGACTCGATCGTTGAGGGCGAGCCAGATGAGCACGCTCACGCCGGGGAGCATGGCCAAGAGGGTGACCATCGCGATGCCGGTGCGTGATGCGCCCAAGCGCCAGGAGAGGAAGGCGGCGGCCGGGGGCAATGCCGCGGAGCAGCCCAGTGTCAACGCGGCCACGCCCAGGAACATGCCGACCAGTGGCCCGGCGGTTGCGCCGGCGAGGGCGAGTATGAGCAGGCCGGGTGCAATGGAGACGATCCAGAATGTGATGAGCACGCGGCGGTGCATTCGCGCCAAGCGAGCCACGTCGATCGGCTTGCCGGAGGTGTTGGTGATGAGGGTGCCGGGCAGCACGGGAACGTCGGCTCAGGATTGCCAGGCGAGCGCGGCGAGTTGCTCGAGGACGCCGCGGACGGCCTGCGCATCGGGGTCGACGGTGGAGGCGGCGGTTGTGGTGGGGGATGGAGGGGAGGCGGTTGGTGGGAGGCCGGCGTCGAAGACGAGCGTGCGGCGGACGCCGGCGACCTGGTAACTGAGGACGTAGTGGGTTCGGCCGAAGGCCTGTTCGGGCTCCGGGGGCGCGGAGACGATGGCTGGGTGGTCGGGGTCGAGGAGCCCGGCGTCGCGGAGGGCGGACCAGAGGGCGGAGATGTCGGAGGCGTTCAATTGGCGGGTGTTGGGTGGGAAGACGGTTTCGCTTGCGCCGTAGCCGACGGCGGCGCGGAGGATCCAGTCGGCCTCGATGACGAAGCGTGCGGGGCGGTGGGAGAGGGGGATGTTGGCGACGCCGCGTTGGCCGTAGGGGGTGTTGGTGACGAAGGTCTGGGTGGCGGGCTGTCCGTCGCGGGCGGGGGTGATGACTGCGCGGGCGCCGAGGCGGGAGAGCGGCGCCTGGACGGTGAGGCCGAGTTGGAAGTCGGGTGGCGGGGTTTCGCGCTGGGCGGCGGCGTCGAAGCGCGCGGCGGCGGCGGAAGCGCAGCCGGGGGCGGCGGAGAGGAGTGCGAGGGTGAGCGCGATCGCGGCGGCGAGGGGCGCGAGAGCGCGTGGGAGCGCGGTGCGCGTGTGGATCATGGTGGTGAGTCTATCGCGCGAGGAAGAGGGCGCGTACGGATGAAGGCGCGGGGGGTCAGGCGTTGCAGGGCTTTCCGCCGCCGCCGCCGCAGCAGCCGGTGGGGTCTTCGCCGCGTTCGATGGCGGTGATTTTCTTGACTCGTCGCTCGTGGCGTCCGCCCTGGAAGGGGGTGGTGAGGAAGACGTCGACGATTTTTTCGATGAGGCGCTGGCCGAGCATGTCGGCGGAGAGGCAGACGACGTTGGCGTCGTTGTGGGAGCGTGCAACCTCGGCGGTGAGTTCGTCGTGGACGAGCGCTGCGCGGACGGTGGGGACCTTGTTGGCGGCGATGCACATGCCGATGCCGGAGCCGCAGACGAGGATGCCGAACTCGACCTGCTTGTCGGCGACGGCCTTGGCGACGAGGTAGGCGGGCTCGGGGTAGTCGCAGGTCTCGCCGGAGAGATTACCGACGAGGAGGACGTCGTGACCGTTAGAGCGGAGGCGGTCGGAGAGTTGCTTGGTGGCGGAGACGCCGCGGTGATCGGCGGAGAGCGCGAGTTTCATGAGAGCAACTCCTTGAGTCGCAGTTCGACGAGGTCGCGGATTCGGCGTGCGGTGTGACTGTATGTGGCCGGTCCGGAGCCGATGGGGTCGGGGACGTCGGCGCCGGTGGGGTCGAGGGTGTGGACCTTGGAGGCGGCGTCGGGGTCGAGGTCGAGGACGGCGTGGACGTGGGAGCGCGACATGGCGAAGACGATGTCGGCGTCGGCGATGAGTCGTCGGGTGAGGGGCTTGGAGCCGCTGGAGCGCGAGTAGGTGAGGGAGGTGGGGGGGGCGGGGGAGACGCCGAGTTCGCGGAGGGCGACGACGGCCTCGGGGGTGATGGGCTGGCCGTGGCCCGCGCCAGCGCCTGCGGAGGCGACGGAGATGGTGATCGTGGGTTCGGGGTGGTCGGCTGCGGCGGAGTTTCGGCGCGCGAAGTCGGCGGCGAGCGCTTCGGCCATGGGGCTCCGGCAGGTGTTGCCGGTGCAGACGAACAGGACGGAGATGTGTGCTTGCTTGGCGATGAAACGATCCTCGTAGACGCCGGGGCGGTGGATCTGCCAGGGGCGCGGGGAGTCGGACGGGTGGTTGAGGAGACGGATGATCGTTGGCCCGCGGGCGATGGCGGGTTGGGCGAGTTCGCGCAAGGGGTCGTTGGGTGGTGGCTGGATGAGGAGCGCGCCGGTGCGGCGTGCAACGAGGTGTGGGTCGAGGCCGGGGAGGGCGAGTGCGAGGGTTGGCGCCGGGTTGTTGTTGATGGAGTCGGCGGGTGGGGAGTTGGAAGAGGATGGGATGGGGGAGGGGGCGCGGTCGGAGCAGGTGAGGGCGATGGGGGAGAAGGCGGCGAAATGCGCCTCGACGAAGTGGGGGAGCGGGTGGACGGGGATGAAGGCGATCGGGCCGGGGGTGAGGCGATCCACGAATCGGCGGGCGACGGGGGTGAGTGAGTCGGCGGATTGGAGGAGTTGGCGGAGGCTTACGGGGGAATGGACAAAGGCGAGGGCGGGCGTCGGGTGGGGGTTGGTGGGGTGGTCAGCGCGGGCGCTGGCGGCGAAGTCGGCGAGGAGGGCGGGGTGCGCGAGGAGGATCCAGCCGCACTCAGAGAGGAGGATGCGGGGCAGCGCGGACGCGGGGCTTGGAGGGGGTGAATCCTGCCCCGGCTCGGGGGGGATCGACGATGAATCGTGCGGGGATAGTGGGGAAGGGTTGCCCGAGCGATGTGCCGGGTGCATGGTTGAGTATTGCGCTTCGCTGGAGGGGGTACAAGTTCCGACCATTTGGGGGTTTGTGGGGCGGAATCGGGCTGTGTGGGCAGGGAGGGGCGCGGCGGGTCGTACACTCGGAGGGATGTTGGGCGGATCAGAGGGCGGCGGCGGGACGAACAGGGATTCGGGGGTTGCCCGTGGGCGGTGGTCGGGGTTGGCTGGAAGGACGGTGGATCGAACATGAAGCGTGAGACTGGACAGCGCGGATTTTCGCTGATCGAGATGATGGTGGTGCTGGGGATCCTGGTGGTGGTGCTGGCGATCGTGCTGCCGGCGTTGAACGCTGCGCGGACGGCCGCGCGGAAGAGCGCCACGCAGAGTTTGATGAACGGATTGCAGACGGCGTCGTCGCAGTTCACGCTGAGCGAGCGGCGCGTGCCCGGGTACTTCGGCATGCAGTCGATGGCGGACAACGCGAACACGACGCGCGGGTTCACGACGATGGACAACATCATCCTGGACCTTGCGGGCGGGTTTACGCAGGCCGCGCGGAACGCGCCGGGGGACGCGTGCTCGCTGGGTACGAACCCGAACGCGGTGATCGAGGTGGGACCGACGACGACGGACACGGTGCGGGTGTCGCTGTCGGCGATCGGCTCGTCGCGGGCGATCGCGGGTGTTCAGACCAAGGCGTACTTCCAGCCGGACAAGCGGTACTTCGCCGCGCAGTGCATCAACCCGACGAAGAAGCGTGCGAGCGTGAACCCGGACCACCTGGCGATGCCGGCGGTGATCGACGCGTTCGGGCATCCGATTCTGGCTTGGGCGGAGGACGAGCGGATCGCGCCGGGGCGGGAGTTTGCCGCGCACAACGGTTCGCAGCGGGCGCGGTTCTACTGGACGCCGAACGCGGCGTTTCTGACGGCGACCGGGCTGGGCGAGTTCGGCGCGAACCAGACGGACACGTTGAACGGGTCGCTGCTCGGGGTGAGCGGGAGCGCGGTGAACCTGGAGACGATGGCGGCGGTGTTCGGGAACCCGAACTCGCCGGACCCGAGCAACGCGAACGTGCCGACGGAGTCGCGCGGGAAGTTGATCTTCCACTCGGCGGGCGCGAACGGCGTGTATCTTGGTCGGCGCGAGCGCGGCGGGCGGGTGGCGATGGCCACCGGCGGGGCGCTGCAGTACACAACGGGGAAAGATTGGGCGAACGACGGGTCGTTCGACGACATTTTCCTGGTTGGTGGAAACTGAGCGAAATTGGCGGCGGGTGCTGTGGGCGGTGCGGCTGATCGGCCGTTCCGTACAATCACGGGCGATGGTCATCAACGGCGTCGAGTTTCCCGAGGATCGCATCGCCGAGTTCTGCAATCGGCATGGGGTGGCGCGCCTGTCGCTGTTCGGGAGCATTCTGCGAGCGCCGTCGGGTGAGGGTGGGTATGGCTTTCGACCGACGAGCGACGTGGACGTGCTGGTGGAGTTTCTGCCGGCTCGAACGCCCGGTCTGATCGCGTTGACGGGGATGCAGATCGAGTTGAGCGAGATGATCGGGCGGCGGGTGGACCTGCGCACGCCGAACGAGTTGTCACGGTACTTCCGTCAGGAGGTTCTGCGCGAGGCGCGAATTTTGATCGCGGCTTGATACCGGCTCGTTTCGCGCCCACGATCGACGCACGTGACGAACGCGGAAGCACCAGCGCTGGAGATCACAGGGTTGAAGTTCCGGTACGCCGGGGCGGATGCGGGTGCGCAGGGGCGCGGGGCCTGGACGGTCGAAGTGCCCGGTTTGGTGGTGGGGCGTGGTGAGCGAGTGTTGTTGTCGGCGGCGTCGGGGCGGGGGAAGTCGACGCTGCTGAACCTGATCGCGGGGTTGATCGACCTCGGGTCGCCGCACGAGGCGGAGGGGACGATCCGCGTGGCGGGGCGGAACATCCATGCGCTGCACGGTGCGGAGCGGGACGCGTTTCGCGGGCGGACGATCGGGATGGTCTTCCAGACCTTTCATCTGCTGCGCGGGTTCAGCGCGCTGGAGAACGTGATGGCGGCGATGATGTTCTCGTCGATCGCTGCGCGTGAGCACGAGGGGCGGGCGCGGGCGCTCTTGTCGCGGCTGGGGATCGACGGGGCGCTGGCGGCGAGCGAGCCGGACGAGTTGAGCGTGGGTCAGCAGCAGCGGGTGGCGGTGGCGCGGGCGCTGGCGTGCGACCCGGCGCTGGTTCTTGCGGACGAGCCGACGGCGTCGCTGGACCCGGAGAACGCGCGGGCGGCGGTGGAACTGCTGAAGGGCGTGTGCGCGGAGAAGGGGGCCGCGTTGGTGGTGGTGTCGCACGATCCGGGGGCCGGTGCGTACTTCGAACGGCGGGAGTCGCTGTGATGGCGATGAACGACTGGAGCATCATCGGTCGGTCGCTGCGGACGCGGGGTGCGTCGACGGTGATTACCGCGGCGACGGTGGGTGTGGCGGTAGCGATGCTGCTGGTGCTGCTGTCGATGCGCGACGCGGGTGAGCGGGCGTTCAGCCGGGGGAGCGGGAACGCGCACCTGGTGGTGAGCCGGGACTCTTCGCCGCTGACGACGGTGCTGAACGTGATTTTCTATGCGGACCCGCCGGGTCGGTTCATCGAGTGGCGGGAGTATGAGCGGCTGGCGAACAGCGCGCCGTTTGCGTGGACGATCCCGACGCAGCAGGGGGATTCGTACAAGGGGCTGCCGGTGGTGGGGACGACGGGGGAGTTCTTCACGGAGTTTCGGCCGCACGAGCGTGACCCGTGGCGGCTGACGCCACGACGGCGCGGGGACGCGGCGGATGGGCGGTTCTTTGAACGGCCGTTCGAGGTGGTGGTGGGGTCGAGGGCGGCGGAGTCGACGGGGCTGCGGGTGGGTGACGTGATCTACCTGACGCACGGGATACCGCGGTCGAGGCAGAGCGCGGACCCGAACGCGATGGAGCCGCACGTTCACACGGAGTTTGCGTTCACGGTGGTGGGGGTGCTGGAGCCGACGGGGTCGATCCACGATCGTGCGCTGTTCACGGACCTGGTTGGGTCGTGGGTGCTGCACGCGCACGACCGGCGGGTGCTCGAGCAGCCGGGCGTGAAGACGACGACGGAGGCGGACCTGCTGGAGGAGGATCGGAAGATCACGGGGGTGCTGCTGCGTGTCGCGACGAGGCCTGGGATGATGGACGCGACGGCATCGCTGCAGCCGGTGTTCAACCAGTTGCGTGCGGACCAGACGATCACGGTGGCGCAGCCGGTGCAGCAGATCACGACGCTGTTCAACATCGTGTCGAACGTGGATCGGATCTTGATCGCGATGGCGGGGGTGGTGCTGGTGTCGAGCGCGATCTCGATCCTGCTGGCGCTGTACAACTCGATGGATCAGCGTCGTCGGCAGGTGGCGATTTTGCGTGTGCTGGGGTGCTCGCGGTCGCGGGTGTTCGGGCTGGTGTTGACGGAGTCGGCGATCATCGGACTGATGGGTGCTGCGGCGGGGGTGGGGCTGGCGTACGTGGGGGGGCGGATCGCGGCGGGGGCGCTGCAGGCGAGCATCGGGCTGGTGGTGGAGCCGAGGCTGCCTGTGGAACTGGTGATGGCGTGCGCGATGGCGGCGGTGCTTCTGGCGGCGGTGGCGGGGGCGATCCCGGCGGCGATGGCGTATCGCACGGAGGTGTGGAGGCAGTTGCGGCCGGCGGCGTGATGTTGAAGCGTGGAAGGGGCGGGGCGGAGCGCGTCAGGCGTTGGGGAGCGCCACGCCGACGGGCGGGAACTCGACGCGCGGCTTCCACGTCGCCCAGTCCTTGCGGCAGGATTCGACGATTCGCTCGGCGGTTCGGACGTTGACGAAGCCCGCGCGAGCATCGATTTCGGGCTGTCGTCCCGCGCGGACGGCGTCGAGGAAGGAGCGGATCTCCATGACGATCGGCTCCTGATCGTCGATGACGAGTTCCTCGATGTTGACGAGTTCCTGCCACTTGAGGTCGGTGAGGTCGACGCCCTGGCGGAGTTGCTCGCGGACCTCCTGCATCTGGATCTCGTTGGCGGTTCGTCGGATGACGGTGCCGCGCTTGGCGCCGTAGTCGATCTTGATGTAGGCGTTCTCGCCGGTGATTCGGGTGACGCGCTCGGTCTTGAGCGCGAGGCGTGAGGCGGTGACGTTGGCGACGCAGCGGCCAGCGCCGCCCGGGTGGTCGGGGCCGAAGTCCCAGACGAGTCGGGCGTTGCAGATGTCCTCGTGCTCGGTGATGACGGGGACGCCGGAGGCGTGGATCTCGGAGGGCTCGCGACCTTCCATGAGCATGAGGACGACGTCGAGGTCGTGGATCATCATGTCCATGACGACGCCGACGTCGACGGAGCGGAAGGTCATGGGGCTGACGCGGTGGACCTCGATGAACCGCGGGAGGATGGGCTGTCGCGCGGCCTGTTCCTGCCGGAGTGCGCGCATGATGGGGTTGAAGCGCTCGATGTGGCCGACCATGAGGACGGCGTGGGAGCGCTCGCTGGCGTGCTTGATGGCCTCGGCGTCGGCGGCCGAGCCGGCGAGGGGCTTTTCGATGAGGCAGGCGACGTCGGCTTCGAGGAGCGCTTCGGCGGCCTCGCGGTGGTAGGTGGTGGGAGTGGCGACGCTGACGGCGTCGACGCCGGCGGCGATGAGGGATTCGACGGTCTTGAAGGCGCGGCAGCCCCACTGCTCGGCGATGTCGCCGGCGCGGTCGAGGTTGGCATCGACGATGCCGATGAGTTCGACGTCGGGGAGTTGGGCGTAGACGCGAGCGTGGTGTCGGCCCATTCGTCCGACGCCGATGACGCCGGCGCGGATCTTCTTGTTGCCGAGAGCGCGGGGGCTCTTGGGCACGCCGACGGTCGGCGCGCTGAGACTTCCGTTGCTTCGGTTGTTCTTGGCGGTGGATGCCATGCCGTCACCCTTTGCGTCGTGCGCGGGCGCGTTTGTGGCGCGCGTCGAGCGTGACGCGGAGTCGTTACTTGGAGGCGGCTTCGAGCGCCTCGGCGAGTTGGGCCTTGCTCTGGAG
Organism: Phycisphaeraceae bacterium; assembly: GCA_019636535.1. Classification (GTDB taxonomy): domain Bacteria; phylum Planctomycetota; class Phycisphaerae; order Phycisphaerales; family UBA1924; genus JAHBK01. The sequence continues at coordinate 77,386 of JAHBXK010000011.1, read as the reverse complement.
GCCGACGAACTTCTTGACGACCTGGCCGCCCTTGAAGATGAAGACGGTGGGGATGGCGGAGATGCCGAGTTTGACGGAGACCTCGCGGTTGGAGTCGGTGTCGACCTTGCCGATCTTGGCCTTGCCCTTGAACTCGTCGGCGAGGGCGTCGATCGTGGGGGAGAGCATCTTGCAGGGCATGCACCACTCGGCCCAGAAGTCGACCAAGACTGGGACCTGGCTCTGCATGACCTCGGTCTCGAAGTTCGCGTCCGTGAACGTCAGCACATTGGCGTTGGCCATCGTGTTCCTTTCCTCGTCCGGTCCGGCGAGGCTCGCCGGCGGGATGCGTGGGGGTCGTGTGCCCGGCGGGACGGTTCCGATCGGGCGGGTTCTGCCGCGACTGTCCGGTGGCCCGGAGGATGCCCGCGTCGGGGATCGGGCGGTTGTCCGCGGGGGGCGATCGGGAGTTGCGGGGGTGATCGTATGACCCCCGGGTCGGGTCGTCGGGCTTGTGGGGTGGCTGTTCTAGTCGTTACTAACCTGCGTCGGCCTGCGGTCCATCTCGCGGTTGATGGGGCTGGGTTGGGGTGTGGAGGGCGGTCCATGCCGCGCTGAGGGCTTGGGCGTGGGGGCGGACGTCGTGGACGCGGAAGAGCCTGGCGCCGAGGGTGAGGTGGAGGAGGCTGAGGCCGAGGGTTGGGTGGAGTCGGTCGGCGGGCGGTGTGTCGGCGGGGAGGCCCGCGGCGGGGGCTGTGAAACTCTTGCGGGAGAGGGCGGAGAGGATGGGGCGGTTGAGGGTGAGCAGGTCGGGCGTGCGGCGGATGAGTTCGAGGTTCTGGGTGACGCTCTTGCCGAAGCCGAGACCCGGGTCAAGGACGACGGCGTCGGGCTCGATGCCGACATCGAGGGCGAGGTTGAGGCGCTGAGCCAGGAAGGCGTGGACCGCGCCGGTGACGCCGCCAGCGTGGGCGTAGTCGGGCTCGGCGGGGTAGTGGGTGGAGTAGCGGTCGCGGTCCGGGGGCGCTGCACGGTGCATGAGGATCACGCCGCGGCGGAGTCGGGCCAGGAGCGGGAGCATGGCGGGGTCTTCAGCGCAGGCGGAGACGTCGTTGAGCGCATCAGCGCCGGCGGCAAAGGCTTCTTCGGCCAGGGACGCGAGCGTGGTGTCGATGGTGAGCAGCGGCGCTGTGGGTTGGCCGTCGGATCGCGGCGGGCCGAGGCCTGCGAGTCGCTGCGTGATGGCGGTGATGACGGGGATGAGTCGGCGCTTCTGCTCGTCGGCGCTGATACGTGCTGCGCCGGGGCGCGTGGACTCAGCGCCGAGGTCGAGCGCCTCAGCGCCGTCGGCGATGGCGCGTTCGGCCGCGCGGAGCGCATCGTCGACGGTGGGGAGACGGCCGCCGTCATAGAAGGAGTCGGGCGTGAGGTTGAGGATTGCGAGGATGCGCGGACGGTCGAGCGTGAGGGAACGACCGGGCGCGAGTTGCCAGCGCGCCGGGTCGGCGGGTGGTGGTGCGGCGGGGTCGTCGGGCATGGTGATCGGACGTTTGTGCGCTGAGTGAGCGCGGCACTCAGCGCGGTCGGATCGACGCGGGGAAAAATAAGAGGAGCCGCGGCACGTTGCCAGCGGCTCCTCGGGGGGGGGGGCTGATGATGAAAGCAAGTATACCGTCAGAATCGGGGCTGTCCAGTCGGGTCGTCATCGTCGTCGTCTGCGTCACCTGGGGCGCCCATTTGTTCGAATCGTGTTTGGGTTTCTCGGAGTTTCTGGGCGACCGCGGCACCGACCTTGATGACCGGGGCGGGAACGAAGATGGAGAACTGGGCCTCGCCGGCCTTGGAGGCGATGGCCGCGGCAACGGGGGGGATCTGCTCGGGGATGAGCGCGGGGTCGATCTGCGTGCCGGTGAACATGGCGAGGGCGGGGACGGCGAGATCGACGATGGACTTGGTGCCGAGGTAGATCTCGGCCATGCGGCCGGGGGGGAGGATGCCGCCGACTTGTGTGATCATCTGATCGGCGGCGAGGTGGTTGCCGGACTCGGCGGCCTGCATGGCGGCGGTGAGGAGGATGGAGTTTCGCGCGTAGGTGGTGAAGACGCCGTGTGGCGCCTTGGCGACGTAGCCGGAGGGTCCGCCGGTGGGTCCGAAGATCCAGTTGAGGCCCTGCGCGGCCTGGAGGTTTCCGCCTCGTGGGGTCATGCGGACTTCCCAAGCGTCGGCGGGGATCTTGGCGGAGCCGACGGGGTTGGGTGTCGGGGCGAACTTGGTGGAGATGGTGAGTTGGTCGTTGTCGAAGCCGTTGAGGTTGAGGATGGCCTGCTTGGTTGCGTCGACGACGGCGTCGGGGTTGGAGGACTTGGTGTAACTGACGGCGCTGGTCATGAGGCCCGCTCCCATGATGAGGCCGGGGTTGAAGCCGATGAGGGCGGACTGACCGTCGCCCGCGCCGAGTGGCGCACCGAAGAAGCCCTCGGGCATTTCCTCTCCGTCGCGTGCCGAGGCGCGGAGTTTCTCGGTGAAGTCAGAGAAGAAGCGCTTGAGGGCGGGTGAGGAGGTGTCGAGGGCGAGTGCGAGGAGGTAGGGCTGGCTGGAGGGGAGGTGCCTGAAGAGTTGGCCCGAAGCGCCCTCTGTGCCGAAGACGCCGGCGAGGTAGGAATTGGGGATAAACGAGGCGCTCATGTCGAGCGAGACGCCCATGGAGGAGAGTTTGAGGCCGCCGACGAGCATGCGCGTGTCGCGCGTGAGGGTCTGCTGCATCCAGTTGATGAGGGGCGAGTCGAGGTCCGGCCCGGCCTGAGCGCCCATGGGGAGGTCGGCCATGCGCTCCTTGGCTTCGGCCTTGGCGCGGTCGACGGCCTTGTTCATGAACGGGCGGAGGACGTCGACGTTGAAGACGGTGACGAGGTCGGCCTTGTCGAGGAGGGCGTTGCCCATGGCGCCAGCGCGGGAGGTGATGGCGTCGGCCTTGCCGGGCTTGTATCCGCGGAGGACGGCGCGGGACTGGGCGAGGGCCGCGTAGCCGTTCTTGAGATCGCGGACGAAGACGGTTTGGCCGTCGGGGCTGGTTGCTTCGAGTACGCCGTCGTCGCCCGCGTTGGCGGCGTCGGCGTCGAGGTTGGCGACGAAGTCGGCGTAGTTGGTGACGGGGAGGAGGACGACCAACATCTCTTCGGGGTCGTCGGGGAGTTCGGCGGCGGGATCGGCGGGGAAGAGGAACGCGACGGCGAGGGCCTTGTTGGGCGCAACGCCGTCCATGAACCCGGCCATGGCGAGCAGATCGGCAACGCCGACCGGCGGGATGGGAATCTCGACGGCGGTGGTGAGTGCCTGGAGGCTGCGCTCCATGCCCTGCGGGTTCGGGATGGTGATGACGACGCCGGCGTTGTCGGGGAGTTGCTGCAGGAGGGGTGGTGCGGCCAGGAGCGAGGAAGCGGTGAGGAAGAGTGCGGAGGCGGCGGCGAGAAGGGAGCGTGCGGATCGGCGTTGCATGGGGGGTGTCCTTGGTTGCCCGGCCTGTACGGCAGCGCGGGGTGCGAGGGATCGCTGCGAGAGAATCGTTGTTGGGTCGATCGGCCCACGGATTTCCGGCGGGTCGAGTGTAGAAGCGGATGGAAGTCGGGTGCGCGGCGGATCACGGCGAGCACAATGACACGAGCCCGCCCCGAGTGGTTCGGGACGGGCTCGCGCGGATGGGGCTGAATGACGTTGCTGATCGGCGGACCGGGCCGCGGCCTTTGTTTATTCGCGTCAATCGGGGTGGGGATTCGGCCGCGGGCAGAAAAAACTGAGAAAGGGTGAACAAGATCCGATCAGATGGCGGGAGGCGCGGGGAAGTCCACGGGCGTGTCGTTGGCGCGGTTGAAGTAGTTGGTCATGGTGGCGAGGGTCTGTGTGACGATGACCTCGAGCGCCTGCTGGTCGGAGTAACCGGCGGACTTGAAGGCGTTGAGGTCGGCGTCGGAGATGCCGCCGTGCTTCTCGTGGAGCGCGAGTGAGAAGCGGACGAGGGCGTTGAGCCTGGCGTCGGCGAGATGGCCCTTGCGAGCCTCAACGGTCTGGGGCTCGGAGAGGCCGGCCATTTTGCCGATGGCGGTGTGGGCGGCGAGGCAGTAGTCGCAGTCGTTGGCCTGGGAGATGGCGAGGTGGATGGCCTCCTGCTCCTTATGGCTGAGCGAGGACTTGGAGAGCGCGCCGGCGAGGCCGAGGTAGGCGTCGAGCATGGCGGGCGCGGCGGCCATGTGCTTGAAGATGTTGAGGTGCTTGCCCTTGAGGGGCCCGTCGAAGACTTCCTTGGCGCGACCGGTGGCGGTGGCGGGATCGACTGCTGGGAATCGCGGCATGTGTGTGCTCCGGTGTGTTTGAGGTTGCGTGCTTATGAACGGTACGAGCGGTGGGGGGCGATGTTCGGGCGGGCATGGGTTGGATGCCTCAGCGCGCGTCTGGTGACGGAGCGGGTATGCTCGGCGCGTGCGCGTGATGCTGTTCACGGACACGCTGAACGACGTCAACGGCGTGTCGCGGTTCATCCGCAACGTCGGGCATCAGGCGTTTTTAGCGGGGAAGTCGCTGCGCCTGGTGACGAGCACGCGGTTTGCGCCGCCGCCGATTCCGCAGGGGAAGGGGGCGGGCGGGGGTGAGGAAGCGCGTGGCGTGGGAGGGAGGTCGGCGGTGCCGGAGTTGGGCGCGGACGGACAACCGACGTACATCCACAACCTTGATCCGATCTATGCGCGGCCGATGCCGGGGTATCCACAGTTGGAGATCGTGGTGCCGAAGCGAGGGCGGTTGCGTGCGCTGGCGCGTGAGATCAGGCCGGATGTGATTCATGTTTCGACGCCGGGGCCGGTGGGGCTGGCGGGTCGGGCGATTGCGCGGCGGATGGGTGTGCCGCTGGTGGGGACGTATCACACGGACTTCCCGGCGTATGTGGAGCACCTGTTCAACGAACCTGCTTTCACGCTTGGGTGCACGGCGTACATGAAGTGGTTCTATCGCCCGTTCGCGCGGTTGTTCACGCGGTCGGAGGAGTATGCGGGGGCGCTGGAGGCGATGGGGTATCCGCGGGTGAACGTGGTGCGGCTGCTGCCGGGGATCGACACGGGGGTGTTTTCGACGCGGTATCGGGATGAGACGGGGGCGTTGTGGCGATCGCTGCGCGCGGAGGGGTTGGACGTTCGCGACGGATCGGCGAAGGCGCTGTATGTGGGGCGCGTGAGCGTGGAGAAGAACCTGCCGCTGTTGACGAGGGTGTGGCCGGGCGTGCGGGCCGCTTGCGCTGCGCGGGGAGTGGATGCGCAGTTGCTGGTGGTGGGGGACGGGCCGTATCGGGTGCGGATGAGCGAGGAGTTGGCGGGGCGGGGGGTGGTGTTTCTGGGCTTTCGGCACGGGGAGGAGTTGTCGCGGATTTATGCGACGAGCGGTGTGTTTGTGTTTCCGTCGACGACGGACACGCTTGGGCAGGTGGTGATGGAGGCGCAGTGTGCTGGGCTGCCGGTGATTGTGACGGACAAGGGGGGGCCGAGTGAGATGGTGGATGACGGGAAGACCGGGCATGTGCTGCCGGACGAGGGGGCAGACGTGCGGTGGATCGGGACGATCGCGGGGTTGTTGTGTGATGAGGGGCGGAGACGGAACATGGGGCTTGCTGGTGCAGAACTGATGTCGTTCTTTACGATCGAGAACAGTTTCAAGCACTTCTGGAGCGTGCATGAGGAGGTCGGGTGGTTGAAGCGCCTTGTGAACCAATCGCCCGTTCGGGCGGACCGGGCGGAGTGGCTGAGCGTGCTGCGAGCGGAGGTCGATCGGTGCTTGAAGGCGGAGTCTGGATCGGAACGGTTTGTGGGATCGGAAGAAGAGTGGGTCTGGGACGATCCGTCCGTGCATGAACATTTGCGCCGGTACATTGAAACGGAGTTTCGCTATGTTGAAACGTCTGTTCTCGCGTCGATGTGCGACGACGGCCTTTGGGTCGAGTTGGTCACGGCGGGGCGAAGCGACTTGGTTTCAAGGATCGAACTAGTTCTGGTGGCGTTGATGGTCTACGCGCACATGACCCAGCCGAAATCTAGGGGATACGGGCCGGTGGACGCGTATGTCTGCGCGAGCAAAGTCATCGTCGTATGGTGCCGCAGCAAACCCGATTGCGTTCGCGAAGCGGTGCAGCGACTGCTTCTTGAGTACGCCGAGAGAGATGGTTCGAGTTCACAAACGCCGATCGCGGCACTGATCTCCGAGATTGAACTTGGTCGGAGACGGGATCGCTCCGACAACACCGACAATCGTGCGGACTACGGCGAGTCTGATGCGATGCGAAGCATGGTGACCGCTGGACTGGGCGCGAAGTGGGCGGACATTCGCGAAGCCTACATGCTCAGTGATGTCTGGATGGGGATTCTCGGCTCGACATTCCCGCTCTTGCTCGAGCGTTGCAGGGCTCGTGGCGAATCCATCGAAGGGTGAACGCGCGTCGCGAACAACATTCGGGCGCGCGATACACCGTGATCACCTCGTGACGCACGATGGCGTCACGCGACAGTCCATCGCGTGAATGGGAAGTCGGCGGGGAGGCGGTCGGGTCGGTCGTTGATCACGGCGGCGAGGAACTCGAAGGCGTCGACGAGTCGCGGGCCGGGGCGGTTGAACATGTGGTTGCCGTCGATGACGTAGACGCCGGGGCCGGTGCGTGCGTGTGCAGCACGCACGGCGGGGAGGGATGACCACCAGTCCTGCGAGTCGGCGCTGCGCAGCGCGGCGGTGCTGGCGGGCGGGGCTTGGTCGCGCGAGCGCTGGGCGAGCAGATCGGTCTCGCTGAGGGCTTGTTCGAGCGAGAGGCCGCAAGGGGCGATGAAGACGAACTCGGGTTGGACGGCGGCGATCGCGCTCGCGGGGATGGTGATGGATTTGCCGGCTTTGCGTTGGGAGAGGCCTGCGGGGCCCTCGGCGGCGCCGGCAGACTCGTCGGGGACGGTGGCGTTGAGAGGGTGATCGGCGCCAGCGCGCTCGATCAACTGTGGTGTCCAGTGGCCGGCGATGAAGAGCGGGTCGGTCCACTCGAGGAAGACGGCGACGGGGCGGGGGGCGAAGGCGGGGGCGAGTTCCGCAGCGCGGTCCATGCGTTCGCGCCATCCGCCGCCGCCCGAGACGAGCGCGAGCGATTCGCGTTCCATGTCGATCTCGCGGCCGAGGCGGAGCGCATCGTCGAAGACGCCCTCGATGGTCCAGGGGTTGAAGGAGAGGATGCGCGGAGTCGGGGAGAGTTCGGCCGCGACGCGGCGGACGGTGTCGAGGTCGATGGAGCAGACCTGGCAGAGGTCCTGCGTGAGGATGAGGTCGGGCTTGAGGGCCTTGAGGCGGTCGGTGTCGAGGGTGTAGAGCGACTGGCCTGAGGCGAGCGCTGCGCGGACTTCGGCGTCGATCTGGGCCGAGGACTGGAAGTTTGTTCGAGCGGTGGTGAGCGCGGGCAGGCGGGCGAGCGAAGCACCGGCAGGGAAGTCGCACTCGTGCGACCGACCGACGAGTTCCGCCCGAGGATGGTCGACCCGGCCGGTGAGGGCCAGGAGCATTTCGGTTGCCGAGGGCAGGAGTGAGACGATCCGCATGAGGCGGATCATTCCCGATTGGCGGGTGATGGCCCGAACGGGCGGCCGGCCCAATCGGGTTGCCGTGCAGGGATGTGGGCGGTTTTGGGGCTGTCGTGCCGATAACGGACCATGGCCCCGCGGTCGGTGCGCTTGTGGCGTGCCGGGCGATGGTGCTGGGCCGCGACGGGGCTTTGGTTTGTAAACCGCTTTGTATCAATACTTTAAGGCTGAATCTTCATGTCACAGCCCAACGGACGGAATGCACGGAGCGAATCGAAGGCGTCGAGGGCGATGCGCCTGATGGCCTGTTGCGGGTTGGCGGTGTGCCAGACGGGGGCGACGCTGCCGCACTTGATGTACGGCTTGATCGCGGGGATGTCGGTGGGCGGGCTGGCCGGAGCTTCGGCGGGGCACATCGTTCAGCCCGAAGATGAGAAGCAGGAAGCGGGGCGGACGGGTGGAAAGCAGGAACAATCTCCACAGAAGGAACCGGAGAAGGCGCCGCCCGGTCGGGGCGCGGAACGCAGCCCGGGAGCGGCGGGTGCGATCTCGCAGCCGGGGGGTGGGGCGGGAGCGGGAGCGGGTGGTGCGGGATCGGCGGGTCAGCGGCAGCCTGCGGGTGGTGATCGACTTCGCAGGCCGGGGGATCAGACGTCGCGGCCGGGGATCACGAGTCCGGGACAACAGCCTGGGGCGACGACGCGGCCGGGCCAACCGGCAGCGCAGCCGCAGCAGCCTGGCAAGCCTGCGACGGTGGTGATCCCGGGTCAGGCGGGCGCTGCGGGCATTGTCGGCGGCGAGGCGGGTGATCCCGCGTTGCCGGTGGGTGAGGGGCCGGTGGGGCTGTGGGACGAGTCGTTCACGTTCTCGGCGTACTCGGCGCCTGTGGAACTGACGGTGCTGGTCGACTTCGTTCGCGACGAGTTTGACCTGCAGGTGATCTACACGGACAACGGGCTGGTGGGTCAGACGGTGGTGTTCAACACGCCGATCACGGTGAACCGGCGCGACGTGCTGCGGTTTCTGAACATGCTGCTGGCGCAGCGCGATTATGTGATGATCCAGGACCCGATCGGGTTCTTCATCGTGCAGCCGAAGGGGACGGTGCTGCCGGCGGTGGGGACGGGGGCGCTGTATCCGACGCGGATCATTCCGACGCCTGGGATTCGGCCGAGTTCGCTGAGCGCGATCATTCAGGGGTTGGTGCAGTTGGGTCGCGCAGCGCCCGCGGGCGGCGCGGGCGGCGGGAGCGCGATCACGTACCTTGACGATCTGGGCGTGATCATCATCAACGACTCGCCGAACGTGACGCGGATGGTCGAGGACATGATCGGACAACTGGTGGCCGAGCGGCAGTCGATCACGTTCCACCGGATCGAGGTTCACAACATCGCGGCGTCGAGCGCGCGAGAGCGGATCCTGGAATTGCTGGCGGGCGGTGCATCGCAGCCTCGAGCGGCCGCGGGCGCAGCGCAGGCCCCGCAGGCGGCGGGCCAGCCGGCAGCGCCGGTGGCGCTGGGCAGTTCGCTGAGCAACATGGGGGAGCGGCTGACGATCGATCTGAGTTCGAACTCGCTGCTGTTTCGTGGGCGCGAGGACGAGGCGGACCTTGTTCGCGATCTGCTGATGCTGGTGGACGTCGAGAGTTCGCTGATCACGCGGTGGTTTCCGGTGGGGACGAGCACGTCGGAAGCGGTGGCGGCGGAGGGCCGGCGCTTGCAGTTGGGGGACGTGACGACGTTCACCGCGGACGGTGGGGCGGGTGCGGCCGGGCGTGCGCAGCCCGGGGCTGTTGGCGGCGGAGGCGAACTGGCGGGCTCAGGGTTCGTGCTGTACCCGGATTCGGGTGGGTTTGTGTATCGGGGGACAGCGCGGCAGCAGGCGCGCGTGGAGGCGCTGGTGGTGCAGCTGCGCGACCTGTCGGCATCGGAAGAGATCGTGTACGAGTTTTACAAACTCAAGCACGGCAAGTCGGCGGAGATCGCGGCGACGCTGCAGGACCTGATCTCGTCTTCGGCGAGCGCGGGGAGGTCGCCATTGCTGGGCAGGAACCTCGGGGCCGGGCAGCAGGGTCGGCAGTCGAGCACGAACACGCGCGACAGGCAGGCGCGTGGTGAGCGGCAGCAGCCGCAGCCCGGCCAGGTGGGTCAGGCGGCGGGCGGCGAGGGGACTGTCTCGGACCTGACGGGCGAGGACGTGTTCGTGATCGCCGACGAGCCGAACAACCAGGTGGTGGTGAAGGCTCCGCTGAAGTTGCAGCCGCAGATCAAGCGGTTGATCGACAAGTTGGACCTTCGTCGGCCGCAGGTGTACATCGAAGCGCAGATCATCGCGATCACGGATTCGCAGAACTTCCGGCTGGCGGTGGAAGCGCAGGCGATCATCGGCCAGTGGGCGTACAACACGAACTTCGGGCTTTCAACGTTCGGCACGGACGGATCGCTCGACGGCACCAAGGACGTGCTGACGAACCTGGCGGGGTTGACGACGGCGCTGATCAGGAGCAAGTACGTTCCGTTCGTGGTGAACGCGCTGCAGAACAACACGGGTGCGCGGATCGTGGCGACGCCGCAGGTGCTGGTCGACGACAACGTCGAGGCGGAGGTCCGTGCTGAGGACCAGCAGCCGACGCTGACGACGAGCCAGGGAACTTCGACGACGCAGCAGAGTTTCGGCGGGTTCGAGTCCGCCGGTCCGCGGTTGATCGTGACCGCCCAGATCTCCGAGGGCGGGTACATGAAGTTGAACTACGAGATCACGCTGAGCGCGTTCCAGGGAGATCCGATCTCGCCGGGCGTGCCGCCGGCGCGGCAGGAGAACACGATCCGCGCTGAGAGCGTGACGGTGCCGAGCGATTCGACGATCGTGGTGGGCGGGTTGACGTTCCAGAGCAATCAGGACATCGTGGTGAAGGTGCCGTTGCTGGGGGACATTCCGCTGCTCGGGACGCTGTTCAGAGACACGAGGAAGAACGACCGCAAGACGACGTTCTTCGTGTTCATCACGCCGAAGATCATGCGCGACCCCAACTTCGCGGACCTGCGGCTGATGACGCTGGGGCCGCTGAAGGACTCGGAGTTGCCGTCGGACTGGCCGGAGCCGTCGGCAGAGAGGATGGAGTTTGCGCGACCATCGGTGCTGGAGCCGGCGGGGTCGCGCTATCCCTTGCAGCCGGAGCGTTCGGACCCGGTTCTGCCGTCGACGCCCCCGGCGACGTCGCGGATGCCGCAGGGCGCTCCAGCAACTGGCACGCCGGCGTTTGGCGCACCGGCGGAGAACGCCGCGGGCGCGGCTCCGGAGAATGGCGGGCGATCGAGTGGTTCGGTTGAGCCGGCGATCGACATTCTGGACGTGCCTCCGGCGGGGTCGGAGGTTGAGCGGATGGAGCCGGCGGGCGTGCAGGCACCTTCGAGCGCATCGCCGAACGGATCGCCTCAGCGTGCGACGCCTGTTCGGCGTGCGACGAGGCCGGCGGGGAGCGATCGTTGACGGAACCAGGGAAGAGACGGAACGCCCGACGGAGCGCGGGCGGGCACGGGGCCGCGTGGGCGGCCGATTGAGGAAGGCACAGACCATGGCGAGGCGGAGCCTCTTCGGCAGATCGGGCGATTCGAAGGATCCGTACGGGCGTGGGCGCAAGGGCGTCGTGGCGCGGAACGGGTCGTCGCAGCAGTCGGGCGGGTTGTCGGCGCAGCCGGCGGGCCCGTCGGCGGCGGAGTTGGCGCGTGTGAGCGCGCAGTTCGGGCTGCTTGAGGTGAAGCCCGATCAGTTGCGGAGTTTCCCGCAGTTGCCGGGCTCGGACGATGAGCCGTGGGACGTGCTGCTGTCGATGCTGGCGATCGATGAGCACACGGCGCTGGCAAAGTTGAGCGAGCGGACGGGTCTGCCGCTGGAGACCGAGCCGAAGTTCAACGAGTCGGCGGCGAAGTTCTTCGAGGTGATCCCTGCGTCGATGGCGCGGGAGCGGTTGGTGGCGGGGCTGTCGAGCGACGGGGTGGTGATGGTGTGCGCGACGGCGCAGCCGATGCAGCCGGCGGTGTTCTCGATTCTCGAAGAGAAGCTGGGGATGCCGGTGCGGCTGGTGCTGTCGCCGCGGGGCGCGGTTGCGAACCTGATCAACCGGGGGTACGAGCAGAAGCAGGACCTGGTGACGGAGATCGTCGAGGAGATGCCGCTCGACGAGCGGGCGATCGAATCGGCGGCGGGGATCGTTCGGAACTCAACGGACCTGCTGCAGTTGGCGCGGCAGACGCCGGTTATCCGGCTGGTGAACATGATCCTGTTCGAGGCGCTTCGCCGACGTGCGAGCGACATCCACGTGCACCCGATGGAGACGAAACTGGTGATCCGGTTCCGGATCGACGGGATGCTGACGGACGCGTTCAGCCCGCCGCTGGCGCTGGCGCCGGCGATCAGTTCGCGATTGAAGGTGATGACGGAACTGGACATCGCGAATCGTCACAGCCCGCAGGACGGGCACTCGACGGTCCGAGTGGGAAACCGCAAGATCGACATCCGCCTGAGCGTGATCCCCACGGTGTACGGCGAGCGGCTGGTGCTGCGTCTCTTGGATCAGACGCAGACGCAGTTGTCGCTGGACGAGGTGGGGATGACCAAGAGAATGCAGGCCGAGTTCGTTGATCTTGTGAATCGGAACACGGGGATCATCCTGGTGACGGGCCCGACGGGCTCGGGCAAGACGACGTCGCTGTACGGCGCCCTCGGCAAGGTCGATCGCTCCGCGCGGAACGTGATGACGATCGAGGATCCGGTGGAGTATCACCTGGAGGGGATCAGTCAGACGCAGGTGAACGTGAAGCGCGGGGTGACGTTCGCGGCGGGGTTGCGGGCGCTGTTGCGTCAGGACCCGGACGTGATTCTCGTGGGCGAGGTCCGCGACAAAGAGACCGCGCAGTTGGCGGTGCAGGCGTCGCTGACGGGGCACCTGGTGCTGGCGACGCTGCACACGAACGATGCGCCGAGCGCCATCGCCCGTCTGATCGACATCGGGACGGAGCCGTACCTGGTCACGTCGACGCTGCTGGCGGTGCTGGCGCAGCGGCTGTTGCGTCGGACGTGCAAGGCGTGCGGCGGATCCGGGGAGCCGCCGGCGGGCGCTCCGGCGCGGGTTCAGCGATGCGAGAAGTGCTTCGGGACGGGGTACTTCGGGCGGATCGCGGTGTACGAGATCATGAAGATGACCGACGACCTGCGTCGTTTGACGGTGCAGGGTGCTGACGCGGTGACGTTGGCGGAAACGGCGCGTGCGGGCGGTATGAGAACGATGATCGACGACGCGAAGGAGAAGGTGGCGCTGGGGCTGACGGACGAGGCGGAGATCGTGCGCGTGCTGTACTGAACGGGTCGGGGAGCGATGGACTGGAGAAATCAAAGAGGGAGCCGGCAGGTGCCGGCTCCCTTGGCGTTGTGCAACAAACTGGAGTTGAACTGGATCAGCGACGACGACGGAACGCGAGCGGCAGGCCGAGGAGGGCCAAGGCGGCGGCGCCGGGCGACGGGATGACGCTGATGACGAGCGCGTAACTGCCCGCATCGCTCGCGCCGAAGCCGCGGACAGAGATGTGGGCCAAGCCGTCGGCGGTTGCTTCGTAGCGGACGGCGGAGCCGCGGACGGGGCCGACGGAGCCAGCGCCCCAGCCGTCGGCACCGGCATCGTCGTTGGAGGTGATGATGGTGTCGGCCGCGCTTCGGACATCCAGGCGCGTGTCGACCGCACTGAAGTTCATGTTGTTCAGGCCGTCGAGCGGGATGGTGAAGGCACTCAGCACCTGCCCCGCGAGCAGGTTGATCGAGAAGTAGTCGGTTTGGCCGGCGGTGATGGTGCCGAGACCCCAGATCGCGCCGGGGACGGGCAGGGCCAGGTTCTGGGCGGTGGGGAGGGTATTGTTCATGCCGTTGTCGGTGAAGTCGCCGTTCGATCCCGGCGAGATGACGACGGAGGTGAGGGCGTAGTTGCCCGTCTCGGCCGCGTCGAAGCCGACGACGCGTGCATTCACGAGGCCGCTACCGAAGGCGCCGTATCGGACGAGAGAGCCACGGATCGCGCCGACCGGGCCGCCACCGATCGCGTCGCTGCCTGTACCGGCGTCGTCGTTGGAGACGATCAGCGTGTCGGCCGAGTCCAGAAGACGGATGATCGTGTCGGGCGTGCTGAAGTCGACGCCCGGGTTGCCCAGCGGAGTGGTCATCCACGCGGCGATTTGGCCGGTGAGCAGGAAGGTGGGGTTGTTGTTCTGACCACCGGCGGTCAGATTCTGGATGGAAACGCTCGCTTGGCCCATGGCCAAGCCTGCGGTCGCGGCGAGCGCGACAACACTGATCAGGGTTTTACCTATGCGCATCTCTTGATCTCCTCTTGGGTTGGTGTGACAACACGCCGAGAGGCCCACGCCCATCGACACGTAACTCGACAAGGCTAACCCGATCCGAACCTCTGTGCAAGGGAATTCCCAGCCAAAGTTCAGGTGAGGTCCGAAATTCGCGCGGCCGGACGAATCCCCAGATTTGAAGCGGTGAAGGAGCATCAGGGTGAATTGCGTCCAATAACCTGCAATCAAACTTGCCGACACCCTTGACTTGGGTGTCTCCGTCCGTATCTTGTGAACACGGTCAGTCATTCGCTCGGCCGGAGAACCGGGCGCGTGGCAAGGTCTTCTCTCGCGACTGTCAGCACAATTGAGAGGGATGCAGTCGGGCTTCGTTCGTGCTAGGGAGCCGAAGTTGTCTCACTCATCTCATTGTGGCCGCAATCGCGGCGGTCGTTTGCGTGTGATGGTCGCGTGTGCCGGTCTTGGCGTGTCGGCGGTTGCGTCGTCGGCGAGCGCCGATGTGACGACCGTTGCGCTGAGCGGGTGGGCTGCGCCCGGCGGTGGCTCGTTCGCGGTGGGCTTTGACGGCGGGTCGTTCTCGAACCCGTCGTTGAACAACGCGGGCGTGGTGGCGTTCGAGGCGCGTGTGAACGGAACGTTCGGCGTCAACGACCGCGGGATCTTCGCGGGTGTGCCGGGCTCGTTGAATCAGATCGCGCGCGGCGGGCAGGCAGCGCCAGGGGCCGGCGGCGCTTCGTACCTGTTCAACGCGAACTTCGGCCCGATCATCAACAGCGCTGGGCAGGTGGCGTTCGGCTCGTTTCTGACGGGCGGCGGTACGACGGCGGTAGACAACGAGGCGGTGTTCGTGAGCGGGCACGGGCTGGCAGCGCGTGAGAACTCGGCCGCGCCCGGCGCGCCGGTGAACGTGAACTACGGGAACTTCGACAGCGCGCAGACCAATTTTTCGCAGCCCTTGGTCAACGATTCGGGGAATGTGGCGTTCCGCTCGTATCTGCGCGGGACGGGCGTGAACCAGAACAACGACTCGGGTCTATGGACGGGGGCGCCGAACTCGCCGCAGTTGCTGATCCGCGAGGGAGCGTCGGTCGGCCTGACAGGTTTTTCGAGCGCTTTTTACGGCACGTTCTTCGGGTTCTCGATGAACCGGCACGGACAGGTGGCCTTCAACTCGATGCTGACCGGCGCGGGCACGAACTTCCAGACCGACCAGGGGATCTTTTCGCTCGGGCCGAACGGGAACTTCGCGATCGCGCGCGAGGGGCAGGGGGCGCCCGGCGCTGCGGGCGCGCAGTTCGGCGGAGCCGGGATGGGGAACGACATCTTCGACCCGGTGATCAACGACTCGGGGAAGGTGGCGTTCCGCTCGGTGCTGCGCGGGAGCGTGTCAACGGCGAACAACTCGGGCGTGTGGGCGGGGACGCCGGGCGTTGCGAACTTCCTGCAACTGGTCCAGCGTGAGAACAACCTGGTGCCGGGATTGACGAACATCCGGTACGGCTCTTTCGACGACGTGCAGGCATCGGACCCGGCGCTGAACGCCAACGGCAAACTGGCGATGATGGTGCTGTTGACGGGCACGGGCGTGAACACGACGAACAACACGGCGGTGGTGTTCGGAGACGCGCTCGAGATCGTGGTGGCGCGGAAGGGGGATCAGATTCCCGATCAGGCTGCAGGGCTGGTGTTCGGCGCCTTCAACGACGGGTTCGGCGTTGCGCCGGCGATGAACGATAAGGACCAACTGGCGTTCCTGGGTTCGCTTGTGGGGCCGGGCGTCGACGCGAGCAACGACCGTGCGATCTTCGGGTATGACCCGTCGTTCGGTGTTCGGACGCTGGTTCGCGAGGGGGACCAGTTGGAAGTCGAGCCGGGCGACCTGCGGACGATCGCGGATCTGTTCTTCGTTGCCGGTTCGGGCGGCGAAGACGGCAAGGCTCGCACGCTGAATGACAACGCTCAGATCACGTTCGCCGCGACGTTTACCGACGGGAGCGCGGGCGTGTTTGTGACTTCCATCCCCGCGCCCGGCGCCGGGCTGCTGGCCCTGATGGGGCTCGCGGCCGTGGGTCGCCGTCGGCGGGTTCGTATCGCTCGCGGTTGCCGCTGCTGAGGCAACCGACCGAGCCCCGCGAGATCGCGGGCGCGCGCCCCGGCGAGAGAGAGCCGAGTCTGCCATCGCGCCCGCACATAGCAACGCACGTCAGGCCCCAACGAGGTCTCGGCGTGCGTTGCTCCTTTTGCGGCGGTTGTGCGCGATCGAGGTCCGCGCAGCATCTTCCGGACCAGAAGCGGCGAAGGCACGTTGGGGGATGAGGCCGCCCGCACACGGCGCGGGGTCGCGTTACGATCGGCACGGAGACTTACCTATGACCCCGACCGCCCCAACGAAGCCCGCCACGATCGGGGCACCCGTTCCTTCGGCGTTGCCAACGCCGATCGAGCCCGATGCGGCGAAGGGGAAGAGGTTTGTGCTGGGCGTGTCGGGCGCTTCGGGAGCGGCGTACGCGCTGCGCCTGCTCGAACTCATGCTGCAGGGCGGGGCCGAGGTGCACCTGGTGGTGACCGAGTACGGGCGTCGGCTGTTGTTCGACGAGGCGGGGATCACGCACCTGGACTTTGCGAACCTGTGCCCGACGATCACCGATGCCCGGGTGGCGCAGCGGCTGGTGATCCATCCGAACAAGGACGTTGGCGCTGTGATCGCGAGCGGCAGCTTCCTGCATCACGGCATGGCGGTGCTGCCGTGCTCGAGCAGCGCACTGGGGTACATGGCGACGGGGAGCGGGAGCAACCTGCTCTGCCGGGCGGCGATGGTGACGCTGAAGGAACGGCGGCCGCTGATCGTGTGCCACCGCGAGACGCCGCTGAACCTGATCGACATCGAGAACATGCAACGCTTGACGCTGGCGGGCGCGATCGTCTGCCCGACCAACCCCGGGTTCTATCTGAAGCCGACGAGCGTGGAGGAGATCGTGGACTTCATGGTGGGGAAGGTGCTTGACCTGTTGAAGGTGGAGCACGGGTTGAAGATCAGGTGGGAGCAGGCGGGAGACTAAAGGAAATTCAACGTGGGAGCGCAGGTCAATCGAACCGCACCCAGGTCTCCGACTCGAGGTGGGCCAGGACGTGCACGGCGGGGGTGGCCTTGGCGATCTCTTGCGAGTACTGCGACCAGCGCACCGTGAGCCAGACCAAGGCGATGAGGCAGATGTAGCAGCCGATCTCCGCCGTGCGTCGCGTGCGAGCCATCAGGAAGATGAGGCTGGTGACGAGGATGGTCGCGAGTTTCCAGCCGACGAGGATCGCCGGGGAGTTGTAACTCATGACCATGCGGGCGATGGGGTTTCCTTCGCTCATGCCCACACCGCGCAGATGGACCATGGTCATGTAGAGATCGGCGAGGCTGAGCAGCGCCACGAGGGCGACAACGAGCACGACGCGGTTGGCGCGTGATCCGAGCCAGCGGAGTGTGGCCCGGCCTGGGCCGGCGCAGAGGTCGTTCGGGTTGGTGAGGGCGGCGGCCGCATGGCCGTGGACGACCGGAGCCACTGGTTCGCTGGAAGGGCTTGGGCCGAGCGGGAACGCACGCATGCGGCGACCTCCTTCGGCCGGCAGGGGCAGCCGGTCGTATGAGGTGGATCGGCGTGTGAGGGGGCGGCCCTGAGTCGGGGGCGGGCCAGCGCAGATGGAAGCGGGTGTTCGGGATGACGCGTGCGGAATGTGCGGGGCACGCCGCGAGGGCGGGCTGGGCAAGGACTGACGGGTGTGTGGAGGCGGTGGGGAGCGGGGGTGGGGTGGGAGTGGCTGAGAAAGGTGGGCGGAATCGCGTCCCGGGGCCGAACGGTGAGGCCCGGAACTGACGAATGGTGTATATGGGGACTGACAGGGCGAAGCGTGCGCGCCCAATGATGGAGGGCGGCGGATCGGCTCGTGCGGTCGTAGAGACCGCGAGCCGGTGAACTGGGCATGGAGGCGACCTTGCAAACCCGGCCGGAGAAGCGATCAGGTCTTGGTGGAAGTCGGCAACGGCGGCGGGCGATGCGGCCGGGTGGGGCTTGTGCCGTGTTCGCGGTCGTGTTGGCCGGAGCGGTGCTCGCATTGGCGGGCAGAGCGAACGCCCAGCCGGGCAACCAGGTGAATCCGGTGTATGTGGATGTCACGCCCGCGGGGGCGGAGACGATGGTGCGCGTCCGCGAGCACCTTGCGGCGGGGAATCTCGACGAAGCGGTGCGCGTGCTTCAGCAGATGCTGGAGACGGAGCCGTACCGGATGCTCTCGGCGTCTGCTTCACCGGTTGCCGGGATCGGCGCGGGCGTGGGTGCGGCGGGGGTGGAGGCGGATCTGTTCCTGCCGGTGCGGCGGGTTGTGCATGACCTGCTGAACGCACGGCCGGAGTTGCTGGAGCGATATCGGCAGGTGCAGAGCCCTCGCGCTGCGCGGCTGTTGGAGCAGGGCGAGACGGAGCGGGTGTGGCGAGCGTTCTTGTTGACGGAGGCGGGGTTTGAGGCCGCGCTGCGTCGCGCGCAGTCGTTGATCGAGGATGCGCACTTCGAGTCGGCGCGGCAGGTGTTGGAAGAACTCGAGGGGCATCCTGATCGAGCGCCAGGGGCTGCGAAGCCGGAATTATCGCACGATGCCGCGCATCTGATGCACATAGTCGCGGCGTACCTGGACCGGCCCGGTGTGTGGGAGCGCGCCGAGCGATGGTCGCTCGCCGCTGCGCCGCCGATGCGTCGGGGCGTGCGTTGGCCCGCCGGCGCTGGGGTGCGCGGGCAGACGCCGCTGGACGAAGCGCCGATGATCAGCCGGGAGGGGTTGATCAGCCGGCCGCTGTCGACGGCGGTGCTGCGGCCCGAGGCGGTGGCACGCGACGAGACGGATGATCCTGAGGCCAAGCGGGCCGCGGCGGCGCGCGCTGCACAGGAGCGGCGCATGGCCGGGCGGGTGAACGTCCGCGGCGGGATGCGCGATCCGCGGCTGATGCAGGAGATGCCGCTGTACCTGGCGGACCTGTCGATCCTTCCCGCGGCGACGGACACCGACGTGTTTGTGAACGACGGGTCATCGATCACGGCGTTCGACCGCTTCACGCTCAGGCCTCGATGGTCGGCCTCGCCGGGCGTCGGCGCCGACCCGGCGATGGGCGGTGGCGTGGCCGACCCGCAGCGGAACATCCGCGAGATGATGCTTCGCTCGTCGTGGATGCCGCGCGTGGAAGAGCCGTCGCTGGTCACGAGTTTTGAGGGTCTGGTGGTGGCGTGCACGGGGCGGGGGATGGCGGGCGGGCGCGGCGGCGATTACGTCGTGACCGCGCTGGATGCGCGGACGGGGGCTCTCCGCTGGTCGGTGGAACTGTCGGAGTTGGATCCGGCACTGGCCGATTGTGCGTGCCGCGGGCCGGTAGTGATCTCGGAGGGGCGCGTCGTGGTGACGGCCCGCAAGTACCTTCCCGAGCGGCGTCTGACCGCGCTGTTCCTGGCCGCGATCGATGCGCGCGACGGGACGCCGGCGTGGGTTCGCACGATCGGCTCGACGGGCTCGCTGCCGCACTTTGGTGGGGCGGGCAACCTGCTCGACGCGACGATCGGACATCGGGGCGTGGTGTATCGGGTGGATGAACTGGGCGTTCTGGGGGCCTATCGCGCGGTGGATGGGCAGGCGTTGTGGCTGCGGACGATGCCTCGCGAAGCGATGCAGAGCATCGAGTCGGCCCGCGCGTGGGAGTTGAACACGCCGTTCGTGGTCGAGTCGGACGGTGGCCGGGCGGTGGCGGCGGTGTCGCTGTCGCCGGACCGGCGGGAGATTCTGCGAGTCTCGATCGAGGACGGCCGCGTGCTGGGCCGGCGCTCGAGCGACATTCTGGGCGTGGGGACGATGTACCTGCTTCGCGCGGGCGAACGTCTGCTTGGGGTTGGCAAAGCGCGGCTGGGATCGGTGGACCTGGCGGCGTTCGAGACGGTGAATACGGCGACGTTCAGTGGTCCGCCGGGGTCGCAGGTGATTCTGACGGGCCGCGTGGCGGTGTCGGGGCACTCGGTGATGGCGCCGACGCCCGAGGGCGTGCTGATGCTCGACGCGCGCGACCTGGCGTCGAGCGGCGAACTCGTGCGGCTCGATGCGCCGGGCAACCTGCTGCCTCTGGAGAGCCAGTTGCTCGTGGTGGACGATGCGCGGTTGCATTCGTATCTGCTGTGGGACGTGGCGTCGGCGATGCTTCGCAAGCGTTTGGCGGACGATCCGCTCGATGCGGGCACGGCCGTGACGCTGGCGGAGTTGGCCTATCGCGCAGGACGGAGCGAGTCGATCCTCGAGGGTGTGGACGCGGCGCTGGCCGCGATGGATCGGGCCGCGAAGGCGGGTGCGCCGGGGCATGACGGCGCAGCGCAGCGGGCGGTGCGGAGGCGGCTGTACGTGGCGCTCGACGCGATGCTGACACGCACGTTGGAAGAGCCGCGATCGTGGGTGGCCGGCACGACATCGCCCAATTCGGGGAGGTCGTCCGCTTCGGGGGGTGAGGTTCTGACCGACGCGGGGCTGATCGAGGCGCTCGTCGATCGCTTGGGGCGAGTGGCGTCCGATCCGGGCGAACGGGCGGGCCATTTGCTTGCATCGGGTCGCTTTGCCGAGGGGCTCGGTCGCGTGGCGGATGCGGCGGCACGGTATCAGCGAGTCCTGGATGAACAGGACCTTGCGGCGAGCACGTGGGAGGGTCCGCGCGTGCGCGTTCCCGCGCACGTGGAGGCCGCTCGGCGCGTGATTGATCTGGTTTCGGTGCACGGGTCGGCGGCGTACGCGGTGCATGAGCGCGATGCGGGTGCTGCGCTCGAGGCGTTGCCCGAGGATGCCGACCCGGCGATGTTCACGGCGCTGGCCGAGCGATACCCGGTGGGTGGGGCGAGCGTACGAGCGTCGTTGAAAGCGGGACGCGGCTCGATGCGACGAGCGGCTTCTGACGCGTCGGCGCGGGTGCGAGCGATCTCGGCGTTCGAGCGCGGGCTGGAGACCGCGCGGGCGACGCCGAGCGGCGGCGTGGACGCGGCGTTGACGGCGGCGGTGGGGGGGGAACTGGCGTGGTCGCTGCTGGATGCCGGCCATGAGCGGCGGGCGCTGGCGGTGCTGGACGAGGTGCAGTCGATGGCGCCGGGGTTGGCGATGTCGGCGACGAAGCCCGACGGAACGGAGCGCTTGTTGGACGCGGCGGAGATTCGCAGCCGCGTGGGTCGAGCGATCTCGGAGCGCTCGCGCTGGGCGCGGATCGGTGGGACCACCGGGAGCGATGCGCAGGCGCTGGCCGGGCACGCGCTTATGGAGCCGATGATCCGTGATCGCACGCCGGCGGTGCACCGGATGTTCGCGACACGGTCAGAGCGGCACGTGGCGCTGTGGGCGCCGGACCCGGACTCGCCGAGCGGGGCGGTGACACGAGTGTGGCAACGCACGATCGACGAGCAGTCGCCGACGCTGGTGCGGATCGACGGGGACTCGGCGTACTTCGCGTTCGTGGGGACGGCGCTGACGGCCACGTCGCGGCCGCGCGCGACGCTGGAACGCGTGCGGCTGATCGCACCCGATCGCGCGGAGACGGTGTGGCGGACGGATGAGCCCGGCGCGGTGTTCGAGGAAGTCGAGGGGTCAGCGGTTGTGCAGGGCGGGGTTTCGGTCTCGATGTTCATGACGCCCGGTGGCCGAGCCGTCGACAAGTCGGACATGACGGTGGTGATGGACGAACGCACGATCGTGTTCGTCCAGCGCGGGGGGCGAGCGGCGGCGTTCGACACCGCCGACGGCCAGCGACTTTGGAGCACGCGGACGAACGTCAGCCGCGTGTACGACCTCGACCTTGCGGGGTCGCACGTTGTGATTGCCGGCGATGAGGAGGTCTACTCAACCGGCGGGCGCGTGATCGATCTGCGCGGCGTGATCCAGATCGTTGATGCGAGGACGGGCTCGCTGCGGGAGCGATTGATCGATCAGGGGGGCGGCGGCACCGGCGGGCACCCGCGCTGGGTGCGGGCGTTGCAGGACGGCGGCGTGGTGGTGGGGCTGAACGCGACTGTGGTTCGGCTGGATCCGTGGCGAGCGGGCGGACGGCCGGTCTGGGTGATCGCGGGTCCGGAAGGGATGGCGCCGGTGGTGGATGCGTGGATCGTTGAACCGGCGGGCTCGCAGGTCGGCGCCGCGGAGAACGCGGCGGGTGGAGCACCGGGCGTGATTGTGATGCAGTCGCAGGACCGCGTGCTGTACATGGCCGATCTGCGCACGGGGCGATTGCGCGCCGAACCGCTCGATGCACCCCGGACGCACGTAGAGGGCTCGCGTCCGCTTCGCGTGTCGCCGACGGGACCTAGCCCGGCTGCCGGGGATGGTTTGGCGGTGTCCACGTTCCAGGGAATGCTCGTCTATGGGATCAACGGGGAACTTCGCGGCGTGGACGCGCTGGGCGGGTTCGAGTCGATGCTCGCGCCGGTGATGGCCCAGGGCCGCGCGGTGACGGTGGAGACGGTGAGCGAGGGTCCGACGCCGGACGGGCTGATGATGTTCAGTCTGTACCAGATGGACACGCGCAACGCGCGGATGATCGAGAGCACGACGCTGGTGCTCGGTGCCAAGCCCGAGCAGATCGAACTGCTCGACGGGCGGATCGCGGTCTCGGCGGGCGCGGTGACGGTGGTGCTGCGGGCGCCAGCGCGGGAGTGATCAGCGATCGAGCGGGATAGACAACAACCCCGGGCGGCTTGCCCGGGGTTGCTGGTGTACTGCGCGGGGTTCTTGGGGGGGATGGATCGCCGACGGCCGTGATTACGGCTGCGGGACGGGCTCGCGCGTCAGTCGGCTCGGACGGTCCCAGTAGAAGGCTCGTCCGAGGTCCTGCACGAACATGCGGGCATTCTCGTCGAAGGTCAGGATGACCTTGTTGTCGATGTCGGCCGGGCGCTGATACAACGTGTCGAGGTTGGGCGTTGGGTCGGCCTTGACCTGCTGGTAGCGCGTCTGCTCGCTGGCACAGCCCCAGATCATCGCCGACGCCGCGATCGCGAACACCGGGGTCGCGCGGCAGAGTTGTTTGGCACGGTTACGCATGATGCTTGCTCCTGTCGTCGAGCCGCGCGATCGGCACTGTCGCGGCTGGTGTTCGGTGGAGAGAGAGTCGGGGGGTTGTATCCGATTCGAAGGGCGGATGCAAGCCTCCGGCCTGCACGATACGCACCCTTTCATCGGTCCGATCCAGCGACATTCATGGACGGTTTGCATTCCGATGGGGCCGTCGCCGGTTTGGGCCTTCGCGGAGGCCGAGGTCGGTGAGCGGATGTTCGTAAAGTTCTTATTTACAGGATTTTGCGCATACAGTTACTCTGGCTTGCGGACGCGGACGTTTTCACGTCCGGCCCGGTCGTTCTGGGGAATGCCCGCTGAAGAAGTGCGGTCGACCCGTTGCCCGCCGACCCAGTCCCGCCCGGTGATCGCACCCCGGATCATCCGGTAGGTCACCCCGATGAGGGACCAGAGGAGCAGGAGGATCAGGAACGGGACGATGACGAAGATCGCCAGGAGGGCGGCGATCGCGAGGAACAGGTTGGTCAGAAGGACCGATAGGATCCCGGGTCGGCCGACCCGAACCGAGCCGGTGAAGCCGTCGCCCGTTGCGCCCTGTTGCGAGCCCGTCGACCAGACGTTCTCTGTAACCACGACGGTGATGCGCTGCGGCTCGGCGGCCGTGCCGCCGGTCGTCGGGTCCGGGTTGGTTCCGCCCGAGTGGGTCATCGGTGGTCCGGGGGATCAGTGTCTGCCGGTGCTGCCGAAGCCGCCCTCGCCGCGAGCGGTGGCTTGGAGTTCGGCGGCTTCGACGATCGACGCGTGCGCAACGGGGGCGATGACGAGTTGGGCGATTCGCGCGCCCTGCTCTACGAGAAAGTCCTCGGTGCCGAGGTTGATCAGGGCCACCTTCAACTCGCCGCGGTAATCGGCGTCGATCGTGCCGGGAGCATTGGCGACGGTGACGCCGTGCTTGACGGCGAGACCGCTTCGCGGGCGGACTTGCCCCTCGAAGCCGGGAGGGATGGCGACCGCCCATCCGGTAGGGATGAGCAGCGGCGTTCCGCCGCGTGCGATCGGTCGGACGAGAAGACCGCCGATCGCGGCGGATTCCTCGTCGAGTTCGAGACAGGCGTGCAGGTCCATGCCCGCGGCGAGATCGGTCTGATACCTGGGCAGCACCGCGCGAGGGTGCAGACGCTTGAAGAGCAGCGAGGTTGCGTGCGCGGCGTGGCTCAAGGGCGCGTCCCGCCGAGGAGCACGGCGGCGCGTCGGCTGGTTGCCGTCAGGCCGCGACGAACGGAGATCGGGCCGATCACGCCGGCGAGGGGTGTCTCCTCGGCGTCTTCGCGAGTCTCTCGCCATGGGGTGGTTGAGATCGACTTCGGCTCGGCGATCGCCGAGGGGCCGGGACCGGAGGAGGCGGTGGGGTCGGTCTCGGGTTTCTGCTCGGTTTCGATGGGAGAGGAAGTGCCTGCTTGCAGTTCGGCCTCAGCGCGCTTCAAGACCTCCACCATCCGGCGGGCGTCCTCGATCGCCTGTTCGAGGCTGGATTTGCCCTTGACGCGGCGGACGACGTCGGTGCGCTTGTCCGCCGCGAGGGTTGCCTCGCACTCGGCCAGCGCGGCCTTCAACTCTTCGACGGTCCGTTCGGCCTGTTCGCGCATCCGGCGCGTCTGATCTAAAGCCTGCTCCCGGCTAGACATTCGTTCGTACTCCGACGCCCCCCCTTGCCCCTTCTTCCTTGCATCAACGGCCGCGTGCTTGCATGGGTGGCTTCAGGACCAACTTCGGCACGCATCGGGTTCGAAGACCCGGACGGCTACCGAGCGAGTTCACCCGTGTTCAAATGCGGGACCGACATGATACCTCTTTCCGCATTGGTCCGGTCTGATTGCACGAACATTAACCTATCAAACATCACATCGGAGCGGGCTTCATCTCCGGAACGTGCTTCCGGATGGCCTCAACGACCCGAGTCGGGGACCCATTGAGGCAGAGATCGGTCATCTCCGCCACCATCGCCGGCACGTCTCCGAGCGGCTCCTCTCCGGCCCACGCCTGCACACCCGGGTGGTCCGTTGGGCGGAGCAGTTCGGCGGCGTAGGCGAGTTCTTCGTGGAGTTTCTCGCCCGGACGGATGCCCGTGAAGACGAGATCGACGGTCGGCTCGTTCGGGGGGGGAGCGTGGTCGGCGAGCCAGCGTTCGAGTTCGCGCTCGATCTGACGACGCCCGGGGACTTTTGCCGATCGAACGGCGCTGTGGGTGTCGAGACGAACTCCCAAGCCATGGGCGCGCGCGAAGCGTCCGGCAAGGTCGAGGATCCGGATCGGCTCGCCCATGTCCAGAACGTACATGCCCGCCGCGGAGACAGCGCGGTCGGCGGCGGGCGTTGAAGCCGCTTCGAGCGCAGCGGACTGGATCACGAGCGTCGCGGCCTCGGGAATGGTCATGAAGTAGCGCGTCATGCGCGGGTCGGTGACGGTTAGGGGGCTGCCCTCGGCCAGTTGGGTTCCCCAGATCGTGAGGACGGAGGCGGCGGAGCCGAGCACGTTTCCGAAGCGGACCATGCTCATGCGCGTCGCACTTGTGTCCGGGCGTGTGCCGAGCCAGCGGACGTACAACTCGGCCATGCGCTTGGTGGCGCCCATGACGCTGGTCGGGTTGACGGCCTTGTCGGAGGAGATCATCACGAAGCGCTCTGCGCCGCAGGCCGCAGCGGCATCGGCGATCGCCTTGGTGCCGAGGAGGTTGTTCACGACGGCGTGGGCCGGATGGTCCTCCATCAGCGGCACGTGCTTGTGTGCGGCGGCGTGGAAGACCACGTGCGGACGCATATCGGCGAGCAGTTTGGTCGTGCGGTCGGCGTCCACGACGTCGTGCAGCACCGCGCGGCGGGGGATGCCCGGCCAGCGAGATCGGACCTGCCGATCGATCTCGAAGAGCGCGTTCTCCGCGCGCTCCATCAGGACGATCTCGGCGGGTGCGAACGCGCAGGCGACGCGGGCCAGTTCAGAGCCGATGGAACCGCCGGCGCCGGTGATGAGGACGCGTTTGCCGGTGAGAATGCGGGCCACCGCCGCCCGATCCGGCTCGTATGGAACCCGCCCGATCAGCGTGGCATAGTCGATGACGCGCGGGACGAGCACGCCGGCGTGGGTCGAGAGCGGCTGGTTGTGTGCGGGAGCGGGTGCGGCGGTTGTCGCGGTGCGCCAGGCACGCGGACGCGATGAGCGTGTGGTTGCGTGCGTGTGGTTCGGTCCGGTGACGCGGGCGTTTGGTGAGTCTGCACGATCGCTGCGCTGCAGGTCGTCGAGGATGTCATCGATGGCGGGAACACGCCGATGGGGGATGGCGCGGGCCTCGAGGGCACGATCGACGGCTTCCGCGAGCGCGGCCGAGCCGGAAGGTAGCGCAACGATGGCCGCATCGGGACGGAGGGTGTCGAGGGCCGCATCGATGGACCCGAGAGACCATCGTCCGTCGGTGTGGGAGGCTGCCGGACGGGTGGAACCGGAGACGGCGTCGCAGGCGATGTGGCCGGCCACGCTCACGCCCGGACGCCCCGCGACTTGGGCTTCGAGCCCGCGCAAAGTGCGATCGGTTCCGACCAGCAGCACGGATCGGACTTGGGAACTCGGCACGGGTGTGTGAGTCGGGTTGGATCGATCATGGCCCACCAACACGAGCACAGGCTTGGGCGGGAAAGCAGCCTGAATAAGGGGGTCTTGATCGACCGCCGGGTCAAGCCGAATGCGCAGGGCATCGGCGGGAATAGATACGGGTGTGGGTGTTCGGACGCTGGCCGTGCCCATGGCGCGGATACTCCGTCTGGCCCGGAGGGTCGGAAGAACTGAGTGCGAGAGCCGGGCAGAGGGGTTCTATCGGTCGTTGGAGGGCGGGGCGAGAAGCGGATGACCCTGGAACGGCGGGTTTCGGTGGTCGAACGTGCGGTCTGTGGCCGGTGGAGGCTACTTCGCGGGCCAGAAGACCATCAGACCGGCGACGGCGACCGCCGCGATCACGACTTCGAGCAGGAGGCCCGGACGCCAGTAATCGCCGAAGCGGTAGCCGCCGGGGCCCATGACCAGCAGGTTGGACTGGTGGCCGATGGGCGTCAGGAACGCGCAGGAGGCGCCGATCGCAACGGCGAGCAGGAACGGGTCGGCCGAGGCGTTGAGCCCGGCGGCCAC
Organism: Phycisphaeraceae bacterium; assembly: GCA_019636535.1. Taxonomy (GTDB): domain Bacteria; phylum Planctomycetota; class Phycisphaerae; order Phycisphaerales; family UBA1924; genus JAHBK01. The sequence goes on along the minus strand of JAHBXK010000011.1, from coordinate 50,241 downwards.
GGCGAGCGCGATGGGACACATCATCACCGCGGCCGCGGCGTTGTTGACCAGATCGGACAGGAACATGGTCGCGACGAGGACGATGGCGAGCATGGCCCAGAGCGGCGCGAAGGACGTGGCGGCGAGAGCGCCCTTGGCGATGAGCGCGGCCAGGCCGGCGGATTCGATCGCCAGGCCGACGGGGATCATCGCGCCGAGGAGCACGAGGACGGGCCAGTCGATCGCGGCGTAGGCCTGTCGCACGCCGATCACGCCGGTCACGACCATCAGCATCGCGGCGCCTGTGAAAGCGACGGGTGCGCTGAGCCAGCCCATCACCGTGGCGATGATCGCGACAACAAAGATGGCCAGAGCGCGGAGGCTGGTGTCGGCCTTGCCGAGGCCGATGTCGCGCTCGGCCAGAGGAAGACAACCGAAGTCGGCCAGGTCCGATGAGAGGCTCTCTCGAGCGCCCTGCACGAGCAGGACGTCGCCCGGCCGGAATCGTGCGTCGGCGAGCCGTGCATCGAGCCGCTCACCCTCGCGTGCGATGCCGAGCAGGTTGATGCCGTGGCGCTCGCGGAGTCGAAGGGACTTGGCGCTGGCGCCGACGATGCGTGCGTCGGGCATGACGACGCCCTCGGCCAGGGCGATCTCCTCGCTCTCGAGCAGTTCGGCGGAGAGTTCGTCCTCGGGTTTGAGGAGCTCGAGTTTCTGTTCTTTGACAAACTTCTCGATCGCAGCGCTCTCGCCCATCATCACCAGCACGTCATGGGAGAGGATGGTTCGGTGGGGAGAGGGCGCGGTGATCCGTCGCTCGCCGCGGATGATTGAGAGCACCTGAAGGCCCTTGGGCGAGATGTCTCGGAGCGACTTGCCCGCGGCCGCGCTCGACTCAACGACGGTCGCTTCCGTGAGGTACTTGCCCACCTTGATCAGGTCGTCGCTGCTGATGCGCGACGAGCGAACCGGCACGAGGCGCCAGCCGATGGTGAGCATGAAGACGATGCCCGCTACGGCGACCAGCCCGCCGACGGGCAGAAAGTCGAAGAAGGCAAAGGGAACGGGTGTCAGGCCGTTCTCGCGGGCGGCGACTGCGCGGAAGCCCGAGACGATGAGGTTCGGCGGCGTTCCGATGAGTGTCGTCATGCCTCCCAGGAGCGAGCCGAAGGCCAGCGGCATCAGGAACATCGAAACGGGCTTGCCGCTATTGCGAGCCAGTCGCAACGTGACGGGCATGAGCACGGCCAACGCACCGACGTTGTTGATGAATGCCGAGAGCACCGCGACGGTTAACATCAGCCCGGTGAGCAGGAGCACCGGGCGGTGGCTGGTTCGTTCGAGCGGGCGCGTGAGCCGGTCGACCAGACCCGAAGCGGTGAGGGCCCGGCTGATCACGAGCACCGCGGCGACGGTGATCACCGCCGGGTGACCGAAGCCGACGAATGCCGACTCGGCCGGGACGATGCCCAGGATGGCGCACAGCACGAGCGAGCCGAGCGCCACGATCTCCGGCTTCCACTTGCCCCAGATGAACGCGGCGAGCGTGAGGACGAGGATCACGCTGATCGCGGCGATTGTCAAGTTCATATGGACGCTCCGGGTTCCGGACCGGCCCGCCCGGGTCTGGCGGTGATTGCCCGCTCGCCCGGTGCCGGCTCAATCCTCGATCCGCTTGCGCCAGCGTTCGAGCACGCTCTTCTTGGTCAGGTCGTAGCGCAGGGGCGTGATGGTGATGCTGCGCTTCATGAGCAGTTCGACGTCGGTGGCCTCTTCGGTGTGGCGGAAGTCGAGGCCGTGACCGGCGGCCCAGTAGTAGACCTCGCCGGCGGGCGAGACGCGTCGTTCGTACTTGTCGATCAGGCCGTGCGTGTTCATGCGTGCCACGCGGATGGGGTAACCCTGGGGCGGGGGGCGGCGGTCGCCGTCGAGTTCGGTGACGGGGACGTTGATGGAGAGGCAGGCGTGCTTCTCGGGCAGGCCGTCGCGGAGGACCAGGTCGATGGCGCGGCGGGCTTCGCGTGCGGCGGCGCGGAAGTCGGGCTTGCTGCGCCCGATGTGCAGGCTGACGGCGATGGATGGAATGCCCAGGAAGGCGGCTTCGATCGCCGCGGCGACGGTGCCGGAGTAGATGACGTTGATGCCGACGTTGGCGCCCGAGTTCATGCCGCTGACGACCAGGTCGGGCGGCGAGCCCGCGCCGAAGCGTTCGGGCCAGATGTTGGCGATGGCGAGTTTGACGCAATCGGCGGGTCGGCCGTCGACGGCGACGCCGGACATGGCTTCGTCTCGTGCCCAGCCGAGGCGCTCTTCGCGGGTCATGAGTGGCGTGTGGAAGGTGACGCCGTGGCTGGTGGCGCTCTGGACGGTGAGGGGGGCGATGGGATAGACGGTGCCTTGCGAACCCGCGCCCGGGCCGCGGATATGCCCGCCGCACTCGCCGTGAGCGTCGACAAGGGCTTCGTACATGGCCTGAATGCCCGGCGCTCGCAGTCCGTCGTCGTTGGTGAGCAGGATGTTCATGATCTTGGCGGAGATTAGGGGGGATCGGGAGGAAAGTCCGAGATGATCGGACCTGAGCGTCGACGCCGGGGCCTTGGCGCGCCGATGATCAGATCCCGTGAACCACTCCGCACCCTCCAACCCCCCGCCGTCCGTGCCCGCATCGAGCGGTGACGGTTCGGACCGGCCAACCTACCTGATCATCTCGCAGGTGTACGTGCCCGACCCGGCGAGCGTGGGGCAGCATGTAGCCGACGCCGCGGGCGAACTCGCGAGGCGAGGGTGGCGAGTGGTCGTGTTCGCCGCGGCGAACGGGTACGACGACCCGAGCAAAAAGTATCCGAAGCGCGAGGTGCTGAACGGAGTCGAGGTCAGGCGGTTGCCCTTCTCGAGTTTCGGGAAGAGTTCGATCGCGGTGCGGCTGATCGCGCAGTGGCTGTTCATCAAGCAGGCGATTCTGCATGCGTTGTTTGTGAAGAACGTGCGCGGGATCATGGTGAGCACGTCGCCGCCGTTCTGCGGCGCAGCGGGAGCGATCTTAAGTCGGATCAAGGGCGTGCCGGTGAAGTACTGGCTGATGGATCTGAACCCGGATCAGATGATCGCGATGGGGAAGATCGGGCCGAAGTCGATTTCGGCGCGGGTGTTCGACTTCTTCAATCGGATGATCCTGAGGCGTGCCGGCGACGTGGTGGTGCTGGACCGCTTCATGCTCGAGCGTGTGAACAAGAAGGTGGACGTGACGGCCAAGGCGCACGTCATGCCGCCGTGGCCGCACGAGGACGGGGTGGTGGACCTGCCGCACGAGGAGAACGACTTTCGGCGCGAGCACGCGCTGGGCGGGGCGTACCTGCCCGCGGCGGGTGCGAGCGGTGCGCTCCCGGGCAGCGGTCGGTTCGTGATCATGTATTCGGGCAATCACTCGCCGGCGAACCCGATCGCGACGGTGCTGGACGCGGCGGAGCGGTTTCGCGATGATGATCGCGTCGTGTTCATGTTCATCGGTGGTGGTGGCGGGAAGAAGGAAGTGGAGGACCGGCTGGCGCGGCAGCGTGCGGACGGGAAGCGCGTGAACATCGTGAGTCTGCCGTATCAGCCGCTGGAGAAGATCCGGTATTCACTGAGCGCGGCGGACGTGCACGTGGTGTCGGTGGGCGATGATGTTGTGGGGATCGTGCACCCGTGCAAGGTGTACGGGGCGATGTCGATGAGCCGGCCGGTGTTGCTGCTCGGCCCGAAACCGAGCCACGTGAGCGACCTGATCGAGAATCACCGCGTGGGATGGCACGTCTCGCACGGCGACGTGAACGGTGCGGAGCGTGCGATCCGCCAGATGCTGTCGACGCCGGGGTCCGACTTGCGGGCGATGGGTCAACGCGCGGCGGGGCTGATCGCCGGGGAGTTGAGCAAGAAGTCGCTGATGGGCCGGTACGTGGACGTGATGGAGCGGGGGGTGGTGAAGTAGCCGCGCTCAATCACCATCCGGCGTGCCGTCGGAAGAGCCAACCTTGAAGGCCGCGCCGATCGCCAGCGCCGCCCAGAGCAGATCGAACAGATCGAAAGAGGCGAAGAACCCCTCCATCTTCGCCTGACTGCCGAAGGCCTCGATACTCTCATCGAACATGGCGCTGAGGCTGGCTTGCGTGGCGGCACGGTAGTTCTCGCGATCGTCCGCGCTCATGCGGCTCCAGCGCGATTCCATGTCCTTCCAGATCTCGGGCGGGTAGTGCGACTGCTCCTCGGCGTTCTCGACGCTGTAGCCCGCAGGCCAGCGGAGCGTGCGGCCCTGTGACTCCGCCTCTTCGCACAACTGATCGCACATGTAGATGCGGGCGTCGTCGAGCGAGAAGTCGAACTGCTTGCTGCGCACCTGTTGAAGGATGTCCTCGGCGGCGAAGTGAACCGACGCGTACTTGCCGGCAGCGATCGACGCGAGCGCGATGACCGCCGCGACGATGCCGCCGAGGTGACCGGTGGCGCCCTGTGAGCCCACGGCCATGCCCAGGCCGCAGAGGAACCCGACGCCGACGGCGATCCAGCCGATCTCGAAGTTGGTGAAGTAGGAGATGGCGGCCCAGACCGCTGCGCCGACGATCCCGCCGATCCCTGCGCCGACGATGCCCCGGATCAACGCGTTCATGTTTGAATTGTCCCGAGAGAGGGCGCGGACGAACGGGTTTCGATCGACGCGGCCGCCTGTCGCCGATGTTCGCCTCGGCGTTGCGCGCATCACCACGATGGTGATGTGCTGAAAGTCCGGGCGATCCGCGTCATGGCAGGGTCGATCCGAGTTGTTCGAGAGTACAGAATCGCGGGGCGTGATGCAAGACGTTTGCAGAAGTTCTGCACAGGTTCTTCGCGATCGGGCACATCCGTGCGGGGTTGGTGGTGGGGGGCAGGGGGGAGGGGGGTTGGTCGGATAGAGGAGCGTGGAGTTTGTCGCGGGGTCGGAACCAAACAGAACCTGTCGGGGCCGGACAGATAGGGCTCGAAATCAGGCCGAGGAGGCCGGTCATGTGTCGATCATCAATCGACGGTCGGGCGATGGGCGTCTCCGGCGCGGATAGCCTGATGGGTCAATGAGCACAACCGAGGCGAGTTCAACTGGTGGAGCGGGGGGGGGAGCGCGGGAGACCGGCGCGGCCGAGGGGAGGGGGCACGGCTGGCGGCGGTCGCTGTCCTTGGCGCTGGCCGACATCAAGATCGCGCACAGCGTCTTTGCCCTGCCGTTCGCGGTCCTCGCGGCGTTCATCGCGCGGCCGGTCGTGGTTGAGGGCGGCGGCGGGGCCGGAGGCGCGATCGGCGGGTGGGCACGGTTCGGGGTTCAGTTGGCGCTGGTCGTGGTCTGCATGGTGCTGGCGCGCACGTGGGCCATGCTCGTGAACCGGATCGCTGACCGGGGCTTCGACGCCCAGAACCCGAGGACGGAGCGGCGGGCGGTGGCGTCGGGGGCGCTGGCGGTCGGTTCAGCGCGGCTGATCGCGGCGATGTGCGCACTCTCGTTTGTTGCGGTGTGCGCGATGTTCGGCGTCGCGTTCTCGAACTGGTGGCCGCTGATCCTCAGCGTGCCCGTGTTGGTTTGGATCGGGCTCTACTCGTACACGAAGCGGTTCACGTGGTTGTGCCACTTGTTCCTTGGTGGGGCGCTGGCGGCCAGCCCCCTTGCCGCGGCGATCGCCATCCGGCCCGAGTCGCTTCTCGAGTGGTCGTTGCTCGGGCGGGTGGATTACGAGGGACACGGGGCCGGGGCGGTGATCGTGCTGCTGTCGGCGATGGTGATGTTGTGGGTGGCGGGGTTCGACGTGATCTACGCGCTGCAGGACGAGGAGTTTGATCGCGCGCGCGGATTGCAATCGCTCCCGGCGAAACTGGGGCCGGAGCGGGCGATGTGGGTGAGCCGGGGGCTGCACGCCGGTGCGTTCGTCTGCCTCATTCTCGCCGGCGCGGGCGATTGGCGGCTGGGCTCGCTGTTCGACGCGGCGATCGGCATCGTCGGGGTGCTGTTGATCACCGAGCACGTGATACTGGCGGCACGCGGCAGAGCGGGGCTGCACATGGCGTTCTTCACGGTGAACGGCGTGGTGTCGTGCGTGCTGGGTCTGGCGGGGGTGATCGATCTGGTGTGGGTGTGAGGGGCGAGCGCCTCTGACCAATGCACCCGGCGGCAGGTGGCGAGACTGTATTGCCTACCATTTTATCATGAATTCTTCCCTCTTTCCACCGCTGCCTGCGTATGAAGGACTTCACCCGTTGGTGGTTCACTTTCCGATCGCGATCATGCTCGTCGTGCCGCTGTTCATCGTGCTGGCGGCGGTCTGGAAGGGGCAGTCGAAGGGCATGCTCATCTCAGCGCTGATTCTGAGTGTGCTGGGCACGGGCTTTGCGTTCCTGTCCGTGAGCACTGGCGAGGCAGCTGAGAAGTTTGCGAAAGCAGTGCCCGGAGCGAAGCCGACGCTCGAGCGGCATGAGGGTCTGGCGGAGTTGGCGAGGAATCTATCGATCGTATTGATGCTTGTGCTGGCGGCTGTGACGGCAGCCTATGTGGTGATGGCCGATCGGACGAGCCGTCGTGTTCGCCTGATCGGGGGCTGCGTGCTCTTTGCGATGAGCCTTGTGCCCGCGATCGTGTTGGCCAACGCAGCACACGAGGGTGGAAAGCTCGTGCATGTGCACGGGGTGCACGCACCGATTGTGTCCGGCGGTGCTGCCTCGGTGAACAAGGCGATCGAGCAAGGCGCTTCGCCTGAACGCGAAGACGACTAACCCGTTGGTGGCTCATTCTGGAGCATGACCATGGCTGGACGCGCGAAAGAAGCGGCGAAGTTCCTTTCGGGTGTTGCCGCGCACGAAACTGTCGGTCACTGGTGGCTTGGAGTCTGGGGTCGCCACCTGCTGCCCTGGGACCTGGGGTGGTTCACCTTTACCGAGCAGATGAACTGGTTCGCCATGGCGGGCTGGCCTGTCGTGCTGGCCGCACTCGTTTACTATGCGTGGATCCGACCTTCGCGAGCAGGTCTCGCATCGGCATCTTCGTGATCGCCTCCGGTACGATGACGGATCACTTCGCGTCCTTGGCCGCCTCGGTTGGTTTGGCGGGCTCGGCCGGCTTCCCAGCGCTCGACGATTTCTTCTCGGCGTCGCTCCGCAACTGGCCGAAGTAGCGCTTCACGGCTTCGTGGCGGTCGCGCGGGATCACGTTCGAGGAGATCTCTTCGGCCACCTCGCCCTCGGCCACGGCCACGGCCGCGGCGAACTCGGCCGTTGATTCGTTGAGGATCGCCTCGCCCTCGACCAGTCGCGATGCGACGATCGGACCCTTGTTGTTCTGGTTCTTGTTGTCGATCCGCTTGGCCGTCTCGAAGCCGGCCTGCGATTCGCCCATCTGTCCGCCGCGGCCCTGACCGGGCCCGCCCTGACCGCCGCCTTGCGAGACGATGTCGCCCTCGCCATACATGCCCGTTCCGTCGCCGTCGCCCTGGCCGTAGGCCATGCCTTCACCCATGCCGCTGCACTGCCCCGCGTTCTCGCCGAGCGCCGACATGCCCGCCTGACACTCGGAGAGCGCGGCGTCGGCCAGTTGCATCTCCATCGCGATCTGTTCGAGTTCGGAGAGTTGTTGTCCCACGGATTCGGCGGCGCCTTCCATGCCCTGGCCCTGCTGTTCCTGGCCGTTCTCGGATTGCTTGCCGTCGCCGCTCTCGCCGGGGTTCTGGCACTCCTGGGCCATCTGGCTCATCGCCTCGGCGACCGATGACAGCGATTCGGAGGCCTTCTGCGCGGCGTTCAGCATGCTCTCGAGTTGCTGCTTCTGAGCGTCGGTCAGGTTCTGGGCGTTCCTGATCGCGTCCTTCAGGGCCTGGGGGTCACTCGCGGCCTGCGGGTCGATCCCCATCTCCTGGAGCTTCTTGTTCAGCGACTCCTGATTCTCCGCGGCCTTCTTGATCTGTTCGGCCAGGTTGGCCAACTGCTCACCGATCGCCTGCTTGTCGGACTCGGAGAGATTCCCTTCCTGGAGCTTGTTGAGCATCTGCTCGAGTTCTTGCTTGGCTTGCTGGAAGTTGCCATCGGCGAGCGACTTCGACAGGTCGCTCGTCTGCTCTCCCGGCGGCTTGAGTTGCGAGAGCGCGGTCTTCGCCGCTTCCAGTTTCATCGCGTTCTCGGATCGCTTCATCTCCTGCAGGCGGTCCGACATCCGCGTCAGTTCCTTGATCGCGCTCCGGCGGATGGCCTCGGGGTCGCGATCGTCGGGCCGGCCGGTCGGTGTGGGCGGCTCGGGGTCGGGCTCGAGGCCGAGTTGCTGCGTGAGTTGGTCGAGTTTTTGGCGGATCTCGACCGTCTGCTGCGTGACCTGCAGGACGGCCAGTTCGCGCTCCTGCTCGCGTGCGATCTTGGTCGATCGGGAGAACAGATCGAGATTGGGCACCGCGAGGTAAACGACCGCAAACGCCAACGCGAGCGCCAGCGGCACCGGCCAGAAGCGCGGCCCGCGGATGGGCACCGCCGCCGACAGGCGCACGCCGCGCGCGGATCGGGCGGCGGACTCGACGGTTGCTCGCGACCAAGGGTCGGGCTCGTTGGCGATGCACAGCGCGGTTGACAACGCCTCGCGCAGGTTGGCGCCTTCGTCGACCCGCAGCGCCACCTGCTTGGCGCGCGGGCGGAAGATCATCGCGCACACGAGCGCGGACACGACGCAGCCGACGACGGTCAATGTCGCCACGACAGTCCAGTCGATGTCAAAGACCACGACGCGCTGAACCAACCGAAGCACGATCGCGCCAAGCACCGCGGCCGACACCGCCGCGCAGAGCGCGAAGAAGAACCCGTTGAGCCCCAGCCTCCAGGCGGCAGCGCGAAGCACTCTGGAAATGTCGTTCATGGTTCGGCTCGTGGTGTGGCGTGGGTTTGATGGGGGGGGGGGGGGACGGGAGCGCGGGCGCGAAATAGGACTGGTCAGCGCGGACAGATCCGCAGCACGCGTCCGCCTCCGGGTTTCTACCGACTATTCGGCGATCGGAGGCGAAGCGTTCGAGTCAAGGACAAACCGCTTTGAGACAAACCGACCACGACTTCATCGCAACTCGATGAACGGCAAGATGTTATCACACGTTGGCGACCGTTGCCATGACGCGCCCGGCCGCGGCCGTTCGGCAACCAACCGGCCGCACGTCCATACCATGCGGGCCCACCCGCTCGGGTGGTGCCCGTCTCAAACATACCCCGGATCACCCAACCATGCTGAATCGGATCGCGTCGTTCGTCCGTCAATCCGCACGAGCAAGCCGTCTGCCCTCCTTAGCGCTGCTCAGCGCGATCGTGCTCTCGGGCGCTGCCGCTCAGACCGCCGCCGCCGACGAGCCGATCGTCGGCGCGGGTGCCGCACCGGCTGCGCAGACCGAGGCAGCGAAACAGGCGAGGCCCGGCGAGTCTGGGATGCCCGACAACACCGACGTGTCACTCATCCCTCGCTCGGTCCTCTTCGGCGACCCCGAGCGAGCGCGTGCATCGATCTCGCCCGACGGTAAACTGCTCGCGTTTCTCGCGCCGCACGGCGGGGCCCTCAACGTTCACGTCTGCACGCCGCCGGATGTCGAAGCAGCCCGCCCGCTCACTTCCAACACCCGCCGAGGCGTGGCGGGTTTCTCGTGGGCCTATGACAGCGAGCACATCCTCTACGTCGACGACGCCAACGGCGACGAGAACTTCCGCGTCTACAGCGTGAATGTTCGGACCGGTGAGAAGAAGGACCTGACGCCGCTGGACGGTGTGCGTGCCGAGATCGTCATGCTCTCGCCCAAGTTTCCGAACGAAGTGGTGCTTGGTCTCAACGACCGAGAGCCCGCTTTGCACGATCTTCACCGCGTGAACATCGCGACCGGAGAACGAACACTCCTTCTTCAGAACGCAGGGTGGGTCGACTTCACGCTCGATCTGGACTTCCGCGTGCGATTGGCCGCGCGTGTGAACCCGGACGGCTCGATTCACATCCACAGGCTCTCAGAGAGCGGAGACGTGGAGCCGAGCGCTGAGCCGTTCATGGTCATCTCGATGGAAGACACGGCGAATACGTCCATCGCGGGCTTCGATGCGACCGGCGACATCCTGACGATCACCAGCAGCCAGGGGCGCGACACATCCGCGGTATACGAAGTGGACATGAAGACCGGCGCTCGCCGCATGCTGCTGGGCGTCGACAACGCCGACGCCGGCGCATTGCTCATCGATCCGCGCACGCGACGGGTGCAGGCGGTCGAGATCGAGCACGAGCGTTCGCGCTGGAACCTGCTCAGCATGGACCTGGTCGAGGATCTTCAGTTTCTCCGCAAGACCAACGTCGGCGGCGACATGCTGATCACCAGCCGCTCGCAGGACGATCGTCTCTGGACCGTCGCCTTCGTCGAAGACGAGGGGCCGGTCAAGACTTACCTCTACGACCGGGGCAAGCGTGCCGGCGGCGACGCGACGGGTCCGCAGCGCATGGCCTTCCTCTTCGCCAATCGCCCCGAACTCGAGCGTGCTCCCCTCGCGCCGATGCACCACGCGGTGATCAAGACGCGGGACGGCTTGGACATGGTGGTCTATTACACCCTGCCACGCGCCCGCGACACCGACGGCAACGGCGTTCCCGATCGCGCTTTGCCGATGGTCCTCAACGTGCACGGCGGTCCGTGGGCTCGCGATTCCTGGGGCCTTGATCCCGAGCACCAGTGGCTCGCCAACCGCGGATACGCCGTGATGAGCGTCAACTTCCGCGGCTCTACGGGGTTCGGAAAGAACTTCCTCAACGCCGCGAACGGCGAGTGGGGCGGCAAGATGCACGACGATCTGCTCGACGCGGTCATGTGGGCGGTGGAGCGCGGAATCGCCGACCCTGCCAAGGTCGCCATCTACGGAGGCAGTTACGGCGGGTACGCCACGCTGGTCGGCATGACCTTCACACCCGAGGTCTTCGCCTGCGGCGTGAGCGTGGTCGGCCCGTCGAGCCTTGTCACGCTGCTCGAGAGCGTGCCCGAGTACTGGAAGCCCGTCATGGACCTGATGGTCAACCGCATCGGCGGCGACCATCGCACGCCCGACGGACGCGCATTCCTCGAGTCGCGATCGCCGCTCTCATTCGTCGATCGGATCGCCAGACCACTTTTGATCGGCCAGGGCGCCAACGACCCGCGCGTCAAGCAGGCCGAGTCCGACCAGATCGTCGCGGCGATGGGCAAGAAGGATCTGCCGGTCACGTACGTGCTCTTCCCCGATGAGGGCCACGGCTTTGCGCGACCCGAGAATCGCATGAGTTTCTACGCCGTCACCGAGGCGTTCCTCGCACAGCACCTGGGAGGCCGCGTCGAACCGATCGGCGACGCCTTCGAGGGCTCGAGCATCACGGTTCCCCATGGACACCAGTTCGTGCCGGGTCTGAGCGAAGCGATCGGAAAGTAAGAGACTCGAACAGGGCCGACAGAACCCGGCGAGGCCGATCCGTGCGTTGATTCGCGGTCGTTGCGGATCGCGCGCAATTACGAGGCCCGTGGTTCGGGCTCGAACAGCCTGCAGTCCGTCAGGCCGTGCCGACCGCCGGCGTGGTCCTTACCGATCGGGAAGTGGCCGGACAGCATCCCCGCGATCGCCTTGTCGATCGTGTGACGAACCTTGTCCAATCGAAGTTGCGAAAGGTCGAGCACGCCGCGCGTGCGCCCGGCAACAAGCCAGTACTCGGCGGTCCCGCGCAGGTCGGCCGGGTCGATCCCGCGCTCGTCCGCGAGCGCCAACGCATAGATTCCCATCTGCAGATCTTCGTCCTTGGGCTCGGTGTACTGCTTCCAATCGCGCCCGGTCTTGTAGTCGATCATGCGGTCCGCCTGTGTCCCATCCGGGAGAGTGACCAGATCGACTCGGTCGATGACTGCCTGGATGGTGTGACTCTGGGCAACGGCACCATCGCCGCTCAGCCCCGCCGCCGGCGCTTCGCGGGCGTCTGCGGGCACCGACTTGGCGTTCTTGCTCCGCTTCCGTGCGGGCGGCGTGTTGCTCGGCGTGTAATCGAACGTGATCTTGTGTTCGATCTCGACCGTGTGGTCGTCGGGCCTCCAGAACTCGCACAAGAAGTTCGCAAGCAGAATGTCAACCTGTTCCAGTTGGTCCTTGTCGACCGGCTCGTTGGTGGGCCAGGCCTTGCGAAACACGGCATGGCCGATGGCCCGCAGCATCGACAGGTCCGCCGGCGCGCTGTGGTCCACACCGAGTTCGGTCAAGTGGGCCAGGTCGGCCTCCTCCCCTCGCGCCTTCCGGGTGAAGAGTTCGATCGCCTTGTGAACCACGCGTCCAACGACCTCGGGCGCTCCCTCCTGCTCGGGCAGGCCCAGCACCCGGCGGAGGTAATAGCACCGCGGGCAGCGAACATACTCGTTGATCTGCGAGAAGCTCAAGCGCAGCGGCGGCTTCAGGCCCGGCGTGAACATGGCGACCGTGCCCGTGCCATCCGGCTCTGCCACATGGCCCGTCCCGTCGTCCTCAGATACACGGCCGAGGGCGCTCGCCAGCCGACGGGCCAGACGCGAGATGTACCGATCATCGGCGTTGAGCAGCGTCGGTTCGATCTTCCCTGCGCTGTAGCCGCTCGCGAGCCCGCCCAACGCGCGCATCCGCTGCGCGGCCAGTGTCAATCGCTCGATCGCGCTCGCGATGTCCGCCGCGGTTGAAGACCCCGGCGAGGCGCGAGTACCGTCGCGCCCGGCGTGCTCGCACAGGTCGAGCGCTTCAGCGGCGAACAGCCGCACATCCCGTCGCGCGCGATCCAATCGCTCGTGCTCGTCGTCGCCGCCCGAGTCGTCCAGATCGCTCTCCGAGACCGACGTGGCGTGCAGCACATCGGCCTCGGCGGCACGCCTCATCACGTCCTGAAATCCGATGGCCTCAATCAGCCCCGCCGGTCGTTCGTGCTCCAGAACCTCCTCGAACAGGTGCATCCCGGACGCCCGGCCCTTGTTCTGCTTGCTCAGAAGGACAAGCCGCCGCTTGGCGCGCGTGCACGCAACGTAGAACAATCTCCTGGCTTCATCTTCGATGCGTTCGCCCGCGGAGCGCGCCGCACGATCGCCGGGGTGCACGAACGACATGAGCCCCGCGGGCATCAGGTCGTTGCCGTCGTCGTCATCGTGATCGCTCTTGCCGGTCGCCGAATACTGTCCCTTGAGCCGACCCAGGCGGGGCACGAACACCACGTCAAACTCGAGCCCCTTGGCCTTGTGCGCGGTCAGGATTGTCACGACCGGCGTGTGCACGGTCAGCGGTCGTTCGCCATCCTCGTTGCTCTCACCCGGTTCACCGATGCTCAGTCCATCGACGCCCACCGACTCGGTGACGCGTGGCCCGTCGAGCCGCTCCTCGATGTCTCCCCACGCGCCGGAAGAGCCCAGGCCCTGATCCTGGTCGCTCAGATCGTCGTAGTACGCCAGCAGCGCCTGCAAGTCGCCCGGCTCATCGAGACGCGACTGCACGTCCATCGCGAATCGCAGGACCGCGACAAGCGCCTGCACCCGCGCAGCGCGGTCCTGAGGTGACATGAGTTCGGCATGGGAGACACCCGTTGCGGTGATGATGCGCCGCACCACCTCGCACGCGGGCTCGGCGGCAACCGCTGGGGCCAGCCGTGCCTGCACGTCCACGAGCCTCGCCACCGCTGCGCGGGCGTGCTCGGGCTTCGGGCCGAGCAGTTCATCCGGACACGACGCGATGAAGGCCAGATATCCGTTGTGCGCGCTGGGGTCGTCGGCCTCCGTCGCGGCTTCGAAGGCGCGCTCCAGCCGACCGATGACCTCCGGGCCCAACCGCACCGGCGGTCGCGCGAGCAGCCTGCGGGCCTGCACCGTGGCCCCTGGGTTCGTCAGCACGCGCCACCACGCCATGACGTCCTGCACGCCGGGGTCGTCCGTCGCGGCGCCGACGTGTGCCGTCCGGACCGTGATCCCCTCCTGCCGCAGCGCAGCGGCGATCGAGTCGGTGTGGTTGTTGCTGCGCACAACCACCGCGAAGGTGGGCGGATCGATGCTCCGCTCGGGATCGCTCGCTGACTGCTCAAGTTTCGTCGCGAACTCGTGCATGTACAGCCGAACGAGCGCCGCGACCGCCTGAGCATCGAACGAATCGTGCGACAACCCAACGGCCAGCGTGGGCGTCGGAACGAAAGCCCCATCGCCAGATCCGGCCGGTCGCACGGACTTGTCGGGCTTGAACCGCGAGTGTGCCCGAGCGATGACGGCGGATGAGAGTTGCACGATCGGAGCGGCCGACCGGTAGTTGTCCGCCAGTTCCAGCACCCGCACCGTTCGACCGATGGACTCTCCCCACAAGTGGCTCATCCGTGTGAAAGCACGGTCATCGGCCCCGCGGAAGCCGTAGATCGACTGATCGTCATCGCCAACAACGCACAGGTCGGGCGGCCGGATCGCCGAAGGGGGTGCCAGCGCCCGCAGCATCTCGATCTGCGCCGGGTTGGCGTCCTGAAACTCATCGACGACGACGTGGCGCCACTCGTCGCGGACGATCGCACCCGCACGCGACTCCGGATCGCTGAGCAGCCGCGTTGGCAGGTTGATCAGGTCGGCGAACGAGAGCAACCCGAGTTCACCCAGCGCTGCCTCGTACACCGCGAACGCACGCACGCCATCGAGGTAGACCGCCAGCCGCTCCCGTTCCGCGGCGAGCCCGCCCTCGTCGAGGTCCGCCCCGGCCGACGATCGGCCCTGGGCCAGATGTTCCCGCCACCGCTCGCCGAACTCCGCCGCACGCTCCGGGCTGACGGCCATCTCGCTCCACGCGGCGATCTGATCGGCGGCGATCCCCACGGCGTACTCAAGCCCGTACGCGCGCGACGGGCGAAACACGTCCAGATCGCGGATGACCCTGCGCAGAATCCGCTTCTGTTGGGCGGAGTCGATCAGCGTCCCGATGCCGCCCGACATGCCGCCCCCCCTCCCCCCGCGCCGGACGCGGAAGTCGGCGGCGATCCGCTGCGCAGCGCGCCGGGTCTCGGCGTCGGCCGTCGATTTGAGCGTGTCACCGAACCGCTGCAGCACCCGCAGCCCCATCGCATGGAACGTTGAGGCCCACACGCGGTCCGCCGCGCTCGAACCGACCAGTTCGCGGAGGCGATCACGCATCTGCTCCGCGGCTTTCACGGTGAACGTCACCGCGACGATCGACTCCGGCTCGATGCCGCGCTCGCGGATCATGTGCGCCACGCGATGCGTGATCACGCGCGTCTTGCCCGTGCCGGGACCGGCCAGCACGATCAGCGGACCCTCCGTGTGTTCCACGGCAAGCTGCTGTTCCGGGCTCAGCCCATCGTCCGGACGCTCGGGCTGTTCCGCTGCTCGGGCCACGGGCCAAGCGTACCCGACGACGCGGCCTGCGCAAAGTGCGGGCTCCCGCCGGGCGGTTCTAAACTCCCGCCATGCACAGGTCGCAACGCCACTCCCGTGCCTCACGCTTCAACCTCCCCGCCGCGATCGTCGCCGCCGTGCTTGCGTGGTGTGCGCTCCCGATTCTCCCCAGCGCACTCGGCCAGTTCGTTCCCTCCATCCCCGATGCGCCCGAGCCCACACCCGAGTACGTCCCGCCGCCCCCACCCCCTCCTCCGCCGCCCCCCCCGCCTCCTCCCGCGCCCGAGGCGGAGGTGCGTCCGATCGTCGATCGCACGCCCGACGGCGCGCTCGTCATTCACCAGCGTCCCCCTGAGTGGGTCGCGGTCGAGCGGCTACGCTGGCCCGACGACACCGGCCGCGCAAGGCTCGCCGCGGCCCTGGAGGGCCGGCGTCGCGCCGTCGATGAGCGCGTCGCGTCGCTCTCATCGGTCGCGATCGAACTCCGCAACCGCCTAGCCGATCCGCAGGGCATCAAGGACCTCAGCGACGTCGTGCAACTGCGAGAGATGTCGCGCCCGGTGCTCCCCGAGAAAGTGCTGCTCGAGTACCTCGTCGAGTCCGGCGCGATCTCCGCTGCGCTCCGGGCACGCATCGCCCGCGAGGTCCAGGCGTACGACGTGGCCCGACGCGAGGGCTGGCAGAAGGAGCACCCCGACGACGTGATGCGACTGACCATGGAGGTCACCCGCGAGAAACTCGCCGAACTCAGCCACGAGTCCGTCGAGTCGCTCGCACGCCAGACGGCGCTCGTCGCCGACCGGCTCGATTCGCTCATCGAGCGCATCCCGCTCCCCCACGACGTCCGTGCAGATCTGGAGACGTTCGCCGGTGAACAGGGTTCAAACGACCGCGAGCGCCAGGAGCGCACCGAGCGTGTGCGAGAGATCATCGAGCGTCGTTTGGACGACGTGACCCGCCAGGCGCTGTTCACACTGGCGCGAGAGTCGTAACTCTCTCCGCCCATCGGCCGACAGTGTTCAAAGCACGGTCGCCGCTCTCACGCTCAGTCGTTACTGCCACGACTCGGGCCGCGGCTGAGGTGGGATGCTCAGCCTGATCGGCACGGGCCGGCCGAACTCATCCGATCCCAACTCGAAGAACTCGCTGATCACCGCCCGTTCCACGAACTGGCGCAGGTAGATCACCTCGATCTGCTGCGGATCATCGCCGTTCGTCGATCCGCCCGTCGGCGTCGTGCGCACGATCACGCGGTCCGGCATCTCACCCAGCACTCGCCCCGACTTCGATCCGACGTCGAGGTACGCCCGCACGGCGTCCTCCGGCGTGTTGATCGTCCAGCCCGTGGGCAGAATCCCCGCCGTGTTGGTGTTCGTTGGGCCAATTGCCCGTGGTTCCGGCGCGAGCATCGAGCCCAGCCAAGCCAGTCCGATCACCGCCGCGATCGCCCAGCCGCCGATCCGCCGCAGGTCCGGCGCATACCGAAACTCGGCATCGCTCCGACGAGCGTTCCGCGCGGTCCGATCCGATCCCGACGCTGAAAGCGTGGCCGAGGTCGACCGCGGCAATCGAACCCGCTCCGAAGCATCGATCGCCGGTAGCACCGCCTCGGCGAGCAGCGCCGCATCGCGCTGTGCGCACGCCAGGGCCTTCCACGCCTGCGGCTGCGTGCCCGCCAGCGCTTCAAAGGTTCCCCAGTCGTGCTCGTCCGCTTCGGCGTCGGCGATCCGCGCGATCAGCCTATCCATCGTCGGCACAAGTTCCGATGCAAAGTCGGTCGTCATGTCGTGACCACCAGCCGGCGCAGCGTTCGGGGGTGTTGCCCCCGACGCGGGCGATTCAGAAGTCGGCCGGGCCTGCTCGTGGTTGTCCATGGTCATGGTCGTGCTCCGTTCGTGGCAAGCGCGTGCTTGGCAACTTCTGTCCGCACCGGTGCGCCCAGTGCGTGCCGTTCGTTCATCGAGTTCCCGTCGCGATCCAACCCGTCCTGCATGGCCCGCTCGCGCAGCATCCGCCTGGCCCTGACGATGCGTGTCTCCACCGTGCTCTCCGGCAAGCCCATCACCCGCCCGATCTCTCTGTACGACATCCCCTGAACGGCCTTCAGGATCAGCGGCTCTCCGTACCCCCCGGGGAGCGACCTCGCCAGTTCCAGCAGCCGCTTCGCCTCCTGGCTCACCGCCGCGTACTTCGTGCCGGCCCCGTCATCACCTCCGCCCTTTTCCTGCGAGGGTCGTCCCAGCCAACCGTCGACCACCCGCAGAAACCCGTTGCGGCGGACCGTGCTGCGCCGGCCCTTGGCCAGCGCCACGCTGAGCGTGACCGCCCGCAGCCACGGCTTGAACGCCCCCGCTTCCCGAACATCCGAGACCTTCGACACCAGCATCACCGCGACGTCCTGCAACAGATCCTCCACATCCGCGTCCCGCGGCTTGTGCGCCAGCAGGATCGCGGCCACCCAGCGACGGTGCCGCTCCCAGACCTCCCGAAGCGCATCGCCATCGCCGCCGATCGCGCGTGCGATCAGCGCTTGCTCGGCGGCGTCGGCGATGGTCCGGTCGTCGGCGTGCACCACGAGCGATCCTAGTCGGCGGGCATCCTTGGCCCTCCGCCCCCATCCCCCACTCATACACGGATGCGCTGGGTCAAAGTTCCCGTCCGTCATCCCCTGTTTCCGGTTCGTCCGGCCGGTCGACCGCACTCTGGGGCTGTAAGGGGCGTTACCCTCGCTCTGGCCGATACGGTGGGTCAAGGCCTGCTTCCAACCAAGCCCCCCGTCGCCACGCCGGCCCTGGTTCCCAGACCATGAGCACCACCCCAACGATGCTTCATCCGGAAGACCAACCCCTCCGGGATGGTCACGCCGGTGCTTCGGCGGTGGCGAACGACAGCGCGCTCATGCCCCTGGGCGATCACCTGGAAGACCTCCGCCGTCGGCTGATCCTCGCCCTCCTCGGCCTGATCCCGATCCTCGTTCTGTCTCTGATCTTCGGCAAGCGCATCCTCGGCGTGCTCATCACGCCCGCGATGGATGCGCTCCGCTCCAAGAACCTCCCAGTCTCATTCCAGGTTACGTCCTTCTTCGAGGGCTTCAACGCCTATCTCAAACTCTCGATCGCCGTCACCATCCTCCTCGGTGCGCCGTGGGTCTTCCTCCAACTCTGGCGATTCATAGCGCCGGGGCTCTTCTCCCACGAACGACGCTTCGTCTACGTCCTCGCGCCGCTCTCGGCCGCGCTGACGGCCTGCGCTGGGCTCTTTCTCTACTACGTCATGCTCCCGGTCGTCCTCCTCTTCTTTGTCACCTTCAACTCCTCCATGCCCGCCCCCGTTCCCGCCCCGACAGCGCTCGCCCCCGGCGTCGTACTCCCCGCCGTGCCCATGCTCGACGCAGACCCGGCCTGGCCCGCGCCCGGCTCTGCATGGGTGAACACCTCACTCAGCCAACTCCGCTTCGCGCTGCCCGCGGGTCCGGCCCCTGCCGACGCCGACTCGGTTGGCGCCCCGGTCATCATCCGCGGCGTGCCGCTCTCGGGCGATCAACTCATCAGCCAGCAGTACCGCATCGCCGAGTACGTCTCGATGCTGCTCTCATTCGCCATCGCGCTCGCCGCCGGGTTCCAGATGCCCGTCGTCGTCCTTCTGCTCGGCTGGGCACGCATCCTCACCGTCGCGTTCATGACCAAGTACCGCCGACACGCGATCCTCATTTGCGTCGTCCTCGGAGCGGTGCTCACCCCCGCCGATCCGTTCTCCATGCTCCTGCTCGCGATTCCCCTCTGGCTCCTCTTCGAGTTCGGCATCCTGCTCTTGCGATGGCTCCCCGCGTCGCGCGTCGGCGGATGGAATGACGATGACGAACCCCGCGGCGAGCCCAACGAAGACCCTCCCATCTGACGCCGCCGCGTACCATGCCGCGATGTCCGACGCTCACGATCAGAACCCGACGCCGACTGCCGAGCCGCTCAGCATCGAGCACGTTCGCAAGATCGCGCGTCTCGCGATGCTCGATCCCGGCCCGGCCGAACTCGAGAGCGCCCGCACGGGTCTGTCCGCCGTGCTCGGGTACGTTCAGCGCCTTCAGGCCGCCGTCGCCTCCGACGATTCGCCAGCCGCACCGGTCGAGGGTGGTCCCGTCAACGCCCTGCGCAACGATGCGCCCGGCCCCACGCTCAGCCGCGATGTCTTCCTGAAGATCGCGCCGGACACCGGCGGCCCCGATGGCGCGTACCTCCGCATCCCCAGCCCTCCCGGCCACGATGAAGGAGCGAGCGCGTGAGCGCTGCGCCCCCAGACATGCCCCCCGCGAACGCGATGGATCTGCACGATCGGGCCGCGCTTCTGGCTTCCGGTGAGCGTTCCAGCGAAGACCTGACACGCGACGCCCTTGCCGCCGCCGATCGCCTCAACCCCGCGCTCAACGCCTTCATCGAGATTCACCACGACGCGGCCATCGATCAGGCACGCGCATCGGACCAGCGCCGAAGCAACGGCCGATCGCTCGGACCGCTCGACGGCCTGCCCATTGCGCTCAAAGACAACATCTGCCTCGCCCACGGCCGCACCACCTGCGCCAGCCGCTTCCTCGAGTCCTATCGCTCACCCTACACCGCCACCGCCGCCCAGCGTCTGATCGACGCCGGCATCGTCGTCGTGGGCAAGACGAACATGGACGAGTTCGCGATGGGATCCAGCACCGAAAACTCGGCCTTCGGTCCCACCCGCAACCCGCACGATCCCTCCCGCGTTCCCGGCGGCTCCAGCGGCGGGTCCGCGGCCGCCGTCGGTGCAAACATCGTCGCCGCCGCGCTCGGCTCCGACACCGGCGGCTCGATCCGCCAGCCCGCTGCCTTCTGCGGCTGCGTCGGCCTCAAGCCCACCTACGGCCGCGTCAGCCGCTGGGGTCTGGTTGCGTACGCCTCCAGCCTCGACCAGATCGGGCCCATCACGCGCTCGCTGCGCGATGCCGCGTTGCTGCTCTCGGTGATCGCCGGTCACGACCCGCTCGACTCGACCAGCGCTCCCGCGTCTGTTGCGCCCCCATGTCCGAGTCACGCTCCGAGCGCTCCGTCGACATCCCGACCGGAACCACCGACCATCGGTCTGCCGCGAGCCATCCGAAACTCCACCGGCAATCACCCGGCCGTCAACGCAGCGCTCGAATCCGCAGCGCACGCGTTCGAGTCCGCCGGCGCACGCATCGTCGAGATCGATCTGCCTGACGGCCGCGATGCCATCGCGGCGTACTACATCATCGCCTGCGCTGAGGCATCATCCAACCTCGCCCGCTTCGACGGCGTTCGCTACGGCCGACGCGCCGACATCGGCCCATCGGCCGATCTCGAAGCGCTCTACCGCCGCAGCCGCACCGAAGGCTTCGGCCCGGAGGTCCAGCGCCGCATCATGCTCGGCACGCACGTGCTGAGCGCGGGCTACGCCGACCGCTACTACCACACCGCCCAGCGCGCCCGCGAATTTATCCGCCGTGCCTTCCAAGCCGCCCTGCACACCTGCAACGCCATCCTCATGCCCGCAACGCCGGGCCCGGCATTCAGACTCGCCGAGAAGACCACCGACCCCCTCGCGCTCTACCTCGAAGACGTCTACACCGTCAGTGTCAATCTCGCCGGTCTTCCCGCCGTCAGTGTCCCGGTCGCGAGCGCCCAGATCGACGGCAAGTCCCTACCCATCGGCATGCAACTCGTCGGCCGACCCTTCGACGAACACGACTTGCTGGCCCTCGCCTCGACCGTCATGCTGCGCACAAGGTAATCAGCGGCGAGCCCGCCGATACTCAGCCCACCGTCTCTCGCTTCTGAGATCGGGCCATCAATTGCCCGATCGCGTCGATCGGGTCCAGCCGTTCGAACAGCACGGCGTGCACGGCTTGCGTGATCGGCATCTCCACGCGGTACTTCGCCGCAAGGTCCATGACCGACCGCGTCGTCGCCACGCCTTCAACGACGTACGGCGATCGCTTCAGATAGTCATCCAGCGATTCACCCCGCCCCAGCGCTTCGCCGAGCGTTCGGTTCCGTCCCTCAGGGCTGAAGCACGTGGTCGCAAGGTCGCCAACGCCCGCCAGCCCGAAGAACGTCTCCGCGCTTGCGCCCATCGCGGTCCCCAGCCGCGTGATCTCCGCCAACCCGCGCGCCAGCAGCGCGCTCTTGGCGTTGTACCCCGCCTGCAGCCCGTCGATCACCCCCGCCGCGATCGCGATCACGTTCTTCATCGCCCCGGCCAGTTCCACGCCCAGCACGTCGCGGTGCGTGTAGATCCGCAGGTACTGCGTGCCGAACCGCTGCTGCACCACGTCCGCAAACCCCGCGTCGTCCGCCGCCGCGATCATCGTCGCAGGCAGTCCGCGCGCCAGTTCCGCCGCGATCGTCGGCCCGCTCAACACCCCTATCGGCCGGGGCCGAACGTCCGGATCATCCGCCAGCGCTTCGGCGATCACACGCGTCGGTCGCAGCAGCGTCACGTTCTCGATCCCCTTGGCGACGCTCAACACGCCGCACCGCTCCGCGGCGGGCAGCGATCGCACACGCCCGATCTCGGTCCACACGCCCCGGATGAACTGCACGGGAATCGCCGACACGATCAACTCGGCCCCCTCCACCGCGCGCTGAAGATCGTGCGTCACCCGCACCGAATCCGCCAGCCGGAAGCCCGCCAGCCGCGCCGACCGCCGCGTCTGAGTCAGTTCCCCCGCCTCGTCCGGGTCGTGCGACCAAACCGTCACAACCGGCGCCGGCCGCGAGTGGTCCGCCGCGCTCCCGCTCGCCGTGCGCTGCGACAGGATCCCCGCACACACCAGGCCCATCTGCCCGCTGCCCAGGATCGCGATCCGCCCGGGCATCGCGTGTTCCGCTGATTCGTTCGCTCGGCTTGACATTGGCACGAGTCTAGCGACCCCGTCCCACACGCCTACGGCTCTTCCGGTTCCCCCGGCACTGCCGGCTCGGGTTCCGCAGCGCCGTCCCTTTTCGGGATCGGCGTCGGCCATTCCTGGAAGATCGGCTCCGACGCCGGCTGTGGCGCGGGGACCTCCTCGGCCGACAGGTTCATGCCGGGCAGCGGGTCGAACCGACCGTCTCGACGCACGCGCAACTGCCCCGTCGCCAACAGGTAATCCAGCACCGAGTTCCGCAGGTCGGTGCGCGCCTGGTCGCGCGCCTGCTCGGCCTGCAACAGGTCGTTGGCCGTGTCCACCAGCCGCTGCGTGTCCACCTCGTCCTCGCGGATCGCCTGCTCCTCCGCCCGCCGCTGCGTGATCTTCACCCGCTCCTCGGCGAGGTTGAAATTGAACCTCGCGCGATCGATCTCCCGCACGCGCGACCGAACGTCCAGCACCAGTTCGTCGCGGAACCGCTCGAAGTCCCGCTGCGCCCGCTGCAGCCCGATCGTCGCCGTGCGCAACTGCAGCCGCTCCACCTCACGATCCAAGGGCAGTCCGAACGTCACGCTCGCGTTGTACGACGAGTTGTCGAACTCGTACGACACGCCGCCCACCTGCGTGTCCGGATCCGTCTGAAAGCGAACCCCGCCCGCGATGTCCAGGTCCGGCAGCAGGTTGTTCTTCGCGTTGCGTACCGCCCGCGCCGAGTCGTCCAACTGGTCGCGCCGGTTCTGCAAGTCCAGCCTGAACGCGAGCGCCGCTCGCGTCGCATCGTCGAGCGAGATGTCCGGCTCCGGGATCGGCAGTTCGAAGGGCAGGATCTCGATCCGCGCCGACGGCGGCAGCCCGAGCCGAACCTTGAACCGATCCAGCGCGAGAATGTAACTCTCGCGCGCGTTGGCGAGGTTCGCCTCCGCGTTCAGCACGTTGTTGCGCGCCAGGTTCACCTCGAACTCGGGCAGCCGTCCCGCCTCGTTCCATTCCCGCTGCCGGTTCTCCAGCGACCGCAGGCTCTCCAGTTGCCGCTCCTGGTTCGCCAGCCCGTCCTGCTGCAGAAGAAGGTTGAAGTAGTCTCTCGCGATGCTCACCAGGAACGACCGCCGGAAGTCCTCGTACGTCCGCGCCGCATAGACCAGCGAGCGCCGCGCCTGAATCAGCCCTTCCTGCGCCACATCCCCCGCCCCGCGCAGCAGCGGCACCCTCCCGTCGAGCGCCAGCGCCGACGACTGCCGATACTCTGCCGTCGCCTCGTTCCGCAGGTCCTCGCTCGCCTCCCAGATCCACCTCGCGGCCACCTGCCCGCCGAACGGCAGCCGCTGCCGAACACCCAACTCGTTCATCACGCGCAGGATGTTCTCCGTCTGCACCCCGTCCACACGCGTGTTCGAGTATCCGAGGATCGTGTTGTTGAACAACTGCGGCGAGAACCCATGCTGCTCGACCAGCAGCCGAATCGCCGCCAGCGCATAGTCCTCCTGCGCGGTGATGTGCTCGCGCGCAGTGATTTGCGCCTGCTGAAAGCAGCCGAGCAGGTCCAACTTCGTCGGTCCCTCCGGCTCCAGATCCTCGTCCTGCAGCCGCTCCAGGCGCGCCTTCACGTCCCGAGCCTCATCCGCAACAGAGAACCGCAGTTCCGATGTCCCCGGGTTGTTCGATCCCGGCCGCTTGTCCCGCAAGCGCGGGTCGCTGACGTCAGGAACACTCAAGTGCGGTGGTTCAGGTGCAACCGCCCCGCCCGCCAGCCGCTCCGCCGACTCGCGCATCAGCCGATTCGTCCGCGTATCGATCGATTCCAGCCCGGACGAGCACCCAGAAAGCGCGATCAACAGCATCGCACCGCCTGCTCCACGAGCAATCGCCGCGCCTTCAGATCGTGTCTCAGATCGCTTGATAGGGTTTAGTGTGGGTCTCCGCAACGTCGCCTCCCGGAAGATCGCGGTGAGATTACAGCAATTGGGCGCAGGATGTTGCAGATCGACAAGTGCCTCTCTAGAGTTGCCCGCGTTCGCCGGACCCGTTTGTCAGGTATTTGACAGGTTTTCCGGCCGCGAGCCGACCGCTCCGGGCACCCCATCCCCATATCGCCCATTCCCGGTCGCCTTGGCTCGCACGCTCTGTTCCGGTCGGATGGAGTCGACCCGCCCGTTCCGGGGATCAACGTCCCCGGCTGCTGCCCGTCGCGCTGTCCTCCCGCTTCACGACACACCAAACGCCACCTCCCCCGGAGATCAACCCGCCCATGGCGAACATCAGTTTCGACAGTCACTCCCTCATCATCGACGGGCGGCGGGTGTGGTTGGTCAGCGGCGGAGTCTCCTACGCACGGACGCCCCGCGCCGAGTGGGCCGACCGCCTCCACGCCGCACGACAGGCCGGCTTCAACTGCGTCTCGTTCCACGCCGTCTGGTCCCGACACGAAATCCGGCCGGGCCACTTCGATTTCACCGGCGAGAACGACGTCCGCCACTTTGTCGAACTCATCCAGCAGATGGGCCTGATGTGCATCGTTCGCCCCGGCCCCTACATCGGCGCGGGCTTCGACAACGGCGGCCTCCCGCCCTGGCTCATGGAAAGCGAGACCATGCGCCTGCGCACCAATTCGCAGGCATTCCTCGAGTCCTGCTCGCGCTACATCACCGCCCTCGCCGGCCAACTCCGAACGCTCCAGGCAGTCACCAGCGGCTCGTCGCGCTCCGCGCAGGCCCAGTCCGCGCCCGGCCCGATCGTCCTGCTCCAGAACGAGTCCGGCTGGTACTGCGGTCACGACGCCCTCGCCGCCTCCTACCTCGGCGAACTCAACCGCTACTACCGCGAGGCCGGATTCGCCGTCCCCATCATCAACACCAACGACCTCTGGCAGTCCGTCGAGGGTGAGATCGACGGCTGGACCGGCGCTGCGAACATGCTCTCGCACCTCCGCCAACTCGGCGCCGTCCGCCCCAACCAGCCGCGCATCGTCATGGACATGCGCCTCACGCCCTCCCCGGTCGTCGACGAGCCCGCCGGCCTGAACGCGAATCTGGCCGAACGCCGCGCGCTCCGCGCCCTGGCCGAGGTCATCGCCGGCGGCGGCCAGTACAACCTCTGCCCGCTCGTCAGCGGCACAAACTTCGGCTTCGCCGCCGGTCGCGACCCCGACAACCTCCACGCCTTCCCCACCACCGCGGGCAGCGCCGACGCGCCCATCGACGAACTCGGCCGCCCCGGCCCCAGTTACTCCGCCGTCCGCAAGATCAGCACCTTCGCCTCGCGATTCAACCGCCTGCTCACCCACGCCGAACTCAACCGCCCCGCCGTCGCCCTCCAGCCGGGCTGGGCCGCCGCGCCGACCGCCGCGGGCGCCGCCAACCACACCGAAACCGCGCACGCCAAGGGCCGCGCACGCCAGGCACCCGTCAGCGTCGTACACATGACCGGCACTCAGGGCGATCTGGTCTTCCTCTTCAAGAGCGGCAACGACCCCGCCGCTCACGACGACGGCGATCAGGTCCACACCCTCGTTGCGCCCGACGGCTCCCTCCTCCCCGTCGACATGAGCGGCCGCGACGTCGCGTGGGTCCTTCTCGACGCACGACTCACCGGCCGCGCTCAACTCGACTACTGCAACCTCAGCGCCTTCGCCCTCGTCGGCAAGACGTTCGTCTGCTTCGGCGCTTCGGGCTCGCGCGGCATGCTCTCCATCAACGGCTCGCCCCTCGAAACGCTCGTCCCGGGTCCGGGCAAGCCGCCCTTCGTCCACGAGCACGAGGGCCTCACCGTCATCGTCGCCGCCGACGAGCACCTTGCCCACATCCACCTCACCGACGACAAGGTCTTCGTCGGCGTCGCGGGCCTCACGCGAGAGGGCCGTCCCGTCCCGCTCCCCGACACCAGGTCCTGCACCGTCATCGACGCCGAGGGACGCATCACGACCCACAAGTTCGGCCAGAGCGCCCCCGCCCCGACCGCGCCGCCCACCTCCGGCCGCCGCTCATCCGCCAAAGTCGTCATGGGCGAGTGGGAAGCCGCCCGCACCGACGAGCACTGGGCGGGCACCAGCCCGCGTTTCGCCGCCATCGACGGCCCGGCCGATCTGGTGGCGCTCGGCGCGCCCTACGGCTACGGCTGGTACAGGTTCACCTTCGCCGCCGGCGCCAAGAAAGTCCGACTCGCCTTCCCCCACGCCGCCCACCGCATGCACGTCGCCGTCAACGGCAAGCGCTGCGGCCTCGTCGGCTTCGGCCCGAGCGCGGACAACCACGCCGACGTCCCCGCCAAGAAGGGCGCAACCATGGTCGTCCTCGCCGAGAACGCCGGCCGCGTCTGGGGCGGGCCGGACCTCGGTGAGCATACAGGCTGGCACAAGCACGCGTGGGTCGTTGCGCCCGTGCGCACGTCCAAGCCCAAACTCGTCGCCGCCGAACCGGTCGACCTGCTCAAGTTCCGCGCACCCCTCTGGGGCGTCCACGAAGACGACGTCACCGACGCCCGCCGACTCACCTGGACCATCCAGCACCGCCGCCGCACGCCCATCATCATGCGCATCGAGCCCTTCCTCGTTGAGGGCATGGGCGCCTGGACCGACGAAGCACGAGCCGGTGCCTCCACGCCGATGCCCGGCGGTGTCGTGCTTCTCAACGACAAACCCGTCGCCTTCATCACCACCGCAGGCCGAACGCCCCTCTTCTTCGATGCCGAGCAACTCAGCCGCGGCAACAACGTCATCCAGATCGCCATGATCGGTTCCACCGAGGCCGCCGCGGCACGACTCGCCAAGTCCGTCCGATTCGAAGAGGGCGTCGAGTGCGCCACCGAGAAGGGCGAGTGGGCCTTCGCCAAGTGGGAGCCGCCACACACCGAAGCCTTCGGCAAGCCCGCCCGCGCCGGCACGCCCGATCCGTCCGCGCCGGCCTGGTGGCGAGCCACGTTCTCCGTCCCGGCATCGGCGCTCACCGCCGACCCCGACGGCGGTCACGCCAGCGCCATCCCCGTCTGGCTCGAAACCGCCGGCCTCAGCAAGGGCCAGATCTTCGTCAACGGCCGACATCTCTGCCGCTACTGGGCGGGCGATGCCAACGGCAAGACCCTCGGCCCGCAGAAGCGTTGCTGGATCCCCGTCTCATTCCTCAAGCCCGGCCCGAACGATACCAACCACATCATGATCTTCGACGAGCACGGCCGCGCACCGACCAAGGCGCGCGTCGTCGCCGACGCAGCGCTCCACGCCATCGAGTGATGCGCGTCCACGCCGATCCGGCGGCGGTCATTCGTCACCGCCGCCGAGGTTCTTCCGCTCCGCGGGCGTGAGTTTCCGCCTGCCGACGCTGTACAGCGACCGCGGACGCACCTGTACCGGCGGTGTCGATGGCTGCTGCGATGCGGCGGGCGATGACGGCGCCGCGTTCGAGGTCCGCGCCGTCCCGTTGTTCGTGCCGCCGGCCGAGCCCCCCGTGCTCTCGCCCGAAGCGCCGTCCCGCCGACCACGGCCGCCCCGTCTTCGCCGACGCTTGCGGCGCTCGCCACCTTCGCCGGCAGCCTTCTCGCCCGATTGGTCCGGCGAGCTCTCGGCCTTGACTGCGCGATCCTCCGTTGCCGGCTTGGCGCTCCGCTCGCCCGCCTGCTCGCCGGTCCGCTCACCGCCCGCTTCACCCTCGCCGCCGCGCCCGCGTCCGCCGCGGCGCCGACGCCTGCGCCGACGACGCCCGTCTCCCTGAGCGCCGCCCTCTTCGCCGTCCTCCGCACTCACTTCCGCGTGTTCCGGCCGTTGCTGCACATCCGCCTCGGAGTCATCGTCCGATGCCGTCGAGTCCGTATCCGGCCCACCGGCCTCCGCACCCACCGCCGACCCCTCCGCGCCCTTCCCGCCGCGTCGTCGCCGTCGACGGCGCTTCCGCCCCGTCCCCGCCTCGCCCGATGCGCTGGCCTGAGCCTCGGTCGAGCCGACCGCCTCGCCTACCTCTTCATCATCGCCGACAAGCCGCAGCGGCCCCGCCGCGGTCGGCTTGTCCACGTCCCTGTCCGCATCCCTGTCAGCACTCTTGTCCGCCGCTGCCTGCGAAGCCGTCGCCCTGTCCTTGCCCCCGCGACCGCGACCACCCCGCCTACGTCGCCGCCGCCCGCCCTTGGCCTCCGCCTGCTCTTGTTCGATCTTCTCCTGCTCGGCGACGGCCGCATCGTCCATCTCGATCGGGTGCAGCGGCTCGATCACCTGCTCATGCACCGCCTCATCGGGCTCGGGTTCCGCCTCCTGCTCAAGGTCCATCGCCCAGTCCGCCGAATCGGGCGCAACAAACGGCTGCAGCAGATCCACGTCCAGTTTCCGCACCTCGAGTTTCGCCGCGTCGATGTCCGCCCCGCGCTCGTCGTACGCGTAGAACGTCACACGATCCACCGCGATCGCGTCGCTCACGCGCACGTCCACCTTCTTCGCCATCGTCCGCTCGACTCGCGACAGCGATCGACGCTTCGTGCTCAGCAGTTCCCCCGCGATCCGCGGGTGAACCACCATCTCCACCCGGTACACCCGCTCGTGGTCCAAGAGCGCGGTCAGTTCCCGCAGCGCATCCGCCGCCACCGAGTCCGGACGCTGCAGCAGCCCGCGCCCCCGGCACGACGGGCACGTCGCAAAGTGCTGGCTCTCGTGGCTCCCGCGCATCCGCTGACGCGTCATCTCGATCACGCCGAACGGCGAAACGGTCGCCGTCGTCGTCCGCGCCCGGTCCTTCTTCAGGTTCTCCTTGAACCGCTGCTCCAGTTCCCGACGGTGCTTCAGCGACCGCATGTCGATGAAGTCGTTCACAATCACCCCGCCCACGTCTCGCAGCCGCAACTGCCGCGCGATCTCGTCCGCGGCCTCCATGTTTGTGCGGTACGCCGTTGTCTCCGCGTCCTTCGCGTCACGCATGCGGCCCGAGTTCACGTCGATCGCCACCAGCGCCTCGGTCTCGTCGATCACGAGACGACCGCCGGACTGCAGCGGCACCTCGCGAGCGTGGATCGTCTGGATCTGCGGCTCGATCCCCATCGCGTGGTAGATGGGCGTCTTCCCCGTGTACCGAACCAGTTTCGTCGTCGTCCGCGGCGCAACGATCTTCAGGAACCGCGCTGCGCGGTTCACCGCCGACTCGTTGTCCACCACGATCCGATCAACGTCGCTCGACAGCATGTCGCGCAACGCCCGCACCAAGAGGTCGCTCTCGGAGTACAGCAGCCGGGGCTTGCTCCCCGTCTTCCACCGCTTCTCCATGTCCTTCCACAGCCGCTGCAGGTACGCAAGGTCCCGCTTCAGTTCAGTCTTGTTCTGGTCCATCCCCGCCGTCCGCAGGATGAACCCGAACCCCTCCGGCAGGTCCAACTGATCGAGGATCTCCCGCATCTTGCGGCGCTGCTCCTCGTCCTCCACCTTCCGGCTCACCCCCACCTTGTCCATCAGCGGCATCATCACCAGGAACCGCCCGGGGATCGAGAGATAACTCGTCACCGTCGGGCCCTTGCTCCCCACGCCCTCCTTCAGCACCTGCACCGCGATCTCCTGACCGCGCTTCAGGCACGCCTGGATCGGCGGGCGCTCGCGCCGGGGCGTCTTCTTCCCCACGCGCTCCGTCGTCTCGTTGTCCTCGCCGGGAAAGTACCGCGGGTGCAGGTCCGTCACGTGCAGAAAGCCGTTCGCCTCCAGCCCGAAATCGACGAACGCCG
Organism: Phycisphaeraceae bacterium; assembly: GCA_019636535.1. GTDB lineage: Bacteria > Planctomycetota > Phycisphaerae > Phycisphaerales > UBA1924 > JAHBK01. The sequence continues at coordinate 20,313 of JAHBXK010000011.1, read as the reverse complement.
CCTGGATCCCCGCCTCCACGTTCAACACCTTCCCCACGTAGATGTTGCCCACGTGCGAGGCGTTGTCCATCCGCTCGGCGTGGAACTCCTCCAGCCGACCCCCCTCCACGAGAGCCACCCGGCACTCCTCGCCGGGGACGTAGTTGATCACCATCTCCTTCGTCTGCCGCTGCCCCTTTCCTCCCTGATTCGACCTCGTAGTTGTTGAAGACGACTTGCTGTTCGATGTCATGACTGTTCAGACCTCCGTGCCTCGGCCCGTTCTTCGCCCGGGCACTCTGGCCGCGCGGCGAATCTCGGACCCGCGCCGGGCGTTTCGCCGGGCGCTGCGGGCCTCTCGGTCGGAGCATTCGGATCGCGAACGGATCAGCCGGATCGAAGGGGCCTCGCAGCGCCGTGCGTGCGGACCTCCCGGGTTCGTGCGCCCAAGCCGCCTTCCGGCCGGTGCGCGTCGGCCCAGCGCCCAATCGCGCTCGGCCAGGGTCCCACCCTGCTCGCCCTCTCCCGACCCCGCGGCTCCGTCGGCTCTCTCAAGCCGGCGCCGAAGCGTGGTCGGTCGCCCCCAACGCACGCCGACGCGAATCCGCGTCGGCAACACAAGTGGGGGGTGTCGGGCCGCAGGGGGCCTCGATCTCCGCGCGGGCCGCTCGTGCAAGCCGGCCCTCGCGTGCTGTCCTTTCGCGACCCGGGGCGCTCGGCCGTCGGGCTCGCGGTGTTCGTTCAAGCCGAGGGTGAATGTTCGTCGGTACGCCCTTCGAACGCCTCGGGGATGATTTTCCTCGCGTGATCGCGGCACAAAACCGCGATCGCGGTATCGGAATCGAGCGTAAGGGCCTTTTTGGCCAGCCGCTCGCACTGTTGAATGCTCACACTCCGGACCATCCGCTTCAGGACCGGAATCGACGAACTCGTCACGCTCAGAGTACGAAGTCCGAGCCCCATGAGCAAGAGGGCAAAGTCCGGATCTCCCGCCGACTCCCCGCAGCACGACACCGGGATCTTCCCAGCGTCCGCCGCACGAACCACGTTCCGGATCATCTTGATCACCGCCGGATGGAACGGATTGAACAGGTTCGCCACCCGTTCGTTGGTGCGGTCCACAGCCAGCGTGTACTGCACCAGATCGTTCGTCCCGATCGAGAAAAACCCGGCCTCCCGCGCGAACGTGTTCGCCATGATCGCCGCCGCGGGAACCTCCACCATCATCCCCGTCTCGATCGTGCGATCGAACGGGATCCCCTCCTCCTCCAGATCCTCCATCGCGTCGTTCAGCAGCATCCGCGCCTGCCGAAACTCCACCGTGTTCATGATCAACGGGAACATCACCTTGATCGGACCAAAGTGGCTCGCCCTCAAGAGCGCCCGCAACTGCGTCTTGAACATCCCCAGGTTCTGCAGGCAATACCGGATCGACCGCAGACCCAGAAACGGGTTGCGTTCGGGGTTCTCCGCCCGCGCCTGCGTGTACTTGTCCGCGCCGAGATCCACCGTCCGGATCGTCAGCAGCCGACCCTCGCTCAACTCCACCGCCTTCTTGTAGGCGATGAAGTGGTCCTCCTCCGTCGGCTCCGTGTCGCTCGTCAGGTACAGGTACTCCGTGCGGTAGAGCCCAACGCCCTCCCCGCCGAACTTCAACACCTGCGCGATCTCCTCCGGAAACTCGATGTTCGCCACGATCTTGATCGGCGTGCCGTCCGTCGTCACCGCCGGCAGTTTCGCGATCTCACCCAGCGACAGCTGGATGGTCTTGCGAGTCTCCATGTACGACTGGTACTCGTCGATCACGTGCTCGTCCGGCCCGAGCACCACGATCCCGCGATCACCGTCGATGATGATGTCCTGACCGTCCACCGCCAGTTCCGTCAGCCGGTTCAGGCCAACCACCGCCGGAATCCCCAGCGCCCGCGCAAAGATCGCCGTGTGGCTCGTCTTGCCGCCCAGGTCCGTCGCGAACGCCAGCACGTGCTGTCGGTTGAAGGCGGCCGTCTGGCTCGGCGTCAGGTCCGGCGCCACCACCACCGCCTGGTGGTTCAGCGTGTTCAACCGCGACCGATGCTCGCCGATCAACTGCCTCAGCACGCGCATCGACAAGTCACGCAGATCGTCGATCTTCGTGTGGATCGTCGGGTCCGGCAGCGCGGCGAACTGCGCCATCAGGTCCTGAAACACCCGCCACACCGCGAACTCCGCCGTCACGCGCTCGTTGTCGATCAACTCGTGCATCGGCCGCGTCAGCGTCGCGTCCGACAGCATCCGAACGTGCGCGATGAAGATCTCCGCCGCGTCATGACCGAACTTCCCCCGCGTCCGCTCCGACAGCAGGTTCAACTCCCCGATCGCCGCCCCCAGCGCCTTCCACAGACGCTCATGCTCGATCGCGGCCTGGCCCGCCGGCACCAGCCGCTTGGGAATGCGGCGACGCTCCTCATCGACCACGAAAACGCGCCCGATCACCACGCCCGGAGAGACCGCGATGCCCTTGAGTTGCTCCATCCGTCCCCTTCGCTCGCCCACCAACCCCACCGCCCCGCACCGGCTCCGACCGCCCCGGCCCCGGGTTTCCCGCGGCGGAGCATCCATACCCACGCACAAATCTCGCGGCTGTCGGCACGCCAGTGGATGCCGCAACACCCCAGCCGATCGGCTCCAACGCGCCCGGCGAAACCCCGCTCCAGCGGGTCTTCACCGCCGACAAGCATAGCCCGATCCCCCCACGCCCCGGCTTCCACCGGCCCCAAACTAGCCCCAAACCACCCCCGCTGCGAACGCAACCCACCCAAGTCCCGCTCCGTACCGGCCGATGTGGGAAACCGTCCCCCGTCCCCCGCTCCAACCCGTCGGGCTTGACACGAAGCCCGGTCTATGCTGGAATGGTGTATGTAGGAATCAGGGGGGGATTGGAGTGTCCCCCGGTCTTGGGGGTTCCTCCGAGCGGGGCGGGCGGGTGACACGGTGAGCCGGGGATGCGATTGACCCCGTAGGGCAGCGTGTGGTGCATCGCGCGGATCGCCGCGTCGGCGCGGAGTCACATCCACGTCGGGCCGCTCTGCTGATTCTGTTCAGAGGCTCTCCAACGTGTTCGCCACGGTCAGCGCAGCGCCAACTGTCCGCAGCATCGAGAACGGAGACAGCGCGAACTCGGGGGGTGAACGGCAGACTTGATGGTCGGAGGGTGGGGGGTTGGGGACAACGGGGTCGGCTCGGGCACCATCAGCATCCCGATCCGAACGCAGATTCGAACATCGCATGACAACCATGACGGGCATACTGGAGTGGCCCACGCGCGCTGAAGGGCGCGTCCGCCAACTCAACGGAACGACGCTCATCCAGCGCGACGACGATCCCTTCGTCCCCATCACCTTCGGCGACCGCTTCAAACTCCGAACCGGGCTCGAGGTCACCGTCCGCGTCGAGATGCGACGCCCGCGCCGCCGGCGCAGCCGCGGCGGCGCACCCAAGCACGAGCGCCCCGTCGTCGAGCAGTTCATCGCCATCGAAGGCCAGGACCCCGAACGCTTCAGCGTCTCCTCCGGCGCTCCGGGCTTCGACGAACTCACCTCCATCGATCCGCAGCCGCGCCTCACGCTCGAATACCCGGGCTGCCCAGCCTCCTGCCGGCTCGTCGATCTTTTCTGCCCCATCGGCCGCGGCCAGCGCGGCCTCATCGTCTCACCCCCAAAGGCCGGCAAGACCACGCTCCTCAAGGACATCGCCACCGCGATCCTCCGCAACCACCCCGACGTCCACCTCTTCGTCCTGCTCATCGACGAGCGACCCGAAGAGATGACCGACTTCCGCCGTTCCTTTGCCGAGTACGACGCACGCAGCGGCCCACACCGCACTGGCCCGCCCGCCTCCGCGGCCGAACCCGCCGACAACGCCCATCCCAACGGCCATCCCGTTGCCCCGAACTCGACCACTCAACAGGCCGCCCCCGAGCCGCGCGTCCGCGTCGTCGGCACCAGCAACGACCACGACGTCGAGAAGCACATCACCGTCTCCACCACCACACTCGAACGCGCCAAGCGCATGGTCGAAGCAGGAAAGCACGTCGTCATCCTCCTCGACTCACTCACACGCCTCGGCCGCGCCTTCAACCGCTCACGAAAGCACGCATCCAGCGGCCGCACCATGACCGGCGGCATCGACTCCCGCGCGCTCGAAATCCCCAAGCAGATCTTCGGCGCAGCACGAAACACCGAGGAGGCCGGCAGCCTCACCATCATCGCCACCTGCCTCGTCGATACCGGCAGCCAGGGCGATCAGGTCATCTTCGAGGAGTTCAAGGGCACCGGCAACATGGAACTCATCCTCGACCGCAAGATCGCCGAACGCCGGCTCTTCCCCGCCATCAACCTCGCCGCCAGCGGCACACGCAAAGAGCACCTGCTCATGGCCGAGCCCGAACTCAAGACCGTCACCGCCCTCCGCCGCCGCCTCCTCGCCATGCCCCCGCACGTCCAGGTCGAGCAACTCCTCGCCGCCCTCCAACGTTTCCCCACCAACGCCGCCCTCGTCGGCGGATCCTGACTCTTCGCCCCGTTCCGCCTCTCGCCACCCGCCGAACCGCCGATCCCAAGCCCCCCTTTCGCCGATAAGTACCATCGTCGCCGAACGAGCGACCGCGTCGTTCGATCGCGCTGAACCAGCCCGCGTTCGACCGGCCGCAGGAGCCAACCGTGGAGCCCGCCGCTCCGATCCTGGCAACCCGAACCACCACGCGCCTCCTCGACGCGCTCGTCGATCATTCCAACGCCGAAGTCTGGTCCGCACTCGACGCGCGATACCGACCGATCATCGCCGCGCTCGCACGCCGACTCGGACTCCGCCACACCGACGCCGAGGAAGTCGCCCAGCAGACCATGACCGAGTTCGTCCGCGCCTACCGCGACGGCCGCTACGACCGTTCCAAGGGCCGCCTCAGTTCCTGGATCCTCGGCATCGCCCACAACACCGTCCGTCACGCCATGCGCGACCGCAAGCGCGCCACCGGCTCCGCCGCCGCTCGCGCCGACGATCTCCCCGACACTCCCGACGAAGGCTCCATCCGCTCCATCTGGTCCGAAGAGCGCGACCGCGCCATCCTCGATCAGGCCCTCCGAGTCCTCCGCGACGATTCCTCCGTCGACGACCGAACCCTCCGCGCCTTCGAACTCGTCGGCCTCCGCGCTGTCCCCGCCGCGCAGGCCGCCGCACAGTGCGGAATGTCCGTCGATCAGGTCTACGTCGCCAAGAGTCGAATCACCTCGCGCCTCAAGACCCTCGTTCAGCAACTGACCGAGGCCTTCGAGGAGGACGCCTGAGGTGAGCCACGATCGCGCCCAACCCCCGCCCGCCGACAAGGGCGATGCGCCCGATCGGCCGCACGCGCCCCGCCCATGCCCAGGCCACGAAACCCTTGATCGCTGCCTCCACGCGCCCGACGACCAGATCCCCCCCGATCTGGCCGAGCACCTGCGCACCTGCCCCCTCTGCGCTCAGCGTCTCAAGGATGCACGCGAAGAATCCGCCTTCCTCACGCGCATCCGCGGCCTGGTCGCCCCGGGCCTCCAGCCCATCGATGCGCCGCGCATCCCCGGCTACCGCGCTGACGCAGTCATCAGCGCTGGCGCGCAGGGCATCGTCTACCGCGCTGTCCAGGAGTCCACCTCCCGCATCGTCGCCATCAAGGTCATCGGCGGTTTCACCGCGCCCCTCGGCTCCGGCTCCGGCGCAGGCGCAGGCAAACCCGCGCACGAAGCCAGCCCCGCCATCTCCAAGCGCCAACGTCTCCGCGCTGAACGCGAAGCCGAGATCGCCGCCAGGCTCCGCCATCCCAACATCGTCACCGTCTACGAGTCACGCTCCCTCACCGACGGCCGTCTGGCCCTCGTCATGGAGTTCATCGAGGGCGAACCCCTCGACCGCTGGGCCTTCGCGCTCCCCACCGACCTCGACGCCTCCACGCGCCGACGCACGCTCCTCATCACGTTCATCGAAGTCTGCGAAGCCGTCCACCACGCCCACCTCAACGGCGTCATCCACCGCGACCTCAAGCCCGACAACGTTCTGGTCCGTCCCGACGGCCACCCAGTCGTCCTCGACTTCGGCGTCGCCAAGGCCGACCACGTCCAGGCCACCATGACCGGCGAGTTCGCGGGCACTCCCGCCTACGCATCCCCGGAACAGGCCTCGGGCCACCCCGACCGCGTCGACGCCCTCACCGACGTCTACTCCCTCGGCGTCATCCTCTACAGGCTCCTCACGGGCCACTTCCCCTACGATCTCACGGGCTCCATCCTCGAAATCGCCCGCACCATCACCGAGACGCCCCCGGTCCCGCCGCGACGCCGCGACCCAGCCATCCCCATCGATCTCGAGGCCGTCGTCCTCCGAGCGCTCAGCAAAGACAAGGAACTCCGCTACCACTCCGCCGCCGATCTCGCCAAGGACCTCCGCCGCTTCCTCGACGGCCACCCCGTTGAGGCACGCTCCGACTCGGGCTGGTACGTCGTCCGCAAGGCCATCGCCGTCAACCGAAAGCGACTCGCGCTCGCGGGCGTCGCGGCGCTCGTCGTCGGCCTCGCCGTCACGGCGGTCATCGCCAGCCTCGTCTCGGTGGCACGCTCCGAGCGCAACGAACGCATCCAGCGCGAGCAGGCCCGCGTGGAGGGCATCCGAGCCCGCGCGGTCGGCCAACTCCTCCGCGACATCATCCCGCTCAAGGACCCCGCCAAGCCCGAGATCTCCAGCGCCGTCAACGCGGGCCTCGTCCGCCTCTACCTCCGACTCGAAACCGGCGCCTTCGCCGACGAGCCCGACCTCGACCAGGCCGTCCGTAGGATCTGGGGCAGCGTCTACACGACACTCGGCACCGGCCGCGCCGCCGAGCTCGTCGAGTACTCCGAGGTCTCCCTCCGAAACGGCCTCGTCCGCCTCCGCGAGCGCCACGGCGCAAGCGACCACCCCGACATCGCCTCCACGCTCCACGAACTCGGCGGCGTCCTGCTCGTCCGCTCGCGCCCCGCCGAGGGCCTTGCCTTCGCGCAAGAGGCCGAGCGCATGCGATCCGCCCTCTTCGGTCCCGCCCACCCGCAGACCGCCCTCTCCCGCGGCCTGCGCGCCCGCACGCTCTACGCCGTCCAGCGTCCAACCGAGGCCGACACACTCGCAGCCGACGCCATCACCGTGCTCAAGTCCGCCGCCGGCCACGAAGACGATCCCTTGCTCGCCACCCTGCTCGCCCTGCGCGCCCGGATCGCCCTCGACGCCGACGACCCGAGCGCCGCCGAGCCGCTCATCTCCGAGGCCTTCCGCCTCCGCTTCCGCGTCCTCCCGCCCGAAGACCCCGACCTCACCTCCACCCTCTCCATTGCCGCCGATCTCGTCGAGCGTGCGCCGAACCTGCCGTTCTCGAAGTCCCTTACCGCCGCGTGGCAGACCGATCCCGCCGAAACCCCCGCCGCGATCCGCGCCGACCTCAAGACCCTCTCCATCCCCGATTCGCGCATGTTCACACTCTGGGGACAGGCACCCACCGGCCGCACCGCCGCCTACGGCCGAGTCCTCGCGCTCCATCAGAGCCTCCTCGGCCCCGGCGATCCCTCCATCGTCGGCACGCTCATGGCCCACGCTCGCGCAGCGCAGAACGAGATCCTCCCCGTCATCCGCGCTGAGTCGCTCCTCCGCGCTGCCGATCTTCTCTCCGCTCGCCACGGCCCCAACGACCTCTCCGTCCTCCTCTGCGTCGAGCAGGCCGGTTCGGTCTTCGTCTTCGCCGGCCACCCCGACCGCGCTGCCGAGCAGGGCGCCCGTGCAGCGGCCATCTGGTCCGCCATCCCCGCGCACGCGCGCGACCCCCTCCTCGCCGCCAACTGCGAACGACGTCTCGGCTGGTACCTCACCCTCTCCGGCCGGCACCAAGAGGCCATCGACGCCCTCGATCGCGCCATCGCCGGCCTCAGCGCTGCCGTCGGTGAGCGTCACTATCTCGTGGCGCTCGCGTCAGCGCAGAAGGCCCACGCACTCCTCTCCCTCGGCGGGATCGATCAGGCCGAACAACTCTCCGCCCTCGCCCTCGAGAACGCCCGTGCCGCCGCCGCCGACACACCCATCCCCGGCGACACCGACGCCCACATCCACTTCGTACGGGGCCACCTGCTCACGCGCCTCCAGCGCTTCGACGAGGCCTCCCCGCTCCTCAACCACGCCTTCTCCGTCGGTTACAACACCGCGCCCCCCATGTACCCCTGGCGTCCGCTCATCCTCCGCGACCTCCTCGCCTGCGCCCGCGCGCTCGGCGACGCTCAGGCCGAAGAGGGCTGGAGCCGCCAGATCGACGCCGACCTGGCGGCACTCCAGCCCGGCGCAAAGTGAGCCGAACCCCATCCAGATCGTTCAGCGCCGTCGGCGTCGCACCGCCACCAGCACGCCCATCGCGCCCAGCACCCCCGCACCCGGGCTCGGCAGCGCAACCGTGTCGATCACCAGATGATCGATCCACGTCGTCCCGTTCAGCGGCGCTTCGAGCACAAACAGTTCCCGCGACGGGCTCGCTGTTCCCATCAGCGTGTGGTAGTACGTCGCGTGGAACCAGCCGTCCGCCAGCGGCACAACGCTCACGCTGTCGAGCACCGTCGTGAAACTCCCGTGCCCCGCGATCTCCTCCACCGACACCACCGGCAGATCGCCGAAATACACAACCTGGAGGCAATCGAGTTTCGCCGCGGCGAACAGGACCACGTCAACAGCCGTGTTCTTGTTGTCGGCACACACCTTCTTCCCCGAGCCCGACACCTTCCACACCGAGTCGCGCGGAACCACGCCCGGCGCTGAGGACACCGGCTCCCACTCCGCCCCGCCAACCTCGAACAGCGTCGGCACCCCGTACGGGTTATGGAACGGCATCACGTCCGGCGCACCCCCGCCCGCTCCGCCCGTGAAGTTCCACTGCTGAAACGTCGTCTGCGCTTGCCCCCGCCACACCGGCGGGAACAGATCCGCGGCCCACGCCGCCGATCCGCCCACCGAGACCACCGCCGCCCCCGCCAGAACTCGCGCACCAAGTCGCAGGCCGTTCATCTCTCGCTCCTTCCGGATACGCACCCACCCGCCCCTCCGTCCCCACGACTTGCCGCGCCCTCCGCCAACCTTGCAGCCCATCGCCGCGATCTTCAGACGAATCCGCCCGCGCGCCCCCAGCGAAATCCCGGCCATGCAAGTCCCCTCCCTTCGCGCCACGGCCGTCCTCACCCTCGCGCTCTGCACGCTCCTCCCCGCCGCCTGCCGTCGGGACCTCGTCGCCGACCATTCCCACCACGCCGACGAGCCCCCGGTCATCTCCGATCAGCCCGACGCCGTCCCCGACTCATGGGTACTCACCACGCGGGTCAACGGCTCGGTTGCGCGCGTCGGCGGCGATCTCGACGCCGCGATCGAGCGCTACGAAGACCCGCGAAAGGGCCTCGTCTACCGCTTCCAGCGCGCCAGGATCGACACGCCCCTCCCGGTCGGCTACCCGGAACCAACGCCCCCGGGTGCCATCGACCTCAAGCGCTATCCCTCCGTCCGCCGCGCCGAGTATCAAGGCAAGGCCCGCCCCGAGCAGGGTCGCAACGCCGGATTCTGGCCGCTCTTCAGGCACATCGAGTCACGCGGCATCGCCATGACCTCCCCCGTCGAGATGGACTACCACGCCGGTTCATTCAACCGCCCCGCCTCCGACGAACTCCCCGAAGGCCAGCGCGATGAGCCCTGGACCATGAGTTTCCTCTACCGCACAACCGACGACGGCCCCGTCGAACAAGGCAGCCGCGTCACCGTCCGCGACACCGACCCGACCACCGTCCTCTCCATCGGTGTCCGCGGCGACTACTCCGCCGCCAACCGCCGACGAGCCATGGAGCAACTCGACGCCTGGCTCGCCGACAACCCCGAGTGGAGCAAGGCGGGCGACCCCCGAGCCCTCTACTACAACGATCCCTTCATGGTCCCCATGTGGAAGTGGTCCGAGGTCCAGGTTCCAGTCGTCTGGAAGGGCCTCGCCGCACCCACCGCCGACTGAAACGCTCCCGCACGCCGCCGCGCGGTCGCCCTCCCCGCCCACGACATACCGTTCGACCGTGCTCGACCTCCTCACGCTCGTCTTCGGCCTCGCGCTCCTCATCGGTGGGGCCGAACTCCTCGTCCGCGGCGCCTCGGGGCTGGCCAAGGCCCTCCGCGTGGCCCCCGTCCTCGTCGGCCTCACCGTCGTCGCATTCGGGACCAGCACCCCCGAACTCGTCGTCAACCTCGTCGCCGCCTACCGCGGCGAGCAGGCCATCGGTTTCGGCAACGTCGTCGGAAGCAACATCGCCAACATCGGTCTCCTCCTGGGCATCACCGGCCTCCTCAGGCCCATCGCCGTCCACGGCATCCTCGTCCGCCGCGAAATCCCCATGATGGTCCTCGGCACCGTCCTGGTCATCGTTCAGGCCGAAGACCAGTGGCTCACAGGCCGCGGCTCCAACACCTTCGAGCGCGACGACGGCCTCTCTCTCCTCCTCCTCTTCTGCGTCTTCCTCTACTACACCGTCTCCGAAGCAGTCCGCGGCGGCGGCCACGATCAGGGCGTCGGCCTCCCCGTCGAACGCCACGACGACACCACGCCGCGAGCCTCCGCAGCGCTCGCAAAACTCTCCGGCCTCATCATCCTCGGCCTGGCCATTCTCGTCGTCGGCGGAGAACTCACCGTACGCGGCGCCACCGGTTTCGCACGCTCACTCGGCGTCTCCGAAGTCATCATCGGCCTCACCATCGTCGCCGTCGGCACCTCGCTCCCCGAACTCGCCACCAACCTCGTCGCCATCTTCCGCAAGGAGGGCGACATGGCCATCGGCAACATCGTCGGCTCCAACATCTTCAACCTGCTCTTCGTCTTCGGCGTCACCGCCAGCATCGCCCCCGTCCCGCTCCCGCCGGGCGGCATGGTCGACCTCGCCGTTATGACGGCTTTCAGCCTCGCGCTCGTCCCCATGGCCCTCGTCGGCCGCTCGATCGGACGCGGACGCGCGGGCCTCCTCCTCCTCGGATACGCCGGCTACGTCACCTGGCTCGCGCTGCGATAACGCGCGCGTCCCGCCCCGCAATCACGGGCAGTTCTGACCCAGATTCACCTGCCAGTCGTTCAGGAACTCAAGCAGGTCCGCAAGGTCCACCACGCGCGACCCGTCATAGTCCCCCGCGCACGACGGACGCACCGCCAGGATCGCCTCCGTGCTCATCACAGCCTCGCACGCCCCGTCACCGCCCAGCGGCGTCACCAGCGCCGCATACACGCCCGCGTCCGTCCACCGCGCTTGCGTGATCGTCAACTTCCGCGTGTTCGCCCCGCTCACGCGACCGCCGTTGTGCAACTCCACGCCCTCTTTGAACCACCGATACGTCTGGTTCAAACCCTCCGGAACCGACGCCGTCAGCACCCCACCCAGGTCCGCCGCCGATCCCGTGCCCAGCGGCGGCGCAAGCGGCGACGCCACCATCGCCTCCACGTGCACAGGCTCCGATTCCCCACACGCGTTCCCCACCCAAACCTCGAACCCGTAGTTCGATCCGCTCACCAGCCCGTCGATCGTCAGCGATCCGATCGTCGGCGCACCCCGCCCCGTGTCCAGCATCACCACCGCCGACCCGCCCTCCACGTCCTCCGCGCTGCTCCACGCGACCTCCACCCGTTCCCCCGAGTGCCCCGCCGGCAGCGTCCACGTCACCACCACCCGCCCGTTGCAAGGTGTCGCCGCGTCCACCCCCGTCGGCTCCGGCGGCGGGCCAACCACCCGCGCTCCGTTCGCCGAGTTCGACAGCGGCCCCTGCGCGCACGGGTTCACCGGCCGAACCCAGTACCACGCCGTCTGACCCAGCGGCCCGTCATCGTCCACCCAACTCGCCGAATCTCCCCCGCCGGGGTCGGCCACCACAGCCACCTGCTGCGCGTTCGCAAACTGCGAACTCGCCGATCGATACACCACGTAGTCCTTCGCCGAGACCACCCGGTTCCACGTCAGCGCCACCGCGCACCCCCCTGTCGAGCCCGTCTCCGCGCTCAACGCCGGCGCCTCCGCCGGCACGCCCGTCGCCTGCGGCGTCGGTGCGCCCTGCGCTGTCATCACCACCTCCGACAGCCCGCACGGGTTCGACGCCGTCAGAAAGAACATGTACTGCTCCCCCGCGATCAGCCCGCCCGGCACAAACTCCGTCGCGTCCCCACCCAGATCCACGCTGAAGAAGTTCCCAAGGTCCGCCCGCGACCATTGCAGGTTGTACCCCGTCACCGGCGTGTTGCCCGGCGGCGACCACAACACCCGAATCCCACCAAGGCACAGCGCCTGCGCTGAGAATCCCACCGGCGCGTCTGGAAACGTGTACGACCGCGTCACCGTCAACCCCGCCGAGAACGGCCCCGCGCCGCAGTCGCTCACCCCGCGAACCCAGTACGTCGCCGTCTCGCCGAACGGAATCTCCGGGTCCGTCAGCACGCGCGGAAACAAGTCCGTCTCCGCCACACGCTCCGCGTCGTCGATCACCCCCGAGAACGACCGCCACACCTCATACCCCGCAGCGCCCGACGCGATCGACCACTCGATCACGATCTGGCACGTCGTCGTCGACGTGTTCGCGATCGTCGGCGCGGGCGACGGGAAACCCTGCCACAACTCCGTGTGAAAGTTGCTCGCCGCCGTCGTCCCCGCGCACCCCGCAAACGGCTCCACCGTCGCAGAGACCCAATACCAGTACTGCTGACCCGCCGTACCCGTCCCGTCGGTGTACCCCTGCTCAACGCTGTCCACGCTCGCCAGCACCGTCGCCAGCGAGAACAGCGGCGACGTCCCCCGCCGAACCACGTACCCCGTCGCCCCCGCCACCTCCGACCACGACAGATCAACCCGCCCGCACGATCCAACCCCCGAGAGCGCTGGCGCTGCCGGGCACTGCCCCTTCGCCTCACCCGCCGGCATCACCGCGCCCAGCACCGCCGCGCCAACCGCCAAGCCCAGCGCCCGCGCAGTACCCAACCGCCCACCGCCCCAGCCCCGCACCGTGTTGGTCTTTCGCACGCTCCGCACGCCGACACCACCCTCCTGTCCCACCCTCCTCACCAGCCGTCAAATGCTCATAACCCATTCTCCAGATTCGACTTATGGTGTCAATCCCCATCGCCCCCATTCCGCCCAAATTCCCTTCCCCAACGACCGAAAATCGCCCCCCTCCACGACCCTCCGCACGCAGCACCCTCCCTCCCGTCCGAGAACGCGCGCGCAACCACACCCCACCCCGCCGCCCACGCGCGCTCCGCATCCTTCATCACGGCCCCAACGCTTCCCCCCGAATCGCCACGCCCCGCAGAAAGAAAAACTGCCCAAGCCCGATCGTGAACACGAAGCACCCCCACAGCGCATGCTCCACCCACACCAGCGCGATGCTCCGCCGATGCGCATACGTCCACGAGAACAACAACCCGCCCACCACCGTCAGCGCCACCGCCACCCAGTGCTTGAACAGGATGTGCATGAACCCGAACGCCGACCCCGACGCGATCACCGTCAGCGCGGTCGCCCCGCGCGCGGCCGCCGCGCGCTCCCCTTCCTCCCCGCGCCACAGCAGCCGCGCAAACACCGGCTCATACCGATGAAAGAAAAACGCCCGCCACACGATCTCCTGCGCATACACGCTCGCCAGCGGATACCCCACCATCACGATCGCCCAGATCTTCGGCCGCTCGCGCGGAAAACTCAGGAACATCTCCGGCATCGACAGCCACACCCCGAGCCCCACCACCGGCGCTGCGATCACAAACACCGCCACCACGCCCCGAACCCCCTCAAAGAACCCGCGCGCGTTCCACAAACACCGCCGATCAAACGTCGGGTCCAGCCGCAGCGCCACCAGACACCCCACACACCCGACCCACAACGCCGGAAACAACAGCGCCGCCATCATCCGCGTCGGCACCGCCGCCGTCAGCACCAGCGGCAACACCACATACAACCCGATCATCTCCGCCAGCCGCCACGCCGTGCCCGCCCGCCCCATCGCCGCCCCGCGCTCAAGCGCGGCCATCGCGCTCTCCGCCCCGTGCGCGGCTCGATCCCCCCTCGCAAGTCGCGCGCGGTGCCCCGTCCGCGCTGCCCCCGCCGCATCCTCTCGACCCAACCCGAGTTTGCCAGGCTCATGCCCCGTCATGCGGCCACAACATAGCCCGCTCCGCCCACCCCGCGAGCCTCCATTCCTACAATCCGCCGCAAACATCCAATCCCGCTCACCACCCGCCCGCCGGCTCAGTTCCGGCCATTCTCACCGACTTCCCGGAGCCATCCCACCATGCCCGCCTCCTCCCACGTCCCCGTCATCGTCGCCGCGCAGCGAACCCCCATCGGCAAGTTCTTCGGCGGGCTCAGCAAGGTCCCTTCACCCGTCCTCGGCTCCTACGCCATCGACGCCGTCCTCAAGCAGGTCCCCGCCGCCAAGAACCACGTCGACGAAGTCCTCATGGGCTGCGTCCTCCAGGCCGGCCTCGGACAGAACCCCGCGCGCCAGGCCGCGCTCAAGGCCGGCCTCCCCGACTCCATCTCCTGCATGACCATCAACAAGGTCTGCGGCAGCGGCCTCGAAGCCGTCATGCGCGCTGCCGCCGCCATCAAGGCCGGCGACGCTCAGTGCGTCATCGCCGGCGGCATGGAGAACATGACCGCCGCGCCCCACTTCGCTCGCGTCCGCGAGGGCGTCAAGTTCGGCCCCGCCCAACTCGAAGACCACATGGCCGCCGACGGCCTCCGCTGCGCCTTCGAGAACTGCATGATGGGCGACAGCGCTGACCACATCGCCCGCAAGTTCAACGTCTCCCGCGAAGATCAGGACCGCTTCGCCGCCCAGAGCCACCAGCGCGCCGCAGAAGCCACCAAGCAGGGCTGGTTCAAGAACGAACTGTTCGCGCTCACGGGCGAACAGTGCATGGACAAGCGTTCCCCCGGCGTCAGCGCCGACGAGGGCATCCGCCCCGAATCCACCGCCGATGCGCTCGCCAAACTCCGCGCCGCCTTCACCAAGGACGGCACCGTCACCGCCGGCAACGCCAGCCAGATCTCCGACGGCGCCGCCGCGCTCTGCGTCATGGAAGCGGCCAAGGCCGAGAGCCTCGGCATCAAGCCCCTCGCCCGCATCGTCGCCTACCACACCAGCGGCGTCGCGCCAAAGGACATCTTCGCCGCGCCCATCACCGGCGTGCAGGGCGTCCTCAAGAAGGCCGGCCTCTCCGTCAACGACATCGACCTCTTCGAGATCAACGAGGCCTTCGCCGCCCAGGTCCTCTGCAACACCAAAGAGACCGGCATCCCCGAAAGCAAACTCAACATCTGCGGCGGCGGCGTCGCCCTCGGCCACCCCATTGGCGCCAGCGGCGCCCGCGTCCTCACTACCCTCATCCACCAACTCATCCGCACCGGCGGCAAACGCGGCCTCGCCGGCCTCTGCCTCGGCGGCGGCAACAGCGTCGCCATGGTCATCGAACGCTGACTCACGCGTTCCGAGCCACTCGATTCTGATTGCTTGCCTGCGCAGGACCTCATGCGGATCGGTGTGGCTTCGCGATCACGTCTCCCGCCAACTCCCCCGCAAACGCTCCACGCTCGCCGCGATGATCTCCACCGCCCTCCCGATCTCCTCCTCCGTCGTCTCCCGTCCGATCGAAAACCGCACCGTCCCGTGCGCCAGTTCCGGCGGAATCCCCGTCGCCAGCAAAACCGCCGAAGGCTCCAGACTCCCCGACGAGCACGCCGACCCCGCCGACGCCGCCACCCCGCGCTCCGAAAGCAGCAGCAGCAGCGCCTCCGCCTCCAGACGCGGAAACGCCACGCTCGACGTGTTCCACAACCGCGCGTCCCGCGCTGGGTCGCCGGCATCTTCATCATCGTCATCACGCCCGCCCGCGCTGCGCTCACCGCGCTCACCGCTTTCCACCGGCCCGTTCACACGCGCATCCGCCACGCGCGCCAGCAACTCGCGCTCCAGCCGATCGCGCAGCGCGCGTCCCTTCCGCACGTTCGCGCAATCCGCCAGCCACGCGCGCGCCGACTCCGCCGACACCCCCGCGCCCAGAATCCCCGGCACGTTCTCCGTCCCCCCGCGCCGACCCAGTTCCTGCTCGCCGTGAATCAGCGGCGCCGTCCGAACCCCCGCCCGCGCATACAGCACGCCCACGCCCTTCGGCCCGTGAAACTTGTGCGGCGAAAACGTCAGCAGGTCCGGCCACAGCACGCACGGATCGTCCGCGCCCTCCTCCGGCGCTTCGGCCACGATCCGCGCTGGCAACTTCCCCACCCACTGCGTCCCATCGCAATGAAACAACACCCCGCGCACCCGGCACGCCGTCGCGATCCGCGCCACCGGCTGAACCGCCCCCGTCTCGTTGTTCGCCCACTGCACGCTCACCAGCACCGACTCCGCCGCCACGCCCGAACTCAGCAGCGCATCCAGCCGGTCCTCCAGCGCGCCCGCGTCCACCACGCCCGATCCGTCCGCGCGCATCGACGCCCACTCCACGCGCGCGCCCTCGCGCCGTTCCAAGTCCACCGCCAACTCCCGAACCGCCGAGTGCTCCGCGCGTGTCGTCACCAGCACCGCCGCCGGCCGCCCCGCGCGCTCCGCCGCGCGGCCCACCAGGTTCCGCGCCAGAAACGCGCCGCGGATCGCCAGGTCGATCGCCTCCGTCCCCGATCCGCACAACGTCAGCGTCCGCGGCCGAACGCCGATCAACTCCGCTAGCGACCGCCGAGCCAACTCGATCCCCTGCCGCGGAATCTGCCCCGCCCGATGAATGCTCGACGGATTTGCCCACGCTTCTTCCACCGCGCGCCGCATCGCCTCCACAACTTCCGACAGCGGCCGGGTCGTCGCGTTGTGGTCGAGATAGATCATGGACAATCAAGTCCTGTCGATAACGCGCGCGCTTTGCAGAGGGGGTGTTCCACGTGGAACACCCCCCCCTCCCCGCTCAGGAGCACGCGGCGGGGGTTTTGGTCATATTGTCTGCACGTCGGCCCCCCGAAGCGGGTGAGGCCGGGCGCTGGAACAATTTCTGGTGAACGTCTTTTTTCGGAGGCGGGCATGACGGTTGTCGCTTTCCCCAAACTCGATCACGTGGCCGATCCGAACGTCGCCGCGAACCGCGATTTCTGGGAGAAATACATCTGGCCGGACGGCGGCGACGAGTGGAGCCGGCCGTGGGGAACGCCGGACGCGATGTGGTTGACGTCGATTTATCCGCGGCTGGCGCGGTTCATGCCGACCGGGCACATTCTGGAGATCGCGTGCGGGTTTGGTCGGGTGAGCAACTATCTGCGGTATTTCGCGGACCGGCTGACGCTGGTCGATCTTGCGCCCAAGTGCATCGCGGCCTGCAAGGAGCGGTTTGCGCGCGAGAAGCACGTCGAGTATCACGTGAACGACGGGCGGTCGCTGGAGATGGTGGCGGATTCGAGCGTGGATTTGGCGGTGAGTTGGGACTCCCTGGTTCACACCGAGCACGAGACGGTGCGCGAGTATCTTCGGCAACTGCGTCGCAAACTCAGGCCGGGGGGCGTCGGGTTCATTCACCACTCGAATCTCGGGATGCAGTGGGACCAGATCCGCGACGAGGTGGAGAAGCACACGCTGGGCGGTCGGCGGCCGAGCATGACGGCGGAGAAGTTTCGGAAGGACGCGGCGGAGTTCGGCGTTCGCGTGCTGAGCCAGGAGTTGCTGCCGTGGACCGAGCCGGGGCTGTACTGCGACTGCTTCAGTCTGTTCATGCGCGACGAGGGCGACCCGGCGACGTGGCCCGCGCCGCGGCTGGAGGTGCGCGAGGACTGGGGTCGCGAGGTCGCGGCGGGGAAACTGATCGGCGATCTGTACCGGCCGCCAGCGCGGATCGAGTAGAGGGATCGTCAGCGTGACCAACCTGCAGAGCGGCAACGTGATCGCCGAGCGACGGCTGCGGGCGTGGGAGCGGCTGCTCGTCGCGTCGCCGGTGGTGGTGCAGTTGCTGCTGTCGCTGGGGCCATTGCTCGAAGAGCGCTGGCAGGGTGACGCGGGGTTGGTGGCGGCGATCAGCGCGAAGGCCGCGCGCGAGGGGCACTGGTGGTCGCTGTACCTGAGCGCTGAGCCGTATTGGAACAAGCCGCCCTTGGCGTTCTGGTGTCACGCGGTGCTGATCCGTCTGTTCGAGGCGCAGACGTGGGCGCTGAAGTTGCCGGAGGTGGTGGCGATCCTGCTGACGCTGGTGGCGGTGCAACGGATCTTCACGCGGCTGGCGGGGTTGTGGGTGGGCGTGCTGGGCGGTTTGCTGTTCGCGACGAGCCGGTCGATCTCGTTTCTGATCGACACGCTGCGGCACGATTATGTTCACAACGCGCTGTTGCTCTGGGGCGTGTGGTTCGTGGTGTCGGCGGTGTTTGCGCCGAGAGGCATGGTGTTGAGCGAGGAGGCATCGCGCCGGCGGGCGGTGCGGCTGCTGATCGCATCGGGGGTGTGCGTGGGTGGGGCGATGATGGTCAAGCCGTTCTGGGCGCTGGGGGCGTACCTGATCGTGATGATGTGGCTCGCGCTGAACCGGCACAGGGAGGTTGGGGTGTGCGCGGGGCGGTTCCGCGTGGCGGTGCATCCGCTGTTTGTCGCGTCGAGGCTGTGGGTCGCGCTCGCGGCGGCGCTGGCGACGGCGCTGCCGTGGCACCTGTCGATGATCGCGCTGCACGGGCGCGCTTTCATCGATCAGTACTTCGTGAAGCAGTCGATGGAGCGCGTGTTTACGAGCAAGTTCGAGGCGGAGCCGTGGTGGTGGTATCTGGATTACTACGCGCAGTTCTGCTGGCTGGTGGTGGGGCTGATGGGCGTGGGGGTGGTGGTGTGGATCGTGCTGGGATTGATGCAGGTCTTGCGCGCAAGCGCGGGCGGGAGCGCCGCGCGCGCGGATGAGCGGGCGGGTTCGACGCCGGACAGCGGGTGGCGGACGGCGGCGATGCTGGGCGTGTTCTGGGTGGTGCTGTGGACGGTGGGGCTGTCGCTGGCGCAGGACAAGCGTCGGAACTACATCCTGCACGTGATCCCGGTGATGGCGATGCTGGGGGGGATGTCGCTGGCGGGCGTGCTGGCGATTCTGCGCGATGCGTCGTCGCGGCTTGGCGCGAAGTGGATGCGGGTGGTGGTGCATCCGGGCTTGGGCGTGGTGCTGGTGGCGGGGGCGCTTGCGCTGAACCTGTACTGCATGCGCGGGGAGTGGATCCTGAAGGCGCCGATCGGCGATGCGCGGAGCGAAGTGGGTCGGCTGGTGCGCGTGGTGCAGGGGAAGGGGCGGAGCGGACCCGGCCCGCACATGCGCGCGGCGATCGAGTTCATCCGCGACGCGGGGGAGGAGGTGTACGTCGGACGCATGCGCTACAACGACTCGGCGATCATCTACATCAAGAGCGGGATCTGGCCGAAGAGCCACGGCTGGGGCGGCTCGCCGTGGAAGGGCCCGCCGCGGGGCTCGCTGGTGATCTTCGACGTGAGCCGGAACGACTTCATCCCGAGGCGTGACGTGGAGGTGTTCCGGTCGGGGCACATCGTGATCACGCGGCGCGGGTGGGCGCTGCACCCGCCGCCGACCGGGGGGGAGGAGGGTGGGGCGGTTGAGGGTGGGGGTTGATGCTCCTCCGCCCCGGCCGGGGCGGTCTGGGATTGAGCGTCTCTTTCCACGGGTTGCGCGATGCGCAAAGCAGCTTTGTTTCACCACGCCCCCCACTGGCTACAAGCCGCGGCCCGCGTTGGGGGCCGGGAAATGAAGAAGGAGAGGACGGAAAGGACGAATGGGGCGAATAGGACGGAGAAGGCCTGCACTCCGTCGGGGTGCGGTTGAGAACGGCGCCGCCTGCACAAGTCACTCGCCGCGAAGCAGAGTGGACTGTGCTCTCTCGGTCAAGTCCCACCGCATTTCGGCTGTCATGACCGCATCGTTCCGGATGAGCAGTCGATCGTTCGTCCATGCCGTGTCGTACCCCATCTGAAGCAGTCTCTTCTCGACCAAACTGAGCAGTTGTCTCGTCGCCAGTTCGGGCGCATCAACGATTCCTCTGGTTGTTGTCACATCAACTGTCGCGGGAACAAACTCGATCCATCGGTCCGCGTCAACAGCATCACGCGTCGATCCGGGTGGAACGAAGAGCACGTACGCGGCGAGTGATACGAGCGCAGCCAACAGGCAACCCGGCACGGCGATCAGGAACCACCCTTTCACGCGCTCATTGAACATTGCCGGTTCCGGCGGGTGGAATGGGTTGATGTCGCGGA
>JAHBXK010000010.1 GCA_019636535.1 Phycisphaeraceae bacterium | reverse complement strand
GGCTTCGGATAACTTCTTCGTGAGAGCACTGCCTGTATGTTCAGCTACGGCGGTATCAATCTCCGCTTCCGTATATTGCTGCAGTGCATTGAGCTCGGAGCGATACTGAGCGCGCCAGTTGACGTATCCCTCCAGCGAACCAACTTCGGAGTACCGTTTGGGTAGGACACACATGACGAACGTAGCGCCCGAGATCGTGATAGACAACGCCGCAAGACAGAGTGACGCATAGTAAATCGTGACATCGACGCGACCAAGGAAGTGCGACCAATGTCCATCGTCCCACAGTGATTGCAGGGCACTGACGAGCACGACCAGCAACGTTGCAAGAAACGGAAAACGCTTGTAAATGGACTCCACCGACTCAAGCGTCCGCTCGTACTCCCTGTAACAAAAATCTCGGAAGGCGCCATGATTCATATTCTGCGACGTCCAAGGGCCATCTGTGCTAGCGCGCGGAAGGATGGGCCGCGCATCCCAACTGCTCTATGATAGCAATCTGCTGGCCGGCTGAAACGAGGCGGGGTGGCAATGCCCCGGCCTTGAAAGGTGTCCCTGGCCCGCGCTTCGCGGGTCAGCGCCCGGCTTTCTTGCCTTCCCTCTCTGTGTTCTCGGTGCCTCGGTGGTGGATCTTCTTGAGATGCCCCCCGGCACCGATGCCGAGGTCCGCGGGATCGATCCTGAGGTGCGCGCGATCGATCCCGAGGAGCGCGGGATCGATGCTGAGGTCCGCGCGATCGATGCTGAGGAGCGCGCGATCGATCCTGAGGAGCGCGCGATCGATCCTGAGGAGCGCGCGATCGATGCTGAGGAGCGCGCGATCGATCCTGAGGAGCGCGCGATCGATCATGAGGAGTTCAAACGTCATCCGAGCGAAGACCGAATCTCGCGTGCGATGTTCGTGCAACTTCGGTTCGGACATGGACTTGCGGCGGTTCGCGGGGTGAGGGAGGGGGATGGGGGGGTGGGGGGGTGGGGGGGTGGGGGTTGGTGCAGCGCGCGGGTGGGGGGTGGGGGAGGGGGGGGAGCTTTCGGCACATCCGATTTATTCGGCACAGACCTCAAGTCCGTCCTCAACCCGGACGATCCCCAATTCATCACTCGGGGTCGGGTGGGGAAGACCACGAACGTAGGAGCACACGCATGTCCGTCCTTCCGAACAAGCCGCAAGACCTGATCCTCTTCGCCCAGACGCACCTCTCACCCTGGCAGAGCGCTGCCGCGCAGATCGGATTGACGCCGCAGCAGGTGCAGGAGATCGCTTCGGCCACCGAGCAGGCGAGCAACGGTGTGCAGAACGCCGTCGCCGCGCGCACCGCCTCGAAGACCGCCACCAGTTCGCAGAACCAGAAGGTGCGCGAACTGCGCCTCCTGCTCGCGGGCGCGGTCCGCAACATCAAGGCCACCGCCGAGGGTTCGGGCAACCCCGCCGAGATCTACGACAAGGCCGAGATCCCCGCCCCCGCGCCGAGGTCGCCGACGGTGCCGCCGAACCGCGCTTTCGACCTCACCGCCGCCCTCGACTACACCAGCGGCTTCCTCACCGTCCGCTGGAAGGCCTCGCAGCCGACGGGCGTCATCGGCGTCGTCTACACGATCGCCCGGCGCCTCGGCAACGGCACGCTCATCAACGTTGGGGCCACCGGCGAGAAGAAGTTCACCGACTTCACCGTCCCCGCGGGCTCTGCGCGCGTGACGTACGTGGTGACGGCGCAGCGCGGCAGCCTCGTCAGCACACCGTCGAACGCGCTGGAGGTGAACTTCGGGGTTGGTGGGCCGGGCATGAGCGCTTCGGGCTTCTCGACGCGCGAACTCTCCGAGGACGAGTCGAGGACCATCTTCGACCAGTCCAAGCAGCAGCAGACGCAGACGCCCTCCAAGATGGCGGCGTGAGCGGGCAGGAAACCAAGAAGTTTCACCACCGAGGCCACCGAGGCCACCGAGGCCACCGAGAGAGAGGGAGCGTTTCAAAGAGAGAGCCGCGTTGTGAAACACACGACCCCCGGGGCAATGGAGCCTCGGGGGTCTTTCGTTTCAAGGCACGGAGGCACGCCCCCCCGGGCACGAAGGGGAAGAAGGATGCAGGCATCGGGCATCAGAAAGATCGAAGAAGACGCCGGGCATCGGGCATGAGGAAGATGCACTCAACGCCACGCTCTTTGCCGCTCTGCCGCTTCTTCTCTTCCCTTCGTCCCTTCCTCAGATCGCCACGCCGCGGACCTCGGCCGTGAAGGTCACCCGGCCGTTGACCATCCCCTGCACCTCGCAGGTGAACCCGCGCTTGGACCACTTGATCTCCTTGGCCAGGAGGTACAGGTCGTCCCCCGGTTCCACCTGGTGGCGGAACGAGCAGCGCTCCAGCCGCGTGAAGGCCGCGACGATCGGCTCGGGGAGCCGAACGTTGTAGAGGTACACCGCCAGCTGCGCTGCCGCCTCGACCTGCAGCACGCCCGGCATCAGCGGCCGGCCCGGGAAGTGGCCCGGCACCCAGAACTCGTTGTGGCGGACGTGCTTGACGGCGACCGCGCGCGTGAAGTCCGGCGCGTGCCAGACGATCCCGTCGAGCAGCGCCATCTCGCCCCGGTGCGGGTTCCAACGCTCCAGGCCCTTCCGGCTCAGCGCCTCACCCTTGAGGTCGATCCCCGTCAGGTCGAAGAGCAACTGGCTCGGCGACGAGGAGGTTGCCTCAGCGCGGCCGTTGCGGTCGGCCGTGCCGAGCGCATCGGACGACTCGGTCGACTCGGGCGCACGGGCCTCGACCCTCACCACGGAAGAGTGGGAAGGGCTGGAGGGGGTGGGGGGGGGCGCGGACTGACTGGAAGCGGAAACGCCGGACATGCCGATCAGTTCCCCTCGGTCTTGCGGAGTTCCAGGATCTTCTCCCGGACCTCCTGGGCGGCCTGCTTGATGTCCTGCATCAACTGCCTGACGCGCGTGCCCGCGGCCTTGTTGCCGCCCTCGGCCTTGGCCAGATCCTCTTCCACCTCGGCGACGATCCTCTTCAGTTTGTCAAACGCTTCCACGGTGCTGGCCCCTTGTGCGTGCGGCGTGCAGACCACCCCGGCCGACCCCCGCAAACGGCCCGTTCCCACCGGGAGGGGCCTTTGTGGAGTATACGGCCCCGTGATGGCCTGGGGGGAGCGTGGAGGGAGATGGGGGCGCTAGCGGGGGAAAGGGGGAGGGGGGAGGAGGGGTGGGGGGGCTAGAGGCGGTTGAGGAGGGGGAGGAGCCTTTCCAGGGTTTCCAGAGCCGCCCGGACGTACTTGGGGTGGCCCTCGTGCGTCAGAAAGCAGGGGACGCAGGCGGCCATCAGCACCCGCCGGACGTTGGCCAGGAGCGTGTAGTCCTCCCCGGTGGGGAGGTTGCGCTCCCGGCGGGCCTGGGCCAGGGCCGAAACCGGCTTGACCCCTCCCAGACGCTCGCTGCGACCCCAGTAGAGCCTTTCGAGATAGACCGCATCTTCGACCCAGTGGCCGGGGTGGACCAGGGCCAGGTCGATCAGCACGCACCCCCCTACCCCCCCGCCACTTCCGCCGGCCCCGCCCCCCCCGTTCCTCGGGCGGAGGCCCGCGAAGGCGAAGGGCTCGGGCCGACGCATCGCGTTGCCGGGGTGCAGGTCGCCGTGGCACCAGGTGTTGATGGGCCGGCCGTCCCAGACCGAGAGGAGTTTGGGGAGGAGTTTCTGTGTCTGCTTGACGGCCTGATTCCAGCGCTGCGGCTGCTCGATGCCGCAGTCGGGGATCGTCCGGCGGGCCTTGTCGATCGAGGTGGCCCAGTCCTTGGTCGGGACGGTGGCGCCCGCGATCGGCCGGACACGCTCGGCCAGGGCGTACCACTCGGCGGCGGTGGAGAGGAGATCCTCGAGCGATTCGGCCGAGAGCGATGCGCTCAAGGGTGGGCCGGTGAACCGCTCGACGACGACCCAAGCGAGGTCGTAGCCCCCCAGTTCCGTTCCCGCGGCGTAGACCCGGGGCGTGGGGCCCATCGCGCAGGCGTAGCCGGTGGAGACCTCGGTGCTGGGGCTCCTCCCGCCCCCCTCCCCCCCGCCCTCTTCGTTCGCGACGCCGTCGAGCCCACCGAGCCCACCGAGGGTGGTGGTCCAGCGGAACTCGGCCGGGCCGACGGGGAGTTTGACGACCACGCCGACCGGCTCGTGCCCGTCGACGGCGAAGGTGGCAAACCCCGTGGCCGCGCCCCCCGCCTGCCACGCGGACTTGAACCATTGGATGTCGGAGAGCCGGCCCCGGCACTCGGCGATGAGCACCGGCTCGAGCAGATGGGCGAGGGAACTGGTGTCGCTCATCCGGCCCTCCCACCGATCGAGCGGTCGTGATCGACCGGCTCGTGTCGCTCGGGCGAGGACGGTGCCTGCGCTGCCGCATCACGCATGGTTCGCGCTGCCTCCAGAGTCAGGCTGTCCGATCGGCGCTGCCGTTCGATCCGTCGCACGTGCGCCCACACGCACAAGGTATCGCGCAGATAGGCCGGGGGCGAGCCGATCCGACCGGAATCTCGGTGACCAGGGCTGCTGCGCGGGGTGAGCGTGCGGATCGGTCCGCGGGCACGGAGGCACGCCCTCATTCGATGAGCGTGGCGAGCGTGCGGAACTGCTCGGGTGTGAGCGTCTCAGCGCGGTCGGTGGGGCGGACGGATTCGCAGCCGGCGAGGGCGTTGAGGGCGGACCAGTTGAGGCCGGGGCCGATCGCTGAGCCGAGTTGCTTGCGGCGGTTGGTCATCAGCCGTCTGGCCAACGCCGACACCCGGCGGAGTTCCGCGCGGGCGGGCGCATCGGGCCTCCGCGTGATGAGCATGAGCACGCTGGTCACGTCGGGTTGCGGCCAGAAGCAGCCGGGGGGCGCGAGCGCCACGCGGGAGACGTTGGCGCTGAGCGCGGCGAGCACGGCCAGGGGGCCGTAGTCGCGCGAGCCGGGCCCGGCGGTGAGCCGATCGCCCAGTTCCTTCTGGATGGTGACGGCCATGAGCCCGCAGTGGGGATGGTCGGTGAGGAGCGCGGCGATCAGGGGTGTCGCAGCGCCGTAGGGGAGATTGGCGACGAGTTTGAAGGGCCGCTCCGCGATCGCGCTGAGGAGCGCTGGGGCGAGCGTGTGCTTGTCGGCCAGGCAGTCGGCGTGGATCAGGCGGAAGCGGTGGGTTTCACCCGGCGGGAGGCGCGCGGGGAGCGTTTCGCGGAGCAGGTCGGCGAGCGCATCGTCGAGTTCGCAGACGATGACCTCGCACCCACGGTCGAGCAGTTCCTCGGTGAGCGTGCCGGTGCCGGGCCCCACCTCGACGACGAGCTGGCCGGGCGCGAGGTCCGCCGCGTCGGCGAGTTTGCGGAGGAGGTTGTGGTCGGTGAGGAAGTTCTGGCCGAGCGAGCGCTTGGGGCGCAGGCCGCGCGAATCGAGCAGTTCCTTGATCCGCGTCAGGGTCTGCACGCGACGGCCCCTCTCACCATTCGCCCAGGAGGATCTTGTCGATGGCGTGGGCGACGCCGTCGCGGTCGTTGGAGAGCGTGCGGCGGTCGGCGGCGTCGAGGGCTTCGGGGATGGAGTTGCCCATCGCCACGCCGAGCCCCGCGCTGCGGAGCATGGCCACGTCGTTGATGTCGTTGCCGATCGCGGCGATGCGTGCGGGGTCGATCCGGCCGCGCTCGGCGAGCCAGTTGATCGCCGTCCACTTGTTCACGTGGCGGTCGAAGGCTTCGAGGATCAGGATGTGATCGTCGGTCCGGTCGGGGTGCGAGCCGGGCACAACGGCGTGGAAGTGGTGGAGCGTGGCGCGGTGGGCGAAGGAGGTTCGCACGTCGTCGGCGACTTCACGCGTAGCCCGCCGCGTGCCGCAAACGCCCACGCGGAGCGTGCAATCGGGGTGCTCGTCGTCGTTGAGCCTTGGCACAACGCGGACGGGCACGTTGAGCGTCTTGAACCACCAGCGTGTGACGGGGTCGATGCCGTCCCAGCCGCGCGGTGAGACCACGAGGTAGTCGTGGCCGCGCTCGTTGGGCGTACTCGATGGGCGCGTGCCGTCGGGGTCCTTCAGAACGAGCGCGGCGTGCTTGTGGGCGAGCATGCACTCGACCAGTTCGCCGACCAGATCGCGGTCCATCGGGAACCGGTGGACGGTTGAGAGCGACTCGGGGCAGGAGACCATCGCTCCGCCCGCGACGACGACGGGATCGCGCTGCCCGATCTGCGCGGTGAAGCCCTTGCACTCGACCATGCCGCGGCCCGTGCAGACGGTGACGCGGACACCGGCAGCGCGAGCGCGGGCGATCGCGTCTCGATTGGCGCTCGAGATCCGACCTTCGGGGCACAGGAGCGTGCCGTCGAGGTCGATCGCGATCAGGTCGTAGGCGGCTGGGCCTGTGCTCACGGACCGATCTTATCGAGAGCGCTCGAGCACGGCGGTGACGCTGTCGGACTCATCGACAAGCGAGAGCAGGTTGCCCACCAGACGGATGCTCCGCCCGGCCGAGAGTTCCGAGACAAAGGCGTGCTCGAGGTCCATCAACTCTTGTGGACCCGCCATCATGGTCATGGCCGCACCACCGCCCGCGAAGACGAGTTTGCCGCCGGGGATCCGTTCGGCGTCGATCGTGCCGGCGAGTCGGTTGACACCGCCGAAGCCGCCCATGCCGCCCTGGGGCGTGATGTTGAGTGAGGGTGGCCGGTCCACGTCGAAGCCGCCGGCTTCCAGCGTTTCGAGCACGCTCTGGCCTCGGAGTTCGACAAGCCGCCAATCGCCCTGCAGCGCGGCGTAGGCATCGGACCGGGATGGGAAACTCGTCAGCACCTGTGGGGGCTCGCCGTTGGGAGCGGTTCGGCCCTGGCAGGCCGTCAGAACGGATGCCGAGGCGATGACGACGGCCACAAGCAGCACGGTGGTGGCGGTGTGGTTCACCCGCAGTCGAGTGAGGGATGTGTTGCGAGCTTGCACTGGAGCGTCCTCTTGGTGTGGGAGATGGAGTGGGAGATGGCGTGGGAGTACGGGCATCAACGATCGACTTCGTCCTTTACGAGCGGGCCGAGGTTCGCCGGGCGGGGGCTCGCGTTGAGCCGGTTCGCTTCGCGGCTGGCTTGGTCTTTCCTCCGCCTCCTCCGGCTGCGCGGACCTTGCCGCCCTTGACTTCGATGGCGCCGGCCTTCTGGATCACATAGCCGCACTTCTTGCACGTACGTCGCGAGGCCGGGCCGCCCCAGAAGGCGTGCATGAGTTTGGCGAGGTCCTCATCGATCTTCTTGAGCCGCCAGCGCACGTCGTGGACGAGCGTGTCGCACTTCGGGCAGTACCACTGCAAGCCGTCCTGCCCGGCGCGGCCCTTCAGGTTCGGACGCGGGAACTCGACGATGAGGCCGACCGTGCCGGCGGGTCGCTGCGGACGGTGCGGCACCCAGCGCGGCAGGAGGAACATCTCACCCTCCTTGACCACAATGTCCTCGGGCTTGCTGCCGTCGAGCGGCCGCACGCGTACCGCGATGTCACCCTTGAGTTGGTAGAAGAGTTCCTCGGTCGGGTTGACGTGGAAGTCGTTGCGTGTGTTCGGTCCGCCGGAGACGAAGACGATCGCGTCCTTGGAAGCGCCCATCAACTGCTTGTTGCTGACCGGGGGCTTGAGGTGCTTGGCGTTCTTCCTGATCCAGGCTTGGAGGTTGAGTTTGGGGTAGGTCGCGGGGATGTTGGGGTTCATGGTCATGGTGCGTGCTCCGAGTTGGGACTCGTCACAGCGTACTGCGCTGGCGCGACCGGAGCGCGATTGGCGACGCGTTGATCGGCTGGTGGCTGGACGGTGCCGCACTCCGGGCAGACGTCCTTGCCCGGCACAACCGGATACCGGCACTCCATGCACTCGCCGCGGCGGAGGCGAGCACGGCGTCGGAGCGCTGCGCATGGGACCCAGGTTAGCCACAGGGCGGTGGCGTACACAATACTGTTCACGACCAAGCCGGACCAGACAGGCATAATCGGGAGCGTCCAACGACGCACCTGACGAGGCGTCAGCCGAGGATCGTGGAACCGGATCCCGTCGTAGAGCAAACTGATCTCGATCGGAACGAATCCGCTCGCTGAGTCCATGCGCTCGTCGAATCGAAGCGTGGCGAACGGGAAGCCGATCCGATGAACCGAGTACAGCCACGAAGGGCGAATTGGCATCTGAGGTGATTCCGGCGCGCCGGTGACACCAATGATCTCGCTAAGCCATCCGATCGCCCAGTTCAGCGACGCTTCTATCTCGATCTCATCGTTGTCCTCCACCCAAGTGGGTTGGTTCGCTGGAAGCCCAGCGAGTTCGGTCGGCGCGGACTTCCACGACTCGGGAACAGGGCCCGGCCAATGAAGTGGTACCGGGAGTTGTTTGGTCCAGCACTCTGGGGTGAAGTCCGGATCGTGGTGCTCCCATGTTGATGGTGCGCTCACTATCAACCGCGAGACTGCGTCAACATACCCACGAGCCAGGGGTTGCACCCCCCACCTCGCGATCGCCACAGCGACTCCGAGATTCACGATCAGCCCGAGCAGCAGCAACACCGCCGTGACGCGCCACGTCGGCAGCCACCAGCGATCGCGTCGAGTGGAACCTTCATGCAGCATCGGTCTCGTCTCTGCCCGCTTCATTCGTCAACTCTCCTCCGTCTGATCGTTCCCGCGCCACCGCGGCTCCGCACTCCGGGCACGGTAAGTCGGGAGGGGTGGCGGAAAGGTCGTAGCCGCACTTGGCGCAGGCGTTCGGCGCTCGATGGCGACGCGCGACCACCACGCGACGCACCCATCTCCACGCGCACAGAACGGACATGAGCAGCGGAAGGGACCAGGTCGGAAGGCTGGCGTACGAGAACCACGGGTCTCGATAGTACGAGTCAAGTCCCATGCGCCAAGGCATGAGTCGGAAGTCCCAACGGATCTTGCCCGCGTACTTGGCGATGAAGACCTGGGCAACAACCCGATCCGTTTGCACGTCCACCAACTTTCGAGAAGCACCGAATTCGAAGTTTGCATGCGCGGTCAATCTGGTCGAGTTGTTGCGGGACTCAATGCTCGGGTACCCCGGGTTGGGCTTCCAAGACTCCGTTTGCTGCCCTGCGCGACCGTCCAGTTTGCCCCGATGAATCGCCACGCTTGCAAGACCATGTCTGACCGAGAGCACGACGCTCCGATGCGGCGTCTCACCGGTCCAACGCGGACCGAGCCGGGGGTTGGCAGGGCCTGCGTCCGGCCAGCGAAGGTCGATGTACGCGACAATAAACAGGCTCAATGCGAACAGAAGCCACAAAGCCAGCGTGATCACGGTCAAAGCGGGCAGCACGCGTCGCCTCCAACGACGACGCCACCTTCGCGGGCGATTCGACTCGTTGCGATCCGCTTGCGTCATCGATCCGCTCCACCCCGCGCGCTCGCCCGAGGATTCAACACTCCGGCACGGTCACGTTCACCGCCAGCCCGCCCTCAGCCGTTTCCTTGTACTTGCTCTGCATGTCCAGCGACGTCTGCCACATGGTCTTGATCACGTCGTCGAGGCTCACGCGGGCCTTGGCGGGGTCGCCCTCAAGGGCGATGTTCGCCGCGGTGATCGCCTTGATCGCCCCCATCGTGTTCCGCTCGATGCAGGGCACCTGCACCAGCCCGCCGATCGGGTCGCAGGTCATGCCCAGGTGGTGCTCCATGGCGATCTCGGCGGCCATCATCGCCCGGCCCATGGTCACGGTCGTTGGGTTCACCGCGCCGGCTCGGCCGACGGTCTCCGCCGCGACGGATGCCTCTTCTCGCGCGGAGAGACACTGGCACAGCCCCGCCGCGGCCATGGCGCTCGACACGCCGATCTCGGCCTGGCAGCCGCCCATCGCCGCGCTGATGGTCGCACCCTTCTTGAACAGGCTGCCGATCTCGCCGGCGGTGAGCATAAAATCGATGATGCCCTCTTCATCGGAGTTGCAGAAACACCAGTAGTACATCATCACCGCGGGGATGACCCCCGCCGCGCCGTTGGTCGGGGCCGTGACAACTCGGCCGAACGCGGCGTTCTCCTCGTTCACGGCGAGGGCGAACGTGCTGACCCACTTGAGGATGTGCTGGAACTCGCGCGTGGAGTGTCGCACCACGTCGAGCCAGCCTTGCAGGTCGTCGTACTCCTTGCGGCCGGATTGGCCCCAGCCGCTGATGAGTTTGCGGTTCATGGCCGCCGCGCGGCGGGTGACGCCCAGCCCGCCGGGCAGAACGCCCTCGGTGTGGCAGCCGCGATAGATGCACTCCTGCATGGTGCGCCAGATGAGCAAGAGCCGCTCGCGGACTTCGGCCTCACTGCGCCAGGTCTTCTCGTTCTCCATGACCAGGCGGGGGATCGACCACCCGGTCTTCCTGTGGTTGGCGACGATGTCCGTTGCGCGCTCGCTGGGGTACGGGAGTTCCGAAGCGCGGTGGCCGGTGAGTTGCTGCTCTTCCTGTACCACGAATCCGCCCCCAACGGAGTAGTACGTTTCGCTGGCGATGATTTCCTTTGTGGCTCCTTTGCCCTCGGTGTCCAGCGCGTAGGCGGTGAAGGTGATGCCGTTGGGGTGGAAGGGCAACGCCCGGTCCATGTGGAAGAGCAGGTCGTGGGTCGCGTCGAAGTCGATCGATCGCTTGCCGGCCAGTCGCAAGCGCCCGGCGGACTTGACGGCCTCGACGCGGTCGATCAGGCCGACCACCTCGCACGTCACCGGGTCCTCGCCCGAGAGGCCGAGGATGACGGCGACATCGGTGCCGTGGCCGTGGCCGGTCTTGGCGAGCGAGCCGTAGAGATCGATGCGGACGCGACCGACGCGGTGGAAGCCGCCGGTCTCGCGCACGGCTTCGAGGAACTTCTGCGCAGCGCGCCAGGGGCCCATGGTGTGCGAACTGGAAGGCCCCACCCCGATCTTGAAGATGTCGAAGACGCTGATGGATTCCATGCGTCGGGATTGTTGACCGTCGGCGGCGGGTCAAGCGGCGGGTGTTTGGTGGGGCGCCTCGGCAGATGGACCGCGGGGATCGGATGCGGGGTTCGTGTCGTCAGCGGCGCTGGGATCACAAGCGGACAGACCCTCGGTACGCGCGGACACGGTCACCGGCGTTCCGCACTCGGGGCAGACGTCTTTGCCGGGCACGATCGGATATCGGCAGCGGACGCACTCGCCGCGGCGGAGGCGCAATTGACTTCGTTTCCGGATGATCAACTGCCAAGCGAGCCAAAGCACGCCAGCGTAGAAGACACTGTTGACAATTACGCCAGGACCAACCGGAAGAAGCGGAAGCGTCCATATCGGGTCCATGAACGGCGATTGGCCCGCCCCTGCCCTAAACGCAACTCCGTCGTGGAGTGAACTAGCACCAATGGGTTCGTCACGAAGTACCCATGGAAATGAGCTCCATTGCCTCGTCGTAGTCCCGCAATCGAATCGCAAACAGCCGAAGGGGAAGCCAAGTCGGTGCGTCTTATAGACCCACGTTTCGCTAGGAACAGATACGCTGATCGACTCGATGCTCCAGCCGGGAGCCCAATTCAAGTGCCGCTCAAGAGTAACGCCGGAAGCGAGGTCGTTGATCCGATCGTCCGGCCAGCCCCTCACTACTTCCAGCGGCGTGCGTGGCCATGACTCGGGCACAGGACCGGGCCACATGCTCGAAGGGCGCAGTTCTTTGCGTAGCCAGTACCGCTCGTTGAAAGCGTGCCTTGATTCGGGCGGTACGTACTCGCTCAACCCTCGGCCAACCGGCTCCACCCCCCACCTCGCGATCGCCACCGCGACGCCGAGGTTGGTCACCAGTCCCAGCACCAACAGCACCACAGCGCCCCGCCAAGACGGGAGCCACCAGCGGTCTCGGGTTGAACCGCCTCGCTTCATTCGCCACCGCTCGGCTTGTGATCACGCCCCTCCACCGTCAGCCTTGCCGGGTGCCCGAACCACGCGTTGACCTTCTGCCCCGGCGGATACTTGCGATCGACCAGCGCTGCGGCGTCGGCGATGGTCCGGTCGTGGCCGACCCACGCGCTGTCGGGCTCGCCCGGCGTGCCGGCGATATCCGGGAAGTCGATCTGACAGTTGGCGCACTTCTTGTCCGAGTGGTACCGGATCGGGCACCAGAAACTTTCCACGTTGCGGAGCATCTCGGACCCGAGCGACCAGACGCCCGTCATCCAATCGCAGTAGAGGCACCAGATCAGGTCGTGGCCGATGAGCCCCTCGAACTTCTGCCGCGAGACGTTCACCCACTCGCGCTGGTCGTACCTGGGGAATCGCACGAGCCAGATCAGCGGCGGGTAGACGAACCACTCGGCCACTCGGATGACCCAGAAGATCGGCACCGCCCACGCCGTCCACCAGACGGCCGTGTGGTTGCGCACCCGGCCGACGGTTCGGTTGAGGCTGTGGACGATGCGCGGGCCGCGCAGGTGCTTGCGGTGGGTCTGCTCGTGCACGACGGTCCAGATCATGACCGCCGCGATCTGCGCGCCGACGCTGACGATCAGGCCCCGCCAGCCCGCCAGGAACCACCCGGCGAACCACGGAGCGGCGGTGAAGTACGTAATGACCAGGTCAAGCGGCAGACCGCCGCAGAGCCACGCCGCGATGCGCTGGCCGGGCGCTCCGAGTTTGGGGATCAGGTGAAGGACCGCCGCGCCGACGAGCAGCGCGGCGAGGGTGTACGCGAAGACGTCGATGAGGCTGAGCATGGGGCGAGCCTAGCCCGAATTCCGCCCGGGCGTTGTAACGAACAGCCCCCGCGGCAAGGCGGGGGCCGTTGGTCGTTGTCGCGACTCTCTCGCGAACAACCGGTCTGTGTCTCGTCCTGTTGCTGCCGAACGGGTCTTTGGTGCGATCAGCCGCCACCGCCGCCGGGCGCTCTGCCGCCGCCGCCGGTTCCTGTCCCGCCACCGCCGCCGCCGCCGCCCTGGCCACCCGTGGTGCCCGTGACGCGCTCGCGGGCGAAACCGTCGACCTTGCTGATGCCCTGGTCGGTCGTCAGCGAGACGTAGCGCCGGCCTTCGACCACTCGCGTCGTGGCGGTCGGCCAGAAGGGATAGCCGTTGATCTGGCGGTGCATGTAGTCGGGGGCGTTCACGATCAGCGTGTTGCCGTAGGCGCGGATGGTGCCTCCCTCGCCGCCGTTGTCGACCCACTGCTGCGGTTCAACGATCTGGACGATGAGGTCGATCAACTGACGGATGCGGTCCTCGCGCGGCGGGACGGGATCGTGCCCGGGTCCGCCGCCGCCCGTGCCCTGGAACGGGCTTTGTCCGCTGCCGCCCTGACCCTGCTGAAGGACCGAGTTGAGGTCGATCTCGGGAACTTCCGTGTAGCGTGGGATCACCATCAGCAGGTCGTTAATGTCGTAGATGACGATCCGCTTGTCGCGGTTCAGAACTTCCTTCGGGCCGATCTGGACGGTGCCGTAGGACGTCATCTGCCAGCCGTTCTCCTGGAACGCGTCGGCCTGCGCACGGACCAGCACACGCTCGAGCAAGTCGAGCGCTGGAAGATTGATCGAGTTGAGCGTGATCGTCTTGTCCTTGTCGAGCCCCGGCCGACCGTCCTCGCTCCACTCGGGCTCGATGTCGGCGGTCGTGAACTCCTGGATGAACTTGATCACGTCCTCCAGACGCTGCTCTTTGAACTCGACGTTGATCCGTCGCTGCAGTTTGGTCAGGTTCACGCGGTGCGGCGAGGCGGTCACGCTGCGCTGACCCTCGCTTGCGGGTTGCGCGACGGGCCGATCGGGTGCGCGAGTCTGGCCGGCTGCCGTGCCGCACACGGCGGTGAGCGCGACAATGGCCGTGAGTCCTGCGATGCTGGTGCGAACACTCTTTGCGTTCATATCCGGGTTCCTTTCCGCCGCTTGCCGCCGTCGATCGCTCGAGGAGCGAAGAGAAGCGGTAGGCAGATGCGCCGGCTCGCTCGGCCGCGGGCCGCTCATGCATCTATTCGACGCTTGTCGGGCAACGGAGTTCCAGAATGTCTGTCAAGCGGGCGATCGGCTGTGATGGATGCTAACAAAATACGAACATGCAGTCCGCGGGTATGACTACGCAGATCTCACGATTGCGTTTCAACCGTGCCATCTGGGGACTTCGGCTGGTCCGGACTCGTGTGGAGAGGAGGCGCTGTCGAAGCGGTGGCGTTGGGGGATGCATTGTCACGCGTGGTGGGGACGCGGGCAGCCACTCCGTTCGGATGGCCGGGTTCCGCCCCGGTACGGATTGGTGGGATCTGGGACGCCGAACTGCGTGCCGCGATGGCCGTCAAGTCGTCATGCCGCTTGACCACGCGATCGGAGGGCAAGATCGCGCGCGAACGCTCGCGGCCGATGAAGATCAGCGCACCCTGCTGCATCTGCACCACGACCGAGAAGACCAGCGGCACGAGCAGGAGCGTGAAGACGGTCGAGAACGCCAGGCCGCCGAGAATCACCGCGCCCATGCCGCGGTACATCTCGGAGCCGGCGCCGGGCGCCACGACCAGCGGCAGCATGCCGCCGAGCGTCGTACACGTCGTCATGAAGATCGGCCGCATGCGGGAGACAACCGATTCGCGGACAGCCAGAAACAGCGGCTTTGGCTCGGCGTCGGAGCCGAAGCGTGCGGGATTCTCGAAGTTGAGCGACTGCTCGACGATGAGGATGGCGTTGTTGACGACGGTGCCGATCAGCACGACGAACCCGAGCATGGTGACGACGTCCAGTTGTTGCGGCGCCTTGGTCGGGTCGGCGAGCGTGACGGCGTGGACGATCGCGAGGCCCGCGAATCCGCCCACCACGGCCAGCGGCACGCTGAGCATGATGACGACCGGGTAGAGGAACGACTCGAACAGGGCGCACATCAGCAGGTATGTGACGAGCAGCGCCCAAATGAACCTCGCGGTCAGCAACTGGGGTGACAGGGCAACCTCGAACAGCATGCCGCCGAACGCAGCACCCAGGAGCGCCAGCCCGATCGCTCCGTAGGCGTAGGGCGACGCCGCGAACCCAACGCGTCTGCGCAGAACGCCGAACGCCTTGAGGGCGCAGACCGCCGCGGCGGCAATCGCGGCGAGAGTCATCAACCGGCTGAGCCAGGTCAGGCCGCGTTGCCAACCGGCCAAGTCCTGTCCGCCTTGGCGTTGTCCGAAGAGGCTTGCACGAACTTCGTCCAAACTCGCGGCGGTCCCTTCGAGCCGGATCCGCATCGTGTTGTCGATCACGCCCGAGGCTTCCAATGGGGCGATGAATTCGTCGCGGACCGTCTGCATCACCTGTTCGACGGTCTGCCCCTTCGGCGGCACGATCCGCACGATGACCGCGGGCAATTCCTCGATCCGCTGAATCGACTGCGGAGACTGAGACTCGACGACATCGACGACGGAATCGAGGGGAACGATGCGCAGGCCATCAGGTCCCATCAGGCCAGTGGCGATCGGCACCGCGGCGAGGCGCTCTTTGTACTCCAAGCGGCCCCCCGTGGGCAGAACGACCAGGTCGACCGTGTCGTCGGCGAGCCGGAAGTCGTCGACGAAGGCGCCGTCGAACAGACCTCGCACAGCGGTGCCGACATCGCGCGACGTCAGACCCATCTCCCGTCCGCGCTGGTTCAGACGAACGGTCCACTCGGGCTGGGAAAGATTGAAGTTGGCGGGGTCCGGTGTCACGCTGAACCCGTAGCCGTAGCGCGTGCCGGCCATGGCGTAGATCTGCCCGGCGACAGAGATCACCTGCGACAGATTCGGGCCGGCGATCTCGACATCGACGCTGTTTCCGCCGCCACCCGCCGGGCCGCGGCCGAAGATCGACGTCTGCCGTGCGCCGCCGAACGCGTCAGGGATCGTGTTCATGGCGTTGGTCAGGAGCGAACCGATGGGGATTACAGTCTCCTCATCCTGACTGGTGGCACCGACGAACATGCCGCCGTTGAAAGCGCCGATGAAGAAATTCTCCACCGGGACCGGCTGGAATGGGTTGTCTCGATCCTCAAACCGGGCGATCGGCTGGAGCGCCCTGACCGTTTCCGGCTTGGTGATGTCGGCGTCGGAGTAGGGCTTGATCTGCGTCTCGACACGTCGGGCGATGTTGCGCATCTGCTCGACGCTGTACCCGGGTGGAATCAGCAGGCCTCCGAACACGAGGTTCCTGTTGCCCGTTGGCAGATAGTCCAATGGGGGCATCAGCCGCAGCGATCCGAACACCGCGAGCGCGGCGAGCGCGAAGATCATCAACGGCCTCAAACTCCATGCGCGCCAGCCCGTCATGAGCCACAAGAGCAAGTCGCCGAATCGTCGAGCAAACGCGGACAGGATGCCGGTCAGGCCGAAGAGCGTCGCAAAGGCCCGGCCGACCCGTGATCGCTGGTTCGGGTCCTTCGGCTTGGTCAGCACGATCGAGGCCGCGGCGGGCACCACGGTAATGGACACGATGAGCGACAGCGTGACCGCCGCCGCGATGGCCAGCGAAATGTCGCGGAACAACTGTCCCGCTTCTTCTTGGATCGTCAGCACGGGAATGAACACGGCAACCGTCGTGAGCGTTGACGCGAGCACTGCCGCCCAAACTTCCTTGCCACCCCAATATGCCGCTGAGCGGACGCTGTCGCCCATGCCGAGCCTGCGGTAGATGTTCTCGAGCACGACGACGGCGTTGTCGACGACCATCCCCACCGCGAAGGCCAGCCCGGCGAGGGAGATCACGTTGATCGTGCGCCCGAAGGCCACCATGACCAGGAATGTGCCGATCACCGAGATGGGGATCGCCATCGCGATGATCCCGGTTGCGACGACCGAGCGGAGGAAAAACAGCAGCACGCACGCGGCCAAGAGGCCACCGAAGAGCAGGTTGGTCGTCACCAGGTTGATCGCCGAATCGATGTACGTGGTCTCGTCGTACACCTGGCGGATGCGCAGGTGCGGCCCGGCCTCGCCGCCCAGTTTGGGAAGTATGTCCGTTCGTACAACGTCCAGCCGCTCGCGGACTGCGCTCATCACCGTCACGACGTTTGCGTTCGACTGGCGGATGACGTTCATCGCCAGGCACGGCTGGCCGAACGCGCGGACGAAGCCGCGTTCCTTCTGGTGTCCGAACTCAACCTCCGCAACGTCCTTCACGTACACGGGCTTGAGAACGCCCGATCTGCCCGTGGCGATATCCCGAGGGTCCTCCCGGTACGCGACGATGGTGTTCAGCACATCCTCTTCGGTCACGAACTGTCCGACCACACGCACGCGATAGTCGCGTTTACCCTCCTCTATCGTGCCGGCCGAGACGTTCCGGTTCTCAGCGCGGAGCGATTCGATCAGATCGATCGGACTGATCCGCCGCTGCGCCAACCGCATAGGGTCGGCCAGCACGCGGACTTCGCGCTCGCGGCCGCCGTAGATGTTCACTTCCGCAACGCCGTCGATGCGTTCGAGGAAGGGCTTGACCTCCTTGTCGAGCGAGTCGTACAAGGTGGAAATGTCGAACCACGACAGCCGTTCGACATGTTCAGGGTCGATGTCGATGATGATCCACGCGATGGCGTTCTCACTTGCGCCGTCCGCCGCCTTGATCACGGGCTCATCGACTTCTGACGGGTACTGGGGAACCTGACGGAGCGAATCCGAAACCTCCTGCAGCGCGCGGGAAATGTCCGAGCCGATGTAAAACTCGAGCGTGATGGTCGCGAGTCCCTCCTGGCTCACCGAGCGCATGCTCTTGAGGTTCGAGACGTTCTTGAGCCGCTTCTCCTGCTCGCGGGTGATGTTGTCGATGATCTCCTGCGGCGAGCGACCCGGCCAGTTGGTGGTGACGGTCACAACCGGCCGATCGACCGTCGGCGTCAGTTGGATCGGGATCGCCCCGAGCCCGATCAGCCCGAACATGACGACCAGGATGACGCCCACTGCGACGGTGACCGGTCGAGAGATGGCCCAGCGGATCAAGTCCATTCGTGGTCTCTGCTTGCGATGACCTGCTTGAAGCACGGATCGTGAGGTCGTGAGGGTGCGAGCGTTCGTCAGGGTTGCGCCGGAGGCTGGTTCGGCTTGCCGATGTCCATCAGCGGCCTGCCTGGGAACAGCCGCTCGTTTCCTTCCACCACAACGCGCATGCCCGGGCGCAGGACCGGCGATCGGACCACGAGCCTGTCGCGTGTCGCGTATTGGGACACGATCGGTGCCACAGCCGAGACGCCGCCGGCTTCGAAGTAAACAAAGGCGCCCGTTTCGGATCGCAACACCGCGTCTCGCTTCACCGTGAGCGCCTCTTCGGGTTGGCCCGTCGGAACGACTCCCACGATGCTCATGCCGGGGCGCAGCAAGCCGTGGGTGTTGTCAAGGCGAATGCGAACAGGGAACAGTCGTGAGAGGGGGTCTCCCACCGGCACGATGCCGGCGACGGACGCGCGGATCTCCCGAAGATCCTCCGGAAGTGCCTCAACGCGAACGACGACCTCGATGCGTTCGGGGGGGACAAACTCCGCTGATCCATCGGGCACGCCCGGCGTCAACGCTCCCGGCGCGAGCCTCCTCAGCACCGACTCGGGCACGTCGAGGAACGCGTCGAGTTCACGCGTCGCCACGATTTCGACGACCGGGTCACCCACCGTCAGCCATTGGCCGACCTCGGTCCTCCGCAGGACCACCGTCCCGGCGAAGGGCGCAACGATCCGCATGTCGCGGAGCGCTTTGGTTGCACGCGAGAGTTCGGCCTCGGAAACAAGCACTTCGGCACGCGCCTCCTCGACGCGTGCCTTCGCGCCGGCGACGATCGTCCGGGCGTCGTCACGTTCCAGTTCCGTGGCGCTGTTGCGGTCGAACGCGGTCTGGTATCGCAGCAGATCGCGATCAGCCTTTTCCAGGTCCGCGAGGCGCTGCAGCACGATGGCCTTGCGCGTGGAGAGAATTGCCTCGGCTCTAGCGACTTCGATCTTGGCCAACTCGTCGTCCTGCGCGGCCAGCAACTGCCCAGTCTCGACGCGGTCACCCGCGTGGACGTCGATCTGACTCACCCTTCCGGCGACTTCCGCGGCCACGGTTGCCCTGCGCACGGCGCGCAGTTCGCCCGTGACTTCGCGCCAGCGCTCGACGCGCTCAAGTCTGACCTCGTCGAACACAACCCTTGCAGGGGGCGGACCGCCAGCACTTCCTCCTGCGGCGGGTTTGCCATCACTCTTCTTCTCGTCGTCCGGCTGCAAACCCCAGACCACGGTGCTCATCACGAGCACGGGCAGAGCGAGTGCCGCCCGGTTCCACGCTCGACGAAATCCCATGCAACGGCACTCCCAACCCCAATCCCCCGGCCGGCTCTCACGATCTGTCGACGATGGATCACAACCCGTCTTGGCAGCAGCGGAGCCCCGGCGTCGCAATGTTAGCGCACGCTGTGAAGTACCCACCGGACGGATCGTTCACTTCGCAATAAACCGCACGCGGCGCACATGCTCTTGGATGAGTCAATTGCAAGGCGGCCCGCTTCGAGCTGGCGCAACCCGCGTATCGGACTTCGCGTCGAACTGCGCGAGAAGTCTGGCCGCGCCGCAACCCGCTTGATACCCGCTGGCCCAGGCCCACTGAAAGTTGAACCCGCCGATGCGTCCGTCGACGTCGAGGATCTCGCCGCAGAGGAACAGACCCGGTGTGGCCCGCGACATCATGTTGTTCAAATGAAGTTCGGCGAGCGGCACGCCGCCCGCGGTCACCTCGGCGTACGAGTACCCCCGATCGCCCGTGACGGGAACTTCCAGCGCGGTGAGCGCGCGGGCAAGCGCCCGGCGGTCATCCCGCGTGAGCGCATGCCGGGGCGTTGAAGGATCGACATTGAGCCACTCGCACATCGCCCGCACGAAGCGATCGGGAAGCGGATGCGCCGGATCGAGATCGCCGATCGCCCGCGCAACCGAGAGCTTCGCGCCCGAGCCACCGCCGGAACCGCCCCCCGAACCGCCCCCCGTACCGGACGCCGCGGCGGTCAAACTCGCATCGGCCTGTTCGAACGTCACACCCGGCAGCACGCTCAACCGCAGCTTCGCATCGGGGTCGCCCGCCTGCGCGTCGGTCCAGTATCGCGACACGTCGAGCGCACAAGGCCCCGAGAGCCCGAAGTGCGTGCAGAGCAGGCTGTTTTCGAATGCGACCAGCCGCTTGCCCGTTCCGCTCACGACTTCGAGTCTTGCGGGAAAGGAGACCCCGCTGAGCGAAGTCAGGAACGTGCGCTGCGGATCGAGCACCAGCGGCACCAGCGCGGGAAAGATGCGTCCGGTGAGCGTGTGGCCGAGCGATCGTGCGATGGTGTAGCCGTGCCCGTCGGATCCTGACTTGGGCAGGCTCTTCCCCCCCGTGGCCAGAATGACCGCGCGGGCGAGGATCGGCGCTCTCTCGGAACGGGTGGGCTGAACGATGAATCCAGCTCCGTCCGGGGTCCGCTCGACCGATTCCACTCGCCAGGGGTGGCGAACTTCAACCCCCGCTGAGCGTGCAGCGCGGAGCAGCGCATCGAGCACAGTGCGGGCCGAATCGGTCACCGGGAAGAGTTTGCCGGTCTCCTCGCGTTTGAGATCGACGTGCAACTCGCGAAAGAACTCGACGGTCCGATCAACACCGAAGCCGCGAAGCACCTTCTTGATCGCGTGCCGCGACGAGCCCGCGTAGGCGGATTCGTCCACCTCGTGATGCGTGACGTTGCAGCGGCCACCGCCCGCAACGAGGATCTTGGCCCCGAGCGTCTTCGCGCTGTCGAGGGCGATCACCGTGGCGTCGGAATTGACGGCGCGCAGGGTGCGGCCGGCCCAGATCGCGGCGAACAACCCCGCAGCGCCCGCGCCGATCACCGCCATGTCGCACCGTTCGGCCTGCACGCAAGGAGCGTAGAGGAGCGCGGTGTCGACCAGCGGTCAGTCGGCCGACATTGAAAACTCGCCGTCGCGCAAGCGCATTGTCCGCGCAAAGAGCCACCTCAGGGATTTGAACCCTGGACCTATGCTTTACGAAAGCATCGCTCTACCGCTGAGCTAAGGTGGCAATCGCGGCGGCCGGTCAGCCTGCAGGCCGTCGCGGGCCAAAAGTATCGGCACGCCGGGGCGGTTTGTCCACGCCCGATCGGAATGTCGTGGGCGAGAGGCATTTCAGGCTCGGCCGTGCGGCGTTTGCCCGCTTTGGGGACGGAATCGGGAGCGATCAGGCGTGCGCACGCCCGGCTGGGCCGAGTTCGCGGACGCTGACCCCGCGGGTACCCGTCAAGACCTGACTGAGCTGCCTGCGGCCGATCCGCACCCGGACGGTGGCGGTGTCACCCTCGTAGGCTCGGTCCAGCACCTCGGCCTTGGTCTCCAAGCGCTGCATGGTGCGCCCGTCCGCCATGGGCAGGGAAATCTCGGCCTCGATCAAGCCACCATCAGCGTCTGAACCATCTCCTCCACGGACTTCGGTCAGCAGTCGGTCCGTGAGGGCTGCGAAGCCGAGCCCGTCGGGCGGCCCTTGCTTGGCGCTGATCGGGATGGCGTCGGGAACCTGTCGCAGCCAGACCAGCAGGTTGCGGTTGTCGGCCAGTTTGTCCGCTTTGTTCAGCAGCACGATGCGCTTGGGAGGTTGCCAACTCGTGGCCACTCGATCCCGTGCTGCGTCTGCGTGGTTCGGTGGGCGCACGTCAGAGTCCGGGGATGGACTCGGTCGGATGGAATGCTTGTCGTGTTCATCTCGGTCCGGGTCGGTCTGCTCCGTGCGCGATGCACGCCACTCGCCTCGATCTTCCACGATGTAGGCGTCGCTGTCGCCGCGCTTCACGGCCTTCCGCTCGTCGCGAAGCACATCGGCCTCGAGTTCGTCGAGTGTGTCGATCACGGTGCGGTACTGCATCTCCGCCGCGGGGTCGGAGACATCGAGAACGATCAGCAGCACGTCGGCGTGCGTGGCTTCTTCGAGAGTCGCGCGGAAACTGGCGATGAGATGGTGAGGCAGATCGCGCACGAAGCCGACCGTGTCCGAGAGCATCGCGCTCACGCCCGGCGCCAGCGTCCACTCGCGCGTGCGCGTCACGAGCGTGGCGAACAGCCGATCGTCCGCGTAGGCCCCGCCAGCGGTGAGGGCGTTGAACAGCGTGCTCTTGCCCGCGTTGGTGTAGCCGACGATGCCGATGGTGAAGTGGTCGCGCTTGCGCTCCTGCACCATCCGCCGCTTGCGGGCTTGGATCTGCTCCAACTCGGCCTGAAGCATCAGCCGGCGCCGCTGCACGAGCCGGCGGTCGATCTCCAACTGCTGCTCACCGGGGCCGCGTGTGCCGACCCCTGCGATCCCGCCCGCGCCACCCACGATGCGCTCCAGATGGTCCCACATCGCCCGCAGCCTGGGGTACGTGTACTGCAACTGCGCGAGTTCGACCGCGAGCTTGGCCTCGTGCGTCGCCGCTCGCCCGGCGAAGATGTCGAGGATCAATTCCGAGCGGTCGATCACCTTCCGCTCAACGATCTTCTCGATGTTGGCCAACTGCTTAGGCGAGAGGTCGTGATCGAAAATCACCACGCTGGCACGGAGTTCATCGCACAGTCCCTTGAGTTCGCGCAGTTTGCCCGTGCCCATGAACGTGCCCGCTTCGGGCCTTTGGCGTCGCTGCTCGGCCTCGCCCACGACCTCCGCCCCCGCCTGTGCGGCGAGGGACCGCAACTCCCCGAACGGGTTGGCCTGGTCGTAGGTCGAGTCGGGCAACCGTACGGCGGCGAGCACCGCGCGTTCGGTAGCGACCTGGATCGTTTGTCGTTCTTTGGGTGCGGGCATTCGGGGAAATCGTAGGGGGCCGACTCACGCGCCCTGTTTCACAGGCGTCGGGGCGGCACGCTCGCTCTCCGCTTCCTGATCTCCGGACCAGACCAATTCCACGCGGATATCAAACAACCCGAGCAAAGACCGAAGGTGCCGCTCGATGCTCGCTCGGGCCTCGGAGAGATACCGCGGGTCGTTCACCGAGTACAGCTGCGCGGCCTGCTGCTGGGCCTGCAGCATCAACTGCCGCTGGCGGTCGGCGTTCATCGGGATCACGTCGAGCAGCCCGAGGATGCGCCCGTCCTGGATGTCGTACGGTTGAACGTCCAAGAGCCGCAGGGAGCCCTCGACCTGAGGGAGCGTGATCCGATACCGACCGTCGTCAAGCCTCGTGACGTCCTGTTCCTTCACGCGCGACAGATCGACAAAGTACTGCTTCTCGAACGCGAAGATCATCGCCAGCCGGGCCTGGCTGAGCAAGAGCGGCGGGATCCACGACCACCCGCTGGTCTTGGTCACGATCTCCTTGGCGGCCACTTCCAAGCCAACCAGTTTGCCCACCGCTCGAACACGCTCCGCAACCGTGTGCGTGATCGTGGTCTCCTGCTTGGTGGCGATCAGCCGGCCGCGAATCCACCAGACCGCCGCCCCGGCACCGATGGCCCCGAGAGCAAGACCGATCGCGGTGCCTGTGATGAGCCATTCCATGTGTGTCGCATTGTATTGGGAGAGCCGCTCGCGGGCTTTCGCGTCCGCTACGTGCGGTTATCGCTGCATCGCGACCGCGATTCGTGCCGCCAGATCGGCGTTGGAGAGCACCAACTCGATGTTGGCTCGAAGCGTTGCGCCGTCGCTGATCTCGTGGAGCGCCTTCAGCACCGCGGGGGTCGCGTTCCGCCCAGCCGACGCCGGATCGGCCGCCGCGCGATGCTCGGCAGCGCTCAACCAGCGATTCCAATCTTCCACGCCGATCTCGTGCTCAGCGGAGATCGCATTGCACACGACCACCGCCCGGTTCGTCCGCGCCAGTTCGAATCGCGCGAACGCCGCCAACTCTTGCACATCGTCGAACCTTGCGTCGCACGCGTTCACTCGCGCATCGGGGTGCTTTCGAAGATAAAAACACGGGAACTCGTCGGTCTCAAACCCCACCACAGCCACGCCGAGCGTCTCGAGCATCTCCCGTGTCGCCGGCACATCAAGGATCGACTTGACCCCCGAGCAGACGACCACCACCGGGAATCGTGTGAGCGCGGTCAGATCGGCGGATACGTCCCGGTCAAGCGGCTCGGCGTGAATGCCCCCCAGCCCGCCGGTGGCAAAGACATGGATGCCGCCGCGTGCGGCGAGTTCCATCGTCGTCGAGACGGTCGTGGCCCCGCTCTGACCACGGAAGAGGTGGACCCCGAGGTTGGAGGTATTGAGTTTGGGGACCGCGGTCGGTGATTCCAAGAATGACGCGAGTTCATCGTCGGTCATGCCCAGACGTGGTCGGCCCTTTACGACGCCCACGACCACCGGCCGAGCCCCTCGGTTCGAGATCGTCTCCGATAGCCGACGCGCCAACGCCAAGCCTTCTCCTTGCGGCACACCGTGCGCGAGCAACGTGGTTTCGAGCGCCACTCGTGCGTCGCGGGCGATCGGGGCAGGAGATTCAGGGGCGGTCTCGGTCATGTGTCCAATCCAAACGCGACAACACGCTCACGCGCGGCTCTGGCGGCCTGGGACTGCAATCGCCACGGTCTACGCCGAGTTTCGGCGAC
This sequence comes from Phycisphaeraceae bacterium, assembly GCA_019636535.1. Taxonomy (GTDB): domain Bacteria; phylum Planctomycetota; class Phycisphaerae; order Phycisphaerales; family UBA1924; genus JAHBK01. The sequence goes on along the minus strand of JAHBXK010000010.1, from coordinate 82,842 downwards.
TGCGACTTCCGCTCTCGAAGCGACTGGTTACACGCCAACCGTCTGTCGACTCTCGTTCAGTAACTTCCGAAGCACCGTGTGCAGGATGCCGCCGTTGCGGTAGTACGTGATCTCGACCGCGCTGTCCAGCCGGCACACGACGCTGAACCGGATCTGCTGCCCCTGCCGATCGCCCTGCGTGATCGTCGCCGTCACGGGGATCTCGCAGCGCGGCGTCAACTCGGCCGGCAACGCAACGTCGAACACGTCCGTCCCGCAAAGGCCCATGCTCGCCGCGGTCTGCCCCGGCTTGAAAGTCAGCGGGAGGACGCCCATCCCGATCAGGTTCGAGCGATGGATCCGCTCGAAACTCTCGGCGATCACGGCCTTCACGCCCAGGAGCATCGTGCCCTTGGCGGCCCAGTCGCGGCTCGAGCCCATGCCGTAGTCCTTGCCCGCCAGCACGATCAGCGGCGTCCCGGCCTGCTTGTAGTTCACGCTGGCGTCGTAGATGGTCGACAGAGGACCGCCCGGCTTCGAGAAGTCGCGCGTCCACCACCCCTCCTTGACCTTGCCGTTTTCCTCGGCGATCTTGTTCTTCACGCGCACGTTCGCGAATGTGCCGCGCGTCATCACGCGGTCGTTGCCCCGGCGCGAGCCGTACGAGTTGAACATGCTCCTGGGCACGCCCAGGCCCTTGAGGTACTGCCCCGCCGGGCTCGCCTCGGCGATGTCGCCCGCCGGGGAGATGTGGTCAGTTGTCACGCTGTCGCCCACGTGCACCAGCACCCGCGCGCCCCGGATCGCGGGCATCGGCACGCCGTCTGCCGGAGGGTTCGCCGACATTCCGTCGAAGTACGGCGGATTCTGGATGTACGTCGACTTGTCGTTCCACGCGTACAACTCACTCTCCGAGACGGGCACGGCGTTCCACGTCTGGTTGGCCTTGAAGACCACGCTGTACTGCCTCTTGAACTGCTCCGGCGTCAGGCACCGGGCCTTTACGGCCTGGATCTCGGCGTGCGTCGGCCAGACGTCCTTTAGGAACACCTCGCGCCCATCCTTGCCCGTGCCGATCGGTTCGTGCGCGAAATCGATGTTGACCGTCCCCGCGATCGCGTAGGCCACCACAAGCGGCGGGCTGGCCAGGTAGTTGGCCTTCACCGCCGGGTGCACGCGGCCCTCGAAGTTGCGGTTCCCGCTCAGCACGCTCGCGGCGATCAGGTCCCCCTGCTTGATTCCCGCCTCGATCTCGTCCGGGAGCGGGCCGGAGTTTCCGATGCACGTCGTGCAGCCGTACCCGACCGTCTGGAAGCCCATCGCGTCCAGGTCTGCCGTCAGGTCGGCCTTGTCGAAGTACTCGGTCACCACCTTCGAGCCCGGTGCCAGGCTGGTCTTCACCCACGGCTTGCTCGTCAGGCCCAGCGCCCGAGCCTTACGCGCCACCAGTCCCGCCGCGATCATCACGTCCGGGTTCGAGGTGTTCGTGCAGCTCGTGATCGCCGCGATCACCACGTCGCCGTGCGTGAGGCGGAACGTCCGACCATTGAATGTCACGCGCGCCCCTGGCTCGGCGGCCTCGGGCGCAGCGCTCGTCCCCGCCGGCGCGGCGGTCTTCCCGGCCGTCTCGCCCCCCTCGGCGATCCACCGCGATAGGTTGATGTTCTCCGTCGCGGAGGCCTTGCCGAACCCGTCGACGAGTTCTTTCTGCCATGCGGCCTTCACCATCGACAGTGGCACGCGGTCCTGCGGCCGCTTCGGCCCCGCCAGCGACGGCTCAATTGTGGAAAGGTCCAGTTTCATCACGTCCGTGAACGTCGGCTCTGGCGTCCTTTCGTCGTGCCAGAGCATGTTCGCCTTCGCGTACGCCTCGGTCAGCGCCGCTTGTTCCTCCCGCCCGGTGAACTTCAGGTACTCGATCGTCTGCCGGTCGATCGGGAAGAACCCCATCGTCGCGCCGTACTCCGGCGCCATGTTCGCGATCGTCGCGCGATCGGGGATCGACAGCGCCGCCATCCCCGGACCGAAGAACTCGACGAACTTCTCGACGACCCCCCGCGCCCGCAGGATCTGCGTCACAGTGAGCACCAAGTCGGTCGCCGTCGCGCCCTCGGGCAGTTTCCCGGTCAGTTTAAAGCCGATCACCTCCGGCGGGAGCATCGAGTACGGCTGACCAAGCATCACCGCTTCGGCCTCGATCCCGCCCACGCCCCAGCCGACCACGCCGAGACCGTTGATCATCGTCGTGTGGCTGTCCGTCCCCACGCATGAATCCGGGTACGCAACCGTTTCGCCGCCGACCTGCTTGGTCAGCACGCCCGGCGACAGATACTCCAGATTCACCTGGTGCACGATCCCCGTCGCGGGTGGCACGCACCGGAAGTTCCGCAGGCTCTGCTGCCCCCACTTCAGAAACTCGTACCGCTCGGTGTTCCGTTCGAACTCCTTCTGCGCGTTGATCGTCAGCGCAGCGCCCGAACCGTACGCGTCCACCTGCACGCTATGGTCGATCACCAGATCGCACGGCACCAGCGGGTTGATCGCGTTCGGATCGCCGCCCAGACGCTTCATCGCGTCGCGCATTGACGCGAGGTCCACCACGCACGGCACGCCCGTGAAGTCCTGCAGCACCACGCGGCCCGGCATGAACGGGATCTCGTCGGTCGAGGGGTTCTTGGCGTCGTACGCCGCGAACCCCGACACGTCGTCGGCCGTCACGGCGAACCCGTCCACGTTGCGGAGCATGGACTCCAGCAGCACACGAATCGAGAACGGAAGCGTTGCGATCGGCTTGCCGATCAATTGCTTCTCGAGCGCCGCGAGTGCGTAGTACGCGTACGTCTTGCCGCCGACGGTCAGCGTCGAGCGGGAGTTGAAGGGGTCTTTGGTGGTTGCGGCCATGATCGGTTCCTCCGGTTCGGTGTTCCGTGCTCGCGTCGTTCGGTTTGTATGCGTGGGTCTGCGTCGCACGCTCACCCAAAGCATCGCACCTTGGTACGCATGAATCCAATCGATCGAAATGCGCCAATCAATAATCATAGATTATGAATCAACGCGCCCGGGCGATCGGTCTGGCCAACATCCGCTCGAATGCCTCCACCGCCAATCCCGGCTGGTGTCCTCGCCGCCGCACAATTGCCAGTTGTCGCGTCAGCCGACGCTCCCGGCACGGCAGTCCCTCCCCCTCGTCCAGCGCGAACCGCGACACAAACCCCACGCCGATCCCCGCCGCCACCATCTGCTTGATGCTCTCGATCGAACGCAACTCCATCACCACGTCCAGCGCGACTCCCGCCGCCTGCGACGCTCGGTCGATCACTTCGCGAACCGCCGTGCCGTGCTCGAACGCCACGATCGGCACACCCTCCAGGTCCTTCCACGCGAACCCGCGCGACTTCGTACCGTCCTTCCCGACACCCGCCGAGAGCCTGTCCAACCCGCCGATCGCTGGGGGCGACTTCGACCCGCCGCGCACGCCGTTCCCTCTCCCGGTCACCGGCAGGATCAGCCGCATCTCGTCTTCCACCAGCGGCACACGCACCAGCGCGTCCGCCTGCGCCGATTTGACCGGCAGCGTCACGATGCCCAGATCCAACTCCCCCTCGATCACCGCCGCCGCTACCGCTGCGCTCCCCGCCTCACGCAAGTAGAACCGAAGCCCCGGGTGCTCCGCCCGCATCGCCGAGATCACCGGCGGCAGCAGATATGTGATTGCCGTGGCGCCGCCGCCGATCCGGATCGACCCGTGCTCCAGCCCCATCACCTCCCGTACTGCCTGCGCAGCGCGATCGGCTCCCAACACCACCGCACGCGCGTGTTCGTGGAAGGCTCGCCCGGCGTCCGTCAGTTCGAGCCTCCGGCCGACCCGCAGCATCAGCGGCGCCCCCAACTCCCCCTCCAACTTCTTCAACATGGCCGAGAGTGCTGGCTGCGTAACGCCCAGCGCCGACGCCGCACGCGTCATGTGGCCCGTCCGGGCCAGTTCCACAAACTGTCTGAGCGGGGTCAGTTCCACTGTTGTGAAGAGGATAAGCCGCGGTTAGAGGGCCTCGGGCGGGGAAGGTGTGGAGCCGGTATCCTCTTGGCCATGCTCCGCTCTCTGTCCAAAGCCCTGACAGCCCGCTCGCATCGGACGCTCCTGCTCGGCACGTTGGCCTTGACAGCGTCCATTTCAAGTCAGCCGGCCTTCGCACAGTCCAACGAGTTCACGCTCGGCACCGACGGTTCCTGGGTGCAGACCGACGCTCCCGCGCCGGACAGCGACGAGGCGATCATCGCGCAAGCCCGCAGGTTTCTTGCGGAGGATCGGCCCGCGCAGGCGCGGACGATGCTCGATTCGTGGATCCGCCAGAACGAGCGAACGGGATCCCCCTGGCTGCCGGACGCGCTGGTGCTCCGCGGCGACTCGTTGACGATGCTGGGCGATGAGTACAACGCGCTGTACGACTATGAGCGTGTCATCAAGGAGTTCACGGGTTCCTCGGCGTTCGTTACGGCGGTTGAGCGAGAATTGGACATCGGTGTTCGCTACGTGAACGGCTACAGGCGCACGTTCCTCGGCATGCGCATCGTCGATGCCTCCGATATCGGTGAAGAACTGCTCATCCGTGTGCAGGAACGCATGCCGGGCTCGCGGCTGGCCGAGCGTGCGGGCATTGAACTGGCCGACCACTATTACCGCATCCGCGATCTGAAACTCGCCGCGGAGGCGTACGACCTGTTCCTTCGCAACTATCCCAACTCGCAATATCACCAGAAGGCGATGCAGCGGCGCGTGTACGCGACGATCGCGCGGTACAAAGGCCCGAAGTATGACGGCTCATCGCTTCTCGACTCCCAGGTTCTGATCCGCCGATTCCGGAACATGTATCCGGCGAAGGCTTCCGAGGCCGGATTGGACGAAGCGCTCCTTTCGCGCATCGACGAGTCCGCCGCGGCGGAGTTGTACGAATCTGCCCGCTGGTATCTGGCGCAAGGGGACGAAGTGGCGGCACGCTACGTGCTCCGGCGTCTCGTGCGAGAGCGCCCGAGAACCGCCGCCGCGGTGCGTGCGCTGGAGTTCCTGCAACAGCGAGGCTGGATGGAACCCGCGCGAGAGGCGGCATTGCCGAGAACGACCCAAGTGCAGCCCGACGACACAGCCCCGGCAGATCCGGCTGTGACGCTCGATCCCGATCGAGAGGCGGGTGTTGCTACGGGGACCGGAGCAGAGGGTGAGGTGGCCAGATGAGCCAATCTCTCGCGCTATGTCTGTTCGACGGCCGATTCTCGGCCACACGCTCGCCAATCGTGATGACTTGGACAGCGATGGTCTTTGGCTTGATCGTGGCTGCGGTGGGAGGCTGCTCCGCCGATCCGACCAAGGGGTACTCGTTCGAGTCCTCCTTTGATCGAAGTGTCACCGCCGTTCATGTACCGATGTTTCAGAACGACACATTCGCCAAGGGTGTGGAGTTCGAAGTCACGGACGCCGTCGTGAAGGAGATTCAGCGGACCACCCCGTGGCGTGTGACGAGCGAGGGCGCGGCAGACGCCGTGCTCGAAGGCCGGGTGACCCGTGCAACGCTGCGCAGACTGAGCCAACAACGCGATTCCGGCGTCGTGCAGGAACAGGCTGTTAATGTCACGGTCGACTTCACACTCCGCGATGTCCGGACCGGCAAGACGATCGTCGGTCGGAGGAATGTCCAGACGACGGACGTCTTTGTCCCGGTTCAACCGGTCGGGGAGCGGCTTGAAGTCGGTGAGAACGCGGTCGTGCAGCGTCTGGCAAAGGACCTGGTGAACGAGTTGCGTTCCAACTGGTAACTGAACCGGGCCGCTACAAGTTGACAGGTCGGCTGATCGGCATCGGCAGTGTGATCATGCCGATCCCCGCCCTTGTCTGGGGAGGCGACTTGCTATCCTGCCCCCCTCAACCGGTCGATCGAAGAGACTATCTCTGTTCGCCGATCTCGGCCTACTCGAACGAGGGGAAACAGATTGCGGCGGGGCGATCCGACGACCGTGCCCCGACGTAGATTCTCTGGTTGACCGTATGTCGCGCGTCCTCGGGCCAACCCGGCCTTGGATCGCGGCGAAGTGTTGGCAAATGTGGAGCGAACAGAAGCGAACTGCATCCGATCCGAATCTACGATCGGCCAAAACCGGAATGACATGCTTGTGAGGATGATGCGAAAGGAAGACGACGGCACGAGCCGCGGAGGCGCGGGAGGAGATGGTTCGGAGTCAACCGGAAGGGGTCGCGGTGGCCCCGACGGTCCCACCGGACAGGGCGGTGGACCGGGTGGTGGTGGGGGCGGGGCAGGTCCCGGCGGGCCGAAGCAAGCCCGCAACCTCTTCTCGATCTTGCTCTTGCTCGGCCTGCTTCTAACGGTCATGGTCGTGATGACCTCGACCTCCGGCAGGGCACGTCAGATCTCGTGGAGCGAGTTTCGCAACCTTCACCAGAGCAAGGACGTGATCGACGGCACGATCGTCGTGCGAGATTCGGTCATCCTTGCCAAGGCCAAGAGCGTGCCGGGGACCGACGGCTCGGTTCGTTCGGTCGAGGTGCAGATCTCGCCGAACACCAAGGAGTTCTACGTCAAGCAGTTGGACGAACTCACGGGTGGGCGTTTCAAGGAAGCCCCGTCGTCGATCTGGCAGGGCCTGCTCTTCTCGCTGCTGCCGTTTGCGCTGCTCATTCTGCTGCTCTGGTTCCTGATTTCGCGCGGCCTGCGCAGCGCCGCCGGCGGTGGTGGTGGCATGCTCGGCAGCTTCGGCAAGAGCCGCCATCGCACGCTCACGAAGGAAATGACCAACGTCACGTTCTCCGACGTCGCCGGTATCGACGAGGCCAAGGAGGAAGTGACCGAGATCATCGAGTTCCTCAAGAACCCCAAGAAGTTCATGCGGCTCGGTGGTCGCATCCCCCGTGGCGTGCTGCTCATCGGCGAGCCCGGCTGTGGAAAGACCCTGCTCGCCAAGGCCATCGCGGGTGAGGCGGACGTTCCCTTCTTCTCGATTTCCGGCTCGGACTTCGTCGAGATGTTCGTGGGTGTAGGCGCCAGCCGTGTGCGAGACCTCTTCAAGCAAGCAAAGGATTCCTCCCCCTGCATCATCTTCCTCGACGAGATCGATGCGGTCGGTCGGCGCCGTGGCGGCGGATTTACGACGGGCGGCCACGACGAGCGTGAGCAGACGCTCAACGCCATTCTCGTCGAGATGGACGGCTTCAATTCTGCCGACGGCGTGATCGTCATCGCCGCGACAAACCGTGCCGACGTGCTGGACCCGGCCCTCACCCGACCTGGCCGGTTCGACCGCCAGATCACCGTTCCCCGCCCGGATGTGCGGGGTCGTCTCGAGATTTTGCGCGTGCATGCCAAGAAGGTGAAACTCGGCCCCGTGGTCGATCTGGAGCGGATCGCTCGGGCTACGCCCATGTTCTCGGGTGCAGATCTGGCCGCGCTGATCAACGAGGCCGCCATTGCCGCCACCCTCCACAATAAGGATTTCATCGAGCAGGACGATCTCGAGGAGGCCCGCGACAAGGTCAAGTTCGGCCGAGCCAAGAAGTCGCGCGTCCGCGAGAAGGACGAGAACAAACTCGTTGCATTCCACGAGGCCGGTCACGCCGTCCTCCAGGCACTCCTCCCCGATGCCGACCCGCTGCACAAGGTCACCATCATCGCGAGAGGCGACGCCGGCGGCGCCACCTTCAGCCTCCCCACCAAGGACCGCATGGGCTACAGCGCCAAGTGGCTCAACGCCACCCTTCGCGTCCTGTGCGGCGGGCGCATCGCCGAGGCCCGCGCTATGGAGGACACCTCAAGCGGCGCGTCGGCCGATATCTCCCAGGCCACCCAGATCGCTCGCACCATGGTCTTGGAGTGGGGCATGTCCCCCAAACTCGGCTTCATCCGCTACACGGGCGCCGACACCCGCGAGATGTACCTCCCCGAGAAGGACTACTCGCAGGAGACCGCTCGCGTCATCGACGAAGAGATCCGCCGAATCGTCGACGAGGCCTACCGCGACGCCGACCGCATCCTCACCGCCAACTGGGAGAAGGTCGTCGCCGTGGCCGATGCGCTCGTCAAGCACGAGACCCTCAGCGCCGACGAGGTCTTTCGCCTCGTGCGCGGCGAGACGCTCACCAGGCCCACCGTCGCCGACCTGCTCGCTGCCGAGGCCAAGCGCAGCGCTGCGGTGCCTGGGAGACCCGCCGACAAGACTGAAGAACCTGGTCCCGACCTGCCCCCCGGAGCGGTTCCCACGCCCGCTTGATAACTCGCAAGCGGCGCTGAAGATAGGGCGGCTGACGGCGGTTGACGTTCGTCATGCCGCCAATTACAGCGGCTACGACCGAATTCGTTCGATCTCCGCAACCGCCAACCGATCGCACCGCTCGTTCTCCGGGTGCCCCGTGTGACCGCGGATCCAATGGAAAGTCACTGCGTGCTTGGCCGTGAGCGCGTCCAGCTCCATCCACAGGTCCTGATTCTTCACCGGCTGCTTGTTCGCGGTCCTCCACCCCTTGGCCTTCCACCCCTTAAGCCACTCTCTCAGCCCCTTCAGCACATACTGGCTGTCCGAGTACAGCTCCACCGCGCTCGATCGCGTCAGCGCCTCCAACCCGCGGATCACGGCCATCAACTCCATCCGGTTGTTCGTGGTCATCCTTTCGCCACCCGAACGCTCGACCTCCTTCCCGCTCGCCGGATGGCGCAGCACGTACGCCCAACCGCCCGGGCCCGGGTTCCCCGAGCAGGCGCCGTCTGTGTAGAGCATGACCTTCGGCTTCGGGTCATCGTCGGAGTTGTTCGATCGGGCTTTCGACACGCGCGGCCAGTGTATCGGTCGCCTCAGCCGCTCGCGCTTACGATCGCATATGTCCCGTCCCGCCTCCGCTCACGCTTCCGAGCCGCCGCCTGCCGCTCCCCACGCCGTTCCCAGCACGGCCGGTGCGACGGGACTTTGCTCGCACGTCGTGCGCATCGAAGTCCGCCCCGCGCCGGGCCGGGCTGATCCGATCGGCGCTTCGGTCGTCCGCGATGCCGCGGCGATGAGAGTGGCCGTGCGCTCGTGCACCGCAACGCGCGTATATCTGATCGAAGCCGACCTGGACAGGCTGCAGATCGAGCGGATCGCCACTGCACTGCTGACCGATCCGATCACCGAAGAGTGGAACATCGACGCGGGTGAGTCCGTTCCCGGTTCGAGCGTGGTCGAGGTGCACCCGCTTCCCGGAGTCATGGACCCGGTGGCCCTTTCCGTTCGATCGTCGATCGTCGAGCTGCTGGGGTTGGATCACGCCGTGCCAATCGAGGTTGCAACGGGTTGGCGATACGACCTGCGCATGGCCGAGCCCGAGCACGGTCGATCGATTGGTGCGGGCGTCGACGATGCCGCTGCGGACTTGGCTGCCCGTCTGCTGGCCAATCCGGTCATCCACCGCGTGGTTCGAGGTCCGTTCCAGCCGGTGACGTTTCCGCGCGTCGTGCCCCACGAGCATTCAGTCGTGCACATTTCCGTTCGAGGGCTCGATGATGCCGGACTGAACCGCCTCTCCCGCGACGGCCACCTGTTCCTCTCCCTCGACGAGATGCGAGCCATCCGCGACGAATACCGCCGCATCGGCCGCGACCCCACCGACGTGGAACTCGAGACGCTTGCACAAACGTGGAGTGAACACTGCGTCCACAAGACGCTCAAGAGCACCGTCGTGTACCGTGATACTGAAGGCCAATCCGGTATCTCGAAGGACGTGCTGAAGTGGCGCGGTCGGCCGGGGCACACGCTGAACGCCGACGGTTCGGTCACCATCCACAACCTTCTCAAGAGCACCGTCGCCGCGGCAACACACGAACTGATCAGCGAGGGCGTGGACTGGACTCTCAGCGTATTCAACGACAACTCCGGCGTGATCGCCTTCGACGACCAGACCGCCGTCTGCATCAAGGTCGAGACCCACAACCACCCCTCGGCTATCGAGCCCTACGGCGGTGCCGCAACGGGCGCGGGCGGTTGCATCCGCGACGTCATCGGCACGGGTTTGGGTGCCCGACCCATCGCCAACACCGACGTCTTCTGTGTGGCGCACCCGGGGCAGTGGGAGGAGCGCACCGGCTGGACTCGCACAGAGCGACAGCGCTTCGCGCAGGGTGTTGATCCGTGGTTCTGTGAGTCGGACGGCCCGGCGGCGCTTCCGCCGGGCACGCTCCATCCGCGCCGTGTGCTCACACAAGTGGTGGCGGGCGTGCGCGACTACGGGAATCGGATGGGAATTCCCACGATCTCCGGAGCCGTTTCATTTGACAACCGCTACATCGGCAATCCGCTCGTGTTTTGCGGCTGCATCGGCGTGATGCCGCGCAACCGCGTCAAGGGTTGCGTGCAACGCGGCGACCTGATCGTCGCTCTCGGCGGACGCACGGGACGGGACGGCATCCACGGTGCAACGTTCAGCAGCGCCGAACTCGAGCACACCGCCGCCGATGAATTTTCTCATGCCGTGCAGATCGGCAACGCCATCACCGAGAAGCGCGTGCTCGACGCCATTCTCCGCGCACGCGACGATCAGCCCGAGCCCCTCTACAGCGGGCTCACCGACTGTGGTGCGGGTGGGTTTTCCAGCGCCGTTGGTGAACTCGGCAAGAGTGTCGGCGCTGTCGTCCACCTCGAACGCGCACCGCTCAAATACCCCGGGCTAAGTTACACCGAGGTCTGGATCAGCGAAGCGCAGGAACGAATGGTGCTCTCGGTGCCATCCTCCAATCTCTGCGCCCTCGAGCGCATCTGCGCGGAAGAGGGCGTCGAACTCGCCGTGCTCGGCGAGTTCCGTGCGCCCGAGGGCTCAACCGCCGACAACCCCGACCTCCAGCTGTTGTTCAAGGGAATCGAGGTCGGTCGGTTGAGCATGCGGTTCCTGCACGACGGGATCCCCACACCCCACCGTGAGGCGCTGTGGTCGCAGAAGCAGTCCGTCGAGTCCGAGCCCTCGCCGGTACGAGCGGCTGGCAATTCATCGAGATCAAGCCACCGTGGATCAGCGGCCGCTGCCGCCCCCTCGATCCGTGAGGCCCTGCCGCGATTGCTCGGCCATCCCAACATCGCCAGCAAGCACTGGATCGTCCAGCAGTACGACCATGAAGTCCGTGGCGCAAGCGTGATCAAACCGCTCGTCGGGCCGGCCGGAAGAGGGCCCGGTGATGCGAGCGTGATCTGCCCCGTTGCGGGCGCCTCACGCGGGCTGGCCGTGGCGTGCGGGTTGCAAACTCCGCTGGGTGACCCCGGCATCGGTGGCGATCCGTACGCGATGACGCTCGCCGCGATCGACGAGTGCGTGCGGAACCTCGTCTGCGTTGGTGCGGACCCGGACCGTGTGGCGATTCTGGATAATTTCTGCTGGCCGAGTTGCAAGAAGCCGGAGAACCTCGGGTCGCTCGTTCGTGCTGCGGAAGGTTGTTATGACGGTGCCAAGGCATATCGAGCGCCCTTCGTGTCGGGCAAGGACTCGCTCAACAACCAACTCACGCTGACGCATGACGACGGCACGTCTACGACCATCGAGATCCCACCGACGTTGCTGATCACCGGCATCGCGATCGTCCCCGATGTTGCGCGCTGCGTGACGATGGACGTGAAGCGCCCGGGAAGTCTGCTTGCGGTCGTTTCGGGTTCACCGCGATTCGCGGCGGACGATCTATACCTTTGGGGGACGATCTACGCCCAAGTGTTCGGATGTGGTGGTGATTGCGAGTGCCCTCAGACGGTTGTCGACTTGAAGTCGGGCCCGGCCGCGGCTCGGGCAATGCACAGGCTGATCTCCGGTGGTCTTGTTCGCAGCGCACACGACGTGTCGGAGGGTGGGTTGCTCGTCGCGCTGGCCGAGATGCTGATCGCCGGTTCGACCTCCGATTCGCCGATCGGCGCCGTGCTCGACGACGACATGGGTGACTCCGCCGTCTGGTTCGCCGAGCCCGCGAGCACGTACGTTCTTGAGATCGAAGACGCCGCGATCGTGCGACAGAATGTCCGAACGATCGTCGAATCCACTCCCGGCCTTCATTTCCGCGTCATTGGCCGGTCGAACGACTCCGGCATGCTGACACTCGGCAGGTCCGAGTGGTCTGTTGGGTCGCTCACCAAATCTTGGCGCGAGCCGTTGGACTGGTGAGCGAAGCGCGGTGGTGCACGAAACGCTCGACAGAGTTACTCGGATGAACCGCCGGATGGAGCCGGCGTGTTCGGTTCGCCGGCGCGCGGCCGTCGGCTCGGTCGCTGTGGGGCCTTCATCGCCGACTCCATCGATCGCCGGATCTGCGCCCGCATCGCGTTCACCTCGCGCACGCTCATGCCGCTGTCGCGCGTATCAACGGTGATGGCGTTGAGCCAGACGTCCGCGACAGACTCGAACCCGAGTACCCGCACGCCCAGCTCCAGACCGGGCATGTGCCCGCCGCCGTAAATGATCGCGATGCTCTTGTGCTCCGGCTCGTCCCGAAGGATCCGGCCGAGATCACTCAGCACCACCTCGTTTCGATCATGCAGTATGATCTCCATGAGCTTGGCCATGTCTCCGGCCTGTGCTTCGAGGATCCGGTCTGACTCCGACAGCATGTCGAGCATCGCGATTTTGACGATCGTTCCGAGGCTCTTGCTCGAGCCGATCATTCCCAGCACTAAGCCGGCGAGACGGCCGGTGATCGAGTTGCCCGCCATCATCCCGAACAGACCCGCGCCGTCAGCGCCGGATTCACGCATACGCTGCTGCAACTGGTCCATCGACATGTCCGAACTCCTCCAGTTCGGCTTGGAGTGGTCCATCTCGTCGAGCTGGAACGTCAGGCCGAGCGCCCGAGCGAGTTGTTGCTGTATCCCGCCGTCCTTGCCGTCCGGATCAGCGGTCGCCGCAATCCACGCCTGAAAGCGAGCATCGTCGACCATGTCGAGACGCGACAGGTGAAGGTCTTCGTTTGCGCCTTCGCCACCGACTCGACCATCGGCGCCGTAGGACCACAGATCCATCCCAGCTTCGTGCTCAACGTCGGCCGGTCGATACTGGATCGCGTTTCCCCAACCGTCGGTCAGCAGATCGCGTACGAACGGACCGGCACGATCGCCGAGCATCTCCGGCAGTTCGGCGAGCGATGCCGGGTACGAGCCCTCACGACGGCGCACATGATCGACCGCGGCGGCAAGAATCCGAAGGCGATCCAGAGTCGCGATCCGACGCGCCTCATCACTCAAGTCGCCTTTCGGGTCGAACAGCCCCGTGCCCGGCGGGCGCACCCCTTCGAACAGCACCACGTCCTTCGAGTCGAGTGAGGCCTGCAAGGCACGGTAGAACGATCGGTCCCCTATGTGCACCGCTGCAACCAGGTGCAGCACGGGGCCTCCACCGGGATGCTCGAAACGTCGCGCAGCGGTCTGCAATCGGACAATCCGCCCGCCGTCCTCATCAACAACCCGAATGTACGGTTCGGTCTTCGCCTGAGCCTGGGCAGGTCCTTCAAGGATCGCGAGGGAGAAGATCGCAACCGCGACCACCGCCATCGTCGCCAAGCGACCGGATCGTGAGTCGACGAGACGGGAACCGAACATGGCAACTCCTGTGATAGTCCGATCTCCGCGGCACGATCGCGAGTGATGGTGCACAACCACTGATACTGCCGCAAGCCTACGTCGGTCGAGGCAATCTCGCGACGTTTGATCGGTGGTGGCGAACACGTCACGCCTTCTGGGTTTCTCGAAGGTGACATCGGTCGGTCCGGAAACTGAATCGTCCGAAGTCCGGTTGGCCCATGCGCGTTCTTCCGCGTGGCGATCCACGAATTGTGCACCGCTGCGCCACCGGCCGATTCTGCGAGTGCGCGCTCGAGTTTGGGTGGCGAGCTGCTGAGTTACCGTGACGCGAAAGGGAGCGGAGGAAGCATGGTGGTCGGTGCATCCGCTGCGAGACGAACGGCGGTCCCGGTTCGATGCCCCGCCACTGAGGCGGTTCGCTAGGCCACAAAGCCCCCACATCGGGGGTGACACTACATCTCGTGGGTGAGTAACTTGTCGGAAGCGAGAGGATGTGGTGTGTCGTTCTCAGATTCCTCTTGCGATCCCCTCATACTTCCGGAAGAATGCCGCCCTTACACGAAATTCGCAATCGCGTGCGATGAGTTGAAAGGTCGATAGGAGTCGGATCGACTCATCGAGTTCGTTGACGGTGTCGGGTGCTGTGAGTGGCTCGGCTGTCAAAGGCGGGCGGTAGGGAGGCGGGCAAGTGCCGAGTTCGTGCGAAAGCGGCCTGATTCGAGCGGGAATTCGGTTCTGAGGATTCACTATGAACGTTCCGGGCAGCGCCAGCGGACAATTGGCGCACCAGACTTTTCTTTACCGCAAAGCGCTCCATCCGGAACTCTTCGCGCTCAAAGCCCGGCGTGTCGTCCGGCACAACGACTATGAGCTCGAAGTCTGGCTTACCCCCGGCGGCCATGTCGCAAGGTTCAAGCACGGCACTTTCTGCTGTTGCGAACTCGTGACCGATAGCGACGACCGACTCCCTGTTGAAGGGGCGGTGACCGGCTTCCCCTGTTCGGGCGAGCACGAGTTCGAGCATCGGTTCGTCGCCGAGCGAGTGACGTACATCGTCAGCGTTCAGACCGAGACGCTGAGCGAGAATCTGTACAGCGCAACGTACGACGAGATGACCCAATTCGCCAAGGAAACCGGGGCATTGGTTTACGCATGGTCGGATTCGGACCGAACCGCGATCAGGCCCATGCACGATGGTCTGAACGGATCGTGCGGAGTGTCGGCCGGCTTGAACGGTCAGCCCTACATGAACGGAGCGGAATTGGGCGGGCGAGCCGGAGGAAACGGATGGACGACGAACGGGTCGTCACGCCATCGTGCCGCTCGCGGTCCCGGCAACCTCTCGCTCGTGGACATCCAGAAACTCAGCCGCGAAGTGCACTGTCAGTCGTATCACTTGATCGAGCAGAGCGGCCTGGTGCTCCGAACGCAGACGATCTTCGAGCACGCCTGAGAACCGGCGCTGTTCCCGTCGACACGACATCACGCTGGGTTGTGCCGACTCCCATGCCGCGCGCTCGGCAGGCCCAAGAGCCGAAAGCCGTGGATCAGCCGGCCATGCGCTCGCCACCGAGTTCGATGCCGAGCAATTTCATCTTCTTGTACAGCGTTGTGCGGTTGATCTGGAGGTCATCCGCCGTCTTCTGCCGGTTCCAGTTGTTAGCACGAAGCGCCCGCAGGATTACCCGCCGCTCAGGTTCAAGAAGCGCCTGTTCGAGCGACATCGGTATATACGCTCCGACATCTGAGTCCAATTCAGCGGCACGCTGATCGGGGCTTGTTGTCGGCAATGGCGCATCGCTGCGCGGGCTCGCCATCTCACGGGCTACGTGTTCGGGCAGGTCTTCGACGCCGATCGTCGGACGCGTTGCCAGCACCGCCGCACGCTCCACGATGTTCTCCAGTTCACGCACGTTTCCCGGGTAGCCATACTTCTGAAGCAGCCCCATGGCTTCCGGAGAGAAGCCGGTGATCTGCCGACCGAGCGCAGCGGCGTGCTTGGTCAGGAAGTGAGCGGCCAGAACGGGAACGTCTCCCAGACGCTCGCGTAGCGAAGGCAGCGCGATCTGCACCACGTTGATGCGGTAGTAGAGGTCCTGCCGAAATTCACCCGACCGAACCAGGTCCTCCAGCGGTCGGTTGGTCGCCAGGATCACGCGGACGTCAACCTCGGTCGTCTGTGAAGAACCGACGGGCTCGAACTTCCTCTCCTGCAGCACGCGAAGCAGTTTCAACTGCATCGCCGCCGAGGCCGAGTTGATCTCGTCAAGGAAGATCGTTCCGCCGTCCGCCGCGAGGAACCTCCCGACCTTGTCCGCGTGCGCGCCGGTGAACGCTCCCTTGACGTGGCCGAACAACTCGCTTTCCAGCAGCGTCTCGGGAATGCTGCCGCAAGAGAGCTGTACGAACGGCTTATTGGCGCGAGGGCTGAGTTGGTGGATGGCCTGCGCGATCAGGCTCTTGCCCGTTCCACTCTCACCGGTCATCAGCACCGTCGTCTTGCTCGGGGCGACCGCACGGACGAGGTCGAGCGTCTTGGACATCCGCGGGTCGCTGCCGACAACCTGGTCGAGGCCGAAGCGCTCGTCAATGCGGGCCTTGAGTTCGCGGTTCTCGGCCATGAGCGTGTGGTGTCGCATCGCTCGCTGAAGCGCGATCCGCAGCTCCTGATCCACGACAGGCTTGGTCAGAAAGTCCACGGCACCCAGACGCACTGCCTCGACAGCGCTCTCGATCGTGCCATAGCCCGTCAGCATGACAACCGCAACCGCCGGATGCTTCTTCGCCGCGTGCCGCAGGAATTCGACTCCACCCATCACCGGCATTGACACATCGCAGAGCGCCACGGCGAAGCCGCGCTCGTCACCCGATGACGACTCGCGGCCGGTGCCTTCGATGCGTGCGAGACCCTCTGCGCCGTTGCAGGCGATTGTTGGGTCAAATCCCTCACCGTCGAGGAACTCTGCGAGCGACTCGGCCGCGATCGGGTCGTCGTCCACCACCAGGATGCGGTTGCGCTTCTGGGACACCTGCTCGCTCCGTCCTTTGCGTGCTCACCCGTCGTTCAATGCACGATCAACCGATGTTCGCATCGCCCGTGTCGGCGTCGCCGCTGACGGCCGGCGGACACGGGAAGCGCACCGCCAGCACCGCTCCGGGTCTTGCCGGGTCGTCATGGTCGTTCGCGCGTGTTTCGTCACGTCGCCTCCGACGAAGGGTGACACTCCCGCCGAGTTCGTGGATGACGTCACGGGTCACCGCCAGGCCGATGCCGGTGCCGCGAGGCTTGGTCGAAACGCCGAACTCAAAGAGCTGGTCCGTGCTCCCGTCCGCGCCACGGATCGGTCCTTCACCGTCGTCCAGAATCTCGATCAGCACCTGTTCGGGCGTAACTCCGTCGTCGAGTCGGGCCAGCACGTGCACGACACCGCGTTCGCCCTCACCCGCTCCCGCACCACGGTGCGCAGAGCCAGCCTCACTCATGCTTGCACCGCTCGCACGCTGGATCGACTCGATGGCGTTGCGAACCCCGCTGCTCACGACTGTGTAGACCGGGCCGGCCGGAATCTCGCCGAGCCGATGGTCGACGTCGCACACCAGCCGGATGTGCTGATCGTTTGCAAGCGGCTGCATGACGTCTACGGCGTGCCGCACGGCGTCGGCGAGCGAGCCGCAGGAGCCGAGGCTCAAGTTCACCGGCGCCATGAGGCCCGGCGTAAAGCCGGACATGGATGAGCGAACCAGTTGCGACATCTGTACGAGCGCCACGTGAACGGTCTCGAGGTGACGCCGGATCAGGTCGAGGTCGGGCTCTTCCGATCGCTCGTTCTGTGCGTTCGGCAGCACAAACCGTTCGGGCGAAACAGCGCCGGCACCCGCGTGCGCGGTGCGAACCGCCTCCCGCCTGGCGAGGCTGACGCAGCGCAATGACCCGTCGAGCAAGTTCGCCAGTTCGTGTGTGAGCGCTGAGAGCCGGTCGGTTACGAAGGCCGAATCAAGCCCGTCAACCACGGCGCCGGGACGCACAACGGTTCGACGAAGCACCGGTTGACGGGGGCCGTTGCCCGGCGAGGGTGCGGGAGACGGTGGGGTCGGGGGTTGTTCGTTGCCTCCGGAGTACATCACGTCTGGTATCGACGCAGTCCATGCCGGGCTCAACCGAGAGGTGGCGAACCGGCATCACGCGATGGCGGAGTGTGCGACTTCGCGGGCCGATAACGAGCGAGCGACCGCCCATGACGCCGCCGCGCAAGGCTCGCCCCGCACGCAGCATCATCGCAGGACGATGCCCAGTCATTCGGCTTCGCGGCTCAGGCCATCCCGATCGCCTCAGCGTCACGGTCGGAGAGCATCCCGCCGTCGGAGCGTTGTCGGACGGTGCCGTCGCGCTTCCAACTTCGCTCGCACTGGGGTTGGTCGCGTAGATCGAGCACGCGGGCCTTGTCGGTCTTGGGATCGAGTTCAACGCGGCTGACGCCGAGCAGGTCGGCCAGGTCGGTCGGGTCGAATCGGGCGAGCCTGCCATCAGGATCGGCCAGGATGACGCCCGCGTCGAGCGGGTCCTTGACGCCGAGATCGGCCTTGGCCTGCTCGAGCACCAGGCGGGCGGACTCGATCGCGTTCATCGCGACGGGCCAGGCGTCGTCGGCCTTAACGCCGAAGGAGGTGATGAAGGTCTTGAGATGGACGCAGGCGTCGGCGTCCTTGGGGTCGACCTTGCGCAGCGCGCGGTGCGCCTCATCGGCGGTGTGCACGAGCACCGGCGCGAGCAGCCGGCAGAGCCCGTCGGTCAGGTCCCAAAGGGCGGTCTGCGTGCGACGCCGGCGCGGCGAGTCGGACTTGTCGCAGTAGAGGCGGTCTTTGACCGCGGCGAGGTACACTGCGCTGAGCGTGCGGTTGCAGAACTCGTAGATGAGCTCGTGGGCGCGGGCGAATTCGTAGGTCTCGTAGGACCGGATCACTTCCGCCG
Source organism: Phycisphaeraceae bacterium (assembly GCA_019636535.1). Taxonomy (GTDB): domain Bacteria; phylum Planctomycetota; class Phycisphaerae; order Phycisphaerales; family UBA1924; genus JAHBK01. The sequence continues at coordinate 64,322 of JAHBXK010000010.1, read as the reverse complement.
CGAGGCGGTCGTACTCGGCGAGCACCCAGGCGTCGAGGGAGGTGGGCGCGAAGTCCTTGGCGTCGACGCAGTGCCCGGCCTTGCCGTCGCAGGAGGGGGTGAAGTCGTCGAGGTTGCTGAGCATGAAGCGGAGCGTGTTCCGCACTTTGCGGTAACTCTCGCCGGCGAGTTCGAAGAAGGAACTGTCGACTTTGACGTCATTGTCGTAGCTGAGCGAGCAGACCCACCATCGCATAACGTCCGCGCCGTACTTCTGGAAGAGGTCGTCGACGCTGTCTCCCTGGCTCTTGCTGAGCTTGCGACCGTCCTTGGCGACCATGAAGCCGTGCGTGAGGAGTGTGTGGAAGGGCGTCTTGCCGGTGGCGCCGAGGGCGGGCAGAAGCGAGAGCTGGAACCAGCCGCGGTGCTGGTCGGAGCCTTCGAGGTAGAGATCGACGAAGTAGGGCCGGTCGGTGTGGGCCATGCCGCGTTCGCGCATGACGGCGTTCCAGCTCGAACCGGACTCGAACCAGACGTCGAGGATGTCGCTGCCTTTGGTGAGGGTGGGCAGAGCGTCACGCATCCAGTTTGCGAAGTCCTTCGGAAGCTCGCGGTCGGCATCGGGGTTGTAGTACTTCAGTAGATCTGCGGGGCCAAGCGTGAACCAGGCGTCGGAGCCCGTCTCACGGAAGACTTTGGCGACCGCGCGGACGCTGGCCGACGTCATGAGACAGAAGCCGGGGCGATAGCCGTTCGAGTCGGGCACAAAGAAGGCCGGTATGGGCAAGCCCCACGCGCGCTGACGCGAGATGCACCAGTCGGGCCTTGCTTCGAGCATGCCGCGCATGCGGTTACGGCCCCACTCGGGAACGAACTCAACGGCCTCGGGGTTGCTGTCGCGGTTGATGGCGTGAAGTGCCATCTCGCGCAGGTTGCGTTTGGTTGCACCGCCGCCACCGCCATCGACGGCGACGAACCACTGCTCGGTGCAGCGGAAGATGACCGGACCCTTGCTCCGCCAGTCGTGCGGATAACTGTGCGTGAAGACGTGGTCGAAGAACATGTGGCCGCTCTGACGCAGATGCTCGGCGACCTCGGCGTTGGCCTTCCAGATCGACTTGCCGCGGAGCCATGCGGGGACGGAGTCGTCGTAGGTGCCGTCGGCGCGGACGGGGCAGTAGATCGGCAGGCGCTCGCGCAGGCCGGTCTGATAGTCCTCGGTGCCGTGGCCGGGGGCGGTGTGGACGAGTCCGGTGCCGTCTTCGAGGGTGACGTACTCGGCAGCAACGATGGTGAACACCGGACCATTCACATCCAGAGTCGACATCTCACCCTCTGTTCGAAGGTTGTGAACGGATGCGTCGACGAACGGATGGCGGTAGCGCAGACCCACTAGTTTGTCGCCGGTCGTCGTGGCGAGCACCGTCACGTCCTCGGACTTGGCGGCCTTGGTGACGCGCTCGACCGCCGCGGCGGCCAGAACCGTCACGTTGCCGTCGACCTTGACCAGGGCGTACTCGAACTTGGGATTCACGGCGACCGCGAGATTCGCCGGCAGCGTCCACGGCGTCGTGGTCCAGATCATGAAACTGGGGCGCTGGGTGGGGCGGCCGAGTTCTTCGTTCTCGTCGGTCTCTTCCGTCTCCTCGTCATCCTCGCCTTCATCCTCGGACAGATCGGTCAGGCCGAATGCGTCGTAGACGGCGTCCGCGCTCTCGGCCTCGAAATCGACGTAGACGCTCAGGTCCTCGCGGTCTTCGTACTCCAGCTCGGCCTCGGCGAGCGCAGTCTGGTTGTCCACGCTCCAGTGGACGGGCTTGAGCGCGCGGTAGACTAAGCCCTGCTCGACGAGATCGGCGAGGACTTCGAGCGTGGCGCCTTCGTAAGCCGGGTTCATCGTGAGGTACGGGTCGTCGTAGTCGGCGAGCGTGAGCAATCGCGACATCTGGCCGACGTGGAGCTTAACGAACTTCTCAGCGTACTTTTTGCACTCTCTGCGCACGGCCATCTTGCGTGCGCCCTCTTCGAGGCCCATTAGCTTGTCGAGCTTGCCCGCTTCCTTGAGCTCCGTCATCACCTTGTGCTCGATGGGCAGGCCGTGGCAATCCCAGCCGGGCACGTACGGGCAATGCAAACCCGCCATCGCTTTGGACCGGACGACGAAGTCCTTGAGGGTCTTGTTCATCAGGTGGCCCATGTGGATGGAGCCGTTGGCGTACGGCGGCCCGTCGTGGAAGACGAACCGGCCGTGGTTGCTCCGAGCACGAGCGTCGACGACCGCGCGATAGAGGCCCTTGCCCGCGGCCAGACCCGCCCAGCGTTTCAGGCTCGCGGGCTCGTTCTGGACAAGGTTGGCCTTCATGGAGAAAGCGGTCTTTGGGAGGTTGAGCGTCTCTTTGTATGAACGCGCTCCGCCGGCTGCCGACGAATCCGTGACGGCGCTGCGTGCACCGTCGCCGTTGGTCTGGGGTTTCGGTGCGTTCTGGGTCTGTTGGTCGGCGTTCATGTGGAACCTTCTGCTTCTCTTGCTCGAGCACACGATGCTGTCAGCACGGGCTCGTTGTTGCGGATTTGCGAAAGGGAACGCGATGGGGCGGCGATGGCACTGCGTTCCATACCAAGGACTCTTGACGGGAATCGTAACGGCGAGCGCGCGGCCATCACGCACGCGTTTCGTCGGGCGCTGAAGCCCTCGGGGAGCGGCCCCGCTGAGGAGTGCTCATGGCGATTGAGGGGGCCCTGACTCCCGGCCTGTGCCGTGCGCGGCCCGATCGATCCACCACACCCCTCACCGGGGCGTGGTAATTCGAATCGATCGGAACTGGATCGCGTTGTGGTGAGTCATGGGTACTGAGCCAGAATCGGGCGGTGAACGCACCAAGTTTAGGCGTTGTCACGGGACCCGATCACGCTGCACCGAAGACCGGCACGATTCCGCCTCGCGTGGACAGATTGGCCGGGGAAGCAAGAAACGCGATCGTCGATGCAACATCGTCGCAGGACGGCCACTTGGAGTGATCGGCATCGGGCATGGCCCGGCGGTTGGCGGGTGTGTCCATGATCGACGGAGCCACGGCGTTGACGAGTATGCCATGGGGGACCAGTTCCTCTGCAACGGCTTGGGTGAGCGCCGCGACACCGGCCTTGGCGGCCGTGTAAGCGGACATGTTGGCCCCCAAGCGAGGTTCGAGGGCGGGGCGCGCTGCGACGTTGACGATCCGGCCACCGGGCTTGGGCTGGCCGGTCATGTGTCTCGCCGCTTCCCGACAACAGAGGAAGCAGGTGACGACATTCATATCGATCATCTTGCGCAGATCGGTAGGGGCGGTGTCGACGAGCGGGCTGTAGTGGAAACCACCCGCGATGTGGATCGAGGCCCAGAGCGTGCCTGAGTGGGCCTTGGCTTCATTGGCAGAACGCTGGAAAAAACCCTGAACCGCGGCCTCTTCGGCGAGATCCACACCGCATTCAATCCGGACGCGACTGTCAGTTGCATAGGGAAAGCGGCCGAGTTCGGCATCGTCAAACACTGGGATGTGGCAGGAGGCCCCATCCGCGATTAGCCGTGCAACCACGGCCGAGCCAAGAGCGCCGGTGCCACCGGTCACCACGATGTGCCGGTTGGAGAACAATGTGGTTGCTGGCATGGTGCGGAGCATGGCCGGTCTTTGTCACTTGCGGGTGCAGCCGCCTGCAAAGTACGGAACAACTGGCTCGCAGACGAGGGACAGTACCGTACGGCCGTGGTCGCCGGAGTGGGGGGGTGCTATCTTGCGGGTGGCCGGGCGTGCAGCGAAGCGGGGGTCAAGTGGTTGCTAGAGGGCTGAGCGATGCCAATTTACGAGTACGAGAGTGTCAGCGATGGCGACCGGATCGAACTTCTCCGACCTATGAGCAAGGCGGACGATCCGGTTGAAGATCCGAAGGGGCTCGGCCGCAAGTTCAAGCGGGTTCAGAGCACCTTCGCCGCGAAGGGCGCAGCGAGCACCGGTTTAGGGGTGTCGGTCGGCGCCGGGAGTGGAGGCGGCGGCGGTGGGTGTTGTCCGTGCGGCAAGGGGCCTGGTGCCTGTTCAAGGGGGTGAGATCAGGCCGGAGTTGACGCGAGCCTGATGCCCTCGATGGCAGGACGCTGGTTGGTCCAATCGGGCCTCCCCCTTGGTCGGTCGGCACTCTGCCCTGGCTGGCACGCGGATTGAGATGCACCCCCCAAGCAGGAGGGTGCCCGATGCGTGCCGAAGTTGGTGTCAAAGCGAAACTGAACGGTTCTGAGGCCGCTGTCGAGGCGGTGGTGGCCGGTCTGCCACGCGATCAAGCGCTCGGGCTGCGGTTGCTCTGCCTCGCAAGGACGGCTGCGGCCATGCACATGAGCCAAGCGTGCGCACTCACGCGCGAGAATTGCGCAATGGGCGCACCCGCTGGCGGTCGTGCTCCCACGGAGGGCAGGCCATGAACCACGGCTACACGCTGGCCGCAAGCGGCATCCTTACGGCCATGCACCGTCAGGATGTTGCGGCCAACAACCTGGCCAACATTGAGACTCCCGGGTTCAAGGTGGACCTGTCGTCAACGCTGCCGCGGGCCTCTGTTCGAGTGGAAGACGGCGTCTGGGACTTGCCGAGCAACCGGCTGCTGGAGCGACTCGGGGCGGGTGTTCTGCTCGCACCGACGATCACGGCGTTTGACCAGGGCTCTCTGGAAATCACGAGCAACCCGCTCGATCTGGCCGTGCGGGGCGACGGGTTCTTCATGGTTGCGGGCAGAGGCGGTGCGAACGGTGATGTTCGATTAACACGCGACGGACGGATGACACTCGACGCGACGGGCCGGCTGGTGATGAGTGCTGAGGGGAGCGCGGTCTTGGATGTGAACCGACGGCCCATCCAACTGGACCCACGGCAACGTGTCACGGTGCAGGCCGATGGCGCGGTCATGCAGGGAGGGGTGCAGGCTGCCACGATCGGGCTGGTCGATCTCGCGGACAGGTCCGCACTGAAGAAAGAAGGCGCGGGGTTGTTCGCCTTCTCGCGGCCTGGCGGCTCGTCAGCGCTGCGTCCGGCTTCGGGTGAGGTCGTGCAGTCGGCGGTGGAGCGCAGTTCGACCGACGCGATCGCGATGATGATGCGCGTGACAAACGCCGCGGGCGCCACCGCCGCGGCTGGACGGATGGCGACGATCCATGACGACTTGATGAACCGCGCGATCAACTCTCTCGGCCGCGTCGTGGCTTGATGACTCGTCGGGTTCCGAAGAAGCGTTGGGCATCGAGAGCCGAAATGCTCTCACAAGTTTGATGGGATGAGCGAACAAACCGACGCCAGCCGAAGTGCGGGCGAGTCAAGGAAGACCAGCATGGCGATCGTTGCGTTGCAATCGGCCTCATCAGCGCTCACGGCATTGAACACCGCGATGGACGTTACCGCGAACAATCTCGCGAACGTCAACACCGCGGGATTCAAGTCGAGCCGAGCGAACTTCCAAGATCTGCTGTACTTGCAGAAAGCACAGCCCGGAGTCCGCAACGCCAACGACGACCAGCGACCCACCGGCCTGTTCGTCGGCTTGGGCACGAAAGTCAGCGGCACGCAGTTGAACTTTGCGCCGGGTTCTCCGATCCAAGGGAACAAGCTGGATCTGTTCGTGCAGGGCAACGGCTTCTTCCGGGTCAGCCTGCCCGAGAGCCTCGGACCTGGCGGAGTGGGGTACACACGCAGCGGCCAGTTCGTGCTGAACTCCGACGGTGAGATGGTCCTTGCGAGCGATCAGGGACGCCGGCTCGATCCTCCCATCACCATCGATGGTGATGTGCTGGACGTTCAAATCGACGCGAACGGCCGGGTGCTGGTGCAGCGACCGGGCGAAGTCGACGCGGAAGAAGTTGGTCAGATCCAACTCTCGAACTTCGTGAACCCCGTCGGATTGAAGTCGATCGGTGAGAATCTGTACGTCGAGACGGCGGCGAGCGGCCCGGCGATCGACGGAGATCCCGGCACGGATGCATTCGGCGAGATTCTGCAGGGGTATTACGAAGGCTCGAACGTCGATCCGACGAAGGAGTTGATCGATCTCATCAGGATCCAGCGCGCCTTCGAGATGAACTCGAGCACCATCCGCGCAGCCGACGAGAACCTGCGAGTGATCGGGCAGTTGAGGCGGTAACTCGGCCGGTGAACCCCGGCCCCCCGGTCGGTTCTGGTAGGCGAATGCGAGTCGGAGCAGTCAAACATGAGGTCAAGTGGCGTACTGAATCGAGTGCTCGTGCTTGTCGTTGGGGTCGTGGTCATGCACCTCACGATGTTGGCATCCGGCGTGTTGGCGGCGCAGGCCGCGGACACGCGCACTACCGTCGTGCGCCTGCGATCGTCAGCGACACTTGTTGCGAAGGACGGCGCCGACAGTGTCGCCGCCCGACCGATCACACTCATGGACGTGGCCGATGTCGATGGACCGAACGCGGATGCGTTGCGTAGCGTGATCATCACCGAGGATCTGCGACGTCTGCCGGTCGCCGGCCCGGGCGTCGTGAGCGTGGGACTGCCAGCGGTTCGGTCAGCGCTTGACTCCGCCGGTGTGCACTGGGGACGGACGGTGCTCTCCGGCTCGGTGTGCGAGGTACGGCACGATTGGCCGACCGAATCCAGAAGCGTACGACTCGAGCGTGCCGAGCGAGCCGCACCTCAGGTCGTCGATGTCAGCGGCGAGATGACGGTGCGCAAGGCGATCGCCCTCCGGATCGCGTCGCACCTCGACGTCGAGCCGACCGGGCTTCGGTTGCTGATTCGCGCTGCCGATGCCTCAGCGCTGGATCGCCCCACGGGCTCGTGGCGCATCGACGTGGAAGCCGGCGCTTCTGCGGCATCGGCACGGCTGCCGGTGCGGGTGTTCGCGTACGAGGGGGATCGACTGGCGATGTCACAGACGGCCGACGTGGAGGTGCTGATCGAGCGTGGTGTGCTCGTCGCTGCCAAAGACATATCTAGAGGCGATTCGATCGCCTCGGACTCGTTCCGGAGCGAACATCGCTGGCTCTCACCAGCACAGGCTTCGCAAGCCGTGCTCGAACTTGGTGGCGATCCTGCGCCGGTGGCTTCGAGCCGGATACGTGAAGGCACGCTGCTGACGAGGGAGATGATGCAAGCGCCGATCGCCGCGAAGCGAGGCGACACGGTTTGGGTCCACTGTCTGAGCGGCTCGGTTCGAATCAAGGCCAAGGCCCGCGCGATGGAGAGCATCCGAGACGGTGAAGTTGGACTTTTCAGGCTCGAGGGAAGCCAGGAGACGTTCCGGGCACGAATGAGCGGCTCGGGAAGAGCGGTGATGGTCGTTGGCGAGCAGCGGAGGGGTGCTGAGCACGGGATCGAGGAACCGATGGTCCGCGCGGGAGAATCGCGATGAAGTCTCACATCTTTGCGTTGCGCTTTGTCGGAATTCTGGCCGCGGCTGCCGCGTTGCTGTGCAGCGCGGAGCGATCGGCCGGTCAGAGTCTGTTCGAGCGCTCGCCGAACCGCGCAACGCCTGCGCGGCAGCAGCCGACGAGTGCCCCAGCTCCGTCGCAGAACACTGTTCAGGATGGACCCGAACCCGCGTCCGATGCAAACCGTGCGGCGGAGCAACCGCAGCCCGTTCCGGCCGCTACGGCCGCTGAGCCGCGCCAGCAGGACGACCCGAACGCACCCGCCCGCGCTGCCGCTGCGCAACTCGAAGCGTACAGCCTCATGGTGGTGGTGCCGCCCAAGCCTCGAACGTTCCAGAAGCACGACCTCATCGAGATCATCATCAACGAGAACTCAACCCAGAAGATCGAGCAGAGCCTCGACACCACCAAGCGATACGACATACGGGCGGAGTTGTCCCAGTTCCCATCGTTGAAGGACCTGCTTGAGTTCCAACTGCGCAACGGCATCGGCACGCCCGTGCGTCTGGGCGTGAACTCCAACACGCGATACAACGGTGATGGAGAGGCCGAACGCAAGGACCGCTTCACGGCTCGCATCGCGGCCGAAGTGATCGATGTCAAGCCGAACGGCAATCTCGTCCTCGAGGCCCGCAAGTCCATCGAGGGCAGCGGCGGCGACAAGACGTTCATGGTCCTGGGCGGCGTTTGCCGAAGCGCCGACATTACCAGCTCGAACACCGTCCAGTCGAGCCAGATCGCCAACATGGCGCTGCGGATCGAAGGCGAGGGGGACGTCAAGAACGCGGCGAAGAAAGGTCTGATCCCGCGCGTGCTCGAAACGATCTTCAATTTCTGATCGGTTGAGGGTTCTCGGCGATGGCAGATCAGCGTGTTCCGAGCGCGGACTCGAACGCTGAGACCAGATCGGAGTTCAGGCCGGCCGTGCGGGCTCTGCCGAGCATGTTCCTTGCGGCGGGATCACGGCCCTCGGCCTGGGCGAGCACCGCCGCTGAGAGCCAAGCCGAGGCGGCGCCCGTTCGATTCGCGTAATGCACCAACGACGTCAGCCGCGATCGAAGGTCGGTCGCGGTGCCCGGGAACCGAGAAGAGTCCATGGGCTGCCGGACCAGCGACGGCGTGCGCTCATAGGCCATCGCAAAGACAGCGCTCGCGTGATCGATCCTGTTGGCGTCGATGAGCGCCACCGCGAGAGATCGCATCGCTTCCGTGTCATCGGGCGCGGTCTCAAGGTGTCTCAGGTAGTGATTGACCGCGTCCTGAGCGCGCCCCTGGCTCAGCCGTTCGTCGCCCCTCTCGAGTTCGCTCAGCCTGGCAAAGCGATCTCTCTCGGCCTGTTCCCGGCGTCTGAGTTCGTCAGCAGCGCGCTGCTGCTCGAGTTGTCCGGCAAAGTCCAGGAACTGGTCCGTATAGTCCCACCAGCCTCCAATAGCCCACCTCGGAGTTGTGTTCCACCAGGCCCAGTGCGAAAAGCCCCAGTATGGGTACCGCCACCAATACCAATCACGGGAACGATTAATCACGGGTGAGCCGAGCCGGAAACGCACGCGCCAGTGATCGGTTCCGACGCTGCCGGTGACGGTGAGGCCCGATGAGGAAATGAAATCGGGATCGAAGTGGCGCGGACGGTCGAAGCGCCAGCCATAGCCCGGCGGAAAAACAACGATCGGTCGGTGGTCCGGACGTTCGCCCGGCCGGAGCGTTGGGCCGGTCGGTAACGGCCGTGAAGGGACACGCTCGAGCGGCGGCGTTCGGCTCGGCACGATGCCGGGCATCGGACGCGGGGCTCTCGAGGGAACCCCTCCCTGAGCGAAGGCCTCAACGGCCGGCAGCGCAAGCCAAGCCGCGGCCACGGCAGCGATCGCCAACGCACAACGTCCGGAACGTGTTGCGGGATCGGTGATTTGAGGCGGGCGGATCAGCATGAACGGGCCTCCAAGCGCGCGAGCGTCACTCATGAAATGGAAACAAGGCGAGAGTACCTCTCAGTAAGTGGTACGTTCATCGGCAGGATCCTGTGCTGTCCCGAGACTCAGGGCTGCGCTCGGAGTGTCGGTTGACCACCCAGGTGCTTCGCGAGCGCATCAATGTGGTCGCCCGAAGCACCGGCGGCCGTCGCCCGCGAGAGCATTTCGCGGGCGGGCTGGACGCGACCTTCCAGCGCCATCATGACGGCAACCGCGAACCAGTCCCTGCCCGATCCGCTCGCGTGCGCATGGCGGACAAGCCGCCGTGTGTACTCGCGGAGTTGGTTCGAACCGCCCTGAACCCAGGCAGCATCAAAGGGTCTGGAGCAGAGCGTCGGATCGCTGTCGTACGCCAGCCAGAGCGTGTCGATGGCTGCGAGGTGATTTCCGCCGGCGAGCATGGCCAGCGCCATGCCTCTTCGTGCTGCCTCATCGAACGAGTAGACGCGTAGATGCTCCGTGAAGGCCTCGATCGCGAGCGCGTGGTTGTCGGTCAGCAGTGTTGACCAGACTTCCTGCGGCTCGGGCAAGTTGGCAGGCAGTACGGTTTCGACCCACGGCACGGTGATCGGAATCAGGAAACGATCGATGACGTCGCCCCCGGGTCCGAACTGCGTACGGTCCATGATGACGTGCGGGGCGCACGGGTCATACTCCTGTAACTCCGACTCGAAACTCTTGATTGCCCGCAATTCAACCTCGCTCAACTCGAACTCAACTCCACGGTCGGCAAGCCGGTCAAGATCCCGCAGGCTCTGAGGAGCCCGAGGCCGGGGGCTGAGGAGCAAGGTTCTCGCGACCGTTGCTTCGCAGGGGGTTCCGGCACGAACAAAGGCGGTATCGCCAGATTCGTTTGAGAATTCGATGTACCCTTGTTCGGGAGTGAACGACTTGCGGGCCTCGTTGATGGCGTCAGCACGCACGGTGGGATCCTCCCACTTTCGAACGAGGGCCTCTCGTTGCTCGGGGCTCAGTCCGCGCCCTTGATTCTCGCGGATCGCCTGCGCGAGTTCGAGCGTTCGACTCCGAGACGACACCGTGGAGGGGATGAAAGCGCCGACATCGATCGAATCAGGAATGCGAACGCGCGAGCCATCGGCCCGCGTGATGATCGAAGACTCATCGACGCCGCGGGTCGTGAACCGGCGTTCGCTTCTCAGGTCTTCGAAGAAACTCCGGCCCGATCCCTGACGCGTCGGATGCTGAGGTCCCGTTGTTGGTTGTTCATCCCGGCGCTCCTGTGCCGGAGCGGGAGCGAGTTTCGATCGGGTCGGTGGCGTGAGCCGAGAGCCCTTGCTTGCGCCTCCCGCTGCCCCGCCGCCGGGCCTGGCCTGTCCAAGCGAGTCGCTCGCGGGCGCAAGCAATCCGATCGCGATTGCCGCGGTAAAGAGCGATGTTCGTCCGGTGCGTGACATTCCGCGACTCCCCTTCACTCGGTGGTGTGGAGACTTGCCGCGTTGCCCGCGACTCGCCCACGCCTGCCGTCGGACCCAGGTTCGGCTACGCTGGGGCCTGAGGATCTCCATGACGATATACGCTCGAATCGGGTTCTGGCTGCTTTCGACCTGCGTTTCCGCGGTAATTGTTTGTGCGTTGTCAGGGTGCTCGGGAAGTGGCCTCTTGAGCGGCGGCAGTGGGTCATCGTCGTTGACTGTTCGAAATCTCTCAACCGAGCAGTTCATCAAACCGGACGTCATCGGCGTTGCATATTCCACGCTCGACTCGAACACGGCTGACGTGTTTCTGACGGACTTGCCCGTTGAACGGCTCGCCGATCACGCGGACGACCTGTCTGGATTGAACGGCTCACTCATCCACGTGCACCTGTTCCTCGTGCCTTCGGCGGGAGACACGCCGATCGGCCGCACGGCTTGCAACGTGACGGTGCGCATGCTGGTGCTCTCGCAGGATGGTCCGACCGTCACGAGCGATGCAGCCGGCTCATCCGCACAACTCCCGCGGATCGGCCTGTACTCGGGGGCCGGGTTCGTCATGCCAAGTGGTAAGCCGGGCTCGGCGTGGTTCGGTGGCTCGATGTTCGGATCTTCGATCCGGTTGACCGCCGCGACTCCCGGCTTTGCCGATCCACTGACGCCCGCCGAGATGGCGGGCAACTTCCGTGCGCCCCTGCGTCCAGATCTGGCGCGGTCGCTCATGGCACGGCTGAACCGCATGGCCGGTTCGCTCGCCTCCGAGGCTCGCCCGGCGAGGTCGCCATGACGGTTGACGCTTCGCGTCCATCGCATCGGTTCGATGCCATTCTGTGCGACAACGACGGTTGCCTTGTGAGCGAGTCAACCTCGCCGTTCGATCTTGCGTCGCTCCATGCTGTCCGCACGCACAACGAGCGAGCTGCGTCACTCGGTGGTCTGCCGCTGCTGACGATCTGTTCGGGCCGACCCCAACCGTTCGTCGAGGCGATGTGCCGGTTGCTCGCGATCTACGGTGTGCCCGCCATCGCCGAGAACGGGGTGTGGATCTACGACGCTCAGACCAACCGATACGAAATCGACCCTTCAATCACGCGCGAGCATCTCGCAGCCGTTGAAGACCTGCGATCGTGGTTGCTGGCAACGTTCGGGCCGGGCGGACTTGAGTGTGTCGCGGGGGGCGTCTCGCTCCAACCCGGGAAAGCGGCCTCGGTCTCTGTGTATCACCCGAACGCGGCGTACGTCCGCGACTTGCTTGTCAGGCTCCGGTCTGATCTGGCCGGCCGCTATGCGGGCTCCGGCAGCGACCCCATGTTCCGGGTCTCGATGACCGAGTTGTACATCAACTGCGATCTCTCACACATCTCCAAGGGTACTGCGATCGATCGAATGGCAACCCTGAAAGGAATGAGCAAGGACCGACTGGCCGGAATCGGCGACATGCCCAGCGACATGGCGATCCGAGATCGCGTCGCATGGTTCGCCTGTCCCGCGAACGCTGTGCCTGAATTGAAACACGTTGCGGACTATGTCTCTTCTCATGCCGAGGCACGCGGCGTGGTTGACATCCTCGGCAGGATCAGCATGGCGTCTCCGAACGAGTAGAAGCGATAACCTCGATCGATCGCCTGTTGGTACAGGTCAAGCAGTCTCCGAACACCCGCCCCTTGCTCGTCGGCCTCCAGAAACGCTGCGACCATCGCCAAGAGTGTGCTGCGGGGCAGATGGAAGTTGGTCATCAACGCATCAACGTGACGGAACAGGTGGCCGGGGGTGATCAGGATGCGAGTCTCAATGCCGCGAGGCCCGCGAGCGGCCATGTCTTCTGTAGATCGAAATGACTCGAGCGTCCGTGCGGTGGTCGTGCCGACCGCGACCACTCGGCCACCCTCAGCGCGAGCGGTCTCGATCGCTCGCGCGGTGGCTTCGGGAACGACGCACCACTCCGCGTGCATTGGGTGGTCGTTCACCCAATCGGTCTCGACGGGCTTGAAGGTGCCGAGTCCGACGTGCAAGGTCACTTCGGCAAAGCGAACCCCCGACGCTCGCAACGAGTCGAGCAAGTCCGGCGTGAAGTGAAGCCCGGCGGTGGGTGCCGCCACCGAGCCGAATGAGTGTGCGGTTCCCGTTCCGCCGTTCGTATCGAGGCGTGCTTCCGCGGCGTAGACGGTCTGGTAGCGTTCACGGTCGGCTTCATCCGAAACACGCACCCCTTGCTCGCGCCGAGCGCTGACAATGTACGGTGGCAGCGGCGTGAGTCCGACGCGATCCCAGAGTGAGCCGTCGACTTCACAAGGCCCATCATGAGCCTGCGTCGGACGAGCATCGGTCAGTCGAACACTCCAAGCGCCGGAGCCGGCATCGGATCGTTCGATCAGCCGCATCCGCACACCGCTGTCAGAACCGTCGCGATCGTGGACGGCCACTTCAACCCCCGCCTTCTGGCGTCGCATCCGGAGCATGGCCCGCCACGTGCCGGCTTGCTCGCCGAGGCCGATGATCAGGCCCTCGACTTTGCCGCCGCTGTCGGGTCGATGACCGACAAAGCGACAGGGGACGACGCGGGTTCGGTTCAGAACGAGCAGATCGCACTGCCGCAGAAATCGGCCGACATTGCGGACGTAAGCGTGCTCGGCGATTCCCGGCTCGGTTCGGGAGCAGACCATCAGGCGGGCGCTGTCGCGCGGTTCCGCCGGCGTCGTCGCGATCCGCTCGATTGGCAGTTCGTAATCCAGCTCACTCGTTCGAATCGGTCGACCCGAGTGCTCGCTCGGAGAGTCAAGAGACGGTCTTGGCGCGGCAACGTCTGACACGCCCCATCGTTGCGTCTTCGCAACAGGTGTGGCGGTCCTCAGCGTCGGTTGCGGTGAGGGAGACAGGCCACGCTCTGAAATGCCGGGATTATCGGCCACCGTCAGGGTGCGCGGGTTGCAGCCATCCAAGGGCGTGCTTGCTCCCATCAATCAAGCCATCTGCCATCGACCCGGGCCGCTGATCTGCTGCGCGGCGCATTCGCCCGTGCGTCCGGTCTGTCCGCCCGCCTCCCTCGGCCCATTGGCGAGCGAGCATCGTCCGTTCCACGAGCACCTCGCGTCCGAGCCTCACTCGGGGTACGGTGGTGCACTTGAGTTGTGGCGACTGCTCGCGCGCCTGAACCATCTGGCCCGCGAGGCGGAGCGCGTGCAAACCACCTTCGCTCAGTTTGCCCGTATCAGGGGATCGGCGGCGAACGTGTCGCACCTTGAGCAGGAAGCATCACCGGCGAACGAAGTCACGACCGCCCAACGCCTCACCATCGCATTCAGACCGCGTCGTCCATTGGTACAGCCGGCCTTCACTTTGGCGTACAGCGGCCGGCTCAGCCCCGCAGGCCGCATGGTCGACGTCCTGTTGTGACCGTACGGGTCGGTATCAGGTCCGGGTTCCCAAGCGGTCGCCGATCGGTTAGACTCCTGCTAGCCCGGACTGTCGGCATTCTGTCGGTTGTCTCGGGAGGTCTTTGTCGCGACCCGGCCGGACAAGGGAGTCCGGGCGGCTTGGTGTCGCGGACGCTTCGATTCACCGGTCTCCGACGGCCCCTTGGCGGCACAGTCGGCCCGGGCGGGAGGTCAGGATTCCATGCCCATTCACAAAGTTGCCGACATCCGAAACGTCTGTCTCGTAGGCCATAGTTCAACGGGCAAGACGACGCTCACGGAGCGGCTGTTGTTCGCGACCGGGGTGACCAAGCGGATGGGGTCGGTTGAGGAGGGGAACACGGTATCGGATTTCACGGACGAGGAGAAGCAGCACAAGCACTCTCTGCAGCCCTCGTTCATGCACTTCCCTTACGAAGGGCACGAGATCACGCTTATCGACACGCCCGGCATGGCCGATTTTTCCGCCCAGGCCATCGCGTGCTTTCCCGCCGCCGAGACGATTGCGGTCGTCATCGACGCCGCAAAGGGAATCGAGAACGGCACCCGCCGGATGATGACCGCGGCACGCGACCGCAAGCACCCGGTCCTGATCATCGTGAACAAGATCGACCACCCAGAGGCGGACTTGGAGATGCTCGTTGAGCAGATCCGCGACACCTTCGGTCCGGAGTGCCTCCCGATCAACCTCCCGCTTCCGGGCCGAGCCGACGCCGTGAACGTCTTCGAGCATGACGGGACCGATGACAAGGGCGATGCGGCCGAGTTCAGTTCGGTGCACGAGGCTCACAAACGCATCGTCGAGCAGGTAATCGAGGTCGATGAAGACCTCACGGTTCAATACCTGGAAAAGGGCGAGGGATTCGACCCGGACAAACTCCACGCCGCTTTCGAGAAGTGTCTGGAAGAGGGCCACCTCGTTCCCATCTGCTTCTGCTCGGCACGAACGGGCGCCGGTATCGACGACCTGCTTCACATTCTGTCCACGCTCTGCCCGAGTCCCGTTGAAGTTCATCCTTGCGAGTTCCTCAAGCGTGAGTCTCCAGACGGTCCGGAAGTTGACTATCTGCCCGAACCGAGCGATTCAGGACCCGTCATCGCCCACGTCTTCAAGGTGAGCACGGACCCGTTCGTGGGGCGGCTCGGCGTGTTCCGCGTCTATTCGGGCGTGGTCAAGGCCAAGCAGGATTTGCTGCTCGACGATCAGAAGAAGCCGATCCGCATCGGGCACATGTTCCGGTTGCAAGGCAAGGACCATGTCGAGGTCGACGCGGTCGGGCCGGGACAGATCGCCGCGATCGCCAAGGTGGATGAACTGAAGTTCAACAGCGTGCTGCACGACTCACACGAAGCCGACAGCGTGCACCTGCGGCCGCTGCCCCTGCCCAAGCCGATGTTCGGTCTGGCGATCGAACTGAAAAACCACGCGGACGAGACCAAATTCTCGACAGCCGTGCACAAACTCATGGCCGAGGATCCCTCGCTCGTGATCGAACGGATCGCGGCGACGAAGCAGACGGTTATGCGCGGCATGGGCGAACTCCACCTCCGCGTGGTGCTCGAGAAGCTCAAGCACTCGTTCCACGTCGAAGTGAACACCAGCCAGCCGAAGATCGCGTACAAGGAAACCGTGACGACCAAGGGCAATGGCCACCACCGCCACAAGAAGCAGACCGGCGGCGCCGGGCAGTTCGGCGAGGTCTATCTGACCGTCGAGCCGCTGCCGCAGGACCACCCGACGGGGTTCGAGTTCATCAACGACACCGTCGGTGGATCGATCCCACGGCAGTTCATGCCCGCGATCGAGAAGGGGATCCGGCGGGTGCTGGGCGACGGTGCCGTGGCGGGTTACCCGCTGACAGGCGTCTGCGTGCGGGTCTACGACGGCAAGTACCACGCGGTCGACTCGAAGGAGATCGCGTTCGTGACGGCGGGCAGATGGGCGTTCATCGACGGCGTGAGGAACAGCCGACCGGCGATCCTTGAGCCGTTCGTCAAGATCGAGATCTCGGCGCCAAGCAAGTACATGGGCGATTTGACGAGCGACGTGATGGGCAAACGGGGCCGGATCCTCTCGACCGACATCCTGTCCGGCGACATGATGCTGATCCGGGCCGAGGCGCCGCTCGGCGAGTTCCAGTCGTACTCGAACCAGTTGAAGAGCATGACCGGCGGCACCGGAACGTTCTTCATGGATTACAGCCACGACGAGCGAGCCCCGGGTCATGTCGAGCAAGAGGTCATTGCCGCCTTCAAACCACACGCGGAAGAAGATTGATCGCGCCATAACGATGCCGGCTCTGCCGACCACGCCATGATCAGCGCTCTGTAACGCACTCGCGAAGTCCGACGCCGATTTGCCAAGACGAGAGCCAGGAGTCCCGCATGTCCACGAAGTCCACGCAGCCCCCGCGATCGAGCGCATTGGGCCTCATCCTGTTGATCGGATTGGGAGCGGTGATCGTCTTTGGTGTTCGACAGTTGGTCGACACGTCCCAGCCGGCCGCACAGGCCAGGCCCGTTGCTACCAACGTCAGCCTGCACGCAGCGGCCGCCTCCGGAGACTTGGCCGCGATGGAATCGGCGATCAAGGCCGGAGCGGACGTCAATGCGATCGTGATTGATGTTTCAGGAGACTCTCGTCGAGCAGGCATGACTCCGCTCCTGATCGCCGCCAGCGAGGGAACGCTCGAGTGTCTTCGAGCGCTCGTGAAGGCCGGCGCCGCGATCGAGGCTCGCAGCACCGACGGCCGAACCGCACTGATCTTTGCCGCCGGCTGGGGCGATTCCGCCAAGGTCGAAGCGCTCCTTGAGGCCGGCGCGCGAATGGACGCCCGCGCCAACGACGGCTGGACCGCCCTCATGTTCGCATCAGCCCGTGGCGACGTCGGCAGTGTGCGGGCGCTCACTCGCGCGGGTGCCGACGTGAACGCGGCGAACAAGTGGCGTCAGTCGCCGCTCATGGCCGCAGCGCGGACCGGAAGCGTTGAGAAGGTGCTCGCCCTCTTGGAGGCGGGCGCCGTTGCGTCCCATCAGGATCTGGACGGGAACACGGCTATGGCCATCGCCGCCTCTAACTCCGGTGGTGTCGAGGTGATCGAAGCGCTCGTGCGTGCGGGCAGCCCCGTCAACGCCATGGACCGCGACGGCGTCACGCCGCTCATGAAAGCGGCCGAGCGTGGCGACGTCGAGGTCGTGCGAGTGTTGTTGGAGGCCGGTGCCGACCGGAATCTCAAGGACTCCGCGAACGGCTGGACGGCCCGCGACTGGGCCGCAAAGCGCGACGACGAGCAGGGCCGCGCGGTGATCGCCACGCTGGAAGGCAGATAACGGCTACTCGGTCGCCCCCTCGATTCCGCCAGCCGATTCGGCTCGTTCGGCTCACGCCCGCGCGCGTTTCGAAACGCACCCACTCACTGCGCATGAAAACGCTCGGCCGGTGGCGGATCGGCCGAGCGTGGGGGGGAGTTGAGAGCGGGCAGACCGGTTCGGGTCGTCGGCGGGAGCGGTCACCGTCCGTGGGACCGTCCCATCGCCGCCAGCGCGTCCATGCACCGGGTGCTTGCCGATTCGACTCCTAGCCGGGCCGATCGAGTCCCTTCGATTCCCGTGCTCAACTCAACGAATCCGTGTTGTCAATCCGGCCATGCGACCCCTCTGAGGGTCCGCGCCGGTTCGCTCTCTCACGCTCCCGCGGGACGCTGCATCGCGGCCTGCCGGGCCAGATCCGGCAGAGCCTCGAACCGCTGCTGATGACCCCTGATCCACGACTCGCGGTCACGCACCTCCAAGTGCGTGCGCGCCCCGACCACCACCACCTGCCCGCCCAGTCCGGTCAGCTGCAGGTGCAGTTTCGGGAGTGCAATCCGACCCGCCGTATCCACTTCCAGACGCTCGGCATAGCCGTAAAACGAGGCGTCAAAGTCCGCCTGGGCCTCCGTCGGGGCGATCGACGAGGCGAGTTGTTCGGAGAGTCTCACGAATGCGCCCTCGGTGTACAGGCGAAGCAGCCGTCCCGTCGGCCAGGGCACGCAGACCCAGGCTCCCCCATCCCTGCTCGAATCCCACTGGTTGCGGTACTTGGCCGGCACGGCCAGCCGCTGCTTCGCATCGATCTGGAGTTCGGAGGTTCCGGTGAACAGCACGTGTGGGGCTCCGACCTCGTGGAGTGGGATTATGCCACACTTTGCCACACTTTGCAACACAGCGCGGGATTCTCTTCACTTTTTGTGGATGGTTTCTGGACACTCTGAGTGAAAAAACAATCGGATCCAAGGTAAATCGCGTGCCTTCATGGGTTTAGGAGTTAGAGTGTACCAGTCGTAGTGCTTATCCCTTGAACTGGTTGGTCGGGGCGAAGAGGCAACGCCCCCACCCACCGTCGCGGTTGCAAGACCCCGACCGGAGGCTCGGTGTGGGCTGGTCCCTCGTTCAGAACTTCACCGATGCGGCGAGTGCGATCACGGGCTCGCCGGTGGTCATGACCGCCTCGCACGAGGGCAGGCGTGCCGGCATGCTCGCTTCCGGGCTGGCGATCGCGGCACGAGAGCCGATGTGCATCGTGGTCACCGTCACTTCCGGACACAGGCTGGCCGCGATGATCCGCGACAGCCGGTGCTTCGGGATCAGCCTGCTCACGCCGGGCCAGCGGCTGCTGCTCAAGAAGATCCGAGCGGGCGCTGAGGGTGACCTCGACCCGTTCGACACGATCGAGACTCGGACGCTGATGAGTACCTGTCCGCTGTTGACGCGGGCGCAGGCGGTCTTCGATTGCGAGGTTGTCCGTCACCTGGACATGGAGTCGGACCACGAGTTGTACGTGGGCAAGGTGCTCGCGGCGGGGATGTGCGAGCCCGCGCACGCGGAACTCGATGCGCACGGTGTTGTGGCTCACGAGAACGGGTCAGCCAACGGCCGATCGGATGACCCCGGCCATTCGCTCATCGAAAGACTCCGCAGCGAAGCGAAGGGCGTTCTCTCGGCAGGCCTGCGAGCAGGCGGGCTTGGTCGGGCACTGCCCGATCGCCGCGGTGAATGACTCCACGGACTGATCGGTCGCGAAAGCGCCGGTGACGCCGGGTTGAACGGTGTCGAGCGCGCCCCCGACACCGACCGCGACCACCGGCGTGCCGCAGGCCTGAGCCTCCACGGCGGTGATGCCGAAATCCTCGATCTGCGGATAGAGCAGCACGTCGGCCGCGCGATAGAGCGCACGCAGTTGCTCGTGCGTGGCGGGGCCAAAGAACGAGACAGTGGGTACATCCGCGGCCAAGGCACGCAGGGAGGGTGCCTGCGAGCCGTCGCCGGCGATCACAAGGCGCTTGTTCAGCCGCTTGGCGAGCGCGATGGCCAGATCGGTCCGCTTATAGGGTTCGAGCGCACCGGCGATCAGCAGGAACGGCTCATCAGGAATCGATGCTTCCTCCGGCCGCTCATTGTGTGAAGCAAAGGGAGTGAAAAAGTCCGTTCGCACCGGCGGGTACACAACCGCGGCCTCTCGTCCGAAACACGCTCCGATCAACGCGGCCGTCGCAGTGGAGTTCGCGAGAAACGACGTGACATTCCTGCTCGCCCGGCGATCGAGCGCTCTGAGCGCGGGCGCCAGCAGTTTCAGACTCAGGCCGCGCATGCCTCCCGCGTACTGGTCGGTCTGCGACCACAGGTACCGCGCTGGGGCGTGGCAGTAACAGACGTGAGGCACGCCTTTCGGGGCTCGCAGGCCGTGGATCGCCGCGGACGAAGTGGAAACCAGCAGGTCGATTGGCTGTTCGGCGTGATCGCGGCGGAGGCGCGCGCCAAGTTGAGAGACTGCCATCGGGTAGAGCGGCAGCAGCCACCGGCGGATGCGCGGCAGCGCTGTAAGCGAGGATGTTCGAACAAGCCCATCCCTACGCAGGGCATCGATCGCCGGCGCGAGCGGCCGGCACTCATCGAACATCGTGTACAAACCGGCGGGCTGCGCGAATCGCCCGGAGACTTCGATGATCCGCTCGAGAACGGCCTCGCCGCCGCGATAGCCGACGAGCCAGTCGTGTGCGAACGCGATGCGCTTGGGTCGGCTGTGCGGTGGGAGAGTTGCTGGTTGATGTTCGTTCACGATGTGCGATTGCGTGCGTTGTTCGGCGTTGGGCGGCTTCGCGGGGCAGGGCTTGTTCGTACCATGCGCCAATGGCTCAATGCACACCCAGCATCGGCAAGGGAAGGAGTTGGTCGGCAAACCTGCCGGGCTTGAATTATCGCCTGGAGGCCGAGCGGCTGGGGCCGCCGGTCGTGCCGATCATCGACGCCCATGCGCACATCAACGGACCGCGGGCCTCGGCGGTGTTCGATGAGGCGAGGCGGCTCTACGGCGTGCGGCGGGTCTATTCGATGAACCAGTTGCCAACGGTTGAGCCCGTGCGGCAGGTTCTCGGCGACGCGATCCGCTTCATCGCCTTTCCCCAGTTCATGGACCCCGATCGTCAGCGATCGCACCGCGAGGGCTTTCTGGAGGCGATCGAGACTTTCCACACCAGGCACGGCAGCCGGATGCTGAAGTTGTGGAACTCCCCGCGTTTGCGAGACACGCTGGGCGAGCGGGCGGACTGCGTGACCGACGTGTGCGACGTCGGCAGCCCTTGGCGCATCCGGGCGTGCGAACTGGGCGAGCAGCTGGGGATGATGTTCATGGTGCACATTGCCGACCCCGACACGTGGTTCAGGGCCAAGTACGCCGACGCGGCCAAGTACGGCACGAAGCGTTCGCAGTACGAGGGGCTGGAGCGGATGCTGGACCGATTCACCAGCCCGTGGATCGCTGCCCACATGGGCGGGTGGCCGGAAGACCTTTCGTTCCTCGATGGGATGCTCACGCGGCATTCGAACCTCCACCTGGACACGTCGGCGACCAAGTGGGTGGTGCGCGAGTTGTCCGCCCACGAGCCGGGCGAGGTGCGGGCGTTCCTGTCCAAGTGGAAGGGGCGGATCCTCTTCGGATCGGACCTGGTGGTGATGGACGACCAGTTGTCGCCGGCCAAGTCGGGCGCGAGCGTGATGGGCGAGTTGTCGAGTTCGCCGGATGAGGCGTTCGAGTTGTACTGCTCGAGATACTGGGCCTTGCGGACGATGTTTGAGACGGACTACGACGGGCCCAGCCCGATCGCGGATCCTGACCTGAAGATGGTGGACCCGGCAAAGCACGACGACCGGAGTTCGCCGAGGTTGCGCGGGTTCTCGCTGGACCCCGAGACTCTGGCGGTCTTGTACGCCGGGGCGACGGAACGGGTCGTAGAAAGTTGGTGGGCAAAGAGCGGTGGGTGGTGAAGAGATTCAGCGGCTTGACGCGACCCGATCGACCTCTTCCATCGAGGTGATGCCCCGAGCCACCTGCACCCAGCCCGACTGAACGAGCGTCGTGAACAGCCCCTGCTCGATCACCCGCTTCATCGCGGCGATCGTGGGCTCCTTCAGGATCACGTCGCGCAGTTCGTCGGAGAAGTCGAGCAACTCAAAGATCGCCTTCCTGCCGCGATAGCCCGTGCGAAGACACTGGGCACAACCCGTGGCGACGTAGATCTCAGATTGGTTCTCCAGAAAGCGTCCCATCCGCGAAGACTGCGCCGGCGTGACCTTGATCGGGCGCTTGCAGTTCTCGCACAGCACGCGCACCAGCCGCTGAGCCAGCACGACCTCGAGCGAGTTGGCGACCAGGTACGGCTCGACCTTCAGGTCGAGCAGCCGGAACACCGATGAGATCGAGTCCTTGGCGTGAACCGTCGAGAAGACCAGATGCCCGGTCATCGCGGCCTGCATCGCCGTGCGCGCGGTTTCTTCATCGCGGATCTCGCCGACTAGGATCACGTCCGGATCCTGCCGCAGCACCGACCGCAGCAGCGAGCCGAAGGAGTTGCCCTTGTTGTCGTCGATCGGGATCTGCGTGACCATGTCGAGGTGGTACTCGACCGGGTCTTCGATTGTCACGACGTTCCGACGCTCGCGGTCGATCTCGCGGATCGCGTTGTAGAGCGTCGTGGTCTTGCCCGAACCGGTCGGCCCGCACACCAGCAGCAGCCCGGCGTCCTGCATCACCAGTTTGCGCATCCGCTCGGCCATATAGGGCGGCAGCCCCATCTCGACCAGGCTCTTGGGCGCGTCCCGCTGGTCCAGAACCCGGATCACCAGTTTCTGACCGTGCACGCTCGGCGTGTAAGAAACGCGATAGTCAACCCGCCGAGTCGACGACGAGCCGGGCGTCAGCGGCAATTTGGCCGAAAAGTGCCCGTCGAGCACGGCCTCGCGTGCGTGCGGTCGGAACTGACACGCAGTTTTGATCAGGCCGAGCGACAGTTCGCCCACGCCGTTCGGAAGGTCGCAGATCGTGAGCATCTGCCCGTCCACGCGCATGCGCACTTGGTACGTGTCCCCCTTGGGCTCGATGTGAACGTCCGTCGCCCGGCTCTTGGAAGCGGCGATCAGAAGCAGACGAGAGGCCCGCGCACCCTCGGACTTGCCGGCGAGTGCCTCGGTCGTCTTGCCGCGCCCGTCGATCATCTCCACCTTGTCGTCGGTGCCGACGTCCTTCGGAGGAAGCAGGTTGATCATCTCCCGCAGGTCGGACACCCAGCCCGGATCGGTCTCCGGCGCTTCCATCCGCGCCTGCACCTGCCGTTCCTTCAGCGTCGCCTCTTCCTCGATGGTGAAACTGTGGTTGCCGATCTTGATCACGTCGCCCGGCCGGAGCGGCGCATCCATGATCTTCACGCCGTTGAGTTTCGTGCCGTTGCGCGAGCCAAGATCCTTGATGTGGTACGTCGGGTTGTTCCCGTCGTCCAGATCGTCAAGACCCAGTTCACCGTTCTCGCTCGGCGGTTCGATCACGCAGTGGAATCGTGACAACAGCCCGTCGTCGACGCACAGCACGTTCTCAGGCGCTCGACCGATCGTGATCGGACTCTCCCCCAGCGTGAGGGAGCGTCCGCTCGGATCGTTCAGGGGAATCAGGTGATAGACGGGCATGCGTCGAGGCCCCTCCCGCTCAATCTCGGGGTTCGTGCTGGTTTGTTGCGAGATCCGCTCGATCTGCCGACCCAACTCGGGTCGGAAACGTCGGGCCTTCGCGGCGAATGGTACTCCCCAGGCGCGGACGGATGCCAAACGTGCCCCGACCGGTCCCGGCTACACTGCCCGCCATGATCGATCTGAAGGACCTGAGAGAGCATCCCGATCGGTACCGCGACGGCTGCCGCAAGAAGGGCATGGCGGTCGACATCGACCGTCTGCTCGCGCTCGACGAAGAACGCCGGTCACTCTCGACCCGGCGCGACAACCTCCGCGCTGAGCAGGGGCGCGTCGAGAAGGAAGTTGGGCCGCAGATCGGCAAACTTGCCGGAGCGATCAAGAAGGCGCAGACGAACGAACGGGCGAGCCTCGAGGCGGAGTTGGAAGCACTGAAAGGGCGTCCCGCTGCGCTCAAGGCGCAGATCCAGGATCTGGAAGCCAAGGTCGCCGCGATCGAGCCCGAACTCAACGCCATTCTCCTTTCCGTGCCGCTCCCTCCCGACCCGGACGTGCCGGTCGGCACATCGAGCGACGACAACGTCGAGATCCGTCGCTGGCACCCGCCCTCAACCCCGCCGGCAGGGCTCGGCGTTGTCGGCGAGGGGCCATGGGGCTTCGACGTCAGCAAGCCATACGAGGCAAACCGGGGCTTCAGGCCCAAAAACCACATCGACCTTGTTAAAGACCTGGGTTTGGCGGACTTCGAACGCGGCGTAAAGATCGCTGGGACTCGCAGTTACGTCCTGACCGGCGATGGAATGCTGCTCCACAACGCCGTCCTTCGGTACGCCTTCGACACCATGACCCTCCGTCACGGCTTCAGAGCCATGAGCGTGCCCGTACTGGTGCGAGAAGAAGCGATGGTGGGCACGGGGTTCTTTCCCGCGGGCCGCGAGCAGGCCTATCACATCGAAGAGGCCAAGCGCGGCGGCGGCTACGACCAGTTTCTCACCGGCACGGGCGAGGTCGGGCTCATGGCCCTCCACGCCGATGAGATCCTGCGCGAGGAAGACCTGCCTATTCGGTACACGACCGTCAGCACGTGCTTCCGCCGCGAGGCCGGCGCAGCCGGCAAGGACACCGCCGGCCTGTACAGGATTCACCAGTTCGACAAGGTCGAGCAGGTTGTGATCTGCCGTGCAGACGAGACCGAGAGCCGATCATGGCACGCGAAGATGATCGGATACGTCGAGGAACTTCTGCAGAGCCTCGCACTGCCCTATCGACTGCTGCAGTGCTGCACGGGCGACCTCGGCGTCAAGAACGCCGACATGGTCGACATCGAGAGTTGGATGCCGGGGCGCGGCGATGTCGGCAAAGACGGCACACCATCAGGCGCGTACGGCGAGACGCACTCGGCATCACGCCTGTACGACTACCAATGCCGCCGGCTGAACATGCGATATCGCCCCGCGGGTCACGAAAAAGGGCCGACGGTCTTCTGCCACTCACTCAACAACACCGTCGCCGCGAGCCCGCGCCTGCTCATTCCGATTCTCGAAATGTGGCAGAACGCCGACGGGTCAGTAACCGTGCCGCCGGTGCTGCGCCCCTACATGGGTGGCAAGAGCCGGATCGGTTGATCGGGCCGCGATGAACCAACGCGTGCGTTGAGTTCGCATGTCCGATCTCAGGTTGCGTCCGAAAATCCGAGCCTCGCGTTGGCAATGCTCGGATACACAGGCACCGCGTTGCTGAAACGGACCTTCGAGAACACCGACTCGATGTACGAGTTCGGGGCGCAGACGGCCATTTCAACTTGGCGGTCGCGCAACGAGCGTCGAAGCGAGATCAACTCGCCGATGGCCAGGCTGGTCAGGAACTCGAGTTTCGCGAGATCCACGATCACCTTCGAGCACTTGGTCTCACGCACCGGTGCGAGCATCTTCTTCAACCGTTCGTGAGCATCGATATCGGCCGAGCCGGTGAGTGCGACCAAGCAGAATCCGTCGGCGCAGTGCTCGACATGGCAGTTCAGTTGCGACATTGGGCGGTCTCCGTGTGAGCCGTGAGGATATCACCACTCACAACGAGGGGGAATCCACCGGCCCATCCGATCCGGACAATGGCAGCAAACGAACTCCGTACCAAGACGCTCGAAAGGGTGCTCGAAATCCGGTCGATCCGGAACTCGCGTCACTTCAGGAACTTTTCCGCCAGGCCCTTCACCGACGAAGCCGCCTTCGATGCCAATTCCCGCGTCTCGGCCGCCACCTTCTCCCATGTATCCGCGCCCGCGGACTTCAACTCGCCCAGTTTGGACGAGGCGGCGCCGAGCGATTCCTCCGCCTCCTTCACCGCCGCGTTGCCGGTCGACTGGGCGGCTTCGGGCAGCGCCTTGATCTTGGCCTTGGCCGATTCGATGGTCGGACGGAGGTTGTCGAGTTGCGTCTGAATCTCGGCGGCCGCCTTGTCGCGCAAAGCCGCGAACTCCTGTTTGGCCTTGTCGGCAAGGTCCTTGGTGCCCTCCTCGATGGACTTGCCCATGTCCTTGGCACTCTCGCCGAGTTTCTCAGCCGTCTGTCCGACCTGGGCCCGTTCTTCCTTGCAGCCCGCCAGCCCGGCGAGCAGCGCGGCCGACGCGATCGAAGTGAGCAGGAACGTGCGGTTCATGGTGCGACCTTTCCAAATATTGAGGGCGTGATGCGCGGCAGACGCAGGGCGGAACCAAGCCGCCCGATCCGTGCAATTTGAATTCCAAGATGCACAGGATGGTATCTCTGGGAATCCCGCAGTGTCGATTGCGGTGTGTCATTCCAACTGCTTACCACTCCGGCCCGCCGGAATACCGGCCATAAACATCCGCCATCGCCTGCACCATCTCGCCGAGCGTGCAATTGCACAGCGCCCCGTTGACGAGCGCTGGCATCACGTTGTGCGTGTTCAACCCCAATTCCGTCGCTGAGGCGCCGTAGCCCGAGTCGCCCGCGAGCGTGGTTCCGCCCGGGTCACCCTCGCGGCAGGTCTTGCGGATGCGATCCAGCGCTGCCGCAACAGCCTTTGCATCGCGTTGCGACTTGAAACTCCCCAGACGCTGGTTCTGCTGAACCTCGACGTCGTGCGAGATCTGTAGGATGTCGATCGGCCGCTCCTCCGACCCTTCGGTGAAGGCGTTGACGCCGACGATGATCCGGTCGCCCGCCTCGCACTCCTCGCTGAACCGATACGACGCCTCGGCGATCTGTCGGCGGAAGTAGCCGCGGTTGATCCCGGCGATCACCGACTTGCCGAACGTCCGCCGCGATTGGTACGCGGGGTGCGTCTCCAGATTGTCCCCGATCGCGCTCCGAGAGCCTGAACCGCCGTTCCAGTCGGCGTAGGTGCCCATGCGATCGATCTCGTCGAGCAGTTCGAGCGCCCCCAACTCCATCTGGTCGGTCAGGCTCTCGACGAACCACGCACCCCCCAACGGGTCGACCGTGCGCGTCACGCCCGTCTCAAAGGCCAGAATCTGCTGCGTTCGCAGGGCAACCGTCACCGCCTGCTCCGTCGGCAATCCGAGCGTTTCGTCCATCGAATCCGTGTGCAGACTCTGGCACCCGCCGAGCGCTGCCGCCATCGCCTGATACGCCACGCGGACGATGTTGTTGAGCGGCTGCTGCTCCGTAAGCGAGCACCCCGCCGTCTGCACGTGCGTCCGCATCAGCCAACTCTTGGGGTTCTTCGCGCCGTACCGCTGCTTCATCACGCGCGCCCAGATCCGCCTGGCCGCACGCAGTTTGCAGATCTCCTCGAAGAACTCGTTGTGGCTGTTGAAGAAGAACGACAGCCTCGGCGCGAACTCATCGATGTCCATGCCGCGCTCAAGGCACGCCTCGACATACTCCATCCCGTCGCGCAGCGTGAAGGCCAGTTCCTGCACGGCCGTCGAGCCCGCCTCACGGATGTGATACCCCGAGATCGACACGCTGTTCCAGCGCGGCACGAGCCTCGACTGGAACTCGATCGTGTCCACCACGAGTTTCACGCTCGCGTCCGGCGGATAGATGAACTCGTTCTGCGAGTGAAACTCCTTGAGGATGTCGTTCTGCAGCGTCCCGCCGAGCGTGTCCCACGAGATTTTGCGCTGCTTTGCGTGCGCGAGGTACATCGCCCAGATCACCGCCGCCGGGCCGTTGATGGTCTGCGAAACCGTCACCGTGTCGACCGGGATGTCCGCGTACAGCCGGTGCATGTCCTCGATGGTCGAGATCGCGACGCCGCACCGCCCGACCTCGCCGATCGAGAGTTCGTCGTCGCTGTCGCGGCCCATGAGCGTCGGCAGGTCGAACGCCGTCGAGAGCCCCGTGTTCGCCGTGACCTTCGTCGAAGCCCTGGCCTGCTCGAGCAGGTACTTGAACCGCCGGTTCGTGTCGTCGGCCGATCCGAAGCCGGCAAACTGGCGCATCGTCCACAGACGCGATCGGTACCCCTCTGGGTGCAGGCCGCGCGTGTAGGGAAACTGGCCGGGGGAGGCGATGTCGCGGTCGATGGCCAGGAGCGAAGTTGGAGGCGCTCCCGGCCCGTAGCAACGATCAAGCACAAGGCCGGAAATGGTCACAGTGTGCGGATCGATCACCTCCTGCCGAGGGATTCCCGATCCGGTGATGCTTGTGCTCGTTGCGGCCATTCAAAACTCCTGTCGTTTCGCGGTCTGCCAAAGTGTAATCGTGAAAGCGCTGCGCAGCGGTGCGTCCCGGTAGGTCGCCGACTTACCCAGGGCCGGGCCCTCCACTCCCGCTTTCTGGCGGAACACACGGGTTCGAGATGCGTATGGAGTGCGGTCTTGGGTGACCCCTCATTCCCGACGAACTCGGTCACTTTGCTCGGACTTTCCACGGTAGTCAGTTCGATAACTCGTTCGCGGTCCATCACTTCCGTCCGAGAAAGTCCTTGATCTGGCCGGCCGATGAGGCAGAGTTCTTGAAACGTGTTTGGGCTTGGTGTGCCGTGCGGCGGTGGGTCGCACGGGCCGATGGACAGAGTTCCCGTCTCTAAGTGCCCTTGAATCGGCGCCGGTGTGGCGGCTTATGGTGGAGAGTCTCGTGAAGCGAAGATCGATCAGCAGCCTTTGGAATCGGGTCCGTTTGCACGCGGGCTTCGGCGTGAAGGCCGTGTCCGTTCTTGCCGGACTCGCAGTGCTCACCGGCCAATCGAGTGCTCAAACCTCGATCCGCGCGGTTCAGGTTGCGACGGGATTGAGCCAGCCGCTCGACGTCGTTGCGATTCCGGGCGACACCGGCAGACTATTCATCGTCGAGCAGGTCGGGCGAATTCTCATCCTCGATCTGACCACCTCTCCACCAACGCTCTCGCCGACGCCGTTTCTCGACATCCGCAACAACGCCGCCGTGCCCGTCGCCGATCGGCTCACCGCCGCTTCGGGCGAACGCGGCCTCCTCGGTCTCGCATTCGATCCGGACTACGTCAACAACGGCTACATCTACATCAACTACACCACGCTCGGCTCGCCGTTCTTCACCCGCATCGACCGCCTCCAAGCAACCGGCGCACCCTTTGCCAACACCGCCGCCGCGTTCGCCGCGAGCACCATCAACACGTCGACTCGGCTCACAATGCTGCAGTTCCAGCAGGACTTCGCCAATCACAACGGCGGCGCCGTCGAGTTTGGGCCCGACGGGATGCTGTACGTGGGCTCGGGCGACGGCGGCAGTTCACACGATCCCAACGAGCGAGCGCAAAATCCCAACACCCTTCTGGGCAAACTGATCCGGCTGGATGTTCGGGATGAGTCCACGACCGATGGAGACGGATTGTGGGTGCCCGACGACAACCCCTTCCGTTCAGAGGGCGGGTCGGTGCGCCCTTACATCTGGGCGAGCGGCCTTCGCAACCCGTGGCGGATGCACTTCGACTTTGGAGGCAACCTCTGGATCGGTGACGTCGGCCAGGATCTCGCCGAAGAGATCAACTACCAACCCCGCTACATCCCCGGTCCCGGCGGGAACTTTGCACAGGTCGCCGGTCTGAACTACGGCTGGGACTGCCGCGAGGGCTTCGCGGCTGCGCCGAGCACCGACACGTTCTGCAGCCCGGCAAACAACCCGCCGAATCCGCTGCCAACGTTCACGGACCCCATCAAGCAGTACCTGCACTCGGGCGACTCGGCCTGCTCGATCACGGGCGGCGTGGTCTACAACGGCTCGGCGATGCCCGATCTGCAGGGGCACTACTTCCACGCCGACTACTGCGGCAACTGGCTCCGCAGTTTCCGCTACAACGGAACGACCATCTCCGACGAGCGAGTCTGGACCGCGCAACTCAACCTCGGCACGACCACCGTGAACGGCCTGGTCGCCTTCGGCGAAGACGCCATGGGCGAGGTGTACTACGTGAGCATTAATCTCGGTCGGGTCTTTAAGATCGTCCCCGCGATCGGCACGCCCTGCGGTGCGCCGTGCCCCTCTCCGGCCAACCAACTCGCAACGCTCTTCTTCGACGACTTCGAGTCCGACCTGGGCTGGACCGCCTCACGTGGCCCCGGCGCTACGGACGGCGACTGGGAACGCGGCGTCCCGGTCCCCTCATTGAACGGCTATCAGTACAACCCGCCCTTCGCTTCTGGCGGCTTCGGCGCGGCGTACGTCACCGAGAACTCCGATCCCGCAGCGGGGCAAACGACTTCGGACGTCGACGGCGGCGCGGTGATCCTGACGTCGCCGCCTTTGGATTTCTCCCTCGGCGACATCACCATCTGCTACGACTACTTCCTTGTGCTGACGCAGGTCGGCGGCACGAACCCCGACGGTCTCTTTCTTGAGGTCTCTTCGAACGGCACCGCGGGCCCGTGGGTGCTCGTCGATTCGATCACCGTTCCCCCGGGCGCCGAGTGCATCTGGAACACCCGTGTCGTGACCCAGAGCCAACTCTCCGCCGCCGGCGTCGCGAACGGCCCCAACATGCGTGTCCGCTTCCTCGCCGCCGACAACTCCAGCCCCGGCCAGTCCATCGTCGAAGCGGGCATCGACAACTTCCGAGTGACCACCGGCAACCCACCGGCCGACTGCAACAACAACGGCATCGCCGACTCGGTCGACATCGCCATGGGCACCAGCGCCGACTGCAACAACAACGGCATCCCCGACGAGTGCGAGATCGCCGACGCCTACGCCCTCTCCATCGCGATGAACAACCCGAGCCTCCGCATCGACACCGATGGCGGACCCGTCGGCAGCCGAGTCGCCGGCTCGATGTTCTTCAATACCAACTGCATCGGCTGTCACGGCGCCAACGCCGCGGGAACCGTCACCGCCCCGAGCCTTCGCAACAAAGACCGGATCAAGATCCGCAACCGCCTCTACCTGATCGAGTTCCATCCCGGCGGCGGCTTCCCCGGCTCGACCGCTCAGCAGCACGCCGATCTTGAGTCCTTCTTCAGCGACTTCGGTACCTTCGCGCGTCCCGACGGCATCATCGACGTCTGCCAGACGAATCTGCCCGATTGCGATGACGACGGTGTGCCCGACGGCCGGGCCCTCCTGCTGGCTTCCGAGCCGAGCGACCTGAACTACGACGGCATCCCGGATTGGTGCCAGTGCCTCTGCGACGTCAACAACGACGGCATCACCGATCTCGTCGATCTCCTGCAGTTCCTCGAAGGCTGGATGCCCAATCTCGGCCAGACGGGCGTCGGCCTCGCGGGCGACTACACCGTCGACAACGTCGTCGACCTGGTCGACCTGCTCGATTTCCTGTCGTGCTGGCTGCCGGGCTGCTTCTGATCGAGCAGGACGCCCGACAGTCCCTGTCGCACGTCAGCGTGCAACGTGCGCGCAAACGCCCCGACGAGCATGCGCCGATCCGGCTGTCGCTTCACCCGCGCAAACTCGCCCTGGGGGTAGACTGCCCCATGGCTCATCCCCTCTCCCCTCTCTGTGTCTACTGCGGCGCGGCCTGGGGCGCAAGGCCCGAGTTCAAGTCCGCCGCGGCGGGGTTGGGCTCCGCCATGGCCGACCGCGGCATCGATCTGGTCTACGGCGGCGGCAAACTCGGCCTCATGCGCGAAGTCGCCGACGCCGTCATGGCCGGCGGCGGCCATGTGCTCGGCGTCATCACCCACGACCTCAGGCACAAGGAAGTCGCCCACAACGGCCTCAGCAGGCTCGAAGTCGTCGAGACGATGCACGAACGCAAGAAGCTCATGGCCGACACCGCCCGCGGGTTCATCGCCATGCCCGGCGGCGTCGGCACGCTCGACGAACTCTTCGAGATTCTCGCCTGGGCGCAGTTGGGAATCCACGACCGTCCGGTCGGCCTCCTCAACACCGCAGGCTTCTACGACGGCCTGATCGATTTCATCCGCCACATGGCCGACGAAGGGTTCCTGCGTGTTGATCCCGCACGCATGCTCGCCGTCGCCGACACGCCCGACGCGTTGCTCGACGCCCTCGAGCGGTACGAGCCGTTGACCCGCAAGTCCTACGAACAAGCCCCCGCCGCGCGATAGCGACTCCGGTCGACGCCACCACCACCGCCCGATCTCACGCCGAATCGTACAGCCGGGCCAGATCCCGCCAGTACGTCGGGTACGTCTTGGCCACGCACCCGGGATCGCGGATCAGCACGCCCGCCCGGCGCAACCCGATCAACGCCAGCGCCATCGCCATGCGGTGGTCGCGGTACGTGTCGAACACCACCGGCTCCGTGGCGCTGGGCATCGTGCCGGAGTTCGTGGGGGCGGCAGAGACGGAAGTGGGGGGGGGAAGCGATGGGGATGGGGGGGGTGGGGGGGGCGGCGGCGTGATTCGAAGCCCCTCATCGTCCCCATCCGCGAAGATCGCCACCCGCGCCCCGATCTTGCCAAGTTCGATCCGCAGCGCTTCCAGCCGGTCCGTCTCCTTCACGCGCAGCGTCCGCAACCCGCGCAGCGTCGTCGTCGCCGTGGGGTTGTCGGGTGTCGGCCCGGCAAAGCACGCCACCGACGCGGCGGTCATCGCCGTGTCCGGCATGTCGGACAGGTCGATGTCGGCCGCGACCAGCCGCGCTGTGCCAGCGCAAAAGATCGAGTCAGCCCCGATCACAGCGCGAGCCCCCATGCGTTGCAGCACGTGTGCAAACGCGGCGTCCCCCTGCAGCGATTCGCTCCCCAAGTGCGGGATATTGACCCTCGCTCCCGGCACGATCGCCGCCGCGGCGAGGAAGTACGTTGCGCCGCTCGCGTCGGGCTCGATCGTGAGATCGAAAGGTGCCAACGGTTCGTCCGCCTTCGAATCGGCCGGGAGCGTCAGGCGAACCGCTGCGCCCGGCGCCACATCGCCTTCCATCCCGAACCCCAGCCGTCGCATCAGCCCCACCGTCATGTGCAGGTACGGCTCGCTCGTCAACCGATCGGGCAGCCGAATCCACAACCCGCCACCCTCGCCCCCCGGCAAGAACGGCCCGACCATCATCATCGCCGAGATGAACTGGCTCGACGACGTGCGTCCGAACTCGACCCGGCCCACGCTCCTCCCTGAGGGTGACGGCGGCCGCACGCGGATCGGTGGGCATCCTTCCACACCCAGATGCTCAACCGTCGCCCCGACCGCCCGCAGCGCTCCCACCAGTTCACCGATCGGCCGCTCGCGCATCCGCGCATCGCCGTCGATCACGATCGAGGTTCCCGGTGGGGCGAGCAGCGCTGCCGCGGAGAGAAACCGCGTCGCCGTCCCCGCGTTGTGCAAGTTGAGCAGCACCTCTCCACCCGCCGGGATTCTCCACCGCCCGCCCACGCCCGCCACGCGCACCGTCGTCGGCTCACCCGCGTCAATCTCGATCCCCGCCCCAAGTTGCCGCAGCGCCCGGATCATCACCCGCGCATCGTCCGCATCGGTCAGCGCGTGGCGCAGCGTGCTCGTCCCCGATGCGGAAGCGGCCAGCAGCAACGCCCGATTCGTCAGGCTCTTGCTCCCCGGCGGCGTGACGGTCGCGTCGAACGCCCGCCCCCCCGCCATCACCGGGATCGGCAGCGGATCGGGGAGTTGGTCGAGGGGAGATGTCAGGCCGGTCGGCTCAGCGCCCATCGGCTGAGCGTACCTCGCCCGCGAGTCGGAGCGCAACGGTTGGAGTCAGGGACGCGGGCCCTGCTCGTCCTTACTCGTCCTCCCCAGCCTTGAACACCGCCACCACGTCCTCCACGGGGATCACGAACAGGCGGTTGTCCCCCTCGAACTCCACGGGGATCGCGTGCTTGGGGTTGAACAGCACCCGGTCGTACCGCCGCAGCGGATAGTCGCCGCTGTTCTCCACCTTCGTCGAGATCGCCACGATCCGCCCCGTGAGCGTCGGGATCTCGATCTTGTCCGGCAGGTGGATCCCCGACTTGGTCTGCTTCTTGTCCTCGTCCTTGCGGATCAGCACGCGGTCGCCCAGCGGCACCACGACCTCGAGTTTCGGTCCGGACCGCGACGGTTGAGGGGATGAAGGCGAAGGCGTCGGTTGCTTGCTCATATCTGCGGGTATGCTAGGAAGCGGGCACGAAGGCACGAAGGCGAGAGACGAAGCGGCAAAGGGGGCAGAGCGGCAAAGCGGCAGAGTGAGAAGCAGCAAAGCAGCAACGCAGCAAATCGGAATCGAACGGGGGGCACGCCCCCTCGCCCACTCGCCCGCCCAATCCCCTGATCCCTCGATCACGCCATCCCGCAATCTCCTTCTCGTCCGCCCCCGTTCTCCTGCCCCCGCTCTCTTGATCCTGTTCTCCTGATCATTCCCTTCTTCCTCTCCGTGCCCTCTGTGTGTCCTCCGTGCCCTCTGTGTACCTGTCTTTCTTTCTCAGGCTCTCACCACACCCCCCCCGCCCCCATGCACCAACTCGAACAACTCCGCGCCCTCATCCGCGACGTCCCCGACTTCCCCAAGCCGGGCATCACCTTCAAGGACTTCACGCCCCTCATCCGCGATCCCAGCGGCCTGGCCCTGGCCGTCGAACTCATGGTCAACCCGTTCCGCGGCAAGAACATCGACCTGGTCATCGGCGCTGAGTCGCGCGGCTTCATCTTCGGCGTCGCGATCGCCCAGGCCCTCAGCGCCGGGTTCGTCCCCGTCCGCAAGCCCGGCAAGCTCCCGTGGGAGAAGGCCTCGATCAGTTACGAACTCGAGTACGGCTCCGACACGCTCGAGATGCACCTGGACGCCATCCGCCCCGGCCAGCGCGTCCTGCTCGCCGACGACCTGCTCGCCACCGGCGGCACCATGCGGGCCTGCTGCGAACTCGCGTCGCGGCAGAAGGCCACCATCGTCGGGATCACCGTCCTGATCGAACTCGCCTTCCTCAACGGCCGCAGACAGTCCAACGGCCACCCGGGGATCGAAACGTACGGGCCGGTGCACTCGGTGTTGAAGTATTGAGGAAGGCACGAAGGGACGGAGGCACGGAGGCACGAAGGGAAGAGCGGACGTACACAGAGTGCACGGAGCGATGACACGGAGGGCACGGGGGGGGGATCTGGTCTTGCCCATGAACTTCGGACAGTGGTGAATGAGCGTTCAAAGGGTACGGGTCATGGATTGGTGGGGGTCTGGTCGTGCGTTTGGGCGGGCGTTCGGTAGCCGATGCCGCTGTGCAGGCGGTGGTGGTTGTAGAAGCCCTCGATGAAGCGGAAGATCTCGTCGTGGGCGACGGCCAGATCGGCGTAGACGGTGTCGCCGACCAGTTCGGTCTTGAGCGTGGCGAAGAACGACTCCATCGCGGCGTTGTCGTAGCAGTCGCCCTTGCGGCTCATGCTCTGCACCATGCCCAGTTCGCCGAGCAGCGCGCGGTAGTCCACGCTGTCGTACTGGATCCCGCGGTCGGAGTGGTGGACGAGCCCCGCGGCCGGCGGGTGCCTCGCGGCCGCCGCCCGCAGGGCTCTTTGCACAAGGGAGACACGCAGATGGTCGTCGAGCGCCCAGCCGACGATCCGACGCGAGAACAGGTCCATCACCGCGGCCAGGTAGACGAAGCCCCCGGCGGTGCGGATGTAGGTGATGTCGGCGGCCCAGACGACGCCCGGTCGAGCCGGCGGATCCATGCTTCGCAGGCGATTGGGCGCTGGGCGGATCGTGCGTGACGAGTCGGTGGTGCGCGGCCGGAAGCGTCGGCAACGCCGGGAACGCAGGCCCGATTCACGCATGATCGTCGCGGCGGTGTTGCGGCAGATCGGCACGCCGCGGCGGCGGAGTTCACGGCACAGACGCGGGCTGCCGTAGACCCCGCGGGTCTCGACGTGCACGCGTCGGACGTGACTGACCAGCAGTTCGCGGCGGATCCTGCGCGGGGCGATGGGCCGACGCAGGGCGTGGTAGTAGCCCGAGCGGCTCAGACCGAGCACGCGGCAGCAGACCTTCAGCGGGTAGCGTCCGGCGAGGTGCTCGCGGATGAAGGCGTGCTTCACGGCCGCTCCCTGGCGAAGAACGCCGTCGCTTTTTTGAGGATGTCACGCTCCATGCGGAGCTGACGGTTCTCCTCTTCGAGCTTCCTGACGCGTCGACGCAGGTCGGTCTCGGCGTCGGGCGACGTGGACGGGGAGACTTCGTCGGCGGCGGGCCGCTGCCGCATCCAACGCCGCAGCGTCCAGCAGGCGATGCCCAGCTCGCCGGCGACCTTCTCGACCGAGACGCCGTCGCGGCACGCCAGCCGCACGGCGGTCTCCTTGAACTCGGGCGTGTACACCTTCCGGGCCATGTTCGGACTCCTGTCGAACCATAACCGTGGTTCAACGGTGTCCGAATTCCGTGGGCAGGTACAGATCTCTCTTGTTCGTTCCGATCGAGCGCCACGGCTTCAACGCAGAGGCGCCAAGTCGCGGAGAAGAGAAGAGAGAGACTGGTTAGGCAGCAGTAGTTGACGGTCTCAACGCGCTCGACGACAGAGAGACCATGGAAACAGGTCCACTGTCTGCGCCCGAGTCGGCTTTGCCAAAGCCGGTAGGTTGCGGGGAGAAAATACACTCTGCCACCTTTGAGAGAACGATGTCGCGGTTTACGGTTTCGCCAGCCGCGTCTACAAGAGCCGTGTACGTCACGAGCGCGTTCTGGCGATGCTTGTTAACTATCGCATTGTGTCGATGTGCGACGAAATTGCGTGCCGCCAGAAGCAGAAAGTAGGCGAGGGCAGTGAAGACCAAGACTTTGCTGACGGCAAGTTGAACCGTCTCAAAGCTGGAAGTCGGCGCGAGAAACGGGATTCTGTGAATGAATAGTGTGCTGATTGCATACGCTACTACAAGCACGGTCAAGCGAGCGGTGTGCTTCAGCCATGCATCGGCAGACTTTGAATGGGCATCAGCCTCGTCTTTGAAGTGTACTGCTTGCTGCGAGACGCCCTGCTCCGCGGCGGTCTTTCGGACATCCTCGAGAATCTTCTTGGCTTCACTCTCGTAGGACTTGAGATCATCGGCTAACCGCTTTGACTGATCCTCGATCTGCTGAATAGTCGCTCTGGCTTCACGTCCCACGGCTGCGAAGTCCGTTAGTCGATTTGCAGCGAAGGCGATCACTGGGTACACGCGCTCAAAGGCGGCTTCGTAAGCCTGCTCTACTTTGCCGATCAGTTGGCTGCGTACTTGCGCCGGGCTCGACATCTCGGTTGAAAACTGCATCATGTCAGAGAAGAGTTTGTAGTCGGCGTCTGCGCTTTCTCTGAGCCGCTGCGCCGATGCGAGGTTAAGTGCATCTAAGGCATCGATCGGGATCATGGAGTACAAATCCACAAGCCGCTGGGCATGCACTACCGCAGGCTCAAAGCTCATTGCGGCGCCTAGCTCTTCCCTGCGAACCATCGACTCTGGCTTGAACGCTTGCATGCGCTCGATCGACTTCTTTGCTTGCTGGATGGCGAGTTGACGATCTGCGAGCGTGCTCATGGGCAGGATTATAACCGAGCACGCCACAGCGTGCCCGTTACCATGCTCCCCAAATCGGCGGGGTCGATCGCAGTGGTGCCGACCTACTGATTGAAACTGACCTGCCTAGAACGTCAGCACCCCCTTCATCTCCCTCCTCTCTTTGCGTCTCTGCGTCTCGGCGTTGAAGCCCTGGTCGTCTTGCGCGAGGGGGATGCATGCAAGCGCGGCAGCGCATTCGGCGCATCGGAGACGTTCCCCGGCGAAGCGAGCAAGCGCCGGGGCGCAGCGAACACGCGCCACGGATCAGGAGACCCGGGCCGTGGATCAGGCCGTCCGGGCCGGGGATCGCGTCCCCCGAGCCGGGGAGCGCAGTCACCGATCCGTGGCGAATGTTGCGCGGTCCGGGTTTGGGAAGGCTCAACCGGCCAGCGGAGAGGCTCGGAAGACGGGCCGAAAGGCCCGGAAACGGGCCCGCGGGTCAGAAAATCGCGTTTGTGCGGTCTGCGCGGTCTGGTGCGCTTCAGTTCACCACCGCGCGGGCCGATGCGAACAGGACCATGAACGGCCAACTCCCATCGCACCCCGCCGCCGCCCTCACCTTCATCCGCCACCTCCTACCCGAGTGGGCCGAGCACCGCGAGGCGATCGGTGTGAGCGAATCCGCGCTCGCCGCTGCGCAGCAGACGCTCACCGTGGCCGAGGAAGCGCGTCTCCGCGCGGAGCAACTCCGGCAGGAGGCCCGCGCTGCGACCAACGCCTACCACCGCGCAGCCGCGGCCGCACGCAAGGCCGCCTCGATCGTCGTGATGCAAGCGCAGGCACAGGCGCTGGTGACGGAGGACGAGGTGGTCTACACGCTTGCGGGGCTGCGCGTCCCCGCCAAGCGACCGGGCGCGGAAGCGCTCGCGAATCGACGGCCCTCCAAGCCGACGAACGTCCGCGCTTCGCTCTGCGCGTTGACGGGCGACATCACCGTTGCGTGGGAGGGCCGTCAGATGCGCGGCATCGAGAACGTGACGTACGAGATCCGCCGGTCGTTGAACGGTTCGTCGATCGCGCGGGCGCTCCCGATCGGCTTCACGGGCGCCACGCCCGCCGAATCGGTGGGCGGCTCCGTCGTGCTCGGCTCGCGACGGACCGGCCGGCCCTTCAAGTCGTTCGTCGATCGACGCGTCCCGGTTGGGGTGGAGAGCGTGACGTACTTCGTGGTGCCGCGCATCGGCGGTCGCGCGGGGCCACCGTCCGATGCGCTCACGGTGCGGATGGGCTCAGCGCAGCGCGCGGCCGCACCGACCGGAACGCCACGGCTCGCCGCGGCGTGAGCAAACGGCCAAAGGGCCATCGCAGCAAAGCAGCAAAGCAGCAAAGCGGCAAAGCGGGGAAGGCACGAAGGGGTGGCAAGTGCAGAGTGCCGAGTTGGGAGTGCCGAGCCCAATCTTCCCTCTGGACGCCTCTGAGGAACTCGGAGTCCTCTGCGTTCCAATCTTCTCTTCCCTCCGTGCCTTCGTGCCTACGTGCCTTCCGCTTCACTCCGCCCCGCGGAAGAGCCCCAAACACGCCGTCTGCCCGTGCAGGAAGACCTCGTCCCCGATCGGGCCGATCTCACCCGCCGCGAAGAACCCCGCCAGCGGCATCGGCCCACCCGGCCCGTTCGTCTCACTCGGCTCGGTCCCCTCTCCCAACGCCGCAGCGCTCGGCGCCATCTCCCGACCCATCTTCGCCTTCATCGGCCCCGCCGACATCGCCGGGTTCTCGGGGGCGAAAGCGCGCGCGATCATCGCCGCATCGTGGTTGGGCTTCTCGAACAGACGCGTGCCCCGTCCGTTGCAGGTGAACAGCACGCCCCCCGCGGGCCGATCGTGCAACTGCTGCGCGTCCAGCAGCATCGCCAGGTCCTCGCTGGCCGTCTTGCGGTCGCGCACGTGGAACTGCACCGTCTGCCCGATGCGCAGAAGATCGCCCACCGCGATCGCGCCCATCGACTGCTCCACGCCCACGATGTTGCGGATCAGGAAGTCGTCGCGGCCGAAGCGGTCCTTGTACTCGCTGATCGCCCGCCCCAGGAACAGCCCCTTGCGGACCTGTTCCTTCACGTCCTCTTCCAGCGAGTCGAGCAGCTCGCTCAGGACGTGCAGCACCGGCCGGCCGCCCAGGTGCGTGATCAACTGGCCCTTGCCCCCGGTGATCACCATCGGCTGGCCGATCGGCCTGCACCCCTGCGACAAGACCGTGTCGATCCGCATCGCGCCGGAGAACGACACCCCCACGCCGCCCGAAGTGAAGATCGAATCGTTCAGCGCCAGCACGTTCCCCCCAGCGCGCCCCGCCGCCGACGCCATCCCGCCGAAGATCGGTGTCCGCCTTCGCGGCCGGGCGTTGCCGTCCTGCGCGTGCGGATCGAAGGCGACGCACACGTCCCGCGCGCGCATCAGGACGGGCAGCATCGTCACCACCGGCACGCTGAAAGGATCGGCCAGCAGGATCGTCCCCCGGTGATCCTCATCGAAGCCCGCCTCGTGCCCGATCCGACGCAGCCGCTCCTCCGGCACGTTCTCGGCGTCGATCAGCGGCCCGGGGAGTTCCTCAACCTTGAAGGCCTTGGTCCGCACGCCCGGCAGGCTCATCGCCAAGAGCGACACGCCCGGCTGCCGCTCCAGTTCCGCCTCCCCACCGATCACCGCCTCGGCCGACACGCTCACGAGCGTGCGCGGCCGCAACTCGCCCCGCACCACGCGGATCAGGTCCCGCGCGGCCTCAACGTGGTGACGCGAGAAGAACATGAAGGCCACGTCGCAGGCATCGCCCCCCCCGCCCCCACCCCCACCCCGCCGTGCCAACTGCTCCAGGCACTGCCGGGCAACCTGCGTCGCCGCCTGCTTGGCATCGAGGTGGCCCGAGAGCGATGACGCCAGCGCTGGGCCCTGGCCCTTCTTCCGGCGCTGCGCTGGGCGTTCCCGCCCGCCTTCCCGAGATTCGCGCTGGTTCTCGCCCATCACAAACGACTGTACGCCCGCGCACGCCGTGGTAGTCTTAGACGCCCCGATGGCCAAGGACCCCGACCAACTCGTCGATCTCATCAGCGTGCCGACCGAGATGCAGGCCGCCATCATCGCCGGCCGACTGCGCGCTGAGGGCATCGACGCGTTCGTCTTCGCCACCGCCGGGGCGATGCTGCAGTGGGAAATGCCGACGTTCGTCCCCGCGCGCGTGCAGGTCCGCCGTGGGCAGTTGGAGACCGCCCGCTCGATGCTCGAAGCCTGGCAGCGCGAGCGGCGATCCGACGATGCGGACACCGAAGACTCGGATGATGAACCCGGCCGTCGCGACGCAGACCCCCAACCCGAACTCGACGCACAGGGCCGTCTCCGCGCTGCGCTCTGTTGCCGATCGTGCGGTTACAGCCTGCGCGGCCTGGCCCCACCGTTCCGCTGCCCAGAGTGCGGCGACCTGGAACCGATGGCCGACCTGACCCCACGCTGCGTGCGCTGCGGCACCGACCTGAGCGATGAGGACGACCAGACGATCTGCCCGGTCTGCGAAGGCGAGGCCGCTGCGCCGATCGGTGGTCTTGAGGCGGCCGCGGCGAGATCCGACGGCGTCAAGCCCCCGTACTTCGTCGATCCGACCTCTCAGATTCCCAAACGTAATGTGTGGGTGACCGCGACGTGGATCGTTGTCATCGGCTTGATCATCACGCTGTTGATCTTTTGGTAGGGCGCGTGTCTCGATCAGTAGGTGCGACTTCCGATCCGAGTTCGAGTCATTGGAGCCGTGAAGATGTCTCGCACAACGATCCAGCCGGCCGCGGTCGTAGTGGCGACGACGGAATGCCAGGAAGTGGCCGGGAACCTGTCAGCGCTCCTCGATCGGTGCTTGATCGAATGCGAAGTCCACAGGCTGATCGTGGACGCTCCGAAGGCCGAACCGGACGACCACGGCGCGTTCACGTTGGTCGTACCCACACGGCAAGCCGACGAGGCGCGATCGGCGATTCGCTTTCTGATTCACGCTGGTGAACTGGCTGGCGAAGCAGATGTTCGTCGAACGGAGAACGCCCGATGCCCTGACGATTGGCCGTCCGGCGACTGGTTCTGTCTATGCACCGCTTGCGGCCGTCGCCATCTCCCGACATCGATACCCCCGCCACGCTCTCGATGCCCCCGATGCAGTCGTAGCGGTCTGGTCTTCCGACATCCGGCGCAGATTTCCGCCTACCGAACGGATCTACGCCACAGGTGGCTCCTCTTCGCTGTATTGATCGCATGGCTGTTGGCGATCTACATCGCCACGAACCTCTCGCTGAACTAGAACAGCCGACCCTGGCTCGCCCCGTCCCGCTCCAACGCCAGCAACTTCTGCTTGCGATCCAGCCCCCCGCCGTAGCCGCCGAGCGTCCCGTCCTCCTGGATCACGCGGTGACACGGCACGACGATCGCGATCCGGTTGCGGCCGTTCGACCTGCCCACCGCCCGCGCAGCCCCCGGCACACCCAACTTGAAAGCCAACCGGCCGTAACTGGTCGTCTGCCCGTACCGAATCTGCTGCAACGCCGTCCACACCCGACGCTCGAACGCCGAGCCCGGCATGAACAGCGTCACCGAAAAGTCCGTGAGCACTCCCGCGAAGTACGCCTCCAGTTCCCGCTGCGCAAGGTCCAGGTGCTCCACCGAGTGCGGGTTCCGCGCAGCCGCGGAATCAATCCGCTCACCGTCCGCCGTCACCTCCGCCACGATCGCACGCCCCAGCACGCGGCTGAGTTCCCGCGATTCCACCGGCAGCGCCCGCCGATCCGCGAACTCCAGCAGGCACAGCCCGTCGCGGCAGGCCCCCGCCACCATCACGCCCAGCGGCGTGTCGATCGCCCGCGTCAGGATCGGATCCACCGACGCGTTGCACGCCAGCGGCTGCTCCGCCGCCCACGCCACAACGTTCAACACCTCCTCGCGCACGCCCGCGGACCGATCGTCCGCAGCCCGCGCAGCGCTGCGCTTCGCCGTTGATCCCGCCGTGCTCATCATCGCTTCAGACATCGCGGGCCGAGTCTACGGCCCGATGCGCTGTCGACCTCGCCAACCGACACAGCCGCGCACTCGCCGACGCTCCGCCCGGTCCGTCACGCGTGCTGCCGCGTGTCGGTAGACAGCGCCCGCCACGCAATCGACAACGACCGCGCGCGATCCCCGCTCCATCCCCACCCGTACACTCGCGAGTGAACCGCGCCCCCGTCACCAACTCCACCCAAACCTCATCGCCCGCGCAGAGCGATCTTCCGCGCCCGCCCGCCCTCGCTTCCTTCGACGCGGTCGTGTTCGACTTCGACGGCGTCCTCACCGACTCCGAGCCCATGCACGCCTGGGCCATCCGCGAGACGGTCCGCCCCCGCGGCTGGGACTTCGGCCACGACCTGTTCATCAACCACATCGTCGGCAACGGCGACGAGCACGCCTTCCGCATGATCGCCCGAGTGAGCGGGCACGATCAACCACTCTCCGATGCGCACATGGCCGACATGCTCGCCACCAAGCAGAGCCTCATGCTCCGCGGCATTCAGGAACAGCGATTCACGGTCCACCCCGGCTCGATCGAAACCGTCCGCCGAACGGCCGCGCTCCGACCCGTCGGTCTTTGCACCGGCACGGTCCGCAACACCATCGTCCCCATGCTCCGTGCCATCGGGTTGCCCATCGACGTGGACAACCCCACGCTCCGCGCCGTCGTCTGCGCTGACGACGTCACCCGAAACAAGCCCGACCCCGAAGGCTATATCAAGGCCGCCGCCACCCTCGGCGTGGGCCAGTCCGCCGACGCGCGCCGACGATGCGCCGCCATCGAAGACTCGCCCACCGGCGTCCGCGCCGCCCGCGCTGCCGGGCTCTTCGTCATCGCCGTCGGCCACACCTTCCCCGCCGAGCCGCTCCTCACGGCGGGAGCCGACGCGTTCATCCAGCGACTCGCGACGATCCAGATCGACTGACCGATCGCCGTCTCGGCGAAGGTCCGCACCGCACAACCCAGTCAGCAGATGAACCCACTCACGGGCACGTTGCACCCAGATTCGGATTCCACGCGCCGAGGAAGTCCAAGAGGTCCGCAAGGTCAACCACGCCGTCCCCGTTGATGTCCCCGCCCGTGCCCGGCGGGACGTTCTGTCCCAAACTCGGGTTCCACGCACCTAGGAAATCGAGCAGGTCAGCCAGGTCCACCACGCCGTCATCGTTGAAATCGCCCGGGCACGGCGGCGAGATTGTTCCGCTCGAGACTCGAATGTTGCCAAGGCTCGCGTTCCCCAGGTGTGTGCCCGTCACGATGCCCTGCGTCACCTGCTCGTACGGCACGGTCGGCGCGATCGGTGTGAACTTCACGCGCCGGGCGTTCGTCACCGGCGTACCGCCCCCAATGCTCACCGAGTAGCAGGCGTCGGTGACGTTCGGCAGGGTCAGGAACGATCCGCCGTCTTGGTCGACACCGAGCTCGGGCATCGCGCTCATCATGCTGAACGGGTGAGTCGTGCAGTACTCAACCCGAATCGGCGTCGTCGGATCGATGACATGCGACGAAATCTCCACGCCG
The DNA here is from genome assembly GCA_019636535.1 of Phycisphaeraceae bacterium. Lineage (GTDB taxonomy): Bacteria > Planctomycetota > Phycisphaerae > Phycisphaerales > UBA1924 > JAHBK01. The sequence continues at coordinate 20,711 of JAHBXK010000010.1, read as the reverse complement.
TTCCCGTCCTCCAGCCTTCCCGTTGCCGTAAGACTGCCGCGACCCGTCGCGTCAAAGAAATACTGGTCCACCGGATTTGGGCTCGCCGGGTCTGGCAGAACCTCGAACTTCATCAGCGTGACATGCCCGGTCAGTTCGTGCGACTTGCCGAAGCGAGCGGTGTATCCGCCGCCGCCACCCCCGCCGGCCGGCCATGTTGGTGGATTGGTTTCTCCCCAACTCCAAGCACCGGAACTCCCGCACAGACCGAACGACACCTGCGACGGCGGCGGATTCGCCCCAGGCTCAAAGAAACTGATGAGCACGCCATCCTCGCCCGACGAGCCAAGGCCGGTCGCCTTGATGCTCCGGCCCAGGTGCGCTGTATCGTGCGCCACCACCACCGCCCTTCCGAGTCCCTCGCACCGCGCCCTGCTCGGCGGCGAAACGCCCGTCGGATCCGTGATCTCCATGCCAACCACCGCCCGAGACAGATGCAGCGAGCCGACACCCTTCGCCTGCACCCGGATCGAGCCCGTCGATTCCGACGGCGGAGGCGGGCACAACGGGCAGCGCTCCGGCGTGTACTCCAGGTACGCAACACCACCGATCGGCGCTGGGGCCAACCCCGAGACGCTCACGATGTCAAAGAAGCCCTGGCTCGCCGGCCGCAGCGCCGTCGAAGTCGCGTCCGGAGACGGCCCCCCCGTTCGCCAATAGCACTTGTTCAAGGTCGCCGCCGCCGGGTTCGACGGCGTGATCGTCCACACCGCCACCGGCCCCATGATCGTCCCCGAAGCCAACTCAACACGATCAGGGCTTAGCGCCCGCCACGAGAACGAAACCACCTCGAACTCCGACAGGTCGATCATCTCCATGAATCCGCCGCCCGCCACCGGCTGAATGTGCACCCGGTTGGTCGTCTGGTACTCCACATGCGTCGTGCTGATCGTGATCCCGCGCTCCGCCGCCGGCGAGTCCAGCAGCGGCTTCAGATCCACGCACACACCCGCCCCGTGCGCACTGTCAAACCGGATCTCCACTCCGTCCTCCCCGCTCGAGCCCAGGCAGCAGCCCCCGACCACCAACTCACCCGAATCGCCCACGCTCACGCTCGCGCCGCCCAGCGGCACCGTCGGCCTGCCGCCCCAGATCACCGGCACCTGCGTGTGCAGATTGCTGACGGCGGTTGAAATCAGGTCCGTGCCAGAGATCTCGCACCGTGCCACCGGTCCCGCGGGCTCGGTTGCGCCAAGCGGGCTGAACACCACGTGATGCACACCCACCGCCGCCGTGCCGTCATGAAAGATGCAAACCGTCGAAGGATCGCACGTCAGCACGCTCAGCCGACCCTCTGCATCGCACGTTCCGATATACGTGATCGACCCCGGCGTGCCGCACGTCGCGAACGTCACCGGATCGTCCGGACCCACAACCGTCGAGCCGACCACGACGCCCGTCTCGCTCACCGCCTCGACCAGAGCGCTCGAAGCCCCGCGCGAAGACGCGTCGAACAAATGCGACGGCCTCCCCGTCACCGGATCAGGACGAACTTCAAACTTGTACCAATCGAGAAGCGCTGCATCATTGACAAAGCCCCGCTTCCTCACCGTCAGCACCGGCGTGCCCCCGCCCGCCGGGTTGTACGTCGCCGTCGCCGAGACGCTCACCACGGTGGCCATGCGGTCTTCGCGTCCGTCGCCGTCCGAGTCGCCGCAGCACAGCGCAAGCGACCGCTCCATGTCCAGCACCACCCCGCTCTCCTGACCGGGCGCGTGCGAAACCACCATGCTCACCGCGTCCCAGTCGCACCCAGGCGGAAACGCCGCCGCGCAAGGTTCACCCAGCACCGCCCCTGCCGTCCCCCAGGCCGGCACCGCGTGCCGCGCGAATCCGATCAGGCTGATCGCATCGCCCTTCCTGGCCCGGCTCGAGGCCGTCGTCGCCGCGTTCCGCACCAGCAGCGTTCCATCACCCGTCCCCGCCGGCGAAGCCGCCGTCACGTGCATCGACGAGATCGTGTTCCACCCGCCCGGCCACGTCGGGCAAGGCTCCGTGATGCAGATGATCGGCCCGAACGAGATCGCATGAACCCCTTCCACCGGCACGGTCGTCAATCCGCCGATGCGAAACACTCCGCCCGGCAGTGACACGCGAATCCCCTTCCCGTGACTCCCTTCGATGCTCCCGATGCGAAAGAACGCGGCTGGCGTCGGGCCCGGCGGCAGTCCGCCCCCGCCCGTCTGCACGAGGTGGTCCACCCCGGCCGTGCACGCAAGCGCAAGCACCGCGGTCTGCCCGCGTGCCACTTCCTTCCCCGCAAGATCGTGCATCACCCACGACACACCGTTCGGTGAGCCGATCGGCGAGAAGTCCACGGCGATCGTCATCAACTCCGACCCCGCGTTCGTGAACAGCGCGGAACCCTTGATCACCGGCGTCTTGTCGCTGAAGTCCACCCGGCACGCCGCACCGCCCACGGTCAACGGACCGCGCAGGTCGATGTCGCACGCCAAGCCATTCACCGTGTCGTGATGGATGCTCACGCCGTCCACCGGGTGCCCGCCCGGTCCGCCCGCGCCGATCCCCGTCACGAGCAACGCCCGCGGGTCATCCGCGAGCACGGACAAACTCGCATCGCCCAGCGGCGAGTGAACCAGCCCGCTCACGACCACCTGCCCGATCGCGCTCCCGCCCGTCAGACCCAGGCACGCAAGCGCGCTCCAAACCGCAACGCGAGCAAACCCACGCCCCGCCATGCCACCGATGCTCAAGCGCTGATCGTTCGTGAACTGTGCCGCATTCATGTACTTCGCTCCTCGTCGTATCGCTCGCCGCACGCGACCAACGCGTGCGGGGCCACCCCATGCCCAAAACGATCGGACATGCACACAGACTACCTCAGGACTTGCACACCCGGGCCCGAACCTTGCACCGCCCATCCGAATCCGGTCTGCGATCCCGCCGGTCATGCCGCCAGCCCATGCGAACGGACAACAAACCGCCGTTATCAACCGACCCACGCCGCCCAATGCCCGCGAAGACACAAGTACCGAATGCGACAGTGCTTCTGTAAGTGGAGTCGGCCGCCAGCCTCACCTCCGACGCCCGCCCGGCCAGGCCAGCCGCACACCCGTGCATCCAAAGAAGAGGGGCCTGTCGTGCCCGCCGTCGCTGCAAACAAAAAGACCCCGGACGTGCTCGCCCGGGGTCTCGTTCTTTCACTTCCTACTACCACAACTGCCCTGAATCGCAACGCGTGACCGTGCCACACTCACGGGCACGTCTGTCCCAGATGCGGGTTCCAACCGCCAAGAAACTCCAGAAGGTCCGCCAGGTCCACCACGCCATCGTTGTTCACGTCGCCGTTGGTCCCCGGCGTCACGTTCTGCCCCAAGTTCGGGTTCCACGCTCCGAGGAAGTCCAGCAAGTCCGCCAGGTCCACCACGCCATCGTTGTTGTAGTCGCCCGGGCAGACCACGCGGAACTGTCGCATCATCTCATGATCCTCGTGCTCGAGAATGTGGCAGTGGTACGGGAATAGCCCCGTGAATCCTTCAAACTTTGTAATCACACGCGTGTAGTACCCCGGCGGGGCATCCACCGTGTCCTTCCAACCCACCTCGCTCGCGGTTGGCGGAATCAGCGGCCCCGTTGGTTCGCCCGTCACGTCGTCGATCGCCTGACGATTCAACACTTGGAACGCCACCAGGTGCATGTGCATCGGATGGCTGATGCCCGAGTTGTTCCGCCATGTCCAGATCTCGATATCGCCGAGTTTCGGGAATTCCGTGATGTCGTCCCACATCAGCCCATCAATCGTCCAGACGGCTCCGTGGTGATTCGGGCAATGCACATTGGGTGCCGTTCTCAGGTCGAGCACCCGTTCGATCACCGCCTGGGCAGGGTCAAGCGGCGTGATCGTCGCGAGCGAGCCGGGCAGCGACGCAGTATGGCCAACCTCTGCGCCAACGACGAACTTCATCACGTTCGGGATCACGCCAACCCCCGGGAATCCCGGGAACGGCGCGGGTGCGCTGTTGGTCAGCACGATCTCCGTGCCCGGCGCGTAGCCGGCAAAGTCGATGATCACCTCCGCGCGCTCGCCGGGAAGCAACGTGATAGACGTCAGCGCCGTCGGCGATGACATGAGCCCCAGATCGGTCCCGATCTGCCAGAACGTGCCGCCATCCGAGAGTGCCAGCCTGTAAGTCCGGCTGTTGCTGCCATTGAGCAGCCGGAAACGATACTTGCCCCGATCGACATCGAGGTACGGCCAGACCTTCCCGTTCACAAGCACCGTGTCGCCGAAGAAGTGCTCGTGCCATTCGTCGTGGTATCTCAACGAGCCGTCCGCGCGGAACGAACGGTCCTGGATCGCCAGCGGAACTTCGTACTCACCCGACGGCAGACCAAGCGACTGCTCCACGCTGTCGCGCAGGAGGTAGAAACCCGCCAGTCCCATCATCACGTTCAGCCGGGTGATGCCCAGCGCATGGTCGTGATACCACAACGTCCCCGCGGGTTGGATGTTCGGATAGTTGTACACCGGACTCTGCGCTCCGGGTGGAAACGCATCATCGGGATAGCCATCGCTGTCCGGCGGCACTTTACCGCCGTGCAGATGCACGATCGCGACAGGAACTTGGCCCGTCACGTCGGGACCGTGCAGGCACTCATCGACCGCCAGCGTGTGCGTCGTTCGCAGCGTCCCCGTCTCGAAGACCCGAAGGTCATTGATCCACGTCACCGTCACCGGCTGGTCTCGGAACGCCTCGATGGTCGGGCCAGGGTACGACCCCGCGTACCCCCACACCCGTGTGGGAGGAAGATCGCGGTGCAACTGCTGAAACTGCTCCGTCATCGCAATCTCGTAGTGCGCGGCCCCGCCCGCCTGCCCGCTCACCGGCTGCGCCACGCCCGGTCGCGGCAGCGGATCGACGAACGGTGTCAGCACCACCGCGCACTCGACACTCCCGCAAGTCGTGTCGTTCCCCTGATACACCCCGCCGTGCATGTGGCAGTGGTGCTCGGTCACCACTTCGCACATCCCGCTCGTCATGCAGCACGCGCCGGTCGGAGGCGGAGGCGGGGGAGGCAGGTACGTCACGATCAGCCGCGGCCGATTCGCGGTCATCGCGCTGTCGCGGCTGAGAAACCGCTTCGAGTTGGCGCTGCTGGCCTCGTCCCCACGCATGATCCACCCGAAGTTCATCGCCGGGTGGTTCACCCAGTGCTGCACGTCCGTCTTGATGCCCTCTCCGGTCCACGTGTAGAAAACGCCCTGGGCCGAGACATTCACGGAGGCGGACACGCTCGGTGCAAAGTCCCCGCCGGGCAGCGTCCAGAACTGTGTCGGCCAGAACGTGTGCAGCCACGTCGCATCTCCCGCCGTGGCCGCGCCACCCGAACCCTCGTTCCCGCCCGCTACCGAGGTGCCCTCGCCCCAGTCCGAAAGCAGCCGCTGCAGCGTGACCGCGAACGTAGCGCCGGATGACTGGTTGCAGAAGAGCCGAGCCTCCGCACTGATCACCGTGGCTCCGGGCGGTATGGCGTCCAAGCCGAACCGCACCGCCGAACGCCGCTTAGCACCGGAGTTCTGATTGCCCACATAGAGAAAACTGCCCAGCGCATTGCTCACCGAGCCGTCGACAGTCTCGTACAGCACGTTGTCGCGGCCGGCGACGACCTCGATCGTCACGGTCTCCGATCCGCAAGGATCAGGCGAGCAGGCCGTCAGCACGCCCTGAAACACGCCCCCCATACTCAGGCACCCGGCCTCGGTCGTCTCCATGCATGCGCCGCCGGGCATGCAGCACGCGCCTACGCCCGCGGACAGAACCGTGACGGTCCCATGCATGCCTCCCGCCGTGCCGTCGAGATTGTCGAACCCGTGCGGGATGCAGTAGTACCAGTGCGTTCCCAAGTGCGTGAACGTGCGCGAGAACGTGGTGGAACTCGAACTGATCGGCTGGTTCCAAACCTCCATGCTCCCCTGCACCGACGTGGTCGTGTGATTCCCCTGCAGCCAGACCCACTGCACCGTGTCACCGACGGTGATCGTGGGATGCGCGATCGGCCCGCCGGGCTGGTTCACGCTGAACTGGTTGTTGTACACGTAAACAACGAAGGTTTCGGCAGAGGCCGATCGACCAACCGCCAGCATTGCACCGAGCACCGCCCACACTGCCAGCAGGATCTGTCGCGATTTCATGCGTTCGTTCCTCCCATACCCGCAAGTGCCCGCCCCACTCGAAGTCCAAACCTCACCGTGCCCATTGCTTCCGCCCGAACGGGCCGGTGAGAGCACCGCCGTGAGAGCGCAATCACACAACCCACCCGTCTTAAATCTAACCTTTATGTCCGAATTGTCAACCAAACGCGAATCGGCGGAAATACGGCCAAAATGGCGGATTATCTGGCCGATTGCTCAGTCGCCTTCGGTCGCCAGTTCCACGAGGTTGGATCGCTTATGCGCGAAGCGTCAGCGAAACAACGACTTACCGATGCCGTCATGCACGGAACAACCCCGCCGCGTCTCTCCCGCTCGAGTTTCTTGGCAGAGCACCGCAGCGTTGCCTACGCCCATAGATCACCCCAGATTTGCCTGTCATCCGCCGCCCGCGAGCACGACCCGCTCGCACCCGGAAGGTAACGCTCACGACTCGCACGCCGTCAGATTGTCCGCGAATGGAAAGACCCCGGACGCCTTCGCCCGGGGTCTCTTGAATCAGCCTCGAAAGGCACCCGTTCTGGAGTTCTGTGCCTCCCAGTCACCCACGCTCACGGACACGACTGCCCCAGATTCGGGTTCCAATCTCCAAGGAAATCCAGCAGATCCGCCAGATCAACCACGCCGTCACCGTTCACGTCCCCGCTGGTCCCCGGCGTCACGCTCTGCCCGAGATTCGGGTTCCAGGCTCCGAGGAAGCCCAGCAAATCCGCAAGGTCCACCACGCCGTCATCGTTCAGGTCACCCGGGCACGGACCTGGCGCTCCGCCGTCGCACGGAACCGGAGCCGCAAAGAGCGGATCAACTGATCGGAGTGACCATTCGCCGTTGCCGGGCATCCCGGCGATCAGTTGTCCGGTCGGAATCGAGGCATCGCCGCCGGGCGCGGCGGCCCCGGCAAGGCCCGCCACCACGCTGCCCGCGCCCTCCTCGAAGCGAAATGCCGCAATCAAGCCCGGAGTGGCGGCTGGCAGAACACGGCATCGCACATCGGCAACCTGATCGGCGTTCAACGCCACGTTCCAAAATCGCACCTCGTCCATCCACCCACTGAAAGATGGATACTCCGACCCGGCATCGTGCTTCTCAGCGCCGATGACGATGAACGGACCCCACGGTGTCTCTGCGCCCACAACCCCCGCGTCGGGGTAGCTCAGATCGTCGCGAGAGCGATTCGGCGGTGACGCGTAGTCCAGCAGGCCGTCGACATAGATCGACTTCACGCCGGTCGCGGCATCTCGGATCACCGCTACATGCCGCCAAGTGTCGTCGAGGATGTTCTGAGCGCTCTCGATCGTGTGCTCGGAGTCGATCGTGCTGTAGCCCGTGCCGAAGCGCACCCTGCCCCTCGCCACCGAGACGCCCCAGTCCCGAGAAGATGGACCCCAGATGTCCCGATCGATCAGCACGTGCCCGTCGATCCAGCGAAAGTCAAAGAACTCTCCGCCGGGTCCGACTCCTCCCGACAGCGGCCGGGGATTGTCCGCCAACCGGCCACGCACCCAAAAATCGATGGAGAACGATCCCGCGCCGAGATCCAGAGGCGTCGAGGCGTCCGGGCCGCTCGCATCATCGTCGATCTGGATCCGAACTCGGTCCTGCTGGTCCGTGCCCGTTCCAAAGAATCGCAGCGAAGACTGAGAGAGCCCTTGCCCCATCGCCCACTCGGTCGGCAGCAAGACCGCCAGCGAGAGCACGGCGAGAACTTGAACGCCGCCGCCACGGCATCCGCTTGGTGAACTCGCAGGGGCGATGGGGAGGCACATTCAGCACACAGTCTAACCGATGCTCGGGGACCGGCCAGGCCAAGCCCGTCCGAGAAGATTGTTCAACGCCGGTCCGGGTCAAGCCGGCACGCCCCGCCCGCCCAGAGAAAAACCCCCGGCGAACAAGCCGGGGGTTCCGATCGGTTGCTGCCATATGACAGGGGCTTACTTCTTCCACCCCGCCTTGTACTGCGTGATCGCGTCGCCCAACTTCTTCTCCAGATCCTTGTCCAGCGCCTTCTTCTGCGCCAACTCGTCTCGCACCGCCTTGCCCGTCGTCGACATGAAGTGCAAGAGGCCCTTCTCGAACTCGCCCACGCGCTTGATCTCAACGTCGTCGAGGAACCCGCGCGAACCGGCGAAGATCGACACGACCTGATCGACCACGCTCATCGGCACAAACTGCGGCTGCTTGAGCAGCTCCACCATCCGCGCGCCCCGATCCAACTGCTTCTGCGTCGCCTTGTCCAGTTCCGTCCCCAACTGCGCAAACGCCTCCAGTTCGCGATACGCGGCCAAGTCCAGACGCAGCGAACCCGCGATCTGCTTCATCGCCTTGATCTGCGCATTACCACCGACGCGCGACACCGAGATGCCGACGTTGATGGCGGGCCGAACACCCGCGAAGAACAACTCCGGCTCCAGGTAGATCTGCCCGTCCGTGATCGAGATCACGTTCGTCGGGATGTACGCCGAAACGTCGCCCTCCTGCGTCTCAATCACCGGCAGCGCCGTCAGCGATCCGCCGCCGTTGTCGCTCGACAACTTCGTCGCACGCTCCAGCAACCGCGAGTGCAGGTAGAACACGTCGCCCGGATACGCCTCGCGTCCAGGCGGCCGACGCAGCAGCAGCGACAACTGCCGGTACGCGACCGCCTGCTTCGACAGGTCGTCGTAGATGCACAGCGCGTGCTTGGGCGTCTTCCCGTCCTTCCCCTGCCACATGAAGTACTCGCCCATCGTGCAGCCCGCGTACGGGGCGATGTACTGCAGCGGCGCCGGGTCCGATGCGCCGGCGTTCACCACGATCGTGTAGTCCATCGCGCCGTACTTCCGCAGCGTCTCCACCGTCCCCGCAACCGTCGATTCCTTCTGCCCCACCGCCACGTAGATGCACACCACCGCGTCCGGCGTGCCCCAGAACTCCTTCTGGTTGATGATCGTGTCGATCGCCACCGCCGTCTTGCCCGTCTTCCGGTCGCCGATGATCAACTCACGCTGACCTCGACCGATCGGGATCATGCTGTCCACGGCCTTGATGCCCGTCTGCATCGGCTCGTGCACCGGCTGACGCTCCGCGATCCCGGGCGCGATGATGTCAACCTTGCGGAACTGGTCCGTCTGAATCGCCGGGCCGTCGTCCAGCGGCCGACCGAGCGGGTCCACCACGCGCCCCAGCAGCGCTTCGCCCACCGGCACCTCCAACAGGCGCCCGGTCGACTTCACCATGTCCCCTTCCTTCACGCCCAGGTAGTCACCATAGATGACCGCGCCCACCGTGTCAGACTCCAGGTTGAACACCTGCCCCATCACGCTCCCGCCCGACGTCTGAAACTCCAGCATCTCGCCCGCCATCGCCTTCGACAGGCCGTACACGCGCGCGATGCCGTCGCCCACTTCCACCACCCGCCCGACCTCGGAAATCTCCAACTCCGCTGCGTACTGGGCGATCTCCTGCTTGATGACGCTCGTGATCTCGTCGGTCTTGATCTTCATGGATGTCGTGTTCCTGCTAGGGTCTGGACGATTCGATCCCGCCCGCTCTTCTGCCGCCCGCCACACCGATGCGCCGCCTCATCGCTCTCCCAACAAGCGTCGATTCGCGGCCGAGCATGCCAATCCGAAGCCAAACGCACACGCGAAGACGCCGAAATGGGACGTGGTGGGGGGAAAGAAAAAGGGAGAGGACGGTACGAAGGGGGGCGGGCGGGTTAGGGCCGGAACAATAGCGGTGGCACACGCCCGCGTCATGCCCATCCACCATCCTGACGACAGCGCACACCCAGCGCCCGCCGCACCCATAGCCGCGCCTTCCCCAACGCCCAGGTCTCACCTCAAAAGCACCCGTATCCGCCCGTTCTCACGGCACTTCCGACACGGGTCTCTCTTCCGCCCCTTCCGAATCCCCAGACTCTTCCCTCGGCCCTTCCGCCCGCGATCGACCGTCCACCCCAACCCCCGCCCCGCCCGCTCCAGTCGATGCGCCAGGCTCAGACCCCGCCGGTCCGTTCGGGCTCGGGGCGGGCGGCACCGTCGGCGTTCCCACCGGCACGATCCGCACCCGCACCTGCGGCGCCTGTCCCACCGGCGTCACCCCCGCCGGCAACCCCGTGAACACGACCGCCTTGGTTAACACCCCGGGCGTGCCGCCCCCAACCGCCCCATTCCCGCCCGTCGTGTTCGCCGCACCGCTCAGGGCCTCCGCCATGCGCTGCAAATCGTCCGACCCGATCTCCACCACCGCCTTCACCGTCGTCCCCGGCCGTCCCAGCCGCGCCACCTGTTCCGGCGGTCCCGACACCGTCACCTCGGGCAGGAACTTGTCCAGAACCTCGATCTCCCACCTGTCCGTCCGTTCCGTTGGTGGCAGCGCCAGCCATACCGGCACGTTCGCCGGCAACTTCGCCGATTCCAGCGCCTGCCGCACGCGCAGCGTCACGTCGATCGTGTCCGGCTGAAACCGCACCGCGTCAAACTCACCCATGCCCGCCGGCAGACGCAGCGTCGCCTTCACGTTCTCCGTCCCCTCGCCCCGCAAGCCCAGAATCTGATCCTCGCTCACCACCGCCAGCGCATACGCCTCTTCGTTCAGCCGCCCCGCCTGCGCTTCCGGCACGCGCACTCGCACGCGTCCCACCGACGGCCGCGGATCACCCGCGAGCGAGATGTTCCGCGCCAGTTCAACCCGCACCGGCAATTCGCGCGAAGCCAGCCGCGTAGCGCTCACCACCACCGTCTCCGGTTCGACCAGCGTCAACGTCGCGTTCAGCCGGATGATCTCCGGGTGCGCCCGCAGCGCCGACATCAGGTTCACCACCTGGTTCGCCCCCGGCGTGGTCGGCAACCCGGGCGACCCGGGCGCCACGCTCAGGATCGATCCGCGCAGATCCTCCACGCGCTCCAGCGCCGCCGTTGAACCTTCAAACACCAGACGCACCGCGCCCTCAAACCCCGCCGCGCTCCCCTCCCGCGCGTCAAGCAGCAGGTCGCTCCCCGCCAGTTCCGGCAGAATCACCTGCACGCTCAGCGGCTTGCGGGTCACGTTCTGACCCTCCGCCCACAGCCAGATCAACAGCGACACGACCACCGCGATCGCCACCGTCTGAACCTCTGATCGAACGCTCGCCCGCATCACGACTCCCGATGCTCGCGCCCGCGCACCGCGCGCACGCTCCTCACCCAACCTTCCGGATCGTCTTCTCCCCCAGCACCCCCGCGGGCTTGGCCGCGCCGTTCAGTTCCGCCCCGCCGACGCCGTCACCCGCCCCATCGTCCACCACCACCTCACCGCCCTCGACTTCCCCCGTCACCACCACGCCCGCCGCTTCGGCCCGCGAAGCCGCAACCTTCTCCGCCCGCGCCACCAGCAGCCGGTGCAGTTCCATCCGCAGCGATTCCGGCGACAGCCCCTGCCGCAGCCGTCCGTACTCCGCGAGCGAGATCGTCCCCGTCTCCTCCGAGACCACCACGATCACCGCGTCGCACTCCTTGCTCAGCCCCACCGCCGCGCGGTGACGCGAACCAAGGCTCGGGTCAGGCATGTCCTCCGGGTCCGCCAGCGGCAACTGAACCCCCGCCGCGCGAATCTCCCCGTCCCCGATCACCACCGCAAGGTCGTGCAGCGCGGAGCCCGGAAAGAACACCGTCTTCAACAGCCGCGACGACACCCGCGCGTGCAACTCCGTCCCGCCCTCCACGAGCCCGCGCAACTTCACCTCCCGCTCCACCACGATCAACCCGCCGAACTTCGCCCGCGACAAATACGCGCAGCAGTCCACGATCGCGTCCACGACCACCCCCGCCCCAACCCCCGACCGACGCAGGATCGGCGCCTCACCGAGCCTGATCAGCCCGCGCCGCAACTCCGGTTGAAACACCACGATCAGCGTGATCGCCAGGAACGTGAGGAAACTCTCGTACAGCGAGTTCAGCCTCGCGAACGCCTCCGTCGATCCCAGCACGCGCACCAGCAGCGTCGCCAGCACCAACAGCACCAGCGTCCCCTTCAGCGCCCCCGCCGCGCGAGTCCCCCGAACAAACCGGAACACCGCGTACACCACCACGAAAATCACGCCCAGTTCGACCGCCGTCTCCCACAACGGATAGGAGCCGAGCCGGTTCAGCAGTCGATCGAGCCCTTCGAATCGCACGTTCGCATCCCTGCCGGCCCCGCCGAGTCTCCCTCACGCGACGACGCCGATTCACAGTGTATCGCCCCGCTCATGTTTCCGTGCCCAGCCTTCGGTCTTTCTGTCCCGCCCGACCCTCAATCCCCACGCCGCACGCACCCCCTTCATCCGCCACGCTCTACCCTAGCTCCATGCCCCCCTTGAACCGCGTCCGAGACTTCCAGTCCACGCCCAACCCCAACGCGCTCAAGTGCCTCCTCGAGCGCCCCATCCCCGGCCCGGTCCGCTCCCACCGCGATGCCTCCCAGTCCGACTCCGACCCCCTCGCCGCGGCCCTCCTCAACACCCCCGGCCTCGTCGGCGTCCTCATCTCCAACGACTGGATCACCGTCAACAAGGCCCCCGACGCCGACTGGTCCCGCATCAAGCCCGCCGTCCAGCGAATCCTCGCCGAGTGCCCGTCCGACCTCCCGGCCCACGCGCCCCGCGAGCCAACCACCTAGCCCCCACCCCGCCACGTGCTCCCCTCCCCGCGCGACATCATCTACGCACCCGCCAGCCCGCTCGCGGCGGTCGATCCCTCCACCCCCCAGACCCGTCCCGGCCCCTCTCGCGCTCTCATCCGCCTCTCCGGCCCCGGCGTCTTCGACCTTGTGGAGCGATTCCTCTATATCGACGAACCGCCCGCCGCCCGCGCCCCCGTCCGCACCCGCGGCGTCCACCGCATCCGCCTCCGACTCACACCCACCGACGCCGAGCGAACGTTCCTCCCCGCCGCCGTCGTCGACCGCGGCCTTCCACTTCCCTGCCTCCTCCTTTCTTTCCCCGCCCCGCGCTCCTTCACGGGCCAGGACTCCGCCGAACTCGTCCTCTCCGCCAACCCCCTCGTCGTCGAGCGCGTCCTCGGTCAGATCGCCGACACGCTCCCCAACGGCCACGTCCGCCCCGCCGAGCCCGGCGAGTTCGCCGCCCGCGCCTTCCTCAACGGCCGACTCTCCCTCGCGCAGGCCGAGGGCATCGCCGCCCTCATCCGCGCGGCCGACGACCACCAGATCGCCGGCGCACGCCGCGTCATGTCCGGCCAGGCCGCGCGCGACCACCAGGCCATCGCCGACGACCTGGCCAACCTGCTCGCACTCGTGGAGGCAGGCATCGACTTCACCGATCAGGAAGACGTCGTCCCCATCCCCGCCCCCGCGCTCCGCGCGCGACTCACGCGCCTGCGCGATTCCATCGCCGCGTTCCTTCCTCCGCGCAGGTCCTCGCCCGGCACGAGGTCCGACGCCGCCGCACCCTCCACGCACAAACAGGCCGCCGACCATCTCCCCGTCGTGGTGCTCGTCGGCAGGCCAAACGCAGGCAAGAGCGCTCTCTTCAACGCCCTCCTCGGCAAGCCGCGCAGCATCGTTGCGCCCGTGGCGGGCACCACCCGCGACGTCATCCGCGAGCAACTCCCCCTCACCGACCCATCGCAAGCGCTCATCAGCGCGGAGCCCATCCGCTGCACGCTCTGCGACCTCGCAGGCCTCGACGAAGCGCTCGCCCCGAGCGCTCAAGCCAACCCCATATCAACCCCCAACCCCAACCCATACTCCGACCCCAACCTCGAAATCGACCGCCTCGCCCGCGCGGCAGCGCTCCGCGCGCTCGCCTCCGCCGATGTGCTCATCTGGTGCGATCCCACCGGCCGGTTCCGCGATGCCGAACTTGCCTCATGGCTCACCGACGCCGATCGCCAGGCCGCATCCGACCACCCCGCGCGCGACCCTTCCGCGCGCCCGCGCGCGCAATCCCCCACCATCCTCCGCATCCGCACCAAGGCGGACCTGCCCCTCCCAACGCCCCTTCCACCCGGAGAAACACAAGTCTCGGCAGACACCGTTCCGCCAACCCGCACGCCCGTTCCCCTCGCCGTCTCCGCCATCGACGGCCGAAACATCGCCCCCCTCAAGCACGCCATCGCCGACGCACTCGGCCACACCAACCTCCCCGGCTCCGCGGCAACCGTCGCCGTCGTCGCTCGCCACGCCCGCGCACTTGCCGCGGCCATGAGCGAGATCGACGCCGCCCTCAACCTCCTCCCGCCCGACCCCTCCGATTCCCCGACCCACGCCCCTCTCCCCGTGCCCGAACTCATCGCCGGCCACCTCCGCGCAGCCCTCGACCGCCTCGCCGAACTCACCGGCGCCATCCCCCCCGACGAGGTCATCGGCCGAGTCTTTGCAACATTCTGTGTGGGCAAGTGATCGCGCGGTCAGCGCATGCGACGCCGCTGCGCGGTGCTCACTCCTCCGCCTCTCGAATCCCCGCCCTCAAAAACTCTTCCATATACCGCTCGCTGAACACCTCCACCGCCCCCGCCGTCTCCGACGGCCCAACCCCCCAGCAGCAAGCGCTCAATTCAGCGCACTCCGGGTCCATCTGCACCATCATCGAGTCGTCGATCACGAACACGCTCGGCAACTTGTCCGCCAGCGCGGCCGTCAACGCGTTCACCCCCGGCCCACCGATCGAAACCACCGGCCGCCCGCGCATCGATCGATCGTTCAAGTACCAAACGTCCGTCAGCACCAGCGGCTCAAGCACCCCCGAAGCGCTCCCCCCCAGCGCATCATCCGGAAACCGCTCCCGCAGCCACGCCCGAACCCGCGCCGACAGCCGGTACGCCAGCGCCCGGTCAAAGCACTCCGCACGCGGGTGCGCACCCACCACGATCAGGAAAGCGGTGTCCACGTCGACGGGCGAAACGGTTTCAGCGTGAAAGGGCATCGCGGCAAGGTATCGGTCCACCCCGCCCCGCGCCGTGAACCGTCGTGACCGCCCCGGCACTCAAGCCGTGACCTGCGCGAAGGCCCGGCGTCACGCGGCCGACGCCGCCGGGAAACTCACGCCCACGGGTTCACCAGCGACACCCCCGAATGCTCGAAGTGCTTCACGTTCCGCGTGGCCAGCGTGCCCCGTCTGGCCGCAACGATCCCCGCGATCTGCACGTCGCGAACGTCCACGCTCCGCCCCGCCGATCGCAGCC
This sequence comes from Phycisphaeraceae bacterium, assembly GCA_019636535.1. Classification (GTDB taxonomy): domain Bacteria; phylum Planctomycetota; class Phycisphaerae; order Phycisphaerales; family UBA1924; genus JAHBK01. The sequence continues at coordinate 5,357 of JAHBXK010000010.1, read as the reverse complement.
GCGCGGCGATCACTCCCGCCTCGTTCGCCGCGGCCACGTCAAAGTCCAGCACTCGACCCTCAAGGTCCTGCCGCAGCGCGAGGTCAAACGCCTCCTGAAGCGCCCGCTGCTTCTTCCCCTTGGCCATCGCGCTCAACCCGAACCGGACCTCAAAGACCGTCACCGCCGTGGTCCAGATCGAATCGCCCGGCTGCTCGTCCAGCCACGCGGCAACCACCCCGTCCGGCTTCGCTCGCATCAGCGCGGAGATCACGTTCGTGTCCAGCACGATCATCGGCCCAGCCTCGGCGGCTCAACCGTTCGGCCGCGCAGTTCCGGAATGTCCTCGGCAATCCCGACCTTCGCGAAACGCGCGGCCAGACGCGAGCCCAGCCGCTCACGCTCGGCGCTCCGCTCCGCTACCGCCCCGCGGAGAATGGCGCGAACCTCCTCCTCCATGCTCCGCCCGTGCTTGCGCGCAAGGTCACGCAACCTGTTGCGGACGCTGTCCTCGAGATTCCGAACCGTGAACTGGGCCATGCCGCACCTCGTGATATCATGATATCATATCGGCGGAATCCGTCAACCCCTTCACCGCCGCCATCGGCCCCACGCCCGACGGAACCAGCAACGCGCCGCCGACCGATAGCCTCGGTCCCTTCGCGCTGGCGTTCGCATCGTTTGCTTCAAACCGAGCCCCCCCCGGCCCGGACCGCCGGGTTACGAACCGCCCAGCACCACCGCCAGCATCCCCATCTGCGCGTCCAGCCGGTTCCTCGCCTGCGCAAACACCCGCGACCGCGCGCCGTCCAGCACCTCCGACGTGATTTCCACCTCCCGGTGCGCGGGCAGGCAGTGCATCACGATCGCGTGCGCGGGCGCCTGGCTCATCAGCACCTGGTTCACCTGGTAGTGCGCAAACGCCGACAGCCGCCGGTTCGTCTCGTGCTCCTGACCCATTGAGACAAACGTGTCGCAGTACACCGCGTCTGCGTGCAACACCGCCTGCACCGGGTCCTCGCACCGCTCAACCCTGAACCCGCTCAACTCCCCCTCGATCCGCTCCACCCACTCCGCGCTCAGTTCATACCCCGCCGGCGAGCAGATCGAGAACTTCATCCCCAGTTTCCCGCACACCGCCGCCAGCGACCTCGCCACGTTGTTCCCGTCACCCACATACGCCACCCGCCGCCCGCTCACGCCCGCCGGATCCCCCGGCGAGAACTCGTCGATCATCGTCAGCGCATCCGCCAGCGCCTGCGACGGATGCGCCAGTTCGCTCAGCCCGTTGATCACCGGCACGGGACACACGCTCGACATCCGCGTCAGCGTCTCGTGCGCCACCACACGCGCCACGATCCCGTCCACCATCGAGCCCAGCACCCGCGCGATGTCCTCCGGCGCTTCCCGGCCGCCGATGCCGATCTCCGCCGCCTGCATGCTCATCGCGTGCCCGCCGAGTTTCCGCATCGCCTGCTCGAAACTCACCCGCGTCCGCAGCGACGGCTTCTCGAACAGGCAGCACAGCGTCTTGCCCGAAAGCAGCGTCCGCTCGGGCTTGGCGCGCAACTCGACCGCCCGCGACAGCATCTGCCGCAACCGAGTCGGGGGCGTCTCCATGATCGACAAAAAGTGCATCGTCGGTCGCTCCGCGGTGTTTGAACCGCAAGCGTACCCCTGCCTCGTTGCCTCAGTGCCTCCCGCCCTCAACCCTCGCCCAGTTCAGACCGAATCGCCTCCGCGATCTTCGCCGCGGCCGACTCGAACTTCAGCACCGCCGGGCCCACACGAACCTCCAGCCCCGCGTGAACCGCCGCCTCCCGCACGCGCTCCCCGTCCACCGTCAGCCCGTGCGTCGAGCCCAGATCCCGAATCACCCACTCGTCCGGATCATCTTCCAGCGGCTCGATCGCGCAGTGATGCCGCGACACCGCCCCGTGCGCGATCCGAATGTCGCAGTCGTCCGCTCGCCCGATCAACACGCGCTGATGCGCGGACTCGACCCGAGCAAGGTCGTACGTCTTGAGCGCCTGCCCCCCGAGATTGAAAATCGTCAAAGTCAGCATGTCGATTCCCTAACCCCCTATACGGCCTCTCAATCCCGACTGATCGACCCCGATCTCCGAAATTCTCGCACCCTCCAGAACGTAACGCGGCGGGAAATCAACGACTTATCGGCCGTTCCACCCCATTCCGGTGCCTTCCCCATCCCACCCACCCCGCGTGACCCCCCGACTCTGGGGCCGGGGGGGGTGTTCCACGTGGAACACCCCCGAGCAGGTTAGAAAACCGCCGATTGAGATCCCACCTTTCGGGGGACGTGTGTTGCGAACCCCCGCTTTGGGTGATTCTGGAGGCCGGCCGAATGCGTTTACCGATTGGAACTTTGTTGGTCGATCAGGGCGTCTTGACGCCGGATCAGTGTACGCAAGTGCTTGAAAAACAAAAGGTTACGCATCGTCCGTTCGGTGAAATCGCCGAGGAGATGTTCGGCATCGAGGCCCGGGAAGTCGAGAGGGCCTGGGCGAAGCAATATGCCACCCTGACTAGGTGGGTGGACCCCCGGATCGAGGCGATCGATCCGGCGGTTCGGGAGTTGGTGACCCGGCGGCAGGCGTGGCAATTTCGGGTTTTGCCTATGGGGTATGACGGGGCGGAGTTGATGGTCTGCACCACCCAATCGGGGTTGGTGCGGGCGATGAACTTCACGGCCCGGCAGTTGCCTCTGACTTGCTACTTCGTGCTGAGCGAGCCGCAGGCGATGGGGGAGGCGCTGATGCGCGTGTATCCGATGGAAGGAATGACACAAGATTTGCTTGAAGGCGAGTCCCCGGCGTGGCAAACTGGTCTTAGGCGTGCCAGTTGAAGTTTTGTAGGTGAATTCTCGCGTCGCCGCGACCCCGGTCGGCTCGCCCCTTCGGATCCAGTTGGGCTCGAGCAGGATCGCGCTGGGACCTCGTGGCGACGTTGGTGCGGCCGGAGTTCGATCACTCCGGCTGCGAACGTGCGGCGGGTCCGTCGGTTGCGCGCCGACGGACCCGCGGCTTTTTTGAGATCGGTCCGGCGGGGCCGGTCTCCCTAAAGTTCGCCCACATGCCGTTCAAACGAAGAAAGCCAATGCGCACGGCGATGAAGCGGGCCGGGAGCGCGAAGAAGTTGAGCACCAAGGCCGAGACGCCGGGGAAGGGTGTCGTTTCGCGCCGGGCGGCGGGCGTTGCGAAGTCGGCGGAACCGAAACGCGCGGCAGGGGCGGGGGTGCGGAAGCCGCGGGCGGAGCGCGACACGGCGGTGCGGACGGTGTCGTTCGTGTCGCTGGGGTGTCCGAAGAATCTGGTCGATTCGGAGAAGATGCTCGGCCTGCTCGCGCAGGACGGGTTGGCGATCGTGTCGGCGGACGTCGGTGAGGACGCGGCGGACGCGGTGGTGATCAACACGTGCGGGTTTCTGGAAGCGTCGAAGGACGAATCGCTGCAGGTGATTCAGGATGCGCTGCGCGCGAAGGAAGCGGGGCGCGTGAAGCGCGTGGTGGTGGCGGGGTGTCTGGTGCAGCGGCATCGCGCGAAGATCCTTGAGTGGGCGCCGGGGATCGACGCGATGGTGGGTGTGTTCGATCGCGATCACATTGTCGAAGCGGTGCGCGGTGGGAGCGTGCGAGCGACGGCTGCGCCGACGGCGGACCCGGATGCGCCGAGGTACTGGATCGCGGGGAACGCGCTGGTCGCGGCGAAAGAGCGCGGCGTGGAGACGGCGGGGCTGACGGTGCAGGGGAAGGACGGGAAGGGGATCGGGTATTTCGAGGACGACTCCGCGCGGCTGCGGATTACGCCGAGGCACTACGCGTATCTGCGCGTGAGCGAGGGGTGCAACCAGAACTGCGCCTTCTGCACGATCCCGAGCATCCGCGGCAAGATGCGGTCGAAGCCGATGGATCGGATCGCGGCGGAAGCACGCGAGTTGGTGGCCGACGGCGCTTTCGAGTTGAACCTGATCGGCCAGGACACGACGAGTTACGGGGACGACATCGGAGCGGGGCTCGGGCTTGGCAAGGGCGTGAGCGCGCGGCTGGCGGTGTTGAACGGATCGGGCGCGGGTGCGGGCTCGGGCGCGGGCAGCGCGGTCGGTGATGCGAAGTCGCGCGGGCTGCCGGGGATGCTGCGGTCGGTGGTGGAGGCGATGGAGCACCACGGCGTGGCGGGGTGGGTGCGGCTGATGTACGCGTATCCGTCGAACTTCTCGGATGAGATGATCGACGCGATCGCGGAGTTGTCGTGGGTGGCTCGCGGCGGGAAGAGGCCGGGCGTGCTGCCGTACATCGACATTCCGTTGCAGCATGCCTCGGACCACATGCTGACGGCGATGCGGCGGAACGTGACGGCGTCGCACCAGTTGGGGCTGATGAGGAAGTTGCGGGAGCGCGTGCCGGGCATGTCGGTCCGCACGACGTTCATCTCGGGCTTCCCGGGTGAGACCGAGGACGATCACAAGCAGTTGCTGGAGTTTGTTGAGGAAGTGGGCTTCGAGGCGGTGGGCGTGTTCGAGTACTCGAAGGAAGAGGGGACGGTGGCGGGGACGATGGAGGACGATGCGTCGCTCGCGGTGCCGGCGGAGGTGAAGGCACGCCGGCGCGGTGAGGTGATGGAACTGCAGCAGCGGATCGCGTTCGAGCGTGCGAAGGGGATCGCTGCCAAGTTTGATGCGGCGCGGCCCGTGGAGAGCGGCACGCGGTTCGACGTGCTGATCGATGCGCCGATGCGGACGCAGGGTCGGGCGACGAGCGGCGTGAGCGCGGGCGGCGGTTTGTACCAGGGGCGGACGTACTTCCAAGCGCCGATGGTGGACAGCGTGACGTTCGTGCACTCGAAGCGGAAGTTGAGCGCGGGGGAGTTGGTCCGGTGCGTGGTGGTGGACGCGGACGGGTATGACCTGATCGCGCGGCCGGTGGAGGAGTTGGAGAAGCGGGTGGGGCTGCGGGTGGTGGGGTAGTTAGGGTGGGAAGCGGCAAAGGGGCAAAGAGAAGAGGGAACTCAGAGGACTCAGAGAGCGCGGAGGGACGCAGAGAAGAAGAAGGAATGGGGGGAAGAGACAAGAGAAGCGTGATTTCGTTGCGGGTGCTTCCTTAGGTATTGTGTGGATGTGATGGGCTGCGGGTGGTGGAGAAGCGCACTGACCTGCTGTGCAGGTCAGTGGCAGGGGAAGCAAAGAGCAGCAGTCGGTGCTACGCTCCCGGCAAAGTGGGGGAGAGGCACTGAGGCATCAAGGCATCGAGGGAAAGAGGCGGAAGAGCGGCGAAGAGAAGAGGGAACTCGGAGGACACCGAGAGCGCGGAGGAACGCAGAGAAGAAGAAGGAATGGGGGGAAGAGACAAGAGAAGCGTGATT
>JAHBXK010000001.1 GCA_019636535.1 Phycisphaeraceae bacterium | reverse complement strand
CCCCGCACACGCCCGCCAATCCCGCCACGCTCCTCACTCCGAGTACACTCGCCCGAGTCGAATACTCACTCAAACACCCAAAGGTCGTACGCAATCCCAATCAGGAGCCCCCGGCCATGTTTCCCGCCCGCACGTCATCTCTCCGACTCTCCTCCCTCATCGCCTCCGTCGCCTTCGCCTCCGCCCTCTTCGCACCGATCACCGGCGTGACCCCCGCCCACGCGCAAGCGCCCGTCCAGGCCACCCGCCCGGCCGCCGCAACCACCACCGTCACCGAAGAAGAGGCCTACCAGATCGGCCTCGAAGCCTACTTCTACTTCTACCCGCTCCTCTCGATGGAAGTCACCCGCCGAGTCTCGGCCAACGTCCCCGCCGGCGAACGTCCCGGCCTGGGCCCGATGAACCGGTTCCATCACATGCGCGAGTTCCCACCCGCCGACTTCCGCGAGGTCGTCCGCCCCAACTTCGACACGCTCTACTCCTCCGCGTGGCTCGACCTCACCGCCGAACCCGTGATCATCACCGCCGCGCCGACGAACGGCCGCTACTACCTCCTCCCCATGCTCGACATGTGGTCCAACGTCTTCGCGTCGCCCGGCAAGCGAACCTCCGGCACCGGCGCGGGCCTCTGGGCCGTCGTCCCGCCCGATTGGTCCGGTCCGCTCCCCGAGGGCGTCGAGCACATCGAAGCGCCCACCCGCCACGTCTGGGTCATCGGCCGAACACAGACCAACGGCCCCGCCGACTACGAGGCCGTCCATCGGGTGCAGGACGGCTTCGAGATCACCCCGCTCTCGCAGTGGTCCAGAAAGACCGAGCAGCGCCCGCCCTCTCCCGATCCGACCGTCGACACCAAGACCCCGCCGCTCGTGCAGGTCAACACCATGCCCGCCGCGCGGTACTTCACCCTCGGCGCTGAACTCATGCGCCTCCACCCGCCGCAGACCACCGACTGGTCCATCCTCACGCGCATGGCGCGACTCGGCATCACGCCCGGCGAGTTCGACTTCGCCAAGGCCCCGCCCGCCGTGCGCGCTGGGCTCGAGCGCGCATCCGCCGACGGGCTCCGCCACATGAAGGAGAAACTCCCCACGCTCGCGCGAGTCACCAACGGCTGGCAGATGAACACCGACACCATGGGCGTCTACGGCAATGCCTACCTCAAGCGCGCCATCGTCGCGATGGCCGGCCTCGGCGCCAACCAGCCCGAAGACGCCATCTACCCGCTCTGCGTTGCCGACGCCGACGGCAAGCCGCTGACCGGCGACAACCGCTACGTCCTGCGTTTCACCAAGGAACAACTCCCGCCCGTCGACGCGTTCTGGTCGCTCACCATGTACGACGCCGAGGGATTCCAGGTCGCCAACCCGCTCAACCGCTTCGCCATCGGCGACCGCGATGCGCTCAAGTTCAACCCCGACGGCTCGCTCGACCTCTACATCCAGCACGCGAACCCCGGCCCGGACAAGGAATCCAACTGGCTCCCGTCCCCCGCCTCCGGCCCGCTCGGCCTGACCATGCGCCTCTACGCACCTCGCCCCGAAGCCCTCGACGGCCGATGGAACCCGCCCGCCGTCCGCAGCGCCGAGTAAAGTCCGCTCGCGTCCGTCCCTACACGCCACTCTGAGTCCGGAGCCGCCACGCATGATTCACATCCGGTCCCCCCGAGAGTCAGACGGACCGCTCACGCGCAGTCCGTCCATCCGTCGTTCCGCGCTTGTTTCCGCGCCGGTGGCGCTCGCGCTGGCCTGCGCGCCGACCGCGCTCGCCGCCGACACCGAGCCGCCGCCGACGACAACCGTTCACACGACCGACACCGAACCCGATGCGCAAGACTCCCGCTCGCTCGAGCCCGAGCCTTCCTCCCTGGTCTTCAAATTCACGCCCTACATCTGGGCCACCAGTTTCAACGGCACCGTCGGCGCGCGCTCGGTCAAACTCGACGTCGACGCTACCTTCATCGATGTTCTCGACCAATCCGACTCCGTCATCGGCTTCATGGGCGCGATCGACCTCGAGGTCGACCGGCTCGTCTTCCAACTCAACGGCGCCTACTCCAAGGCCGACTTCGGCGCCGTCCGCGGCCGCGCAGGCCCGCGCGGCGCCGCCTCCGTTTCCGTCGACGCCGAAGCCACGCTCGAATCCACGTGGATCGAAGCGCTCGGCGGATACCGCCTCGTCGACAAACCCTTCGGAACCGAAGCGCAACACCGCCTCACGCTCGACGCGTTCGCCGGCGTTCGCTACACCGAACTCGAACTCGAGCAATCCGTCACCGCCGAGGCCGACGTCGAACTTCCCGGCGGCGGCATGCTCGAAGCCGGCGTCCGCCGCGACGACACCAAACGCCGCGACTGGTTCGAGCCGTTCGTCGGCCTGCGCGCGGGCGTCAATCTCGGAGAAGGCTGGTCATTGTTGCTCCGCGGCGACATCGGCGGATTCGGAATCGACGGCTCGCAGCTTTCCTGGCAAACGGTCGCCGCGGTCGGTTACAACTGGCGTTTTGACGGCTGGTCGCTCGGCCTTTTGGCCGGTTACCGCGCGCTCGGACAGGATTACAGCGATTCCGGGTTTACGTGGGACATGATCGCGCACGGCCCGGTGATCGGAATGACCGCGGCCTTTGAGTTTTGAGTGGGGGGGGGTGTTCCACGTGGAACACCCCCTCTGCGAAGCGCGCGCCTCCGGCTTTTCGACCATGATGTGGGTGTCGAGTGCGGAGGATCGTCGTGGTTTTCATTCACTGTTCGACGTATTGTTGAACCGGGGTTTTCTAGAGGTGGGGGGCGTTCAGACCTCTTCGATTTCCTTGGACTTGCTCGCGACGGCCGAATCGGCGTCGGTTTCGTACTTCTTGAGGAGGGTCTGGATTTCCTCCTTGAGCGTTTCGATCTCGTCCTCGGGGATGTGGGCGGCGGGGTTTTTGGCGAGGGCGTCGGCGTGCTTGTTTCCGTCGCGGCGGGCGTTGCGGAGTGAGACCTTGCACTCTTCACCGATCTTTTTGCAGTGCGCAACGAGTTGCTTGCGGCGGTCGCCGGTGAGCATGGGGATGTTGAGGCGGATCTGCTTGCCCTCGACGATGGGGTTCATGCCGAGGCCGGAGGACTCGATGGCCTTTTTGATCTCGCTGACGGAGCCTGCGTCGAAGGGCTTGATGAGGAGTTGGGAGGGCTCGGGGACGGAGATGGCGGCGAGGTTTTTGAGGTCCTGGGAGGAGCCGTAGTAATCGACCTTGACGTACTCGACCATGGCGGTGCTTGCGCGGCCGGTGCGCATGCCGCGGAGTTCCTTCTTGAGGTACTCGAGGGCCTTGGTCATGGCCTCTTCGGTCTCGAGCAGGATGGTGTCTGGGTCGGATGCGGTGGTCATGATCGGCTCTCTGTGAGGTCGTGGGGCGCGCGGCGAGCGCCGGTGCGCGTCGGGGGAGTTTAGGTTGCGGGCGGGGGCGTGATGAGCGTGCCGAGGGAATGGCCCTCGACGACTCGGCGGATGTTGCCGGGGGATTTGAAGTCGAAGACCAGGACGGGGATTCCGTTCTCCTGGCACATGGTGAGGGCGGTCATGTCCATGATGGCCAGGCCGCGCGAGACGGCGTCGGGGAAGGTGAGGCGGTCGAAGCGCTTGGCGTTCGGGTCCTTCTTCGGGTCGGCGGTGTAGACGCCGTCGACCTTGGTGGCCTTCATGAGGAGTTGGCACTCGAGTTCGGTGGCGCGGAGCGCTGCGCAGGTGTCGGTGGTGCAGAAGGGGTTGCCGGTGCCGGCGACGAGGATGATGACGCGGCCTTTTTCCAAGTGGCGGATGGCGCGGCCGCGGATGAAGGGCTCGGCGACGGAGCGGACGTCGATGGCGGTCATGACGCGCGATTGGACGCCGAGGTGGTTGAGTGCTTCCTTGAGAGCCAGGCCGTTGATGACGGTGGCGAGCATGCCCATGTGGTCGGCGGTGGCCTGGTGGATGTGGGCGGACTTGGCGAACTTGGCGCCGCGGACGAAGTTGCCGCCGCCGACGACGACGGCGAGTTGGACGCCCGTGTCGAAGGCGGACTTGACCTCGGTGGCGATGGCGTTGAGTTCGTTGGGTTCGATGCCGAAGCCGGAGGGGGGGCAGAAGGCTTCGCCTGAGAGTTTGAGCAGGACGCGGTTGTAACGGCGCGAGGAGGGTTGGGTGGGTTGGTCTGCAGGCATCGCGGCGTTTGCTCGTATGGGTGTGTGGGGCGCGGGGGGCTTTGGGCAGGTGGCCGGGCATTGAAGGGAATGCGTGCCGATCCGTCAAGAACGGACGAACCCGGGATAGCGTCTCAGTCTGAAGTCTTGACCCTAGGGAACGGATCCCGCTTGTTCGCGTCGGTTCCGATCACGGCTGTTTCCTTGGCCGACAGAAGGTCGGCGAGGTTCTCAAAGTCCCGGATGCGACCGGCCAAACCAGCCTCGATTGCAGGGGTGACGCGCAGGGTCTTGTGAACACGACGGAAACTGTGGTGCATGAAGCGGATGGCGACTGTCGTGGGGTGGTTCGACTGATGCGAACTGAACCCGGAGGTAAGCCGGGTGAATCGCCGTATCCCCATCCGCACTGTGAGATTCTGGCGCTCGGCCGCACTGGTCGAAAGGTGTTGCTCGTCGGGCCGTCGGCTGATCCGGACACCTCGGTCCCGAGGCACTTGCACGGGCCGCAACGCGGTTTGCTCCGCCGGGATTCCCCTTACAGGGGGGCGCAACCTGCACCGTCGCCTACTTGCTCTTGGTTTCTGAGCCTTCGGCCAGTTGGGCCTTGTAAGCCTCCACGTTTCGCTTCATTACTTCAACCATTCGCTCGATGTGAGCCACGGTCGTGTACAAGCGAGCTACTTCGAGATTCACTTGCTGATCCGGGTAGTGGCTTTCGAAGACGAGGATGGCGACGGGAAGGTCGCTGCGGAACATGATTCGCATCCCATCGATCCACGTAGGTCGATCGGAAGCGTCCATCGCGCGGTCCAGAGACGATACCGAGGTCCGTGCTTGTGCTTGCGCCTTGGTAGACCGTGACTTTGCTGCCTTGTTCTTCGCCATCGGTTGTCCCTTCAATTTTGGATTGAACGCCCTCGATTCCAGTCGTTGCCTTGACGAGTACGCGAATCGGCTTGGACGAATCCACAAGCTGCGGGCGGATATCTAGGGCGAACAGGATTTCCGCGATCGTGCCGATGGTCGGGTTTTCGTCGCCATAGAGGTATTCCGATATGGCGGAATCTCGCTTCCCCGTGACTTCCGCCAGTCGCCGCTGGGTCCAACCCCTTTGTCGCAGTCCGTCACGAATCAGCGTTCCAAACTGCATCGCCAGTTCGATCTGAATGCTCTCGGGCGAGCGTTCCAATCTATCCAATGACCGGACGAGTCTATCGAGGGCGCTCATGTCTGACTCCGCTGCCAGCCGTCCGTGTTCCGCAAATCCGACACGGCGTCAATCCGTTGCCAGTGTCCTTTCGTGTATCCGCTACCGGGCTTGGTGAAGCCCGTAATGATCGCAAACCCGCTCTTGCCCATGCCCGGAATGTAGAACCCGATCAAGCGAAACAACGAGCTGTACTTCGTCCTGATACGCCAAGCGTTTCCTCTCTCATGACGAACGCACGAATTTTCCTCTCCTTCAAAGCTGGCGAACCCATTCGTTGCGAAGTGCTTGAGTTTCTTCATGGTCGCGTCCGGTCTATCCGACTGGTCCTCGATCGTTTCGGCAGCGTCGTTCGTTATCCAGACTTGCGTCCGAAATTGATCGCCAACGAACAACGGGTGCAACACGATGGCCGCAGGCTTAGGCATGGTAGTTTCGGTTATAAGCGAAGTCGAGTCAAGTTTATCTCGAGACCTGCTCCATCTTGCCATAGCCGTTCGCGGCCTGCTTCGGATCGCTGCGCGACAGATAACTTGGCCGCTCGTGCCTTTCCACCCTTTTTCCGCCCTCCCGCAGCATACCAAGTTCTACCGCCGCGAGGTACTTGTCTGGGCCAGCCTTCTTATCCGGCATGTCGGTGGTCATGAGCTTGCCGTCGATCGCCACTTGGAGCGCACGGAAGGCCGTCCGTATAGCGTCCCCGCGCTTGCTTGAGCGCTTTGGCGTACGAGAAAATGGGCCTGGTCGCGCGGTCACAATCAACACGGTCCGGATTCAAAACGCGACACTTCCGAACCCTGAGCGTCCGGCGGGCGGATAAGAGGATGGAGCCCGACGGCGGGCTCGGGGCGGGGGCGTGAAGGGGGTGCGCGGGGATCGCACAGACTGCGCGCCGGGGTGGTTTTGGGTGTTCGGGGCGGGGTGCTTTGGCGGTGTGCCCGTCGCGAAACCGGTGTGCGATTGGGCCGGTTAGACTCCCGGAAGGTCCATTGCATGGGTCTTGCGGGCCGATGGAAGTTGGGGAGTGACCATGAATCAGCCGTCGACCTCAACCGCACAGCAAGCCCCTGCCCGGCCGATGCCGGGGGGCGTTGTTGGCCGCGCGGTCGGGCAGGGTGGGGGAGGTAGCCAGAACGGGGGGGGGCAAGGCGAAGAGCGTGATTCCGCGCGGGCATATTTAGACCGTCCGAGGACGATGGGTGAACGACTGCGCCGGTGGTTCGTGCAGACGTCGCTGATCGCATCGACGACGAGCGTGCTGCTGCACATCGGGATCACGGTGGTGGCGGCCGCGCTGACGGTGGGGCTGGTGACGAGTGGTCGTGAACGAGCGGGGCCTGAGGGGGAGTTGTTTCTGACGCTTGCGCCCGCCGCGGAGGTGACGCAGATCGGGACCGCGGTGATTGACGCGGCCGGTCCGAGCGTGGATGGCGACTTGGATCTTCCGCCGCTGGACGTGACGGGCGTGTTGGAAGGCTCGGGCGGGTTTGACTCGCCGGGGAGCGGGCCGGGGCTGGGGCCGATCGGTGAGGGGCTCGGTGGCGCGGGGGGCGGCGACATCGGCGACGGGCAGGGGCTGGGTGCGGGCGGGACGGGTGGCGGAGCGGCGAGTTTCTTCGGCGTGGAGGCGAAGGGGAGCCGGTTCGCGTACATCTGCGACGTGTCGGGATCGATGCGCGGGGTTCGGCTGGACGCGCTGAAGATGGAGATGCGCGAGTCGATCGAGGCGCTGCTGGACCACATGGGGTTCTACGTGGTGCTGTTCAACTCCGATGCGCGGGAGTTGGGGGACCGGACGAAGTGGACGGTGGCGTCGCCAACGGGGAAGCGGTGGGCGGTGGAGACGATCTTCCGGATCGAGGCGTACGGCGGGACGGAGCCGTGGCCCGCTTTCGACAAGGTGTTCAACATCAAGCCCGCGCCTGACGCGATCTACTTCATGACGGACGGGATCTTCGACCCGGCGGTGGCGGACCTGATCGCGATGCGAAATCGCGGGAGCCGGAAGGTGCCGGTTCATTGCATCACGTTCGAGGACAAGTCGGCTGAGGAGTTGATGCGGCGGATCGCGGCGGAGTCGGGGGGCACGTACACGCACGTTGAGGGGCCCAAGTGATCGCGCAGGCGGTGACGAGGATCGCACTGCCGTTGTTGCTCGTGGTGCTCGCGGGGTCGGGTGCGGTTCCGCGCGCGCGTGGCGCGGAACAGGCGGGCCAGGCGGGTGGTGAGGCGCGCGGGGAGCCGGCGGTTCGGCGGTTCACGATGACGCTGGACGGGGCCGCGAGCCAGGTGACGGTGGTGGGGGCGACGTTGGGGGGCGTGCTGATCGAGTCCGGCTCGACGCCGGGGGTGTCGGCTCGTCGCGTGCTGGTGTCGTGGGATCTGATCGACCCGGAGATCGGCCTGCGGCTGGCGGCGGAGTCGAAGGTGCCGGAGGAGTGGGTCGCGGACCTGTGGCGTGCGCGGGGTCGCGTGGAGCGTGGGGACTGGCCTGGGGCTGAGCCGATCGTCGAGCGCGCGATGGGCGTGCTGGAACTGGGCGCGGTGGAGGGTGCGGGCGAACGCGCGGTCGCTGCGGAGCGGAGCCTCGGCCCGACGCACGCGCTGGTGGCGAAGTCGGCGCTGTACGGCCGGATGAAGCGGGGCGCGCAGGCGTCAGCGCTGCGCGCGTACTTCCTGTGGTTGGAGACGGTGTCGCGCGCCCCGGCGGGGTGGCTTGGCGCGGACGGGATGGTGCGGAGCAGCGCGCCCGGGTTGGAGTGGATGGGTGGGGTGGTGGACGTGGCGGGGGTGATCGACGAGCGGTGGGGGTTGTGCCCGGAGTTGCCGCCGGTGTTCATCGCCGACCCGGCGATGGTGGCGATGGCGCGGCAGTGGGTTGGCGCAGCGCCGGGGGATGGGGACGCGAACGACTTTGCGAGAGAGATGATCGGGTGGTACGTTGCGGCGATGCGGCACGAGTCGGGGATGAGCGTCGAGATGCCGGCGGGAACATCGAGGGGCGGGACGCCCGCGTCGGTGGTGCGGGGGGTGCCGGGGGTGTCGGGGGTGGCGGGTGGGCCGGCCGAGTCGCTGCGGCTGGTTCGGGAGGTGGTGCTGGCGCGGATCGGGGAGGGGACAGACCGCGCGAGCGCGCGGGCAGCGCTGAGCGCGCGGATCGATCGTGAAGAGACTCCGGCGTGGGTGGAGGCGTGGTGCCGGGCGGGGATCGGCCGGTCGCTGGTGGTGGAGCAGGATGAACGGCAGGTTCGCGCGGGGGTGATCGAACTGCTGCACGTGCCAGCGCGGTTCTCGCGTCAGACGCCGCACCTCTCAGCGCTTGCGCTGGCGGAGGCGGCGGTGGCGATGGACCGGCTGGGCGACACGGCGTCGGCGGGGCTGATTCGAGGGGAGTTGGTGAAGCGTCATCCGGGGCACCCGGCGGTGAACTGGGCGAGTGCGCAACCGGCGGGGAGGGTGCGATGAGGGAGCGCACCGGGCTGAGCGTGGTGGGCGTGGTGAGCGCTGCGGTGTGCGCGTGGCTGGTGGTGTCGGTGGGCGCTGCGTTCGGACAGGGGACGGAAGCGGCGGCGAAGCGCGAGCAAGCGGACGCGGAACTCGAGGCGTACCTGGAGCACATTGGGCTCGGGGAACTCCGTGCGGAGATGCTGCTGGCGCGGATCGAGCGCTCGGGTCGTGAGCAGCGGGTGGCGTTGGCGGAGCGGCTGTCGCGGCTGTACGTCGAGTTGCTGTCGAAGGCGCGGTCGCACGAGGAGCGGGGCAAGTGGGAGTCGCTGAGCCAGGAGTTGTTGCGGTCGGTGCCCGAGGCGGACGGGTTTGAACTCCGGCTGAACCTCGCGAAGGCGATCTACCTGCGGGCGGAAGAGGGAGCGGAGCGGTATCGGCTGCGGCTGCACTCGCCGGAGGAGGTTGCGCAGGCTGAGGCGTCGCTGAAGTCGCTGGAGCCGCAGTTCCGGGAGATCGCGGCGCGGCTGCATCGGCGGGGGGAGGTTCTGGAGCGGCAGGAGGAGAGCGGGGCGGAGACGGAGGCGGTTCGGACCGAACTCGCGGAGGCGAGGCGGCTTCGGTCGCTGGCGTTCTACTACTCGGGGTGGTGCAACTACTACATCGCGATGCTGACGGGGACGCAGCCGCCCGCGCTGGAGGCGCTCAAGTCGTTCGGGTGGCTGCTGAACAACCCGAACAACCGGCCCGCGCTGCTGGAGAAGGTGACGCCGAACCTGTTTCGGTATGAGCACATCGCGCGCGCGGGGATGGGGGCGGGTCTATCGGCGGGTTTGCGCGGGAGCGACGTGGAGGCGATCCGTTGGCTGGACGCGCTTGAATCGGTGGAGGAACTGCCGCAGGCGGTGCGAGATCAGGTGTTCTCGCGGCGGATGATCGTGCTGGCGCACGCCCGGCGGTGGGCGGACCTGGAGCGGATGGTTCGGCGTGCGCGGAACTCTGACCGGGCGGGCGGCGGGGAGGACGTTCGGCCGCTGGGGCTGTGGGACGCGAGGCTGCTGGCGGTGCTGACGCTGGAGGCGGACAAGCGGGTGTCGGCGGCGGTGACGGAGTCGCTGTCGCGGATCGCGCTGGGGGACCTTGTGTCGGCGGGTGAGGTTGCGCACGTCATGGACCTGGTGGACCGGTTCGGCACGACGCCGATGGGGGACTCGGGGTTCATCGTGAACTTCGTGCGTGCGGTTCGCGCGTACGAGCGGGCGCGGGCGCTGCACCAGGAATCGGGTGACGCGACGGACGAGCCGACGGTGAGGCCGGGTGTTGCGAACGCGTATCGTGAGGCCGCGGGGCTGTTTGTGGCGACGGACTCGCAGCCGGACGCGGTGGACTTTCCGAACGATCGCGCGCGGGCGCGGATGATGCACGGTCGGTCGTTGTACTTCTCCGGGAACATGGTGGGCGCGGCGGATGCCTTTCACAGCGCGTTTACGGCGTTTGGGGAGGGATCGGCGGGGGCGGAGGAGGCGCTGTGGCTGGCGGTCTTGAGCCTTGATCGCGCCGTGCAGGGGCTGGGAGCGGGGCGGATCGGCGCGGACGAGGCGACGCGGGAGAAGCGGGACCAACTGGCGGCGGTGTATTTGCAGACGTTTCCGGATTCGCCTCGGGCGGGCCGGCTGCTGTTGATGCGGATCGCGTCGGGGCTGGTGAGCGAGGAGGAATCGCTGCGCGTGCTGTCGTCGGTTGCGGCGGACTCGCCTGTGTATCCGGCTGCGCGTCGGCAACTGGCGCGGATTCAGTATGAGCGGATGCGCGCCGCGCGGGCCGCGCCGGGCGCGAGCGCGGCGGAGCGCGAGATCGCGGCGCTTCGGTTTGCGGAGGCGGCGGACGAGGCGATCGCGGTGGAGAGGCGGGAACTTGGGGCGGAACTGGGGACGCCGCGTGCGAAGGGGATCGCGGAGCGGATCGTGGTGCTCGGGAGGCAGATGCTGGACGCGCTGCTCGGGCTGGGCTCGCCGGACGGCGCGCGGGCGCAGGCGGTGTTGGACGGTTTGACGTCGGTGGCGGAGTCGCACGAGATCAACCTGGGACCCTTGGACGCGGAGTTGACGTATCGGCGGCTGCAGATCAGGCTGGCGGTGAACGACGAGGCGGGGGCGGTGGTGTATGCGGATGCGCTGGCGGAGATGAGCGGGGGGATGAGTCTGGGCGAGTACATCGACGCTTCGAGCAGGCTGATCTTCCGGCGCGTGGCGCAGCGATGGCGCAGCATGGAGGACGTGGGGGCGCGGTCGCTGGAGGACGCGATCCTGCTGGTTCGGTTCGGAGTGCGGATACTGGATCGGATCCGCGACCCGGCGCGCGCGATGGCGGACCCGGCGGTGCTGGGGGCGTATGGCGTGGTGGCGGAGGCCGCGGCCGCGCTATGGCGCGGGACGGGGGATCAATCGCAGCGAGATCTTGCGCTGCGGTTAGACGAGCAGATTCTGAAGGTATATCCGCGCGCGGTCGAGTCGCTGGTGCGTGTGGCGGACCTTGCGGAGTCGGCGGGGGACCTGCGGCGATCGGCGGAGTGCTGGAACGCGCGGTTTGCGCTGGCGCAGACGGGGACGGACGCGTGGTTTGAGGCGCGGTACAACGTGATCAGGCTGCTGGAGCGTGTGGATCGGCCGCGCGCGGTGGAGCAGATGCGGCAGTATCGGTTGCTGTATCCGGAGATGGGGCCGGAGCCGTGGGGGTCGATGTTCCGCGAGTTGGACGGGAGGTTGGCGACGCCGGTGGGCGCTGCGGGCGGAGGGACGGAAGGGGGGGCGGGCTGATGTTCGGACGGAAGCGCGAGTTGGTGTTGAAGTATCTGGGTGAGGAGGCCGCGGAGCACGGGGACTTCGGGCTGCTGGGCGTGACGCCGGAGCGGTGCACGGAGGTTCACGTCGAGACGGCGCTGCAGATGCGGCTGGACCAGTTGAGGCGGCACCCGGAGGGGGAGAGCCGGGAGGCGGATGAGATTCGGTTGATGCTGCACGAGGCGGCGGAGCATCTGCGTGACCCGGTGATTCGGGGAGCGCTGTTGCAGCACGCGGCGGTGGCGACGGGCGTGGGGAGAGGGAACGGGCGGGAGGAAGTTGGTGGCTCGCCTCGGGGGCTGAGCGCGTATCGATCGAGTAAGGAGGATCGGCGTGAGCGGCTTGCGGTGATGGCGATCGGCGGGGTGGTGGTGCTGTTGGTGGTCGTGTTTTTGTCGGCGCTGGTGTTGGTGTGGCCGCAGGCGGGGCCTGCGGGAGGCGGGGCAGGGGCTGGTGGGGCGGGAGCGGCGGCGGGTGAGGCGGTGGTGGAGGGAGCGGGGGGGGCGGGGAGCGTTGCGACGAGCGGGGATGGTGAGCGGGAGGGCGCGGGGGTGGGGTTGGGGATCGGGCGGGATGGGCTGGGGGCGGAGCGGAAGGCGGTTGGGCATCGCGACGTGGAGCGGACGGCGTTCATGGAGCCGTCGCTGCTGTTGAAGCGGCTGCGCGATGCGTCGAGGTTGATGGAGACGGACGAGGCGGGGGCGCTGTCGTCGTTTGAGGCGGGGTTGGGTGCGCTGCTGGATCACTGGCCGGGGTATGACGAGGGGACGCTGCGTGCGGCGGTGGAGGCGGTGGTGCAGTTTGTGCACGTGCTGCGGCCTGGATCGGATGGGACGGCGACGGCGATCGATGCGATCGGCGCGGGTGCGGGCGTGCTGGTGTCGCGGAAGCGTGAGACGTATGAGAAGGCGACGCCGCTGGGTGCGAATGAACTGACGCGCGCTGCGGGATCGGCGGGGTTGCTGTCGCGGTTGTCGCGGGAGCGGGACCTTGGGGAGGGGATGAAGCGGGAGGTATCGCGGCGGATCGGTGCGCTGGTCTCGGCGGGTGTGGGGCAGGGCGGGGCGGAGGGGACGTTTGAGGGTGGTGCGCTGGGGGCGCTTGCGGCGATGCCGCTGCTGCTGGTGTCGCCGGCGGAGGCGAACGTTGATTCGGAGTTGGTGAAGTCGACGACGGCGGGTGTGCAGCGGTGGGCGGAGAGCGTGGCGGCGGTGACGCGCGGGCAGGAGCAGCAGGCCGAGGGCGTGATGGTCGATGCGCTGGAGGCGTTGTTGATCAGGGCGCGGGAGCCGCAGGACGATCTGCGGGTGTATGATGCGGTGCAGGAGTTGGTGAAGCGGTGCAAGTGGCGTGACGGCGGGCCGGCGAGGGCGCGGCTGATGGGGTGGTTTCGGGATTCGCGCGTGTCGATGGGGGACCTTCGCGTCGTGACGAGCGTGCTGGCGTCGGGGTCGTCGGCGGGTGGGGTGGACGCGACGATGGCGCTGGGGTTGAACGCGTCGCAGCAGGATCGGATGCGGCTGCGGGTTCGGTACGGGCAGGCGTGGGGCTTTGTGGCGGTGGGGGAGGGTGAGGGGTCGGGGTTGCTGGATCGGTGGCTGGTGCAGGCGGATCGGATTTTGAAGGACACGCCGGGGCAGCAGAGCCCCGGGTGGTGGTTGTGGCAGGCGGCACGGTTGGCGCGGTTGAACCTGGCCGCGCGGGCGATCTGGCTCGGGGACACGGATGGGGCGCTGATGGCGCTGTCGGAGGACGATCCGGTGCGGCCGGAGGAGGTCACGCAGACGGGCGGGCCGGGCGTTTCGCCGCGGAGTCCCGCGCCGGGCGGGCAGGCGACGCGCAGCGGGGGTGGGGGGAGAGGCTCAACAGGGGTTGAGACGTGGGCTGCGCGGTTCTTGGCGGCGGAGCGGAACATTCCGGTTCGGCTGGAGCGGCTGAGCGAGTTGGAATCGGTGCCGCGGCCGCTGTCGGCGGCGGATGCGCAGGTGCTGGTGGAGACGGCGGTGTTCGGTGTGCCGATCCAGGTGCAGGTGGCCGCGCAGTCGCACGTGGGTCGAGATCCGAACGACACGGCGGTGCTGGCATCGCTGTTGGAAGTGATGCCGCGCGCGCCGAAGAGCCGGCTGGTCTCGGAGGCGATCGAGAAGGCGACGCTGCGGCGGCTGCCGTCGGTGACCGATCCGCGGTGGGACGTTGCGGCGCGGCGGGCGCTGGTGGAGCGGCTGCTTGCGCTGATGGCGGCGGAGAGCCGGGAGGCGTGGCAGGAGCGTCTGGCGGAGCAGATCGCGCGGATCTACCTGGCGGCGATGAACGAGGAGGCGTCGGCGAACGCGCCGGCGGCGGATGCGCTGCGCGGGGCGGAACTGCTGCTGAACTTCTGGCGCGTGGAGGCGGAGCGGACACCGTTTGCGCAGGGGTGGGGCGTGACGCTGCCGCAACTGGACTCGCGCGCGGAGGGTCGTCGGCAACTGGCGTCGGGGCCGGTGCAGATGTTCGCGGCGGAGCAGGCGAGCGCGGCGGAGGCGATGGCGTTCGTGTTCGCGGCGGATCGCTCGTCGCGGTCGGCGGACGTGCAGGCGGTGATGGACGAACTGGCGGCGGTTCGGCGGTCGTCGACGCACGTGTTCGAGCAGGTGCTCGGGACGGAGCGGGCGATGACGAGGTTGTGGATGCTGCGGCTGGCTGAGCGGATGGAGACCGTGCGATGAGCGGGCGTCGGCCACATGACGGGACGGCGGGCGCGTGGTGGAGCGCGCTGCGGGCGTTGTGCGCGGTGATGGTGATCGCGTCGGCGGGCTCGGTTGTGCGCGGTGAGCCGGAGGGCGGGGCGGAGAGCGAGAGCCGGGTGCCGGCGTGGATCGAGCGGATGCTGGAATCGCTGGAGCCGTCGCGGCCACGCGCGTATTTCGAGGCCGCGGAGTCGATGATGCGGGGCGTGCCGGAGGGGTCGGCGCCGGGGGCGTCGGTTGCGGCGGCGCGGAGGCTGACGCAGGAGACGCTGGTGATCGCGTTGGAGTTGTGGCGGAAGGGGCCAGCGCGGGTGGATGATCCGAGGCTCGGTCCGAGCGTGCTGCTGGCGATCGCGGCGATGGAGCCGGACCCGACGAGCGAGCGAGCGCGGTGGCTGCGCGTGCTGGCGTCGGCGGTGGATTCGCAGGGGCTGGTGTCGGCGGTGGACGCGGGGTCGCAGACGAGCAACGGGGGCGTGGACGACTCGGCGGTGATCGACGTTCTCTCCGCGCTGGAGTTGCTGCGCGGCGGGGAGGGTCGTCGTGCGCAGCGGCTGCTGGATCGGCCGGAGGTGTTCGCGGTGCTGAAGGCGCACGAGCGGCTGCTGCACCCGGCGGGGCTGACGGGGGAGGCGGATCGGATCAAGCGGTTGGCGGTGGACTGGCCGATCTGCGTGCAGTGCCGGAATCGGCGGAGCGTGCGCGACTCGAAGGGGATTCACCTGTGCCCGACGTGCGGTGGCGATCCGGGTCCGCCGTTTACCGAGACGGAGGTTCTGTACCAGTTGCGGCTGGAGGCGATCCTGCTCTCGGGTGCGCAGCAGAGTTGGGTGTCGCAGACGCTGGTGGACGGCGGTCGGCCGCTGCGCGACCTTGATGCGGGTGAGGTGGCGCTGACGCTGCGCGTCGACGCGAGCAGGCCGTTGAGGCGTCGGGGCGCGTGGGTGGAGGTGGAGGGGAAGGCGGGTCGGCCGGCGGCCGCGCCCGCAGCGCCGTCAGCGCCTGGGAAGGAACAGGAAGGGGCGGGTGCTTTGCCGGGGGGCGCTGTGAAGTCAGCGCAGTGATCCGAACAGTTCGCGCATGCGGAGGGAGCGGAACTTGAAGATCCGTTGAAGGTCCGGGGCGACGAGTCGGCGGTGGATGAGGTTGGCGAGTGGGCCGGTGTTGGCGGGCCAGCGGAGCGCGTACTCGACGCGGTCGGTGATGATCGTGGCGTCGCGGCCGTCGGGGAGTGTGATCGGCTCGAAGAGGTGCTCGTGTCGCCAGAGGCGGTAGGGGCCGCGGACCTGGGTGTCGATGAACCGCGCGGGCGGGTCGAACGACTCGATGAGCGTGCGCCAGCGCATGGGCAGGCCGCGGAGCGAGATGCGGTAGTCGATGATCGCGCCCGGGCGCATGGGGATGGGCGTGGGGGTGATGATCCGGAAGTTGAGCCAAGGCGGGGTGAGTTGCTCGAGGTTCTCGGGGGATTGGAAGAAGGGGAAGACCTGATCGCGATGGGCTGGGACGGTGACACGGCTGTGGAGGAGCCAGCGGCCCGGGCTGAGCGGGGCTTGGGAGAACGTGTCAGGGGTGGCGGGCGCCGGGATCGGCGGGGTGGGCGCATCAGCGCGGATCGGCTGCGCATCGTGCGGGGAGGTCTGGGTTGCGCGAGCGCGGGTGAGGGCTTGATCGGTGGTTGCGGCGGGCATGCCCACTGAATCGCCGGAAGCGAGGGAGGGGATTCAGAGACGGGGATTCGGAGGGGTTGATCCGTCTACTTCTTGCCCCATGAGAACCAGCCGCCCTTGCCGCCTTTGCCGGGCTTGGGCTTCTGCACGGTGGTGTGGAGTGCGGCTCCCTTCTCGCGGTGGTAACCGCACTTGACGCAGATGACCTGGTTGGGCTTGAAGGGCGCACGGCAGTTGGGGCAGCCGGACTTGGCCTGTTCGAGCGACTCATCGACGAGGCGCGACATGACGTCGTCGGGTCCGGAAGCGCGATCGGGGGCGCGAGATCGGCCGGTCTGCGCGGTGGGCGCGGGGGCCTGTTGTGCCGGGCGGGCGGCTCTTGCCTTCTCCAGGCACTCAGCGCAGATGAAGCGGCCCTGTGCGTCGGTGGCGCGGGTTCTGGTGGAGACGTCCTTGCCGCAGAGCGAGCAGCGTTTCTCGTCGGTTGGCGCCTGCTGGGTCATGCGTGCTCCGGGTCTGATAAGTCGCTCGAGGGCATCGGGTTGGGAGATCGGCCGCTGAGAAACTGACTGTAACACGGCGGGGGCGAGCGCCGCCACCGTGTGTCGAGAATCACCCCCGGTTGTGGTGCTGGTGGCGTTGCGAAGAGAACGCGCGGGGTTGTCGATAACGCATGGTCGCGTGTGCGGGTGTGCGGTTGGCTTGGGCTGGGTGTTCGTGCTCGGTCGTACGCTTCGTCGTGGCCGAAGAAGGTTTGGCCTGCTCGGGCGCTTGCGTGCGCGGGCGTTTGGATTGAGAAATCGCTGCCGGGATGGGCGTGGCGCAAGGCTCGTTCGACCGGCTCAACAGGAGGTTGGTTCATGAAGGTTCAGTTTCGCTCTGGTTTGCTCGTGACGGCGCTGGCCGTGATGGTGTCGCTGTTCGTCGGCTCGGCTCGGGCGTCGGCGGCCGATTCGATCAACCTGCATCACGCGTACAAGACCGGGGAGACGGCGAAGTTCGGCTTCAAGGTGGAGCGGGTGGAGACGACGGACGTGCCGGGGCAGACGATGGAGGTGAAGCGGACGGTCAAGCACGACGGCGAGTTCGAGATGAAGGTCGTGGACGCGTCGGCGAAGGGCGTGACGATCGGGATGACGCTGACGAAGTTGAAGTCGAGCGTGGAGGACCCGAACCGGACGCTGAAGTTCGACAGCGCTGCAGCGCGCGAGGAGACCGACGCGCAGAACCCGCTGATCGTGGCGCTGCGTCCGATCGTGGGTGTGACGGTGACCTTCAAGTTCGATGAGAAGGGGGCCGTTGTGGAGTGCGCATCGGACGCGGAACTGGTGCGGCAGTCGCAGTTCACGGAGTTTGCGAATCAACTGGTCGGGGAGGAGTGGGCGAAGTTCCGGTGGGGGCCGGTGTTCTATCCGAAGGCGGAGCGCGGGGACGCGAAGGTTGGCGACTCGTGGCGGGTGGATCAGTCGCTGAACGTGCCGATGCTGGGCAGGCTGAGCACGAACATGCACCTGGCGGTCGAGTCGATCAAGGATCGGGATGCGAAACTGGCCGGGACGGGCGAGTACACGCTGGAGCCGAGCAAGACCGACGACAAGGGTGTGTTTCGCATCGAGCGGTTCGAGCCGTCGTTGAACATGGAGTTCCGATCGGGGACTGGGACGCGCCGGGCCGAGTTCCGCGAGAAGTTCCGGATGGTTGGCGACGCGCAGGGCATGGTGTTCGGCCGGGCGTCGGAAACGACGTTCACGATCACGCGGTCGGAGTGAGCGGGCGAAACGCGCTGCGCATCGGTGAGGTTATGAACGCACGGGTTTGAGGCCGGCGGCGGGCATGGTTGCGGCCGGGGCTTGTGTTGCGCACGCGCGGAGCGCCTCGATCGCGCGGGAGATCATGTCGGCGTCGACGTCGATGTGGCAGACGGCCCGGAGGACGTCGGGGCGGTTGGGAAGCGAGCGCACGGCGTGTGCTTCGAGCGAGCGGGCGAAGTCGGCGGCGGTGCCCAGACGCGGGTCGATGCGGATGAAGACCATGTTGGACTCGACGGGGTTGATGACGGAGAGGCCGTTGATGGAGGATGCGCCTGCGGCGAGGGCGCGCGCGTTGCGGTGATCATCGGTGAGGCGCGCGCGGTGGTGGTCGAGGGCGTATCGGCAGGCCGCGGCGAGGATGCCGGCCTGGCGCATGGCGCCGCCGAACATCTTGCGGAAGCGGTGGACTCGTGCGATGAAGTCGGGGTTGCCGCAGACCGCGGAGCCGGCGGGCGCGCCCAGCCCCTTGGAGAAGCAGCAGGAGACCGAGTCGAAGTGGCGGGCGTATTCGGCGGGGTCGATGCCGGTGGTTGCGCAGGCGTTCCAGATTCGTGCGCCGTCGAGGTGGGTGTGGAGGCCCAACTCGCGTGCCACGGCGG
Source organism: Phycisphaeraceae bacterium (assembly GCA_019636535.1). Lineage (GTDB taxonomy): Bacteria > Planctomycetota > Phycisphaerae > Phycisphaerales > UBA1924 > JAHBK01. The sequence continues at coordinate 323,886 of JAHBXK010000001.1, read as the reverse complement.
TGACACGCGCGATCTTGTCGAGGGGCCAGATGGAACCGCCGCCGCGGTTGTGGGTGTTCTCGACGACGAGGAGTTTGGAGCAGGCGAAGTGGGAGGAGCGCGGGCGGACGGCCGCGCGGACGTCGTCGGCGTCGAACTGTCCGTCGGGTCCGTCGAGCGGGGCGATCATGACGCCCGAGAGCGCAGCGGGGGCGCCGGTTTCGTAATGGATGATGTGGGAGTCGCGGTGGGCGAGGAGTTCGTCGCCTGGCTCGGTGTGGGCGCGGATGGCGACCTGGTTGGCCATGGTGCCTGAGGGGACGAAGCAGGCGGCGGGCTTGCCCATGATCCGGGCAACGTGCGATTGGAGATTGAGGACGGTGGGGTCGTCGCCGAGGACGTCGTCTCCAACCTCGGCCTGGGCCATGACTTGGCGCATGGCGGGGGTTGGGCGGGAGACGGTGTCGGAACGGAGGTCGATGGTGGGGGGCATGTGCGTTCCTGGCGGGTTGGTCGCGAGTCTTAACACTTTCTCTGCGGCGGCGTGCTAGGCTGGAGAGGCGAGCGGATGCACCATCGGTCGCCGGGTGGTTGGTGGTGGAAGGCTATGCCTCGGGCGTTTCGAGTTGACTCGGATGGAAGCAGACAGCCGTGCCGAAGAAGCGGACCCAGCGCCGAGCGAGCGATGACCGGGCGGGCAAGGCCCGGCGGGCGGGTGTTGCGGAAGAGGGGGCGGTGGGTCGGCTGATTCACGAACGGCTGGAGCGGGTTCGGCGTGCGCTGAAGCGCTTGCCGGCGGAGGGGGAGGACTCGGCCGCGCTGGCGGTGCGGGTTCATCGGCTGCGTGTGGCGTGCAGGCGGGCGGGATCGACGTTGAGCGCGCTGGACGGGGCGCTGCCGGAGAAGGTGGTGCGCCGGCTGCGGAAGCACGTGCGCGGGCTGCGGCGGTCTTGCGGCGCGAGGCGGGATTATGACGTGCTGATCAAGACGCTGCGCGAGCGTGAGGCGGGCGCGGAGGGCGCTGCGCGGAAGCGGTATCGGGCGCTGCGGGTGTGCGCTGAGAAGCAGGCGAAGCGGAGCGCGGTGGTGGGGATCGACGCGGATCGGATGAACGAGTCGCTGGAGGAGTTGCTGCGGTTGGAGCGACGGCTGGCGGCGAAGGTTGCGGACGCTTCGGCGCGAACGGACGCGAAGGAGTGTGTCGAGGGTCGCATCGACGAGCGGGTGGAGATCTTGAAGGGGTTGACGGCGGGGCTGGCGGGTTGCGATGACGATCGGCTGCATCGCGTGCGGATCGCGGTGAAGCGGCTGCGGTACACGATCGACGCGTATCGATCGGCGTGGGTGGGGGAGCGGTATGCGCGCGTGGAGCGGGAACTGGCGGGATTGCAGCGGGCACTGGGTACTTTCAACGATCAGTTCAATCTTGTGCGGTGGTTGAGGGGGCCGCTGGAGGGAGTTGATGACGGGGTGGTGCGGGCGGTGTTGAAGGCCGAGGAGGCGGGGCTTGCTTCGCTGAGGGAAGGGGCGAAGGCGAAGTGGGCGCGGTTTGAGTCGACGCCGGCGTGGCGCGGGTTGGTTGAGCGGGTGCGGCGGGCGGCGAAGGGCGCGGAGAAGAGTGGTGAGACGGGGTCAGCGGGTGGGGTGAACTCGGTGGGGTTGGTCGATGTGAAGCCGTTGGTGGCGCGAGGGACGAGCGCGTCAGCGCTCCGGGCGAAGACGGGTGCGGGTGTAGTGGGCGCGACGGGTGCGGGGGAGTTGAACGGGACGAAGCGGAGTGTCGGCGGGAAGGTCCGACTGGCGGCGATCGACGTCGGGTCGAACAGCATCCGGCTGATCATCGCGGAGACGAACGCGGACGGCTCGTACCGGGTGCTGGACGACGAGAAGGAGATCACCCGACTCGGGCGCGGGTTGCACACGCACGGCAAGATGGACCCGGACGCGATCGAGCACACGGCGGTGACGGTGGAGCGGATGGTGTCGATCGCGAAGGGGTACGGGGCGGTGGAGACGCGGGTGATCGCGACGGCGGCCGCGCGCGACGGGGCGAACAGCGGGGACCTGGTGAGACGGATCCGCGAGCGGACGGGGCTGGAGGTGCGGGTGATCTCGGCGGTGCAGGAGGCCGAGTACGCGTATCGGTCGGCGGCGCGGGCGTTTGACCTGTCGGGCACGCCGGCGCTGGTGGTGGATATCGGTGGGGGGAGCACGGAACTGGTGTTGTCGGTCGGGTCGCCTGAGGGTGGGGACGGGCGGGGAGGCGGTGTGATCGAAAGGGTGTTCACGGTTCCGGTGGGGGCGGTGCGTCTGGCGGAGCGGTTTGGGGGTGAGCCGGACGTGAGCCGGGATCGGTTTGACGAGTTGAGGAAGTACGTTCGGAGGTTGATCAAAGAGCACGTGGGGACGCCGCGGGTGTACCCGACGGTGGTGATCGGGACGGGTGGGACGCTGACGACGCTGGCGGGGATGGTGGTGCTTCGCGATGCGGGGGCGAACGGGGTGGGGGAGGGGGCCGGCGGGGCGATGGGGGGGCTGTTCGATCGGTCGGTGCAGGGCCAACAGATCAAGCGAGCGGATTTGCGGCACATGATGGACCTGGTTCGCAAGACGCCGGTGAAGGCCCGGCCGCGGATCCCCGGGTTGCCCGCGGATCGTGCGGACATCATTCTGCCGGGGCTGGTGCTGGCGGACGCGATGCTGGCGCGGTTTGAGTGCAACACGATCAGGGCGCACGAGGGTGGGATTCGCGACGGGCTGATGTTGAGCATGGTCGCGGAGCGGACGGGCGGGGGCGTTGCGGAAGGGCGGGACGGGGCGAGCGTGATGCGCGGTGTTCGGCGGTTTGCGCGGGCGTGTTCGTATGAACGTGCGCACTCGGAGCACGTGGCGAGGTTATCGCTGAGCCTGTTCGACCAACTGCGTGGGGCGTGGGAGGCGCTGGGGGTTGAGTCGGCAGCGCTGACGGATCGCGATCGGCTGCTGCTGGAGGCGTCGGCGGTGCTGCACGACGTCGGGTATCTGATCAACTACGCGCGTCACCACAAGCACTCGTATCACCTGATCGTTCACGCGAACCTGAGCGGGCTAACGACGCGCGAGAAGGCGGTGGTGGCGAACGTGGCGCGGTATCACCGGTCGGCGGAGCCGAAGGTTCGGCACGCGGCGTTCTCAGCGCTGGAGGAGGGAGACCGCGCGCTGGTGCGGTGGTTGTCGGGTGTGCTGCGCGTGGCGGACGGGCTCGACCGGACGCACACGCAGAGCGTGACGGGGATCGAGCTGGACGTGGGCGCAGCGCAGATCGTGGTGCGCGTGACGAGCGCGAGTGAGCCGAGCGTTGACATCTGGGGCTCGCATCGCAAGTCCGGATTGCTCGGCGAGTTGCTGAAGCGTGAGGTGGCGTACGACTGGACGAGCAGCGCGAGCGCGTCGGGCGCGCGCGAGGGTGGGGAAGGACCGGGCGGGGCGGTCGTGGTGACCCGGAAGCGTGGCGTTGTGAGCGGTGGTTGGGGCGAATCCTGAAACAGGTGGGTCGAGACGGAGATATCCACAATTCAGGTGGGTAGGTTGTCGGGTGGGTCGGATCCGATAACAACGCATGGTCGATCGATTGGGGGCGGCTAGCAAGTCTGCGCGTTTCGCTTCGGAACTGCGTCTCAAAGCGTTGTATAGCAAGGATTTGCGATCAGTGTTGATGTGGGTGACGGTGGGATGCTGGCGCGGAGTGTGGGCGGGTCCGAAAAGTCACAAGTGCTGTCTATACCACATTTTCTGGGTGTAGGGGCTTGCACCCCGGAACCGGTTGTGATAGAAACATGGTGCTCGCGAGCAAACGAGCGGGTTCTGGGCGAAAGCCCGCAAGAGAGCCAAGAGGCTTTCGGTTGGAAGGTGGCAAAAGCACTGACTGAAGGAGGTTCGCCCCCGACCCAGTACCGGCGACGTGCCAAGGGCGAGTTGGGGCCTGCAAGTTTGCACAATCGAACGCGGCGAGTTCGTTACTCGCACCACGGGCGACACGTGGATTCGTTCACAGGGTGTTGTGTTCTGTTTCTGTTGTAGGAGGTTCAAATGTTTCGTAAGTGTCACACGATGACTCTGGCCTGTGCGACGTTGCTCGTCGCCGGTAGCGCTTTCGCTGCCGACAAGGCCCCCGTTGCCCGGATCAGCGAGAAGGCTGCTCCCAAGGCGGCGGCTGTTCCTGCGCCGGAGTTGACTCTCCGTCGCGCGTTGGACTTCACGCTCGATACGTCGCTGTTCTCCCAGGGCGCTCCGGCCTGCCAGTGCGTGGGCTGGGACAACGGCTCCTGGGACGGCCGTGACGGCCAGTTGTCGCACCTCGGCGGCGGCGTGCCGAACGGCGCCAAGGCCGCGGACGACTTCTACCTCTGCGAGGGTCAGGTCCACGACCTGAAGTCGATCTCGGGCGTTCTGATCACGAACTCGATCGCTGGTCTTCGCAAGGCGAAGCTCGAGCTGTACGCCGACTGCGACGGCTGCCCGGGCGAGTTGCTCTACACGTTCAACGTTCACGAGACCCCGGTGGTCGGCGCCAACCTCGGCGGCGGCTACTTCGCGGTCACGTACACGTTCATCATCGCCAACCAGCCCTCGCCTGACAACAACATCGTCCTCAAGGGCGGCGCGTACTGGGTGTCGCTGATCGGCAAGACCGACAATCAGTGCCTCACGATGGGCATGTGCGACAAGTCGTACTTCGCCACGACGGGCCACGGCAACGTCAAGGGCGCCGTCGCCAAGAAGATCGAGGGCGTCCCGACGGGCGTGTGGGGCCAGTTCTCGTTCCCGGCGTACGGCTGGGAGTCGGTCGACGAGTGCTGCATCGGCTGCACCGACCTGGCCTTCACGGTCTGCGCTGATCCGTGCAAGATCCTGAAGGACAACGGCGGCGTTGACCGCTACCGCACCTCGGGCGATCTGGGCTCGCGCTCTGAGCGCTCGACGACGACCTGGAACAACCGCTCGGCCGACGACTTCGTCGTCAATCCGTGCCAGGACTTCCGCGTCTGCTACATCGAGGGCTGCATCTTCACGAACTGCGACATCGTTCGCGGCTTCTTCGAGATCTACGACAACGACTGCAAGGAGCCGTCGTACATCGTCGGCAACAGCGTTCCCTCCGATCGCCAGGGTCTCTCGACCAAGGCCGTCGACCTGGGCTTCAGCGTGACGATCGATGGTCGCCTGCTCCGCGCTTACCGCGTCGAGTTCCACGACCTGAACATCCTGCTGCCCAAGGGCCGCCACTACTGGCTGTCGATCGGCAACCAGGACACCTTCTCGTTCAACGAGCGGGCGTACTTCTGCCGTAACTACGTCTGCGGCACGGACTGCGACATCATGTTCAACCCGGGCGTGTACTGGGACCCGACCCTCGAGGGTCACCCCCCGGTCGCCAACGGCTGGACGAGCGTCGGCTACGACTTCTCGTTCCTGGTCGCCGGCAACTACGTCAACAACACGGCGTCGGGCGGCGGCGGCAACAGCGGCGCCTCCTGCGCTGGTGACTACAACGCCGACGGCGTGTGGGATCTGGCCGACCTCCTGGACTTCCTCGAGGCGTGGCTCCCCGGCTGCCCGTAATTCGGGTTGCCTGACCGAAGCGTGATCGATTGCTCTGAATCGGTCACGGAGATCGAATGATCCGCAACGCCCCGGGCTTCGGCCCGGGGCGTTGTCATTTTTGCCGGGGGGGGCGGGCCTTCAACAAGTTGTGCGGCTCGAATCGGAATGGCGTTGACCACTCGAAGCCATTGAGCGATGGTGACGTGCGCAGCCAATCCGCGAATGCTGGGACTCCTGGACCGGGATTGTGCTCCGTGCCCGCGGGCAATACCATCCCGCAGGATCAAGGAGCCCGCAGCGCACGTGCCGGACAGCATTCTCCAACAAGTCGCCCAGGGTGACCCGGCTTCGGTGCAAGCGTGCATCGATCGGTACAGCGGGCTCGTGTGGTCGCTGGCACGGAAGCGCGGGTTCAATCCGACCGAATGCGAGGACGCCGTTCAGGAGATCTTTCTGGACGTGTGGAAGAGCGCGGGGCGGTTTGACCCCACGGTTGCGTCGGAGGCGACGTTCATCGCGATGATCGCCCGTCGGCGGCTGATCGACCGTCGTCGGCGGCTGTCGAGGCGGCCCGAGTCGGCGGAGTTTGACGATCGGATGGGGCCGGTTGAGAACGAATCTTTGCAAGAGATCGAGGTTTCGGAGGAAGCGGCTGCCGCCGCGGCTGCGCTGGAGACACTGAGGCCGGAACAGCAGCGGGTGCTGCGGCTCTCGATCTACCAAGGGTTATCGCACGAGCGGATCGCCGAGTCGACGGGGCTGCCGCTGGGCACCGTCAAGACGCACGTTCGGCGGGGCCTTATTCGCTTGCGCGAGATCCTGGGGCAGCAGGGGGAGGATGGCGCTGGGACGCGGTCGGGTGGGGCCGCGGCGGCTCGTGATGAGCGGGGGGAGGTGGCTCCGTGAGATCGCACCGAGCGGACTTTGCCGATGAGCGGCTGCTGGAGTTGCTCGCCGATGAGGCGGTGGGGGAGTTGAGCGGAGCGGACTGCGCCGAGTTGGCGGGGCGTCTGGGTGGCGGGGACGGGGTGGGGGAGCACGGTCGGGACGAGATGGTGTACGTGACCGCTCTGCTGGACCTGAGCGACTTGCGGGCGGTTGAACCCGCGCCGGATCGGGTGCTCGAGGGGTTGAAGGCGGCGGGTGCCGCGTGGGTTGCCGGACGAGCAAACGCGGGTGCGTTGGGACAAGCGGGGGGAGTGTCAGCGCGGACGGGGTCTCGGAACGGCGAAGCGCGACTCGCTCTTTCGCATCCCGGTCGTGCGCGATCGAACGCTGCGTCGGTTGGCGCTGGGGAACGTGCGGCGCCTGTTGCGCGTCGCCCATGGGTGAGGCCTGGGGCTGGTTGGGCGGTGGCGGCGGTGCTGGCGCTGGCGTGGGTGGTCTGGTTTGCGGTGCCGCGGGCAGGGACGAACGAGTCTGGGCGCGTGACGCTGGCTGAACTGGCGTCGGACCCGAAGACGCTGGTCGTGACGTGGCAGGCGGGGACGGATTCGCTGGGCCGAACGGTGACGGGTCGCGTCGTCTGGAACACGGAGCGTCAGACGGGGTACATGGTGTTCAGCGGGCTGACACCGAACGACCCGTCGTCGGAGCAGTATCAGTTGTGGGTGTTCGACGCGGAGCGGGACGAGCGGTTCCCGGTGCACGGGGGTGTCTTCGATGTTCGCACGACGGAGTCGGAGGTGATCGTTCCGATCGAGCCGCGGCTGGCGATCGGAGACGTCGCGGCGTTCGTGGTGACGGTTGAGCGGCCCGGAGGCGTTTGGGTGTCGGATCGGTCGCGGATCGCGGCGATCGCTGCGCGGGGCGGGTGAACGGCTCGGGTCAGTCGCCGCCGGTGAGTCGGGGTCGGTCGACCGCGAGTTCGAGGGTCTGGCCGGTGCTGTGGGCGATGACGGCGATGCCGCGGACGATGTCGATGGACTCGACGCGCCAGCCGGGGGCGACTTCGTCGCCGACTCTCGCGAGTTTGTGGTTGAGAGAGACGTAGTCGACTCCGCCGCCGGTGATCATGCCGGTGACGCGGAGGTCGGGCCGTTCGATGCGGGGCTGCTCGGCGGGTTGGGGCTCGGGCGTGGGCTCGGTGACGGGTTGCTGCACCTTTGCCGGTGGTTGCGGGCGGATCAGGGGCGAACGGTCGGTGACCTGTGTGCGCGCCCGGGCGAACCAGTCGCGTGCCGCGGCCTGCCTGGGGGTCAGCGTCGGTGTGATGGAGGGGGTGTCGATGAACGGGGTTGCGGTGGGATTCGAGGACGCGTCGATCATGACCAGGTCGGCGGATGCGGGGCGAGGGCCTGCGCTCCCACCGAATCGAACGAGGAAGGTCGCGACCATGGGCGCGAGCAGGGCGGCGAGGAGCCAGTAGCGGTAGTGGGTGGTCTGGATCTGGCTCATCGCTTCTCCGGTTGTGGAGAGTGTTGCTGATCGGCCTGCGGCGGTGGCGTGGGAGCGCCCTGCGTGTTTGAGAGCGCGAGGGCCTGCTCGGGGAGGGCGAAGTCGAAGAGGGAGAGCTCGAGGCGGGCCTCGGTGGTGGGGTAGGCGTCAGCGCCGGTGGGCGCGATGCGGAGTGAGCGCACCTTGTGCCAGCCGAGTTCGTTGAGGCGGAGAAGGAAGCGGATGACCCCGTCGTACTCGCCCCTGAGGGAGATGTCGCAATTCAGGACGGTGTCGGGGGCGGCGGGTTTGGCGGCGTCGGCGGTTGTTGTTCCGGCGGCTTGGGGCGTGGGCGATGGGCGGGAGACGGCGCTCGTGCCGGTGGGTCGCACGGCGTCGATGCTGATGTCGCACTCGGCGGCGATTCGATGGATGCCGGAGAGCAGGGCCTCGGCGTCGCGGGCGGGCCTGCCGTGGGCGACGGCGAGAGCGCAGATTCGCTGGAGTTGGGTTCGCTCGTTCGCCGGATCGGCGATGACGGGGGAGGATTGGAACGCGGCGAGAGACGCGCGGGCGTCGCTGGCCTCAGCGCTTGCGACGGCGAGTGCGCGTGCGGCGGGCGAGCCGATGAAGTGCTGGGCTGCGCCGGCGACGAGTGCGCCGACGAGGATGAACGCCGCGAGGTCGCGGGTCTGATCGCGGTTCATCGGTTGTCCTCCGCTCGGGCTGGCGCGTTGACGGACGCGAGAGGGTGCTGGAGATCGGTGAGGGCGGACTTGTTGGGGAGCGAGACGAAGGTGACCATGATCTCGAAGGTGCCCGTGCAACCGGCGGCGTCGCCGTGGACCTCAGCGCTTCGGAGTTGGACGCGATCGGCGGGGGGCCACTCGCGGAGTAGGGCGAGAAGGGTTGAGATGTCGTTGTTGACGGCAGCGCGATCGGTGTTGTGCGCAACGCCGGCGAGCCGGAGGGCGGGTGCTTCGGACCTGGAGTCGCACTCGATGAGTGCGTAGCGGATGGCGGGCTGGGTGTTGGCGGCGAGCCAGACCAGGACGTCGGGCCACTCGGGGCTGGTTCCGATGGTGGAGGCGATGTGCGTTTCGAGGGTTCGTGCCGCGGAGCGGATGGAGACTGCGTGTTGTGACTGGGCGAGTTGTGCGCGGGCCGTGTCGGCGGAGGCCTTGTGGAGGAGGAGGTCTTTGCGGTGGAGTTTGGTGTTTGCGTGATCGTTGAAGGCGCTGAGGCCGACCCAGGCGAGCGCGAGGGCGGTGCCGGCGAGCGCGGCCGCGCGGGTACGCCGGGTTCGCGTTGACTGCTGATCGGTGATCGGGCGGAGGGCGTGCGGGGCGATCTGCCCGATCGCCGCCGCGGATGGGTGAGGACCGTCGGCGGAAGTCGCGGCGACCAGGCTGGGGCTCAGACCCGAGAGGGCGGCGAGCACTTCCTGAAGGCGAGGAACGTGAGCGGCGGGGCCAACGACCCTGAGCGAGAGGCCCTGGCGGTGCTCCTCGGCCAGACCGAAGCGGACGGTCTGCTTGATCTCGACGGCGATTCGCTGCAGGACGGGCTGCAGGAGCGGGAGGAGCGATGCGCCGGTGAGGTCGGGGTGTCCGTCGATCGGATCGGCGGCGTGGGGGATGCCGCGGGACACGAGGAGTCTGCGTGCGCCAGCGCGATCGAAGCGGACGCACGCCATGTTGTGATCGGCGCCACGGATCGGCTTGCTGAGTGACTCGACGAGCGCATCGAGGCCGATGGAGATGCTGCGCGAGAGGAGGAGGCGGCCGGACGATGCGATGCAGAGGCAGGCGGCGTTCTCATCGATCCAGATGAACGCTTCGGTCTGGTCGGGCGTGTTGTGCTGGTGTTCGAGGCGGAGTGACTCGGCGAGGCAGCCTGTGGTGCAGACGGCTTCGCCGGGGAGCGAGCCTTCGAACTTGAGGCCGGCCTTGAGGGCGAGATCGCGCGTTTCGGCCACGATCTGGTCGGCCATGACGAAGGCGATCGCGTGGACTCGGTCGGGATCGGTCGCGGCGGCGAAGGCGGCGTTGGGAGAGGAATCGAAGTCGAGGGAGGTGGCGGCGTCGAGGGCGAGGAGCGCTGCCGAGCGTGCGGAGCGCGTGCCGGACTTTCGGGGGCATGACTGGACGACGGCGCCGCTCCGTTCGCCCGTGCCTTGGGCGTTCGATGAGGCGTTCAGGGTGTTGCCCGCGCCGTGCACGACGATGACGGCGGGCAGGCCCGCTGCTTTCGACTCGCGGACGAGATCGGTGAGGGGATCGGTTGCGGTGTTGAAGGTTTCGCTGATGGCGCTGGAGCCCTCGGGCAGCGTTGTGGACAGATCGATGGTGCGTTCGCCGAGCGCGAGGATGTGTGTGCCGCTGGTGATGAGCAGGCGGATCTGACCTGGCGAGATTTCGACGATTGCTCGGCGCATGAATTGCCCGGGTGTTCGGATGAGTGGCGTGAAGTGAGAGCGCGCTTTGGACGCGTCGGAATCGGGGACATCGACCATTTGCGGGGGCGTCTTGGCTCTGGGGTGGGCAGGGGCGTGGGCGCGCGGGGTGTGAGCGCAAGAACGGCGCGAGGGGGGATGTGGAGATTGGTCGCGTGGTTATGAGCCCGAGCCGGGGGCGGCTGCGCAGCGGGTGAAGACGCGTGTGCGGAGCGTCCGGCTGAGGCCGTGTTGCTCGGCGGTGATGGAGATCTGGATCTGGCGCGTCTGGCGTGCGGGCGAGCCGCTGAGCGGCAGGGAGAGTGCGTTTGCGGTGGCGTCGAGGGGGAGGATGGAGAGGGAGGTCACGTTGGAGATGAGGACTTGTGCGTGGGCGGAGGGTTCGTCGGGGGTGAGTTCGAGGGCGCCGTTGTGGAGGCGGAGCGAGCCGGAGTTGCCCCAGTTGATGGAGGTTGAGGAGATCGACGTGATGTCGGGTGAACCGTCGTTCTCGGACGAAGCGGGGAGGTCGCGGAGGTGGGTGGCGGCAACCTCGAGGCCTGTCGAGATGGATGCGACGAGTCGGGAGGCTGTGGCGGAGGCGGCGTAGCCGTCCATGGACGTGAAGATGATGCGCGAGGCGAGCGTGAGCGTGATGGCGAGGACGGAGATGGTGGCGATGACCTCGATGAGCGTGAAGCCTGAACGCTTGGTCGCGGCGTGAGGGTTGTGGATTGAGTTGGCGGGCATCGGGAGTCGTCTCAGTAGTCGGTGACGATGGAGGTCAGTTCGAAGGTGCGTTGGGCGCCGCCTGCGCCTTGGTAGGTGACGGAGACGCGGACGAACTTGTAGCCGGAGCCTGGGCCGGTGAGGGCGGGTCCGGTTTCGGTGATGGTGACGGTGCGCGTGTGGGAGGGGAAGCCGGGCACGGGCGATTCGGCGGGGTAGTTGGCGGGGATGATGTGGGCGTAGCCGCGTGCGGGTGCGTGGCGGTCGGCGATGACGGTTTCCATGCGTTCGACCGCGAGCCAGCGGGCGACGGTGAGGGAGGCGGGATCGGCGCGTCGGAGTTGGGCGTCGCGGAGTGCCCAGAACATGACGGGCACGGCGATGGAGAGCAGGACGATGGCACCGATGGCTTCGATGAGCGTGAAGCCGGGGGAGCGGAGGGTTGACCGGGTGAGGCTCATGGCGCGTTACTGGGATGAGACCGAGCCGTTGGTGTGCGAGACAGAGAGGGATCGGCCGTTGGAGAAGGTGACCTGACCGTTGGAAGTGAGCGGCTGTTCGGCCATGGAAAGGGGGCGTCCCTGCCAGTCGAAGGCGATCTCGGTGCCGCCGTTGAATGAGACGGAGACGAGCGAGACGTTGGACCAGTCCGGTCCGCCGATGGGCTGGGAGAAAGGTCTGCCGGTGGCGGGGTCGGTTCGGGGCGTTCGTCCAGCGCGGCCGGGGTTCGACGGCGACTCGATGAAGCACTCGTATCGCTGCTGGGCGATCGAGAAGACGACCCATGTGCGCACGCCGCCGTGGCAGGCCATGTCGCGTGCGCCTTCGAGGTCTCGTCGGAGTTGCTCGACGCCGGCTCTTGCGCGGCTGTCGGCCGCTCGGCTGAGCGAGGGGATGGCGACGGCGGCGAGCAGGCTGATGAGAACGATGACGACGATGAGTTCGACCAATGAGAAACCGCGCCCGGAAGTCCGAGCGCGGTTGGATTGTCGGATGGCGCGGGTCATGATCCGATCCGGCGTTGGGTTGAGGATCACCACAGGTGCTCGTTGATGCCGGTGGTGGTGCTGTTGGCCCAGAACTTGCCCTGGGTGGGGTCGTAGGCCCAGCCGGCGTTGCCGGAGACGGGGGGCGTGGCGGCCCAGGTGGCCTGCACGATGGTGTTCGAGTCCTTGAAGGGGTTGGCGGGGATCGGCTCCTGCATGACGGTGCCGAGGGTCTGCATCTGGACGAGGGTGGGGTAAGCGCCGGTGCCGGTGGTGAGTTGCTGGTTGGCGAACCAGTTGGCGAGCGCCGAGCGGACCGCGCCGATCGTCGCCTTGCAGGCGGATTCCTTGGCCTTGGCGGCGTAGTCGAAGTACTTGGGGATGGCGACGCCGGAGAGGATCGCCAGGACGACGATCACGACGATGAGTTCGACGAGGGTGAAGGCACGGTTTCTGTGAGCGGCGATCATCTGGCTATCTCCTTGTTTTCCTGAGTGGCGGCACACCGGCCGCGAGGGTTGTTCGGCGGGGCGTGCGTGCCCGCCGGTTCGGATCGTCTCTAATCTCGGAGTGATTCGGGGCGGGCTTGAGCGTCAACCGACCAGTTTGACCATGTCCCACATGGGCAGGAAGATGGCGAGCGCCACGGCCAGCACGACCAGCGCGATCCCGACAATCAGCACGGGCTCGATGACGGTGGCGATGTTCTTGGCGAGGTGGGTGGTTTCGCGGTCGTAGTGGCGTGCCACGATGTCGCACATGCGCGGGATCTCTCCGGACTGCTCGCCCGCGGCGAGCATTCGCGCGGCGAAGGGGGAGATGTACCCGCAGTTGGGGAGGATGTCGCACAGACGGCCGCCGGCGCTGATCTGCTCGACGAGTTTGCGTGCGTCGGCTTCGAGGAGCGGTCGGCCGCTGGCGCGGCCCGCGAGTTGGACGGACTCGAGCAGGTTGAGGCCGGAGGAGAGGCTGACGCCGAGCACGCGCGTGAAGCGGCCGATGGCCAGGCCTCTGAGGATTCGGTTGAGGTAGGGGACGCGGTGGAGGGCGGTGTCGAGGCGAGCGCGGCCGGACTCGGTCCGCCAGGTTCGACGCACGGTGAAGACGACCGCGCCGATGGCCAAGAGGTATGCCCACCAGTAGTGCTGGACGGAGAGGCCCAGATCCATGAGCAGGCGCGTGAAGACTGGGAGTTCCATGCCGCGGCGCTCGAACATGCCGGCGAACTTGGGGACGACGAAGGCGACGAGGAAGATGACGGCGAGCGAGAGGACCGAGACGACGCAGATGGGGTACATCAGCGCGCCGCGGACGTGCTGGCGGGTCTCTTGTTGGCGTTCGAGCATGTCGGAGAGGTGCTCGAGCACCTTGCCCATGGTGCCGGTCTTCTCGGCGGCGCGGATGGTCGCGATGTAGGTTGAGCCGAAGACGCGTTCGTGCGCTTCGAGCGAGGTGGCGATCTGCTCGCCGGCCTGAACGCGGCGGGCGACGTCGGTGATGATCTCCTTGAGTTCGCCGTCGCGCTCCTGCGAGGCGATGCTCATGAGGCCGTCGCCGATCGGGATTCGCGCGGAGATGAGGACGCTGAGTTGGTAGGTGAAGTGGGCGATGTCCTTGACGGATGCGCGTCGGCCTCCTCGGCGGAGGAACAGGCCGCGTCCGCCCGCTCTGCCTGACGGAGACCCAGCGCGGACGAGGGTGGGGGTCAGACCCTGGGTGACGAGCGTGCGAACGGCTTCGCCGCGGCTGGAGGCGGTGAGCACGCCGGAGGTGCGAGCCCCAGCGCGGTTGACGGCGGTGTACTCGAAACTGGTGGCGTTCACGCGGCCTCCTTGAGCCTGAGGCCCGAGTTCATCGAGTCCTGATCGGACGAGTGTCCTGGCTCGGACTCCTGCAGGGCGACGACGCGGGCGACCTCTTCGAGCGTGGTTACGCCGAGGCGGGCCTTGTTGAGCCCGTCGTGCCACATCATGCTCATGCCCTCGGAGATGGCCATGGCGCGGATCGCGTCGGTGGAGGCGCCGGTGTCGACCAGCGCGCGGAGGGGCTCGGTCATTCGGAGCATCTCGTAGACGCCGACGCGGCCGCGGAAGCCCGTGCTGGCGCAGCGGGGGCAACCTCGGCCGCGGGTCCAGCGGGTTGTTTCGTCCTGGATCCGGAACCGACTTCGCAGGTGCTGGGAAGGGTGATCGGTCACGACGCAGTCGGGACAGTTTCGACGCACGAGGCGCTGCCCGATGACGCAGAGGAGGGCGGAGTTGATGGCGAAGGGGGGGCAGCCGAGGTCGGTGAGGCGGGCGACGGCGCCCGCGGCGTCGTTGGTGTGGAGGCTGGAGAGGACCAGGTGGCCCGTGAGGGCGGCCTGCACGCTGATGCGTGCGGTCTCTTCGTCGCGGATCTCACCGACGAAGACCACGTCCGGGTCCTGGCGGAGGACGGAGCGGAGCGCGCTGGCGAAGGTCATGCCGATTTCATGGTTGATCTGGACCTGTCGGACGAGGGGGAGCCTGATCTCGACGGGGTCCTCGATGGTCACGATGTTGAACTCGGGGGAGTTCAGTCGCTTGAGGCAGGTGTAGAGGGTTGTGGTCTTGCCCGATCCGGTCGGGCCCGTGACGAGGATCATGCCGTGCGGGTGCTCGATGATGCGCTCGAAGGCGGTGGTGGCGTCGGCGGGGAAGCCGAGTTCGGCGAAACCCTTGATGCTCGCGCCGGAGTGGAGGATGCGGAGGACTGCGTTCTCGCCGCAGACGGTTGGGATGATGGAGAGGCGGATGTCGATCTGCCTGCCCTTGTGCGTGAAGCGGAACTTGCCGTCCTGAGGCCTGCGCGTCTGGGTAAGGTCGAGGTTGGCCATGACCTTGAGGCGCTGGACCATGCCCTGGTGGGCGGCGATGCTGGGCGCCTGGTGGGGCTGGAGCGTGCCGTCGATGCGGTAGCGGAGGTGGAGTTCGTGCTCGTCGGGGCCGAGGTGGACGTCGGAGGCGCCGAGGTCGATTCCCTGGCCGATGATCTGGTTGACCGCGGCGACGATGGGTTCGCGGCCGCTGGTGAGTTCGAGGTCGCCGATCGCGGCGGAGCCTGATCCGGAGCTGAAGGCGCTGCTGTCGCCCATCATGTCGAAGGCGCGGGCGATGAGGGCGCGGAGCGGCTCGGGCTCGCAGAGGACGGCCTCGATGTCGCACTTGAGCAGGGCGCGGAGTTGGTCGGCGGCGTGGAGGTCGAGCGGGTTGAGCATGCCCACCACGACCAATTCGTCCATGATGAACAGCGGGAACGCACCGATGGACTCGCAGACGGATCGGGGGACGCGCGAGGCGTTGTGGTGGTTGATCTCGTAGTTGCCGAGATCGACGAAGAGGAACTCGGTGGTGTGTGCGCGGGCGATCGCGAGTTCGCGGCCGGTGAGCAGGCCCTGCTCGACGAGTGCATCGCAGACGGAGAAGTTGGCGGGAGCGCCGGGGGGTCGTTCGGCGACACGACGGCGCGCGGCGTTCACGCCCGCCGTAGTGAGTCGGCCGTCTTCGATGAGCGCTGCGATCACGAAGTCGTCACTGCTGAGCACGGCTGCCTCCTTCGGATTCGGCCATCTGGGTGAGCCTTGCGAGCGCGGCTGGGTTGGGGGCGACGAAGGCGGTGCCGAGGTAGTACGCGGGCGTGCGGTCGATCATGGCGCATCGCTGGACGCGGACCTGGAACTCGTCGGTGGTGGGCTGTGGGTCGTCTTTGGCGGGGACGACACGCGCGACCAGTCGCGTGCCGCGGGGGACGAAGACGTTGGATCGGAGGCCGAGGCCGCCGGGGCTGACGTCGACGATGCGCACGTCGATCTCGCTGTCGCCGCGACCGCCCGGCGCGGCGGAGCGGGAGAAGACGACCTGGTCCGCCGGGTCGGTGTCGACACGCACATAGGCGCCGAGGTCGCAGGCCGCACGCTCGTGCTGTCGCACGAGCAGGTCTGCGGATTGGTGGTCGGAGGTGGTTGGGTTCTTGTCGACCTTGGGATTGGAGAGGGCCATGGGCGAACTCCGGTGGGTGCCTGGTTGCGCGGTCGCGCCCGCCGGGCGCGGGCCGGGGCGAATGCGCGGCGATGGTCAAGAGGGGGCTATCGGGCGGGAGGAGCGAGGGGTCCGGCGGCGTTCGGCGGGGCGCGATCGGGAATCACCGCTCGCGCGAGAGGGGAGGATGGGGAGGGCAGACCACCGAACCCGGTGGGAGCGCCGAAATCGCCGCACATCGAATACGATCAATGCACACGGGGCGGCAGGTCGTGGACGTGCCGTCGTTATCAGCGCCGAGAGCCGCCCGGGCAGCCGGGAGAAGAGGAGCCTTCATGAGCATCTGGGAACGACTCAA
Organism: Phycisphaeraceae bacterium; assembly: GCA_019636535.1. Classification (GTDB taxonomy): domain Bacteria; phylum Planctomycetota; class Phycisphaerae; order Phycisphaerales; family UBA1924; genus JAHBK01. Next base: position 307,443 of record JAHBXK010000001.1, on the reverse strand, counting down.
GGGCGAGTTGATCGACATTGTTCAGTGGATCGACGACACGAACGACACGATCGTGCATCGCTTTGACCGCCGGAACAACGAGATCAAGTACAACGCGAAACTGGTTGTGCGCGAGGGTCAGGCGGCGGTCTTCATCAACGAGGGGCAACTGGCCGACGAGTTCGCGCCGGGCACGCACACGCTGCAGACGAAGAATCTGCCGATCCTCTCGACGCTGAAAGGGTGGAAGTACGGCTTCGAGTCTCCGTTCAAGGCGGAGGTCTACTTCGTTTCGACCCGGCAGTTCACGGATCTGAAGTGGGGAACGATGAACCCGATCATCGTGCGGGACCCGGAGTTCGGGCCGGTCCGGATCCGCGCGTTCGGCACGTACACGATGCGCGTGACGCAGCCGGGCAAGTTCATCAAGGAGATCGTGGGGACGGACGGGCGGTTTACGACCGAGGAGATCGTGAACCAGTTGCGGAACCTGATCGTGTCAGAGTTTGCCGACATCGTTGCGCGGAGCCGGATTCCGATCCTGGACATGGCCGCGAACCAGAGCCAACTGGCGCAGTTCGTCGCGGAGCGGATGAAGATCGACTTCGAGAAGTTCGGGCTGGACATTCCGCGGCTGCTGATCGAGAACATCTCGATGCCGTCGGAGGTGGAGGCCGCGCTGGACAAGCGGACGAGCATGGGCGTCATCGGGAATCTCGACGCGTACACGAAGATGCAGGCCGCTGACGCGATGCGGGACGCGGCGCAGAACTCGGGCACGGCGGGCTCGATGATGGGCTTCGGTGTCGGTGCCGGCATGGCGGGGATGATGGGCTCGGTGGTCGGCGGGTCGATCGGGCAGGCGGGTGGTGGGGGAGGGGGGCCTGGGACGCCACCGCCGGTGCCGGGGGGCGGCGTGGGCGGTGCGCCGTTCTTTCTTGCGGTGGACGGTCGTCAGCACGGACCATTTGAGGCCGGGCTGCTTGTCAACAAGATCAGGAGCGGTGAACTGAGGGCCGAGACGTTGGTCTGGCGGAACGGCATGGCGCAGTGGTTGCCGGCGGGGCAGGTGCCGGAGTTGTCGGCGGTGTTTGCGCAAGCCGCGGCGGAGGGACCGGGTGCGCCGCCGCCCATTCCCGGAGCCTGATTGCGGGTGATCGTGTTTCCGACCTGCCATGACCGAACACCGAGACGGCAAAGTTGAACCGGCGGAGTTGCTTGGGGAGGACTCCGTCGACACTTCACCACCCCCGACTGGGCCTGTGGGTCCTGCGCGGTTTCCGTGCTGCAAGTGCGGTGGGCAGTTGGAGTTTGCGCCGGGCGTGCTGTCGATGCGCTGCCCGTATTGCGGGACGCAGAACGAGATCGAACCGCCGACGAGCGACCCGAACGCGCCGGGTGCTGCGGTGCATGAGCGTGACTTGACGGCGACGTTAGCGGAACTTGAAAGCGCGGCGGAATTGGTGAGCCATCGGACGGTCAAGTGCGGTGCGTGCGCTGCGGAGATCGAGCGGCCGGAGCACGTGACGAGTTTCTCGTGCCCGTTCTGCGGGACGAATATTGTGGCGACGGGGATCGCGGCGCGGCACATCAAGCCCGAGGGCGTGCTGCCGTTCGTGTACACGCGGCAGCGTGCGACCGAGACGTTCCGGGCGTGGTTGAAGTCGCGGTGGTTTGCGCCCAACGCGCTGAAGCGGGAGGGGCTGCTGGACTCGGGGCTGTCGGGCGTGTACATGCCCGCGTGGACGTACGACGCGGACACGGTTACGGCGTATACGGGGCAGCGCGGGGACGCGTACTACGTGACGGTCGGCTCGGGGAAGAACCGGACGACGGTGCGGAAGGTGCGGTGGAGCAGGCGGTCGGGCGTGGTGCGGCACGAATTCGACGACGTGCTGGTGCTCGCGTCGAACTCGCTGCCTGAGAAACTGGCGCACGAACTGGAGCCGTGGGACACGGGGGCCGCGCTGCCGTATCGGGACGAGTACCTGGCGGGGTTTCACGCCGAGTGCTACCAGATCGATGTGGAGGGAGGGTTCACGCTCGCGCAAGGGAAGATGCGGTCGTACATCACGACGCTGGTCAAGCGGGACATCGGCGGGGACGAGCAGCGGATCGCGTCGATGGACATCGACTATCGGAACGTCACGTTCAAGCACCTGCTGTTGCCGGTGTGGATCTCGGCGTATCGGTATCGGGGGAAGTTGTACCGGTTTCTGGTGAACGCACGGACGGGCGAGGTTCAGGGGCAGCGGCCGTACTCGTGGATCAAGATCACGCTGGCGGTGCTAGCGGGGTTGATCGTGGTGGGCGGGTTTGTGGCGTTTCTTGCGGGGCGGTGATTGAGGCAGGGAGCGATAGCGAACCGGGGCGATCCCGTTGAGGATCGCCCCGGCGATACGCGGTTTGGGGATGGAGACAAGGCGTTGATCGATCAGCGGCGACGGCGGAGGCCGACGAGTGCGCTGAGGCCGAGCAGGCCGAGTGCGCTGGGGGCCGGGACACGGACGACCATGTAGGCCTGGCCGAGGGAGCCGCCCGCGGCGTTGACGAGGTCGGCGGTGAAGTAGAGCATGTCGCCGGCGAGGAAGAGATCGTCGTTGTTGAAGACGCTGATGAAGGCGTCGTCGTCGAGGATGCCGTTGCCGTCGATGTCGACCTGATCGCCCTCGCGGAGGATGACGCTGAGGCCGTTGTAAACGAGCACGGCGTTGCGAGCGACGTCGGCGTTGTCGGTGACACCGCCGACGACGTAGTTGCCGTCGTTGTCGGCGGCGAAGGCGAAGAACGTCTGCGCGAAGATCGAATCGCTCCAGGACTCGCCAGCGCCGGGGAAGATCTCGTCGCCGCGCTGCGCGATGACGGACTTGGTGACGGCGTTGTCGCCGAGGATGACCCAGTCGTTGCCGTCGACGTTGGAGCCGTAGGCCCACCACTGGCCGTTGGGGAGGATCGAACCGGAACGAATGCCGGTTGTGCCGGTGGCGATGTTGGAGCCCAGCCCCGTGCTGTCGATGCCTTCTTGGAGGACGACGACGTTGTTGTAGACCGCGACGTCGTCGTTGACGGTGCCGGCGAGATCGCCGATGGCGAACCAGTTGTTGCCGGAGGCGTCGACCGTGTAGTCCTCAGCGCGGAAGTTCTGCCAGGTGAGGGTGCCGCCGCCGTCCTGGCCCGATGGAGCGGTTCCGGCGTCACCTTCGCGCGCGTCCATGATCGCGCCGGAGTTGCGGAAGAGGCCGGAGTCGACGGTTGTGGCGGGGTTTGAAGCGCCGTTGATGCCGCGGAGGAACGTTGTGCGGGCGCTCAGATTGCCAGTATTGCTGATGCCGATGCTCGAGATCGTGGTGCCCCAGCCGATGTCGGTCAGCGAGGGGACCGGGTCGAACGAGCGGAGAGCCCGAGTGGGCGGGTTCATGGGGTCGCCGGTGACAATGGCGTCGGCGACGAGGGAGCCAGAGATCGAGGGAACCAAATCGAAGTTGGCGGCGAAGGCGTACGCGCCGGAGTCGTTGATCGAGGCGGTCTGATCGATGCTGCCGGAGCGGATGACCAGGCCGTTGATGAGCGTGACGCCTTCTTGTGCGACAAGAGTGCCGGTGGTGCCGGAACCAACGAGGACCACTTCGTCGGTGGCCGCTGCGCCCGTGTTGATGATGGCGGTGATGATCCAGTGCTGGCCGTTGAGCGACCGGTACGGGCGGTCAAAGGCCGTGAACAGGTTGTTGGGAAGTCCGGGCACGACGGCCTTGGGACCCACCTCGGCGAAGATTGCCGAGGCGAATGGGGCCGCCGCAGCGGTGGCTGAAGTGCTCAACCCAGCCAAGGAAGCCAGGGTGAGCGCGGTCAATGTTCGTCGCATGGGGTCTCTCTCCTCGAAGTGGACTTACTGAACGCGTCGGGGAAGCCCTGATCACGCGGAGAGAGCGTACCCGATTTCAGTGGGCAGTGCTAGTGAAATCCGGGGTGGCGACCGAAGTTACGAAGGGGTGGCGAAGATTCGTCGGCGGGCTGTCGAAGGTCCCAGAAAACCTTGGTCAGGAGGGGGTTGGAACGGGCGACTGGACGTGCCAGCGGGTGCCGTCGCGGATCACGGGGCGGTAGAGGGTGTCGCGCTCGACGGGCTCGAAACCGGCGTCGCGGATGGCCTTGACGAGTGAGGCGATGGAGACTTCCTGGTGCGTTGCGGCGTCGTCAGCGCGGCTGGCGAGTTTGGTGATGTCGTACCAGACGACGGTGCCGTCGATGTCGTCGGCGCCGTTCTGGAGCATGAGTTGGGCCATCGGCAGCGTCTGCATGATCCAGAACGCCTTGACGTGCGGGAAGTTGTCGAGCATCAGCCGGGCGATTGCGAGCGTGCGGAGGTTTTCGAGCCCCGTGGGGCCTGGGAGGTGCTCGAGGTCGGAGCCGTCGGGGAAGAAGGGGAGGGGGATGATGGTCTGGAAGTAGCCGGCGGCGGGGTTGTCGAGGCCGTTCGGTCCGAAGGCGATGTGCTCGGGGAGGGGCGTGCCGGGGCGCGTGAGCGTGATGGCGGGCTGGTCGCCGTCGTCGGACTTGACGCCGGTGTATCCGAGGCGTGCCAGCGCTTCGTCCTGGGCGCGACGGAGCATGTCCATGTGGACGAGGCGTTCGCGGCGCTGCTCGATGTGGCCGTAGAGGATCGTGGCGTTGGTGTTGAGGCCGAGTTCGTGGGCGACGCGGTGGACGTCGAGCCAGACGTCGGAGCGGATCTTGCCCTTGAAGGCCTCATCGTGGACGCGGTCGTCGAAGACCTCTGCGCCGCCGCCGGGGAGCGAGCCGAGGCCGGCCTGCTTGAGTCGTTCGAGCACCCAGCGGATGCCGGCGGTTCGGTCGTCAGCGCGGTAGACCTTGGCGATCTTGGCGAGGTGGACGATCTCGACGGCGGTGAAGGCCTTGACGTGGAGGTCGCTGCCGAGCGAGCGTGCGGTGTCGCGGATGGTGGCGACTAGTTCGGTGTAGTAGTCCCAGGGGAGGTAGGGGTGCAGTCCGCCGACGGAGTGCATCTCGGTGGCGCCGGATTCGACGGCCTTGCGGACCTCCTCGCGGACGTAGTCCATGTCGCGGGTGTAGGCGCCGTCGTCGTCCTTCTTGCGGTAGAACTCGCAGAACTTGCAGGAAAGGGCGCAGACGTTGGAGTAGTTGAGGTGGCGGTTGATGTTGTAGTGGGCGACGCCGTTCTGGTGCGGAGCACCGTGGAGGCGGTTGCGGACTAACGCGGCGAGTTCGCAGACAGACCAGATGTCGGGTGTGGCAAAGAGCCGCTCACCATCGGAGAGGGAGAGGCGCTCGCCGCGCTCGACCTTGGCGCGGATGGTGCGCAGGTCGTCGGTGCGACGTTGCGGGGCGGAGTGCGTGGAGGGTTGAGAGGCGAGGCTGGGCATGGTTGGGTCAGTGCTGGGAGGAGCGCGGTGCAATACTGACGTTTAGAAGTGCTGTGAAGAGGCTGATGTGGCGAGACGTGGGGCGGGAGTTTTCACAGTTTCCTGAAACTTGCAAAGAATAGGCCGATGGGAGTGGAGGGGTCGGGTTCAAAGCGGAGGTAGAGCATGGAATCGTGTGCGGCGAAGGTGGTCAGTTTGAACGATGTGGAGGGCGAGTGGTTGAACATCCTGGGTGATCGCGTGCGTGTGCTGGCGGATGGCGCAACGACGGGGGGGAAGTACTCGGTGTTTGAGGCGAACGTATCGCCCGGCGCGGGACCGCCGCTGCACCGGCACGACCGAGAAGATGAGTTCTTCTACGTCGTTGAGGGGGTTTTCAGGTTTGTGATCGATGGTCGCAAGGTGGAGGCGGGACCGGGGAGTTTCCTGCTTGCGCCGAAGGGGAGCGAGCACACCTTCGTGAACGCCGGCTCAAGGGAGGGCAAGATGGTGTTCTCGGTCACGCCTTCGGGGCTCGAGAGTGCGTTCCGGGCCTGCGCGGCCCTGACGGGGAATGGGACCGACGTTACTCCGGATCAGATCGGCGCGGTGTTCGAGCCTCACGGGATCTCGTTTGTCGGTCCACCGCTGAATGCGCGGGATTGAAAGGGGGCCGGTTGGCCGACGGTGGTCCCAGGGCGGGAGCGCTCGGCGGCGGTCGATCAGCCCGCGAGCATCGGCGTGCGGTCGTAAGTGTTGTCGGCAGATCGACCCTCGGCTGTGTGGGCGATTGCTGCGTTCAGAAGCCATGCGGCTAGATCTCCGCGGGTGATCCGTGAGCACAGCCCGTACCGATCGACGATCCGAACGCGCCCTGACGGCCTGCCGTTGGTGAGGCTTGTCGGACGGACGGAGGTCCAGTCGAGCGTTGAGGTCCGAAGGACGGATTCGGCGGCGTGAAGGTCGGTGTAGGCGGTGGCGAGGTTGGAGTGTCGGATCAGCCAGCGGATGACGGGGTTGCATCGGTTGAGGCTGTCGCCGACTCCGGCTGCGCTGATGAGGACGAGTCTGCTGATGCCATGCTCGGGCATGAGTCGGGCGAGCGTGTCGGTCACACGCTGGGTCAGGTCGGTCGGCGACGTGATTGTGGACCACGGGTTCCATGGCCTGGCGCGGCGGAGACCGAGGCAGGAGATGACGGCGGAGTGGCCGGGGAGGATGGAACGAAGGAAGTCGGGGTTGAGCGCATCGCCGCGTGCGATCGTGACGGGGGGAGTGGTCTCAATCGCAGAGCCTTGACGGATGAGCGCGGTGGCGTGGATGCTTCGCTCGGTGGCGAGTCGGCAGACCCATCGGCCCACACCGCCGGAGGCGCCGAGGATCAGCACTCGCGGCAGGGTTTGGTGGGCGTCGGTCATGGGCCATGGTACAGGCCGGTGGGCGGTGGCACTACCCTGCTGGCCTTGCGATGAGCGAACAGGAACCGGCAGCAGGATCGACACGGGTGCGCGGTGCGCACGGCGAGGGGCGTGCGGGTTCGCGCGCCTGGTGGCCGGCGTTCCCGCATCCACACTTCATGGCGCTGGCGAGCCTTGACGTGTGGATTCGGGTGCTCTGCACGTGTGGCGCATGGCGGCAAGTTCGATCGCGATACTGGCTCCGGCTCGCGGGTGGGTTGTTCACGTCGGCGGTCGGCACGTTGCTGACCCTGCCGGAGCGGCTGGCGTTGTGGCCGGTGCTGAAGTGGGTTTGGCATCGGCGAGGGGCGAGTGCGGATCGCGAAGGCGGCGATGCTCGTTCGGCACACGGGCCGAAGATTCTCTTCGTGCTCGGGTACTACCGATCCGGCACAACGCATATGCACTATCTGCTCTCGGCTGATCAGCGGTTCGTGACGCCGCGGTGGTATCAGGCGATTGCGCCGGCGGGCTTTGTGCTGAGTTGGACCATAGCGCGGTGGCTGTTGGTGCCATTCCTCGCAGGGACTCGACCGCAGGACGACGTGGCGTACGGGCCGGAATGGCCCGCCGAGGACGACTTTGCGGTGAACAACGTCTCGGCGGCTTGCACGATGCCGGGTCGGATGGTGGTGCCGGGGAGTTGGGACCACTACAAGCGGTTCCATGACCTGCGAGGGCTGTCGGAGCGCGAAATGGAGCGTTGGCGCTGGTCGCAGTGGTCGTTCGTGAAGCGGATCGAGTGGGCGGATGCGGTGCGTTCGGTGTTTCGCAGGGGATCGGCCTTATGCAACTCGCGCGTGGTGCTGATGAAGACGCCCGCGCACACGGCCCGCGTGGGAGAATTGGTTCGGTTGTTCGGCGCTGATCGCGTGCGGTTCATTCACCTGTCGCGCGATGCCGATGCCGTGGTTCGATCCAACGTGGCGATGCACGGGCGGTTCGGGCCGTACATGCTGGCCGATGGCCCGGGCGAGACGGAGGTTCGGGAGCGAATCGTTGAGGAGTACGACCTGACGGAGCGGCGGTTCTTGGAGGACGCCGCGTCGATCGATACAGACGGGCGCGGGGGGGAGTCGGGTCGATCTGAGCGGACGATCAGCCGGGTGCGGTATCAGGACCTGATCGCCGATCCGATCGGCGAACTGCGTCGGGCGTACGGCGAGTTGGGTTTGGCGTGGTCGGACCGTGCCGAGGCGAGGATGACGCGTTACCTCCGCAACGTGGCTGACTATCGAACCGCGGCGGACCAACGGAAGGAAAGTGTGAAGCCCGGAGCCGTGCGGGGGGCGGAATCGGTGTTCGAGCGGCTTGGATGGATGCGCGAGGCGTTTGGGCACGACCGGCCAGCGCTCGAGAGGCGAACGCTTCCTGATCGAAGCGGGGCGAGTGAGCGGAGCGTGGCTCGCACATCGGGGGAGGCGTTCGTCGTGGCGGCGATCACCGCGATGGCGTGCGGCGTGGTGTGGGTGGGATTGGCAACGCTGGCGTGGGACCGCATGGACTGGCTGATCTGGCCGACGGGTGCGATCATCGGCACGCTGGGCGTGCGCGGGTTGTCGTCGGGTTCGCGCGGGCTCGGCGCCTTTGCGGCGATCCTGACCGTGGTGGTGATGTTGATCGTGGCCGTGCCCGCAACGGCGATGACGAGCGACTATCGGCATCAGTCGTCGCTGCCGTGGGATCACTTGTGGCTCTCGATCAGACGCGGGGTGCTGGCGAAAAACAACCTGGTCTGGGTGTTTCTCGGAGTCGTGAGCGCTTACAGGCTGGCATCGCGGAAGCACCTGCGATTGCCGGGCGACTGACGTGAGCGTCAGGGCCGCTCGTCCCATGGAGACAGCGTGCCGATGGTCGAGTCTTCGGGTGGGCCTTCGATTGCGCTGATGACGCCGTGGCTGATTTCGTCGTGCGTGAGCCATCGCGAGCCGGCCGGCTCGATCACGAACCCGAGCAAGACGCGTTGGTAGGCGATCTGGCTGGAGATCAGTGATTCTCGGTGCTCGGGAGCGAGAGCGGGCTCGGATGAGTCTCGGCTTGCTGAACCAACCACATGAACGACTCTGGACCGTTCGGCCATGACTTCGAGAACGGACTGGAGAGCGGGGCGTGCGGAGTGGGCGTGGATCCAGCAGACCGCGAGATCGAAGCGGCCGTGCGCATCTACGTGGTTGCGCAGCAACGCAGTGAACGTGGGCGCATCGGAGTAGTCGGCCGCGATGGAGCGTATTCGATGTGTGTGCGGTGCGGCGAGTTGGGCGGTTTGCTCTAGACCTGCGCGTGATCGAGCGAGCACGACGGTCGATTCGCACAATCCCGCGAGGTGCACGCAGACGCCGCGGAGCATTCCGGTTCCGCCGATCGCGAGGGCCCTTTTGGCGGGCGGGCGTGGCATGACTCGGAGCGAGGTCAGACGGTGGAGCGACGATCGCTCGGCCTGGTGTGCGGCTGGTCGTGGTGGTGGTGCACGATCATGGATGCCGCCCAACTCAGCCCGATCGGCACACCGACAAATGCGCCCGCGAGCCAATCGAGCGGCAGGGGTCGGGCGAGGTTGAACAGTTGGCCCGACGCGGCCAGACGGAGTGCGCCGCCGGCTACAGCGCCCGCGGTGCCGCTCGGGCCGCCCATCGACAGCGCCACGATGGGCCCGATCACACCGAGTGCCGCGATTCCCGCAACGAACGCAGCGCCGGAGACGTGCGCGGCGGCCAACCGCCCGGCGACAGCGCCGAAGAGGCCCGCGAAGGCCGCGGCGGCGAACGTCTGACCTTTGGACGACTCCTGGGCCACTAGCCACGCGAGCACGCCGCCGACCACCGCCGTGGCGACGAAACCGAGGAGTGCGCGCGGGTCAGACAGGCTGCTCGGCTCCGGCGGGTGTGGATGGTGAGCGGCGGGGTTGGGTGTGGGGGGCTTGCCGAAGCGGATCATCGCCCACGCTGCACCGACGGCGAGTGGCGCGAGGACGGCCGCTTCGATCGCGATGCGCAAGAAGAACGACTTTGAATTCGGCGGTCCGGCGGCGAGCGTGGTCTGCGAGCGGGCGATGGCATCGATGGCGCCCGTGCCCCATGCGGCCCAGGCGAGGATGAGGCCGGTGGAGAAGAGGCCGAAGTGTGGGCCGATCAGGCGAGCGGTGAGCAGGCCGTATCCGCCGGCGATGAACATGACGCCGATACCGCAGAGCAGGCCCAGGACCGGGCTTGTTGAGAGCAGGAGTGAGGCCTGGCTGGCTCCATCCGGGCCTTGCAGGTGGCTCGTGAGCATCCACGCGATCGGACCGACCGCCAAGAGGGCGGCGAGTGGCAGAGTCCAGCGGAGCACGGCTTGCTGCATCTCCGAGCATAGGGTGTGGGCGGGCTTGGCATCGTGATGTCGTAGCGGATTGACTGTCGCGAAGCGAGACAGGGCGGGTGGATCGCTTAGGATGGACGACATGAACGCGACACCCTCCAACCCGGGGCCGACTTCCGCCGCTCGCACGCCCGCGCCGTCGGGCACTCTCGCGCCGATGACGCTGGCTGACTTCTGGGAGCAGTTGACGTGGCCGAGGTTGCTTGAGGCGCCGAGGCTGGCGCTGCGACCGGCGAGGATCGGGCTTGCGTTCATCTTTCTGATCGGCGTCGCGGTGATCGTGGGGGGGGCGGACCTGATCGACTCGCGTCCGAACCAGAACGCGCTGGGCGACTATCTCTCTCGTGATGTGAGCAGACAGACCTCAGCTCTCCGCAAGGGCGTCACGCAGATGGACGTGGGGCTGGTGTGCACCGCGTCGTACCGCATGTTTGTTTCGGGTCCGGGCGGGCTGATCTCTCAATCGCCGTGGATGATGGTGGTGGCGGTGCCGATCCTGCTGGCGTGGACGGCGTTGATGGGCGGGGCGATCTCGCGGATGGCCGCTTGCGACTTTGCGCAGGGGCTGCGGATCACCTGGCCGCAGGGGTTGGGATTTGCGGCCGGGAAGTGGCTCAGTCTGTTCGGTGCGCTCGCGATTCCGCTGGTGGTCATTTGGTCGCTGTGCCTGGTGATCGCGGCGGGAGCGTGGGCGCTGATGGGGGTGCCGGTGCTGAACCTCGTGGGTGCGCTCGGCTGGGGGCTGTTCTTGGCGACTGGGCTGGTTGTGGCGGTGGTCTCGATCGCGTACGTGCTTGGGCACGGCATGCTGGTACCCGCGGTGGCGTGTGATGGGGTGGACGCGGTGGACGCCATTCAGCACGGCTACGCGTACGTGCTCGCCAAGCCGCTGCGGCTGGTCATATACCTGTTCATTCTGCTGGTTCAGGCGGCGATTGTGGTGCTGGTGGCGGGTATTGTGGTGAAACTGATGCAGGACGTGACCGCGGGGGCTGCGATGGAATGGGCCGGGCCGCGTGGTCGCAAGTCGATTCTGGGTGAGAAGGGATTGGATGGCACGGCCGGAGCGGCGAGTTGGCTGATCCGGTTGTGGTCGGCGATGCCGGGGCTGGTGCTGTCGGCGTACTTGGTGAGTTTGTATTGGTGCAGCGCCACGATGCTTTATCTGGCGATGCGGCGGGTGTGCGATGGGCAGGATCCGAGCGAGATCTGGATGCCGGGGACGGTGGAGGGGACCGCCACAGCGCAATCGTGAGCAAGGGCATGCGATCAGACAGTTCAGCGACCGTCGTGCGGCTCGGGTTGAAGGATGCCGATGCGTTCATGGACCTTCGGCGCAGCAGCCTCACGGAGTCGCCGTGGGCGTTTGCCTCGAGCCCGGAGGACGACCGCATGCGCGACGTGGAGAACGTCCGCAAGTCGTTGTCTGAAAGAGAACAAGCAACGTTCGGCGTTCGAGAGGTCGGGGGTGGGGGGAGGATTTTGGCCGTTGGCGGCGTGATGCGCGAGCCGCGGTTGAAGCGGCGGCACATCGCCTCGATCTACGGTGTGTACACACGGCCCGAGGCACGCGGGCGGGGGTTGGGACGGGCGGTGACCGTGGCGGCGATCATGGCGGCGAAGGAGTGGGTGGGCCCGGCGATCGAGGTTGTTGAGTTGAGCGTGAGCCGGATGTCGGACGGTGCGGCGAGCGCAGCGGAGCGGCTGTACGAGTCATTGGGCTTCGTCGCGTGGGGCTTGGAGCCGGAGGCTCTGCGAACGGCGGACGGTCGAACGTATGTCAACGTCCACATGCAACTGACATGGGCTCGGTTCCGTACTTGACTGGTCCAAGAGATGGTTGGGTGGGGCGAGTGAGTCTGTGAAGAGGAGCGACCATGCGTGCGATTCAATCGTTGTTGTCGAGCGGCTCTCGGAAAAACACCAGAGTCGGCGTTGGGCGCTTGATCCTTGCGTCGGCTGCGTTTGTGCTCGTTGGGGGGTCGGCGCATGAGTCGTTGGCGCAGTCGTTGCCCACCGTGCTGTTCTCGAATCTGGCCGGTGATCCGTCGTTGGCCGTGCCGGTGGAGGTTGGTGGGAGTCCGCTGAACTTTTCGAACTTTGTTCGACCGTACGTGAGTCCGAACGGGGCGCACTGGGCGATGGTTGCGGGGAGTCCAGGTTCGGCCTCGAGAAACATCCTGCTGGTCGGGCCAACATCCGGGCTTGGCGCAGGGGGGAACGCCGGGGCGTTCGCCTCGACGCGAGCGGTGATCGTCGCCGGGCAGCCAGCGCCCGGCGATCCGCCGTGGGTGAATGGCGAGGTGTTCGAGACGATCCGCCGGAATCTGTCGGTGAACAACGCGGGGCAGGTGGCGTTTAGCGCCAACACGTCGAACGTGACGAGTGCGGACGAGGTTGTGGTGCGGATGGGACCGTTGATGCCGGGAGAGCCGCCGGCATTTACGCTCGTGGCGCGGGAGGGCAGCCCGGCGTTCGGCCTGGGCGGAGATGGTGTGACGTTCGGCGCGACGCTCGACAGCGTCTCGATGACGCACGGCGGGGTTGTTTCGTTCTATTCAACACTCGGCGGCACGACGACCGCGCTGAACACGGCGATCTGGTTCGGCGAGACGCTGGTTGCGAGGAAGGGCGAGACGGTGCCGGGCGGGCAGGTTGATGATCCCGGCGCGGTGATCAACGAACTGCGCGATACGCGGTACTACCGGTCTGCCGATGGCACGCGATGGGTAGAGGGTGTCACGCTGGCGACGGATGCGAGCCGCGACCGCGCGATCGTGGTCGATGGCGAGGTTGTCATGCAGGAAGGCTCGATCCTGTCCGGCTCGGGGTTCGACTTCCCGATCGGGACGCATTCGTCGGGCGGGATCGGCGAGACCAACATGGGCATGGACGGCTCGTGGTTTGTTCGCGGCGTGAACTCGGCGATCAATCAGTACTGGGTGACGCGCAACGGCTCGACTGTCGCGACGGTCGGCGATCCGCTGACGCCTTGCGACTTCGAGCATTGGTCGATCAGACCCTTTACGCCCGCGGTGTACTTCACGAGCATCGGCAACGGCGTGGGCGACTACATTGTCGGCGGCGCTTCGGACGTGTTCGACGAGCGATTGAGCGGCGTGCTGGTGCTCAACGGTCGATCGGTCGTGCTTCGCTCGAACGATCCGGTCGATCTGGACGGCGATGGCATCGCCGAACCCAACGTGTTCATTCGCAACTTCTTCTTCGATGACGCAGCGCTGACACCGGACTTGAAACTGCTGGTCGTGGTGAATCTCAAGGACGAACTCGACGTACAGATAGGCAAGGCGCTCTTGATCAAGCAACTGACCCGACCCTGCATGGCGGACATGAACGCCGACGGCGTGATCGATCTGGCGGACCTGCTCGATTTCTTGTCGGGTTGGGGGACGAACCTGGGCCAAGTCGGAGAGTGTCTGGACGGAGACGCGAATGGGGACGGGGTTGTTGATCTGGCCGACTTGCTTGACTTTCTCGGCCAGTGGAGTCCCGCGCTTGGCGGCGGTTGCCCACCTCCGAATTGAAGCGAGCGGTCGAGTGCGAATTGCGGGCTGTTGCTGCTCTGTGCGCGGCCTGCCGGTCGTCGGACATTGTTGATGTCCGTGGCTCCGCGACGGCTCGGCGGCGTGGTACGCTGCGGGTATGGCGTTGCTCGGTGTCGACATCGGTGGGACTCGCGTGAAATGCGCTGTCGGCGAGGCAGACGGTGCGTGGTGGGTCTGCGCCTCGTCGGTGTACGACCGACCCGACGCCGGGGCAATCGCGAGATCGGTGGCCGAGACCGTCGAGCGGCTTGATCGCAGCGTGCACGAGGTCGGAGGGGTCGGTGTCTGCCTACCGGGCGTGTATGACCCCGACCGTCGGGCGGTGGTTCGGTCGGTCAACCTGCCGGGGTTGGAGGGTGTGCCGATCGATCGTCTCTTGCCCGAGTCGGTGCGTGCGCTCGCGCGGTTCGGGGATGAGTTTCGTTGCCGTGTGGTCAGCGATGCTCGCGCGGCGGCGGAGGATTGGGTGAGAACGCACGGTCGGACGGGGCGTGTGCTTTCGCTCTCCCTGGGCACGGGCGTTGGCGCCTGCGTGCTTGATGACGGATGTCCGTTGCGAGTCTCCGGGGACTCGCCGGGGCACTTCGGCCAGATAGACGTCTCGATCGAGACCGAGGCGGATCGAAGGCCGGTCGGGCCGGACGGCGGGCGGGGCGGGCTGGAGGCGTACATCGGTGCGAGAGCTCTTGCTGCGAGACTGGGAACAAACCCCGCGGAGTGGATCGGTCGATTGCGCGTTGATTCGGCTCCGCTGGAAGCGCTCGCTCGGGCGATCCGTGTTGGGCATGCGATCTACCGTCCGGACCGTGTGGTGCTCTTGGGCGGTGTTGGGTTGGCGCTCAGGCCGCTGCTCCACGATCTGGACGCGCGAGTGCGGGATGGCCTGACGGGCCTCGCAAGGCCGGGCTGGCGGCTGGAGGTTGGGGATGACGAGTTCCACGCCGCTCGGGGTGCCGCGCAATTGGCGGCGGGTGATGCTGGTTTCTGAGCGGGATGTGATCGGGGCGACCGCTCGATTCAGTGCGCTGAGCGTTGCGTGATACGAACACTCACTCGCAGGGCGCATCGGCTCCGTCGCTCGAGGCGGGCGGCTCTGCTTGTGTCGGTCGCGATGACGAATCGGCGGTTGGAGCAGAGTCTTCGTCGCACAGGTCGGCGTAGCCTGAAGAGATCGGCTCACCCATCGCGGGCGCGAAGGCGCGCTTGAGTCGTTCGATTTCGCGGTGGCACTCTCCGAGGTTGCGCTCGGGGCAGATCAGGGCCTCGAACTCGATGAACGCGCCGATCCCCTCAACCTCGTCGAGGTGGATCCGCACGCCGGACGTGGTCATGTAGAGTTCTCGCTTCTTGCGGATGATGCAACGCACCGGGAGCGGCTGGGTGCCGAAGCGCATGCGAGCCTGGGCATCGGAGTAGATGGTGAAGTTGCTGAGTTTGGGTTGCAGGCGGTTCGGCCGGCTGTAGAAGATCCACTCGGGCTCGTAGCCGACACACTCACGGCGCTTGAGCTTGGCATCGGGAACTCGGTAGTAGGTGTCGATCTGCTCGAGCACCGAAACGGGATGCGCGGCGAACGAACCGCAGAGTGCGCGGGCCAGATCGGTGTCCCGGAGTTCGGCCTTGTACTCGATGTTCTGCATGGCTGTGTTGCGAGAAGAACTGAGGTGACGGGCGTGCCTATCGGTCGAATGCGGGCGGGAGGTGCTCAGCCGGGCGGTTCAATCCCGGATTGCTTTAACGCGGCGAGGAGTTTTGGCTCGTCCCAGACCTCGGTGCCGAGTTCTCGGGCCTTGTCGAGTTTCGACCCGGCGCTCTCGCCGGCGATGACCAGATGGGTGTTTCGGCTCACGCTGCCGGTGACCTTGGCGCCGAGCCGCTCGAGCACGTCCTTCAGATCTTCACGCTCGTACGACTCGAGCGAGCCCGTGAGCACGATGGTCTTGCCTGAGAACGGGTTGTCGGTGCTTGCAGCGCCGGATGCCGAGCGGGAAGCGGAGCCAGCGCGGCTGAACTCGCGGCTTGTCAGGTCGACTCCCTGTTCTCGGAGTTCCTTGAACGTCTTGCGAGCCTGGGGCGAGTGCAGGTACGCGTAGACGATCGGCGCGGTGAGTTGGCCCAGGCCGGTTTCGGGCAGGTCCTTCGGGTCGTCGGTGATTCCGAGCCGCTTGCGTTCGGACGCGCTCGTCGCGGCGTGCTTCGGTCGCAGTTGCCACTCCTCGGCCGCGAGCAGCGAGTCGAGATCGGGGAATAGACGGCAGAGTGCCTTGGCCGTTGCGTCGCCCACGTGGCGGATGCCCATGCCCGCCAGAACCTTGGCGAGCCCTCGCGACTTGGCCGACTCGATGCCCGCAAGGAGGTTCTGGACCTTCTTCTCGCCCATGCGTTCGAGTCGGACGAGGGCGTCGGCGTGCCGGTGAAGGCGGAAGATGTCGGCGAAACTGCCGAGTGGTATCGGCGCGGCGTCGGTCGGCACCCCGGCCTCAGCGCGGGCAGGATCGTCGGGTGGCCGGTTTGTGGCGAGGATCTGATCGACGGTCTTCTCGCCGAGGCCGTCGATGTCCATCTGCTTCCGCCCGGCGAACCAGATGAGCTTCTCACGCAACTGCGCGGGACATTCGGGGTTGACGCAGCGACGGGCGGTCTCCGACTCCGGGTTGTTGACGCCCTCGGGGGGCTCGATCTCGACCGGACCGCCGCAGACTGGGCAAGCCTCGGGCGGCTCGATCGGCCTGACGGCCTTGGCGTTGCGCTTGGTGAGCACAACGCCCTCGACGTAGGGGATGATCTCGCCCGCCTTCTCGACCTCGATGTAGTCGCCGATTCGGATGTCCTTTTTGCGGACAAGTCCGTAGTTGTGCAGCGTGGCGTGCTGAACCATTGTCCCGCTGAGCAAGAGTGGTTCCATGGCCGCACGCGGCGTGATTTTGCCGCTCTTGCCGACCTGGTGATCGACGCGGATGAGGCGCGTGATCTTGCGCTCGGGCGGGTACTTGTACGCGATCACCCACCTGGGGCTCTTGGACGTGCTGCCGAGTGCATCCTGAAGCGACCAATCGTCGATCCGAATGACCATGCCGTCGATCGCGCAGGGGAGTTCGTGCCGACGGGGGGCAAAGTCGCGGATGATCTGCAGCACTTGTTCAACCGAGTCGGCGAGCGTCGCTTCGTTCACGGCCACGCCCAACTCGCTGATTCGGGCCAGAAAGTCGGAGTGGGAGCGTGCGAAGCGAGGGTCGCTCACCTCGCCCCGACCGTGGGCAAGGAACCCGAGTCTGCGTGATGCCGCGATCTTCGGGTCGAGGTTCTTGAGCGTGCCGGCGGTTGCGTTGCGAGGGTTTCGGAAGAGTTCGAGATCGTCGGCCTCGCGTTCGGAGTTGACGCGTTCGAACTCCTTGAGCGGCATGAAGACCTCGCCGCGGATTTCGAGCACTTCAGGGATGGCGGTTTGTTTTGATCCCGAATTGTCAGATTGCGATGCGTGTGAGAGCCGGAGAGGGACCGCGGCGATCGTTCTAACCGCGTGGGTGACGTCGTCACCGGCAACGCCGTCGCCGCGAGTGAGCGCGTGCAAGAGCCGTCCGTTCTCGTATCGCAAACTGATGGCCACACCGTCGATCTTGGGGTCGCATGCGACCTGAATGCGTGACTGAGGGAGATCGCGGCCTGTCGGAGCGGCGTCATCGGTGAAAAGAACCGCACCGCCGCGGTCGCGATGACACTTGGGAGTGCTGCGTCCCGCGCCGTGGAGTTCCGCGATCGCTCGCTCCATCCGGTTCCACCACTCGCGAACGTCCGGCTCGCTGTACGAGTTATCGATCGACAGCATCGGCTTGGCGTGTCGGACGGTTCGGAAACCGGAGATCGGCTGACCGCCGACGCGCTTGGTCGGGCTGTCGGGGTCGTCGAATTCCGGGTGTTGGCTTTCGAGTTGGGCTAACTCTTCGAGGAGCGCATCGAACTCGCGGTCCGACATGATCGGCTGGGCGTCGATGTAATAGGCCCTGTTGGCACGATCCAACAACTCGCGCAATTCGGAGATGCGTGCTCCCGCCCGAGCCCGCGAGGGCGAAGTGGGGTGCGAGTCGGGGTTGCGGCCGGCGGATTTCGACACGGCGTGAATGGTAACGGCTGTTTGGTTGTGTGTGTCGCTGATGGCTCGGGCATTCTGTCGCGTCGGTTCACCGACCATTGAACAACCCCGGCGGGGGCGCTTTGATCCTGCCGATGCCCGCCACGATCCTGGACGGCCGAACGCTCGCCACCGCACTGCGCGGAAGGGCCGCCGAACGCGCGGCCGCGCTGCGAGGGCGGGGGTTCATTCCCCGGCTTGACGCGGTGCTCGTCGGTGCGGGCGACACGGCGGCACGGCAGTACGCCGAGAGCCAGGCACGAACGTGCCGGGAGTTGGGGATCGAGTATGTGCTGCACGAGATCGCGGTCGAGCGCGGCCCGGCGGGCCGGCTTGTTCGCGGCGGCTTTGACGACATCGCGGGGCGCGTGTTGCTGCTGAATACCAAAGACACGGTGGCGGCGGTGATGGTGCATCTTCCGCTGCCCGATGAGGTTGAAGCGTACTCGATCCAGAAGTTGATCGATCCGGACAAGGACGTGGAGGGCGTCAACCCTGCGAACATCGGGAACGTGGTCTACGGACGCTCGTCGCTGGCGCCGTGCACCGCGCTGGCGGTGATCGAGATGGTCGATCACACGGGTGTGGAACTGCAGGGCAAAATGGCGGTGGTGGTCGGGGCGAGCGATCACGTGGGCAAGCCGATCGCGGTGCTGCTGATGCGTCGGAACGCGACCGTTGTTTCGTGCAATAAGTGGACGCCCGGGCTGGCTGACCTGAGCCGGAAGGCCGACGTGCTGGTCGCCGCGGCGGGGGTGCCGGGGCTGATCAAGCCCGAGATGGTCAAGCCCGGGGCGGTGGTGATCGACGTTGGGGTGAACCGGGTGTCGGACCCCGCGGCGGGCGTCGGGAGACACAGGACGGTCGGCGACGTGGATTTCGAGGGTGTCAGTGCGGTCGCGTCTTGGATATCGCCCGTGCCGGGCGGGGTGGGTCCTGTGACGGTGGCGACGCTGCTGACCAACGTTGTGGACGCGTGCGAGCGTGCGGCGGGGCGATAGTCGAGGCGGGGGGACCATTCCGGCCGATTGGAAGGGCAATCAGGATCCCCTGCCCGCGTTGACTGTGGGGTTGCTTGGGGCTTGAATGACAACAACGCCCGCAGGGCAAGGACGCGTTCATGTTTACCCAGTTGGGGTTTATTGGAAATCTGTCGCCACTCGAGATTGGCGCGATTATCCTGGTTGCCCTGCTTTTGTTCGGCAGGCGTTTACCCGAAGTGGGTCGTAGTTTGGGTCGGGGGATCGTCGAGTTCAAGAAGGGGATCAAGGGGATCGAGGAAGAGGTGGAAACAGCCTCGACCCGACAATCCGTGCACTCGCAGGTTTCCGCCAAGAGCAGTTCCGGGGCATCGTCGTCGCTGCCGCCAGCGGAGAGTGGGGGGGTGAACATCCAGCCCCCGGCGGATCGTTCGGGACAGGAAGCGCGCGTGTCGCGAGCCGATGGGGTCGATTGACTCGTTTCGGTCTTGGCGGGGGGGAGCCCGGTACCTAGAATCGTCGGCACGCCGAGGTAGCTCAGCTGGTTTAGAGCGCTGGATTCATAACCCGGAGGTCGGCGGTTCGAGTCCGCCCCTCGGCACTTTGATCAGGCTGGCGATTGCCGGCCTGTTTCGCTTTTTGGGAGGATGGCCAGAGTGTGTTGAGTCGAGAGTTGACCCCCAAACAGGTGTCGGCGGCGGTCTGATCGCCGAGGGGCTGTACGATGTGCGGATGAACACGCTTGGCGAACACCGCGTGCTGATCCCGACGAACAGGATCGCCTCCCGGATTGAGGAGCTGGGGGCTCAGATCACCACCGACTTGAACGGCGCAAGAGGAGCCGGGGTTGGGAAGCAGGCAGGAGCTTCGGAGAGCGGTCGCCTGGTGCTGATCCCGGTGCTGACCGGTGCGTTGGTGTTCGTGGCCGATCTGATCCGGCACATTCCGCTGCAGATGAGCATCCGTCCCGTGACGGTGTCGAGCTATCCCGGCTCGGCCACGGCTTCTCAAGGCGCCAACATCCACGGCGGAATTCCGACCGATCTGGGCGGTGCGCACGTTCTGCTCGTTGACGACATACTCGACTCGGGGAGAACGCTCGGCCTGCTCAAGCGGATGATCGCGGCGCAGAATCCGGCCTCTCTCCGCCTGGCGGTGTTGTTGCGAAAGCACAAGCCGGGCGGTCGAGATGAAGAAGTCGAGGTCGAGTACGCAGGGTTCGATATCGAGGACGAGTTCGTGATCGGTTACGGTCTGGACTATGACGGCTTGTTTCGCAACCTTCCGCACGTGGCGGTCATGGGGACGTGAACGGGAGCGGTTGAACATCGCGTCGGTGGCGACTGACGGAGCGACTTTGCCTACGCAGGGAAGCCGGACAATCCGAACGCTCAGCATTCGCCCTTCGCCGGCGATGGTGTTGATTCGTCCGTGGTGGATGCTGGTGATTCTGGTCTTTGTCACTTTGACAACTTTGTGGCTGAGGGGGTTTTTGATCGAGCCGGCGAGGGCCGATCGGCCGATCGCGGCGCTGATCGGCGCCCTTGCGTGCGTGCTCCTTGTTTCCGTGCTTCAGTGGCTCAGCACGCGGTACACGCTCGATCGTGAACGGATCAGCGCTTCGATGGGCGTGGTCAGGCGACTGACGCTGGAAGCGAGACTGACTTCGATCGAGCATGTGGCAATGACTCGCTCATTCCTCGAGCGGTTGCTGGGTGTGGGCACGATCGGTGTCGCGACACCCGCTTCGGGGGGCGGCTACGACGTGGTCTGGCGCTCAGTTGGACGACCGCACGAGCGATTGGCGCTGATTCGCTGCGCGGCAGCGCTCGAGCATCGCGATGCGGGCGATCAACGCAGGCTTCCGGTTCTCGGCTTGGCAGGGGGAGTCGGGTCGGGCAAGTCGCACGTCGCGAGAGTGTTTGCGGGGCTCGGTTGGCGCGTGATCGATTCCGATGCGCTGGCCCGTGATGCGCTCGATCGGTCCGAGGTTCAAGCCAAGTTGATCGAGTGGTGGGGGCGGGAAGTGCTTTGCGAGTCTGCCGCCGAGGGCCCGAACGGAGGACAGGCCGGTGAGGAACCTGCCGGCAGGAAGCCACGGATCGATCGGAAGAGGGTGGCAGCGATCGTGTTCGCCGATCCTGAACAGCGCCGAAGACTGGAGGAGTTGATTCACCCGATCGTTCGGTCGGATCGTGCCACGATGGCCGAGGCTGCGCTGGCACAGGGCGCTTGCGGCGTGGTCGTTGACGCGCCGTTGTTGTTTGAAGCGGGCGTCGACAGAGAGTGCGATGCTGTCGCATTTGTAGAGTGTCCGAGGCCCGAGCGACTCGCCCGGGTGGCCCGCTCGCGGGGTTGGGACGAGACGGAATTGGAGCGGCGGGAGGGAGCGCAATGGCCGCTCGAACGAAAGCTCGCTGCCTGTCGGTTTGTGATCGATAACGGGCCGGGGGCGGAACCACTTGAGCGGCAGGCCGAGAGGATCGCCCATGCGATGCGCACGCTCGACCGGGCTGCATGCTTACGCACGCCGGGCTCCCCTTGACGCTGCAAATGGTGTATACTTGTTTCGTAAGTTCTGAATCGCGGGGGGGGAGGGTTCCCCGTGACAGCCGCACGCATTGTGGTTTTGCCTGCCCGTCGGCACGCTCCGGCTGCGGCCTTTGGCATGTCTCCCCAAACTCACAATGCCTTTTTCTGATCTGACGCCGCAGTCGAGACGTTCGATGACGCTTGTTTGGTTGCAGGTCAGACCATGTGCCGCCAGTTCTGCGGACGCGTGCGGTGTTACCAAGGCCGACCGAGCGGCGAGTTGATTCTCGGCTCAGTACCCATTCCAGTCCCAAACGAGTGATTCCATGGCCAAGCAAACGGTGTCGCAAGAGCGCAAATCTGAGACCAAGGAAGGGCGGGGGCGCGTGACGCAGCGATCCGGACGCAGCAAGAGTGCAGCGTCATCCGACTCGGGTCCGGTTTCGGCGTCGGTTGCGACCGCTCCTCCGGAGCGGCCTTCCACGCGGCCACCGGTACGGAGCGAGGGTCAGGAATCGACTCGGCCTGAGGCTACCCCGGCGGCAAACGGCCCCAAGGTCGATCGACCGGTGCGGTCGGATTCGGCGGGATCGGGTTCTTCGCAAGGAGAGCGAACGGGCGGCGGCTCGGGGCCTGCAAACGGCTCTGGCGGCGGGAGTGGGGGTAGCGGCGGCGGTCAGCCGGGAGGGGGTGGAGGGGGGGGGCAGGCCGGTGGTCGGACCTTCGCAGAACCTCGGCGCGACTTCGGGTACTCGGGTGGAGGTGGCGGCGGGGGCCAAGACGGATTTGGGGATCGGTCAGGCCGTCGGAAGCGCAAGAAGAAGCGACGCGGCGGCGGAGGCGGCGACTTTGGTGGCGGTGGCGGTGGTGGGGGAGGAGGGGGCGGTGGAAACTGGGGGTCGCGTCCCTCCGACTTTGTGCTGCCGTCGGATGAAGAATTGGAACGAGAAGCGGCCGAGTTGGAGAAAGTGGTCGCCAAGGGGGCGATCGAGGCCGCCAAGAGCGGTTTGACGATTTCCGCGCTGCAGAAGATGGACATTGAGAAGTTGCACCAGGTCGCCGAGGAGGCGGGTCTGGAGGACTTCCACCAGATTCCGAAGCAGGAACTGGTGTTCAAGATTCTCAAGGCCAAGGCGGCCAGCCAGGGCCTGATGGTGGGAGAGGGGACGCTCGAGATCATGCCCGACAAGTTCGGGTTCCTTCGTTCGCCCGTGCAGAGTTATCTTTCCGGCCCTGACGACATCTATGTTTCGCCGACGATGGTCCGGCGGCACGGCCTGAAGAAGGGCATGATTGTTCGAGGTCTGATCCGTCCGCCGAAGGAGGCGGAGAAGTACTTCGCGCTGTTGCGAGTTGACGAGGTCAACGGCCAGCCGCCTTCCAAGATTCACAGCCTGTCGAACTTCGAGGACCTGACGCCGCTGCACCCCGAGGAGCGGTTCATCCTTGAAACCTCGCCGAACGAGATCGAGATGCGGATCGTCGATCTGGTTGCGCCGCTGGGCAAGGGGCAGCGGGCGTTGATCGTTGCGCCGCCTCGCACGGGCAAGACGGTGCTGATGCAGAAGATGACCAAGGCGATCAGCACGAACTTCCCGGATGTCAAGATCATCGTGCTGCTTGTTGACGAGCGGCCCGAGGAAGTGACCGACTTCCGCCGCAACTGCACCGGGCCGAACATCGAGGTCGTTGCGAGCACGTTCGACGAGCAGTCGCACCGACACGTACAGGTTTGCGAGATGGTCATCGAGAAGGCCAAACGAATGGTCGAGTACGGCCAGGACGTGGTCATTCTGCTCGACTCGATCACGCGCATGGCTCGCGCTTACAACTCGGAGATGCCGCACTCGGGCAAGATCATGACCGGTGGTCTCGATTCCAACGCGTTGCAGCGGCCCAAGAAGTTCTTTGGCGCGGCACGCGCGATCGAGAACGGCGGGAGCCTGACGATCATCGGCACCGCGCTGGTCGATACGGGCTCGAAGATGGACGAGGTCATCTTCGAGGAGTTCAAGGGCACGGGCAACAGCGAACTTCACCTCGACCGCAAGTTGGTGGAGAAGCGGATCTGGCCGGCGATCGACGTTGCGGCCTCGGGTACGCGTCGCGAAGAACTGCTGATGGACAAGAAGGAGCTGGAACTGGTCTACCGGCTGCGCAAGGTCCTGAGCGACATGAACGTCGTCGAGGCGATGGAACTGATGAAGAGCCGGCTGGGGAAGGTCAAGACGAACGCCGAGTTCCTGATGACCATGAGTATGGGTTGAGGTTGACCCACCGACGCGTGCGGTGGATGCACGCACCCACGGGCCGGCATCGGCCGGTCGCCCGGCGATCGATCGGAGCGCAACGGATTGTTATCCGACCTTCACAAGTCCGCCGACCATGTTTGGATTTCGGATGGTTTGCCGAGCTCACGCTTTGCGTTCGTGCGTTTCACACTGCTCCTCAGCGCAGGCGTGTGGTCCTTTGCCATGCTGGTGATCGGGTTGCTGATGGTCTTCGAATGGCCGGGCAGGTTCGGGCCGATCGTTGGGGGTGGCCCGGGCGGCTTGGGAGGCTGGCTCTGGCCGCTCGCGGGGGCCGCGGCCGTCGCGGCGGGCGAGTATGTGTTCGTCATGCTGCTCAGGGAGATGTTCCCTCGAGCAGCCCCGGGGCTCATTCGGATCGCATCGTGGGCGCCGTGGATGGCGTTTGCGGTGCTCGGGCCGATTGGAGTGATGATGTGGAGCAACAGGTGAACGAACGATCTCGCGATCTCCGATGCCGACCAAAGACCGGCGTGCGAGGGCTTCTCGCCTGCGTGGTGGCGGTGTGCCTTTTAGTGCCGAGCGTTTCGGCCCGTGCCGCTTGGCAGACTCAGGATCGCGAGGCGAATCTGGCCCCGGCGACGTCGGCCACGAATCAATCGACCGCGACGATGGCCGCCGCGGCCATCGCGCGGGTGGCGATGGCCGATCTCCGGCTGGTCGCGTCGCCGACACCTCGCGACTACGAGATCGCCGCGGAGATGCTCCGAGTCGCGCACGAACTGGCCCCGGAAGATCAGGACTTCCTTCGCCTGCTGATCGAGGCGCAGACGGGGGCGGGTGATGAGGATGCGGTTGATCAGTACAGCCGGAAACTACTGAGACTTGATCCGTCGGACACTGTGAACCAATTGCGAGTCGCATCGCGTGCGATCGCGAGAAATCAGAACGCCGACGTTCGGCTTTCGGCGTATGAGCGGTTCCTCACGGAGACCGGCTCGACGCTCGATCCGTCGGTTCGCAGCCGTCTGGCGCTCGACGCGGCGCTGCTTTCTCGCGAGCAAGGAGATCTTGCCGGGTTCGAGCGACGACTGATGCAGTCGCTCGAACTGGACAGTTCGAATAAGGATGCCGCGACGCTGGCGCTGACCTTCTTCGCCGATTCGATCGACGATCCGTCCGGCAGGCTCGACATGCTTCTGAACGTGCTGCTTGCCGATCCGTTCGACGACCAGGTTCACCTGGCTATTGCGAGCGAACTGGCCCGGAACGGAGCGTACAAGGGCGCGCAGAGGTTCTTTGCCAATACGTTCGTCCTTGCGCAAAGGCGGGGCGTGAATGTTCCCGCGGAGGTTCGCGATGAATCGACCGTCGTTGACTGGATCATGAGGGGTGCGGAAGCGTTCGTCGCGGGATTGAACGAAGAAGTTGCCACGGCTCGCGGCCAGGTTGCGCGTCAGCGGGAGCGGCTCGAACTCGCTGTAGAGCGACCGGAACGGATGCCCGATCCCGCGGAGGTTCGTCTCCCGTTGGAGTTTGAGCGACTTCGCGTTCTTGCTGCCAGCTCGCTGGGCAAGCCAGATCTCGTCAACGCCGCGGTGGCGGAAGCAATTCAGACCGTGCAGATGCGTCGGGCTGCGGTCATGGACCTCAAGACTCGCCCGAAGGAAATCACCGACGAGTTCGCGGCCGAGATCGTGCGAGTGCTGACGCTCGAGTCGATCTGGTTTCGCCTCTGGGCCGACCGCGAACTCGCCGCCGCCAGCGCTGACCTAGCTGAGATCCGCCGAAATCCCAACACCGATGCTCGCGAAGTCGAGCGGATCGAGGCTTGGTTCAGACTCCGGTACCGGGAGTTTGAGGAAGCCGAGCGGCTGCTTCGCGCACTCGGCAACGACAATCTCGCGATCGTCGGACTGGCCGTGCTGAGCGATTCCCAAGGCAGAGTCGGGGAAGCGATCGAGCGATACGGGGAGATTGCCCGCAGGCTGCCTGCCTCGCCCGCGGGTGCTTTCGCGATCACGCGGGCGCAAGTTCTGGCGAATGCCACACCGGGCGTGGGGACGCTCGCCGGGCTTGGGCTGCTTCCCGATGCGGCCATGCGTCTTGAGAGTGCTGCGGCCGCTGTTCCGAACTGGCTCGAACGGATGCTCGAGAATCCGCTGGAGTTCATGACGCTCCGCGCTGACCTGATCGCCGGACCGGAGGGTCGCGTCGGGTTGTTCGACAAAGTGG
Organism: Phycisphaeraceae bacterium; assembly: GCA_019636535.1. Classification (GTDB taxonomy): domain Bacteria; phylum Planctomycetota; class Phycisphaerae; order Phycisphaerales; family UBA1924; genus JAHBK01. Next base: position 281,578 of record JAHBXK010000001.1, on the reverse strand, counting down.
GCGTGCGGCTGCGACTGCGCAACGTCTCGCGTGTGCCGCTGGGGCTTGGGCCGGATCGGCCGATCAACTCGCGATTGCTGAGCGTGCCGAGCATGAGGTTCGGCTCAGTTCCGCTCAGAAAGCAGTCGCACAACGGTGTGATTTCTCTCGATCGCCGGCTGAGGCTCTTGCCGCGCGAGGAGCTCATCGTTGAGTTCTGGCCGGACAACGGCATCTCGGGCCTGACGATGCAGGAGGATCTGCGCCGTGCGGTCACCGTTCACTGGCGGTTGCTTCAGGGCTTTGTCCCGGGCGATGGGGGCATCTTTCAGGAAGGTCCATTTTCGCTCACCGCGAACGTGGGGCCGCTTGTTCGACCGGCACTGAACTCAGCCTACATGAAGCCTGCCGAGCTGCTCGAGCGGGCACGACGCGGCACCGGCGTTGAGCTGGCCGAACTGGTGCTCGTGCTTCGCGATCTCTCGGTTGCGCCCGAAGGGATCCGGTTCGACCCGCAGGACTCGGCGAGCATTCTCGCCGAGATCATCCGGCGATTCCCGACGCTGGAGAAATCGGAGCGACTGCTGATCCTCGCGACGGCTCCGGTCACGTGGCGGATGCCGGCGATCGGTGCGCTCGACGAGGTTGCCGGTCGCGACCGCGATCTCGACGTGATCAGCTTCATCCTGCTCGCCCGGGTCAATGACCCGAGTCACACGCTGCTCAATGAGGTGCTCTGGAACGATCGGCCTGGCGTGCTGCGACTGGTGCGGTTTGTGAAGCAGCGACTTTCCGAGGGTGTCTCGACGTACTCGCGACCGACCCAGTCCGACGCGGAAGAGGGTGGAGGACTCGGCAGCCCGTCGCTCGGTGGGGCGATGGGTGATACGGTCAGGCCGTGAGCGTCAACTCGACACGCACCGATGCGGAACAGGGCGACGACGGCTTGACCGTGGGGATCATGCCGTCCGGTTCATCGAGGCGACGCCGCGTCGTCTCAACCGTGCTCTTTGTCGTTGGCACTCTGCTGCTCGTCGCGGCGATCTGGACCATCGCCGCAAACCGCGGACAGTTTGAAGCAGCATGGGAATCGTCCCGACGGGCACCGTGGTGGATGGTCATGCTGTTGATCGCGGCTCCGATGCTGAACATCGCACTCACCGGACTCTCGTTCGCGATACTCACCCGTCGGCGTGGACATGTTGAGCATCGCGAGATGATCGGCCTGATCTGGATCGCTTCGGTCCTCAACCAATTGCCGCTTCGTCCCGGCTTGTTCGGGCGAATCGCGTATCACCGTGCGGTCAATCGGATTCCGGTCGGATCGTCCGTGCGAGTGGTGTTCGAAGTGCTGGCGTGCGCTGTAGCCGCGAACGCGATACTGCTTACATTGCTCGTGGTTGTCGGCGCGGCGGGCTGGGACGGCTCAATCCTGCTCTGGATGGTGATCGCGGTCTTCGTGACGGCGTTCGTTGTGGCGTGCGTGTTCCGGGCGGCGTGGTCCGCTCGGTCGGGATGGCGCGGCTACGCATGGAGGTACCCCGCAGTGCTGGCGGTTCGGCTTGGAGACATGGGTATCTGGGCGGCGCGGTACGTGCTGGTTTTCTGGCTGATCGGCGTGCCGATCGACGCGAGGGGTGGCGCTGCGCTCGCTTGCGCAGGGCAGGCTGCGATGATGGCCCCGGTGCCGATGGGTCTTCGAGAGTGGGTGATCGGAGCCACGGCGGCCTGGTTGCCTCCCGAGTTCATCGACGAGCGTCGCCTGATGCGAGGGGCCGAAGGGGGCTCGTACGACGGTCTGGTCGAGCGGGCAACGCCCGGACTCATGGCGGACGTGCTGAATCGGTCAGCGGAACTCGCGGTGGGAATTCCGGGAGCGTTGGTCGCCGCGGTTTGGCTTGGCCGGCGTGTTCGACGGTCAACTCCCGACGCCGATCCGGATGCGAACAAAGGTCGCACGAGCGACCTATAAGCAATGGGAGCGATTCGGACGCTCCGCGTGCGGGTGAGAGGCGGCGTTGACGGGGTGACCGGGGCATCGGGCCGGGTGGGACTGACCAATGTGCAGGCGCAGTCGGCGACGGCCGATGCAACCTTCGGGGGGTGCGTGCGCATCGCCTTGAACAGGGTGTGGGGTCATTTGCCTTGGGCGGGGTGACAGGATCATGGTCAACAAGATCGAACAAGACCATCAGCGCTTCCGCCAGATCGTGCGGGGGAAGATCCGCAAGGAATTGCGGCGCTTCATTTCGCGCGGAGAGATGATCGGGCGTGAGGGTGATCGCTTCGTTTCGATTCCTGTTCACGATATCGACATTCCCACGTTCCGCTTCGGCGATAACTCGGGCGGTGTGGGAATGGGAGAGGGAGATGAGGGCGATCAGGCGGGCTCGGGTCGGCAGGGCGGGGGTGATCAGCCGGGCCGGCACGTGATGGAAGTCGACGTTTCGCTCGAAGAACTCGCCGACATGCTCGGTGAGGATTTGGAACTGCCGCGCATTGAGCCCAGGGGCGAGCACCGGCTGACGACCGTGCGTGACAAATACACGGGCGTCCGTCCCACCGGCCCGGCGAGTTTGCGGCACTTCAAGCGCAGTTACGAGGAAGCGCTCAAGCGTCAGATCGCCCTGGGAACATACAACCCGCAAGACCCGGTGGTCATTCCGATCCGTCGCGACATGCGATACCGGAGTTGGACGGAGGTGCGCAAACCGCAGTCGAACGCCGTCATCTTCTACATGATGGACGTGTCTGGATCGATGGGGGACGAGCAGAAGGAGCTGGTTCGACTTGAGGCATTCTGGATCGACGCGTGGCTCCGGCGGAACTACGAGGGCGTCGAGAGCCGGTACATCGTGCACGATGTGGTAGCGCAGGAGGTCGATCGGAGAACGTTTTATTCGGTGCGAGAGGACGGCGGCACGCGGATCAGTTCGGCGTTCCACAAGGCGCACGAGATCATCCAGTCGAACTACGACCCGGCTTCGTGGAACATTTACCTGTTTCACTTCTCCGACGGCGACAACTCTTCGGACTCCGACAACCGAGTCTGCGTCGAACTGATCCAGCGCAACCTGCTGCCGGTCAGTAATATGTTCGGGTACTGCCAGGTCGCCAGCCCCTACGGGAGCGGGAACTTCATCAACGTGCTGCGGGAGGCATTCGAGAAGGGCAATGCCGGCGACGGCCGTGGCGAGGAGCGTGTGGTTTTGAGTCGGGTAAACAGCCGCGACGACATCTACGAGTCGCTCCGAACGTTCTTCAAGGCGGGACGCTGATCGTGTGCGATGGTGGATTCCTGATGCGATCCGACTGATGCGCAGATTCGCGAGAGTCGACGGCAGGCTGAACCCACCGCCTTGGCTCGGGCGAAGCACAGAAAGTACCATTTGCAAGGAAGCTCGCTCACCAACGCGTGGCGCGGTTCATGCGGGTTCGCGATTGAAGGCATTCAATGCGTCTGCTTGTCAGACAGCGCCGACGTTGCGATCGGTGTGCGAGCGGGCGGTCGAAACTGAACGTGATTCTGCTGGCTGTTTATGCCGTGTTTGTGTGGTACCTAGCAGCGCGATATCGTCGTCGCTGGCAAGGCTTTGTCGCCGTGGCGCTCGGCGTGCTGGCGATCTGGTTGGTGGTCGGGGTGTTGAACGCCGGCGACGGGCGTACTGGGGGGGCTTTACGCTCGCATCAGTTGCTCACGCTCCTGTGGGCGGAGATGATCATCGTGGCGGGGATCGGGCTGTTCCTGGTCTGCCTTCCGCGGCACCGCGGTGAATTGGATTGCCCCAAGTGCGGCTACGACCTGACCGGCCTTGATCCTCAGGGGCTCAAGTGCCCCGAGTGCGGGAGGCTCTGGACGGGGTTGGGCTCCGGACTGGCAGACGATCGATCGAAGAGGACGTACACACCTATCCCGACTGAGCCGCGGCGACGGACGAAGGGACTGTGAACTGTTGCAACCGGTCACACTCGTCTTGAGGTGGCACGAGCGATGTCGCGCTGCGACTCTCGCTTGGCGATGGTCTGTCGCTTGTCGCCCTTGCTCTTGCCCTTCGCGAGCCCGATGAGCAACTTGGCCTTGCCATTCTTGAAGTAGATCTTCAGGGGCACGAGCGTGACGCCCTTGGTCTGGCATTCGCGAGCGAGCCTGGCGATCTCGCGCGTATGTGCGAGCAGTTTGCGTATGCGCGTCGGGGCGTGCTGCCCGACGGAGCCGCTCGGGCCCGCGGGCGGGTACTCCGCGATGTTCACGCCGTGGAGCCAGAGCGCTGGCTCGTCGGGCTTAGCAGCCCTACCCCCGGCGCGACCTCCCCGCCCTGAGCGGGGGACAAGCGGGTGCTCTGCTCGTACGTACCCCTCACCCAGCGACACTTTGCCGTCGCGGACCGACTTCACCTCGGACCCGCGCAGCACGATACCGGTCTCGAGCGTGTCGAGAATCGCATAGTCGAACCGGGCTTTGCGGTTCTCGATGACGCGATCGTGCGTCGGCCCGGCGGGTTGCTTGGACTTGGATTTGGCCATCTTCGATTGCCGCGTACGTTCCGAATCCGATCCACAAGGCGTCCGGCTTCGATTTGTTAGGTCTGGAGTTTAGGTAGAGGCTCGATCGGAATCGTCCGCCGCGCAGTCTCCGATCGTGTATCATCGCCGCGTCGATGCTCCGGATCCGCAACATCCACAAGTCGTACGGGCGTGTGAAGGCCGTGGATGGCGTTTCACTTCACGTGGAGAACGGTGAGGTTCTGGGCCTGCTGGGGCCGAACGGCGCGGGCAAGAGCACGACGATCTCCATCGCCGTCGGGCTCATTTTGCCCGACTCGGGCGAGGTCGTAGTGGGGGGCGTGGGTTCTCCCAGCGAGCCTGCCGTTCGTGCCATGATGGGGCTCGCTCCGCAGGCGGTGGCGCTCTACGACGATCTGACCGCCGCCGAGAATCTGGACTGCTTCGGACGGCTCTACGGGCTCGACCGTTCGGCGCGCCGATCGGCCGCGGCGAGCGCTCTTGAGCGTGTCGGACTGTCCGATCGCGCAAGAGACCGTGTGAAGGCCTATTCGGGCGGGATGAAGCGACGGCTCAACCTTGCTACCGTATTGTTGCACAACCCGCGGCTGGTCTTGCTCGACGAGCCGACGGCCGGAGTCGATCCGCAGTCTCGCAGTGCCATCATCGAGATGGTCCGTTCGTTGCGAGATGAAGGTCGGGCCGTTGTGTACACCACGCACTACATGGAGGAGGCTCAGCGCGTCTGCGATCGGATCGAGATCGTCGATCACGGGCGGGTCATCGCCTCGGGCTCGCCCGACGAGTTGATCGGGCTTCATGGTGGCGCATCGGTCATCACGATCCAAACGGCCGACTCCGAATCCCGCTTCGAGACGGACGACCCCGTTTCTGAACTGACGCTCAGACTTCGTGATCCGGGGGTCATGGGTGTCCGCATCGATCGTCCGGACCTCGAGTCGGTCTTTCTTCGGCTCACCGGCAGGAGTCTGCGCGACTGATGGACGCCGTTTGGGCCATCGCGAGCAAGGACATGCGCCTGCTGTTGCGGGACCGCATGGGCTTTTTCTTCGCCTTCTTCTTTCCGCTGATTGTCGCGGTCTTCTTCGGCGTGATCTTCTCCGGCGGAGGCGGACGGACCGCCCGAATCGACGTCGTCGTCGCGGACCTCGACGGCACCGACGACTCGCGTGCGCTCGTTCAACAGTTGGCCGACGATCCTCAATTGGCCGTGGAGGTGGTTGCCGATCGGGAGCCGGCCGTCGCACGCGTGCGTGCCGGCAAGTCCACGGCCGTCATCGTCATTCCCGAGGGATTCGGCGGGAAACAGTCGGGCCTGTTCTTCTCGATGGGCGCTGAGGTTGAACTCGGTGTCGATCCCGCCCGCTTCGCCGAGCGGGGCATGCTCGAGGGTCTGCTGATCAAGCACGGCTTCATGCGCATGCAACAGTCGTTCCGGCGGCCCGCGTTGGCGAGAGAGGAGTTGAAACTCTCCCGCGACCGACTGCAACGGACCGAAGGTATCGGTCCGGTTCAGCGGCTGGCGCTGAACCGGCTCTTCGACGACATCGAGGCGTTTCTCGCGGTACTTCCCGAACAAGTGGAACTTGACCCGCCCGATGACGGTCCAGAAGGCCCCCAAGCCGCGTCGGAGGATCGCGGCCATGCCGATCTCCAATCCGGGATCGCCGCGTGGCAGCCGATGCGCATTCGATCGATCGACGCTACCCAGCGACAGTCCGCCGACGGGCAGTACGGGCCGAGGCCTCCGAGTTCCTTCGCCATCACGTTTCCGCAGGGCATCATCTGGGGCGTGATGGGGTGCGCTTTGGGGTTCTCGATCGCGATGGTCGGTGAGCGCACGCACGGCACGCTTCTGCGGCTCCGCGTGGCGCCGATCACACCATGGCAGATCCTCGCGGGCAAGTCGCTGGCCTGTTTCCTGACGACGCTGGCGGTTGCGGTCTTTCTTATCGCGATCGGCGCTGCGGTGTTCGATGTCCGGCCCACGTCGTGGCCAATTCTGGCCGTGGCCGTGGTCTGCACAGGGCTGTGCTTCGTCGGCATCATGATGCTGCTCGCCGTGCTCAGCCCGAGCGAGCGGAGCGGCAACGGCCTGGGCTGGGGCGTGCTTTTGATGCTCTCGATGATCGGCGGTGGCATGTTGCCGCTGTTCTTCATGCCCGGTTGGATGCGCACGCTGAGCGTCATCAGCCCGATCCGCTGGTCGATCCTTGCGATCGAGGGCGGTTTGTGGCGGAACAGCAACTGGGGCGAGTTGGTGCTTCCCTGCGCGATCCTGCTGGCCATCGGCGCGGCAGGACTTCTCGCCGGAGCGCACTTGTTGCGTCGACAGGAGTCGGCCTGACCATCGGTCAGGCATTCACGACAGGATTGCGCAACACGCCAAGACCATCAATCTCAACCTCGACCACGTCTCCAGCGCGAAGGAAGCGCTGCGGCGAGCGGGCCATACCCACGCCCGACGGTGTCCCTGTCAGGATCACCGTCCCGGCCGGCAGCGTCGCGTCGCGAGAAAGTTCTGCGATGAGGGTTGCCACGTCGAAGATCATCTCGCGCGTGGAACTCTCCTGCACCACTTCCCCGTTCAGACGTGTAACGAGCATGAGAGAGACGGGATCGGGCACCTGCTCGGCCGGTGTCACCCATGGACCCAGCGGGCAGAACGTATCGAAGGATTTGCCGCGATAAAACTGTCCGCCCGAACCCTGCTTCTGCCACCATCTTGCCGAGACGTCGTTGGCACAGCAGTACCCCAGGACGAAGTCGAGCGCATCGGCTTTGTCAGCATCGCGGACCGCTCTGCCGATCACCACGCCCAGTTCGCCCTCGTAATCCACCTGCTCGCGATCGGCGCAGGCACGCGGCAGTCGGATCTCGTCGCCGTTCAGGCAGCACGAAACAGGGCTCTTGGTGAAGATCATCGGCGCGGTTGGGATCTCGGCACCCTGCTCCCTTGCGTGTTCGGCATAGTTCCGACCGACACCCAGGATCAGGCTCAACGGGAGCGGCCCGTCCGGCAATCCGATTGCCACACCGTGGCCGGAACGAAGGAGAGGGAGGTTACGGTTGTTCATCCTTGCCGATGGTACACTCGCGGACTACGCCGACCAGCATGTGGCGGAATGCATCGTCCACTCGCGCTGCCTTTGATCAACAGGGAGTGTCGCTATCGCCCCACCAGAGCGAGGTTCGGATCGGCCCCCGGCTCAACCCCGAATCAGACGCCAGCACACACCCAGCAGCAGCACCGCGAGCGGCATACCGCCGATCAGCGCCCATCGCAGCAACGACAGCGAGCGATCGGAAAGGTCGGCCCGAATCACGGGCGCAGCCTCGGCCTCGGCGGATCGTGCGATGAGATCGTCCTGCCCTGCGAGCCAGTAGACTGCCGACTCGAACAACTCCATGTTGCCCGGCGCCCGCGCGACCGGTCGGCCGTCGATCACGTCCGCCACCTGTGTGAACTCATCAAAGAACCATCCGTTCGAGCCGACCACGACGATCCGCCCACCCGAGCCGTGCGTGGGGGTGCTCGCGCTGCTCGGCGCCGAATCGCCCTGATTGCTTCCTCGCTCGATCGCGGCCGCCACCGTCCACGGACCCATCACGTCGTCGCGGACCGGATGGGGTGTCGGCGGGTTCGAGATGCGCAGCCGATCGGAGGCCGATAACTGCCAGAGCCCGAGCCACTCGGATTCGGCCCACGTGGTTTGAGCGGCTGGCACGAGCAGAATGGGCTTGATCGAAGTCCCCGCACGCTGCTGCGCAACGGGGTCGATCCTGAGCGGAATCGCCCATCGCAGGTGCGTTCGCAACGACTGGATCGCCTGTCCGATCGGCGTGAACGGATCGGAACGCGAAAGCACGACGTCGGGAAGGACCGGTGGTGGTTGCCGGTCAGTTCCTGTGATCTGCTGAACGATCGGACGGCCCGTGTCCGGCTTCAATCCGAGCGGTTCCAGCGTTTCGATCATCGGGTCTCGTTGCCCGATGCCGGGAAGCGTGGAAGGGTTCAGGGACAGGAGGACCGGACGGCCTTCATTGATGAGTCCGGTGACTCGGTCGGCCAGTCGCTTCATGCGCACAGCGCCTTCGGGTGTCAGCGCGTTTGTCGGAATCACGGCGTAGACCACGGGACGAGCGTCTCCGCCGGGAATTGTGCTCACAGCCGGCGGGTGCTCCTTGACCGCTGCCGGCCACTCGACCAAGTCGATGCCGCGCAGACTCATCCGTTGCGCGAGCGCTCGGAGCGGCGCGAAGTCCGGTCCAAGGCGATCGCTTTCGGGCGCGCCGTGCACGAAGCAGACGATCGGCGCGTTTCGTGTGTTCAGCACCGCCAGCCCACCGACGACCAGTTCCTCGATCCTGAACCGAAGATCGATGCGCCCACGGCTTGGATCGTCGGGAGAAGTGGGCAGAAGCAGGCTCTGCACATCGACGGCGGTGACGCCTCGAGTCGAGGATAGCGCAAGCGTCGAGCCGCTGCGCGGTGAAGTGTCCGGAGGACCGATGATCAGTGCTGTGGGACCGGATTGGATTGCTCGTACGCATCGTTCGAGCGGGGTGGTCGGCACTTCGTCGAGCGTGAAGAGCAAAGCGGCCGTGCGGTCTCTGAGAACCGACGTTCTTTCGAACAGCGAGCGAGCGGCTGCGCGAGTGGCTTCGTCGATCACGCCCGGTTGTGCCTGCGAAAGAGCCTGCAGCCCGGCGTTGATCTCGTCCAACTGGCGGTGCAGGTTCAGCGAGGGCTCGCGAAGGATAGCGGTCGCTCGCTCGTGCTGCGGTACGTTCGTGCCGGAGATCGGTGTGGAAGCGGCCTGTTGTGCTTGTTGCGCCGCGCGACGCAGGTCCGGACCGGCAAGGCGCAGCACCGCTGCCGAGTCCGCGAAGAATCGCCGAAGTTCGGTCGCGTTCGGGCTGTCTGGAGTGAGTTGGTCGACCGCCGATTGCATCGACTCGGCCGCTGTGTCGGAGAGTTCGGCGAGAGTCTGCGACTCGCCCGTGGCGGACGCGATGGCCTCGTTCGCGGCCCGGATCGTCACCGCGTATCGCTCGACGAGTCGTTGCACGACGGCGTCGAGCGCAACTGCGCCTCGCCCCGACGCGGCGTCCACCACCGTTGTGCTTACATTGCGGCTTGCGCGATCGAGCATGTCGAGAACGTCGATGGCACGCTCGAGACTCCGGCGGTCGCACGCCGCGGCGTTGACAACCAGGACAATCTCGTGCGGAGCATCGATCGTCGCCAGCACGCGGCGGGTGCGGTCAGATAGTTCGTGCTCGCGCGATGCGGTCGTGTCAATCCGTATCGGTTCGCGAGAGGCCAGCACGACGCCGAAGACGCAGATCGCGCTGACGGCCAGCATGATCGCGGCCGATTGGGCGAGGTATCGTGCTCTGCGTCCGGTCGAGGTAGGCATGGATCGTCGTGACTGCGAGAGAGAGACGGTGGGGGGGATGTGACTTCAACGCCAGCGGCGGGACTGGAGTACGAGAGAAGCGAGGGTCAGGAACCAAAGGGAGGCCGCCAGAAAGTACGCGATGTGCGATGTATCGATCAGCCCGCGGGCAAAGTCTTTCATGCGCTCGGACGGCGCGATCGCCATGATCAGCCCGTCGATCGGCGCCGGCAGGCTCGGTGCGATGCGAGCCGGAGCGAAGTCGAGGAGTAGCAATGCAAAGAGTGTGCCCAGGAAGGCGAGCGTCTGCGATGAGGTGAGCGTCGACGCGAGCGTGCCAACGGACAGGTACAACATGCCCAGGAGCACCAGCCCGGCGTACCCCGCGAGGATCGGCCCGTAGTCCGGGCGAGAGAGCGTGTCGAGCACTACGACGTACACGGCGGTCGGCACGAGCATGGCGAGCAGGAACAGGACTGCCGCGAAGAACTTCGATGCGATCAGCGTGCCCTCACCGACCGGCGCGGTCAGCAGTGGCTCGATCGTGCCGGTCCGCAACTCTTCTGCCACCAGACGCATCGAGATCGCCGGGGCCAAAAAGAGCAACAATCCCCACCACACCGCGAAGAAGCCGCGCATCGTTGCGGGCTCGCCCGGCCGAACAGCGTTCTGCACGAAGAACAGACTCGAAAGGCAGAGAAAGATGGCAATCACCACCCATCCCAGCGGCGTGCGGAAGAAGGACGAGAACTCGCGGGATGTGAGCGCCAGCAGACGCGTCACGCTGCCTCCTGGCTGGACTCGCGATGCTCGGTGGCGGTCGGGTTCGTCGAGTCCGCTTCGATGATCGAGGAGAAGAGGTGCTCGAGCGTCGGCAATCGACGCTCCAGATCTCGGTAGAGCACCAGACCCTTGTTCAGTGTGCGGGCGATCTGTTCGCGCAAGTCCGGATGGCCTGCTTCGGGCGTGACGAGCAGTCGCACCCAGTCCGAACCCGGGCCACCGGCGCGACTCGCGAGGTCGGGCGTCGAGCCTGACGGCGAGTGCTGAGTCGGGTCCGGGGTTGGCCGCGCTGCGGAGACCCACTCGTGCGCCACGGCCTTGGCGCCGGGGACAGCACGAATCTGGGACAGAATCCGCGGAACGTCACCGGCCCAACTCCCTGACTGCCCGTGACCGGATCGGCTGTCGACCAACACCTCGACGACGTGCAGCGGCGGGTGGTCGCGCTCGAGCCTTGCCAGCAGCCGGGCAGGGTGCCCGTCGGCACGGACGCGACCCCGAGCCATGATGATGACCCGGTCGCACGTTCTCTCGACCTCTGGCAAGACGTGTGACGAAACCAAGACGGTCCGGTCTTTGGCCAACTCGCGGATCAGTCGGCGCGTTTCCAGGATCTGAGTCGGGTCGAGCCCGCTGCTGGGCTCGTCCAGAACGAGCACGGGTGGATTGTGGATCAAGGCCGCGGCCAAACCCACCCGCTGGCGATATCCCTTGGACAGGTATCCGATTCGCTTTCGTGACACATCGGAGAGCCAACAACGATCGAGGGTCTTTGCGATGGCCGATTGGCGCTTGCTGGCCCGAACGCCGTGTAGCCGGGCTCGGAACGTCAGGTAGTCGCGGACCCTCATTTCCGGATAAAGAGGGTTGGATTCTGGTAGGTATCCGATGTTCTGGCGGGCGGCGAGCGTGTGGCTGATCGTGTCTTTGCCGCAGACCGCGATTCGACCTGACGAGGGGGGAAGATAGCCCGTGATCATGCGGATGCTGGTGGTCTTTCCCGCCCCGTTGGGGCCGAGCAGACCGACGACTTCGCCCGTGCTGATCCGAAAGGAGAGCGAACGGACAGCCTCAAAGCGGCCGTAGTACTTGTGCACTTCTGTGGCTTCGATCATGAGCCGTCCTGACCCGGTTGAGGTGTGGGCATTGGCCGTACAGAACGGGCTTGCACCCACTCGCCGGCCTGGCGACCTCTAGCACGCAACCTCTCGGGCGTTCGCCAGACCCTTCATTCGCAACAGGCCCCCGTGGTTCGGCGAACGGTATACGGGATTTGGACCCGAGGAAGGACCGTCTCGTTGCAATTCTCTGGCTCGGTTTCGGGAAGCCTCTGTGTGACTGTGCGTGGGCTGCGTGTGAACTTTCGTTACTGGGAGATCTTGATCTCAAGGGATGCCGCACGATCGATCCGATGCTTACGACATGTTTGCGGACGCTCACCCAATCTGTTGATACCCTGAAGTGGGTGGCGGGGGTGGATGATGAACGAATTGCGACCTCAAGTGCTGGTAGTTGGGGACATGGGCGGGGGGGCGAAGGAAGTCGCTCGCGCACTCTCAGCCACTTTCGACGTGGTTCGATCGCCCGCATCCGTGCTGGATCGTGCCGCGCTCGCAACCGCGTCGGCGGTTGTGGCCGCGCCATCGGATCTGGGAACGCTCGGTTTGGCGGCCTCGGGACAGATGACCGAAGGTCAGGCGGTGGCCATTTTGTCGGCGATCGGTGAAGGTGTTTGCCTGACGACCGCGGAAGGTGAGATCGTCTGGTCCAACGACCGATTCCGTACGTTCGAAGAGCAGGTCAAGGCTCGCGTGGCGGCGGTCTGCCGGCAGGCCGGGCAGGTCTTCGGCGATCAGATGTTGACTCAGGAGCCGCACAGTTACGCCCCGACGGCTCGGTATGACATTTCGTCGCCGGATGAGAGCCGGTACTTTGAGGTCGTTGTCGCTCCGATCCGGTCGGACATGGGCCAGCCGGGGCGCGTCGCGGCGGTGGTGTGGGACGTGACACCGTCGAGGCGTTTTCAGCACAAGATGGACGCGATCGATCGGGCGGGGGCCGAACTCGTGCGGCTCGACGCCGAGGCGATCCGCAAGATGCACGTAGCGGATCGGTTGAAGGTGCTCGAGGACAAAATCATCCGATTCTCGCACGAATTGCTTCGGTTCGATCAGTTGGCTGTTCGGCTGATCGACGAACGCACCGGCAGGTTGGAACTGGTCATCGCCAAGGGCCTGAGCAAGGAGGCGATGGAGGTCGAGTTGTACGCGCAGAAGGAGGGGAACGGGATTATGGGGTACGTCGCCGCCACGGGGCGGAGTTACCTGTGTCCCGACGTACGAAAGGATCGGCGGTACGTTACGGGCATGCCCGGGGCGCGCAGCAGCCTGACCGTGCCACTTCGCATCCACGACCGCGTGATCGGTGCTTTCAACGTCGAGAGTGAGAATCTGGCGGCCTTCGACGAAGAGGACCGGCAGTTCGCCGAGATGTTCGCCACGCACGTGGCCATGGCGCTGTACATCCTCGACCTGCTGGTGATCGAGCGTTGCGCAACCGGCGAAACGGTGACGGGAACGGTTCGGGGAGAGCTGAACGAACCGCTCGACGACATCATCAAGGAAGCGGGCTGGCTTAGGCAGGCGGCCGAGCGTGATCCGACGTTGCGAGAGCACGTGGATCGGATTCTGGCGGACGTCACGGCGATCCGGCAGCGAGTGAACGATGCGGCCACCGGGCCGCAGACGATCCTCGGGGCGGACAAGATGCTCGCCGGGATCGAGATCGACCCGCTGCTCAAGGGTCGGCGCGTTCTGATCGCCGACGATGAGGCGAAGATACGCGAGACGCTGCGGAGCGTGCTCAAGGGCAAGGGGTGCGTCGTCGTGGTCTGCAAGGACGGCGCGGCGGCGATCAACGAACTCAACGCCGCGGCGGCGGGCGAGGGGAGCCTTGACGGTCAGTACGAGCTGGTGATCAGCGACATCAAGATGCCCGATCGCAACGGGTACGAGGTGTTCAGTTCGGCGAAGCGCATCAACGCCGAACTGCCCGTGATCCTGATGACCGGCTTCGGATATGACCCGCACCACTCGATCGTCCGGGCCAGCCAGGAGGGATTGCAGTGCGTGCTGTTCAAGCCGTTCCAGATCGAGCGGCTGATGGAGGAGGTGTACAAAGCGCTGGGCTTGGAGCCGTGTTTTGGCGGCGGTGCCCCCGGCGGCGTGCGCGAGTCGGCGGCTCCGGCGATCGGTTGATCGTGCGGCGGGCTTGGTGAGAGCCGACGTGGTCGAGTCGAAACGGAAAATGGGCGTGACCCGCGGGTCACGCCCATTGTTGCATTAGTCAGTTGCCCTGAGGCTCTGCGACTTCGCGTCAGACGATCGAGTTGAGCGGGTTGGTGAGTCCGACGGGTGAGCCCAGCGCGCTCCAGCCGCCGTTGAGGAAGCGGTCGTAGCGGGTGAACACACCGACGAACGGCGACGCGGCGGTGACGCGGAGCGAGTAGGGCGTCGTGCGCTCGAGGTTGAGGATGATGGGGTTCTGATCGATGCTGACGAATGCGAACTTGCCGGCGGCGACGTTGACTGTCGTGGCCTGCGTGGTGCCGTTGTTGAAGAGGAACGTGATCGTGATGTCGATCGCTACGCCGGCGGGGTTGTAGAGCGAGAGGTCTTCGATGTAGGTGATGCCTGCGCGGCGCGGGTTGTTGAAGGCGTCGCCCCACAGGAATTGCGTTGCGGCAAAGGTCGCGGCCTGGGTCGAGTCGCCATCGCCGTTCTGGTACTGCATAACCGAGACGGTGACCGGGACGTTCGAGGAGTAGCGGATGCCCGCCACCTCGTTGTTGGTCAGGCCGAGTTGGGCGAGGGTCTGGGACGCGACGCTGCCCGCACCGACGGTGATGACGCGGGTCAGATCGGGCAGATCGACTCGGGCGTAACTGGCCGTGATAGTGATGGTGGCCGTCTGATCGCCCGTGTTGAGGAAAGCGATCCGGCCGCTCACGCCGCCGCCGGTCGAGACGCCGGCGATGACGCCGACGCTTGAGCCGCCAGCGGAATCGCCGAGCAGACCGTCGCCGCCGCCGTTGAGCAGGTTGTAGGACGACTGGGCGGCCACGATCGGGATGTCGGACTCGACCAGCACACCGAACCGACCCTGCTGCGGTGCACGGCCGTCGTTGTTGAAATTGATGCCCGAGCGGCGCATCGGATCGACGGACTGCTCGAACGAGGTCGTGAAGCCGTTCTCGTAGAAGAGCGTGATCTTAAGGTTGGCGACCTGGGCTGAGGCGGGGTTGTAGAACAGGAGGAAGTCGCGGAACTCGGCCGCGTTCTTGTTGAAGTTCGCGAAGGTCCACTTGGTGCTCGTGTCGCGCGTGAAGTTCTCGCCGACCGAGACGTTGAAATCGTAGTGGCTGAAGGTGGCCCCGATGACGGCGCTGGAGCGGAGTTCGAGCGCGTAGGGCTCGTTGCGACGGACCAGCGCGCCCTCGAAGTTCTTGCGCGTGGTGACCGTCACGCCGCTGCGGCTGTTGGGTTGGATGATGCCCGTCCAGATCGGCACGTCGTCGTTCGGGCCGCGCTCGTAGCGGGCGTAGAGGGCGAACTCGACCGGGAAGGAGTTGGGGTTGACCAGCGGCACGAACTCATCGACGCGCCGGCTGGCGAAGCCCTCGGGGTAGTACTGGACGAACTGCAGGGGCTGAGAATCGACGCGGACGTCGTAGGAGCCGGTGGCGAAGCCGACGGGCTCGACGAGTACGAAGTATGACTGTCCGCCGATGGCCGGGAAGGAGACGGCGGCGGTGGCGCCCGGGATGCCGAGCGAGTCGAAGGCAATCTGCGTGAAGGACTGGTTGAAGATTCGGACCGAGCCGTCGACCAGGCCGCCCATCGGCACGTTGATCTGAACGCTGGCATTGCCGGAAGCACCGGCGGTGAACCGGAAGAGGTCGGTGTCGCCGATGAAGTTGATGACGCCGGTGTTGTTTCCGCGGCCGGTGATCGAGTCGATCGGGACGATGCTCGCGGCGTTCCACTCGCCCGCATCGGCGTGATCGTCGATGGGATCGGGGCCCGGGCCTCCGCCGCCGGACACCTGGCCCTGGACGCTGATCTGGTACTGACCGACGGCTGTGGCACCGGACGAGCCGATGTCGCGCTCGACCAGGACGTAGTAGGTCTCGCCCGCGCCGCCGGCGTTCAGCACCTGCTGCACGATGTCGCCGTTGCCGGAGACCGCGAAGATCTGGGTGAAGCCGGAGTTGAAGATACGGATGCGCGGCGCGAGGCTCGATCCGGTCGTTGTGACGCGGATCGTGGTCGAGCCCGCGGCGAGCGTCGAGAAGCGGAAGAGATCGGTGTCCGTCTCGGGCACGATGATGCCCGTGCGCGTGCCCAATCCGTTGGTCGGGTTGAGCGTGATGACCGTAGCCATCGCGAACTCGCCCTCGTCGGCGTGGTCGTCGACGGGCGAGGTGATGACGCCGACGGTGTAGGTGCCCGTGGCGTCGGCCATGGTGTCGTTGGGGAGCACCTGGATGAAGTACTGCTGGTTCTGGATGATGCCCGTGAAGGTCACCATCGCCATGCCGCCCGATGGAAGGCCGAAGCCGAGCAGGTTGCCGTTGGCGTCGTAGAGATTGACGCGCGGCACCAGCGAACTGGCGGGCGTGTCGATCACGACCTTGACCTCGCCGTTGGCCGGCGCGGTGAAGCGGAACATGTCGTCGTCGCTGGGCTTCTCGATGTTGCCCGTCGCGTTGCCGGTGCCGACCTGCGTGAGCGGGTTGAAGGCCAGCGAGATTGTCGTGGCGAGGCCCTGCGACTGGAAGTCGGTGAAGTTCGGGTGGTCGTCGGTCGGGGCAACCTGGACCTGGACCTGGTAGCGACCGCGGTCGAGGTTGGGGTTGACGCCCGAGACGAGGATGTAGTACGTTCGACCCGGGGTCGTTGCGAACGTGGCGAGCGAGTTGTTGGTGCCGCCCGGTCCGTTGTCGTTGAAGGAGATCTGCAGGAAGACGGGGTTGCCCATCGTGCTGTCGCCACGGTCGCTTGAGACCTCGAAGACCTGCACGAAGGGGTTGAGGGTGATGTCCAGCGAGGTGACGCTGACGGAGGCCGTCTCGTAGTTTTCGGCGGTGAACCTGAAGAGGTCCTGATCGTTCGGGTTCTCGATGACGCCTGTCGCGGTAGCGGTGCCGAAGAAGGGCACGAGCGGAAGCGGCGTGGCGTTTCGCCAGTCGCGTTCCGAGGCGTGGTCGTCGACGATGCCCGGGCCGTCGATCTCGAGCCGGTAGGTGCCTTGCGACGTACCGACGCCGTCGACCAGAATGATGAACTGCTCGCCCTGCTCGGGGAAGATCGAGAGTTGCGCGGTCTGTCCGACGCCCGCGGCGGCCTGGGCGACGATGTTGCCCGTCGTCGCGTCGATGACGACAACGCTGGCCTGCAGGCTGTTGTTCGTTCCGGTCGGGACAACGCGGACAAAGGTTTGGCCACGGTTGGGGGCGATGTAGTAGAACGCGTCAACGTCGTCCGGGTTCTGGAAGACGCCGGTTGTGACGTTTCGGATCTCACCGTTCACGAAGCCGTTGCCCGTGTTCGTGTCGATCAGGATCGGTGTGGAGTCGAAGGCGTTGTTGGCGTGATCGTCGATGCCGTTGAGGCTGGGCGTGGTGCGGACGAGCACTTCGTAGGCGCCGATGGCGTGTCGCCAGTCGACGAGGGTCGGGTCACGCAGCCACGTGTTGAGTTGGCCTGATTCGACCTGGATGAAATAGGACTCACCGGCCAGCACGGGGATCACCACGCGCGGGTCGCGGTGGCGGAAGAACCGGCCCTCGGGATCGAACTCTCCGTCGGCCTGACGGTCGACGACAACGCCCTGCACGAAGCCCTGAACACCGTAGTTGTCGTTGTTGTAAACGACTTGCTCGAAGTCGTTGTTGAAGATGCGGAGCGCACCGTCGAGCGGGCTGTTGAACTGCTTCTGGCGGACGATCTGCACGGGGTCCATGCCCGGGATGGAGATGATCTCCTGGTAGCCGCTGATGATGCCGAACGTTGCGAGACGGATCTCAGCGAAGCCGTTGGCCGGGGCGCGGAACTTGTAGATGTCGGTGTCGTCGACGCGGTGCAGGATGGGCAGGTCGTTGAAGACGACTCGCGAGATTCCCGACGGCGCGCGGTCGTACGCGCGAACGTGGAACGCGGCCGGGTTCTGCATGTTCGTCGGGTCGAGGAACGTGCGTGTGCGACCGGTGGCATTGACGCTGAGTTCCGGCGCGCGGGCAGCACGAGTCGGATCGAGCACAACGACATTGGTGTTGTTGGACGCTTCGGGGATCGTCCCGTCCGGGGTCTCGATGATGCGGCTGATCTCGTCCTGGTAAGAGCCGTCGCCGTTGTTCGGATCCTTCGGCGGCATGGCGTCGGTGATCAACTCGATGGTGTAGCGGCCCGTGCCGGGTCCGCCTATGACGATGTAGTAGACCTCGCCGCCCCAGACGGTGAACGTGAACTGATCGACGAAGCCGAGTTCGGGTGTGACGTTGAGGAAGCCCTGATCCTGACGGGCAGGATCGAAAGCGCCCGCCGGGGCGGTGTTGGTGGTTGTCGAGAGCGTGTTGTTGGGACCGTAGACGATGTTGAGGTTCGAGTCGCGGATGGTGATCGTGATGTCGCTGATGAACGACTCGGCCGTCGGCACGACGCGCAGGTGGACGCGGCTGGCGCGGCGCTCCATGCGGTCCCACACGGCGGGTTGGCCCGCGACGGGGACTCCGCCGCCGATGTTGTCGTTGAAGGAGTGGAGGGCGAAGACCGTCGGCAGCGCTGCGGGGGCAGCACCTTGGCGCAGTTCATCGACGCCGGCGCCGGCGCCGATGCGTGCCCAGTCGCCCTCGTTGTCAAAGTCGAGTTTGGCGAGACGATCGACCGCGAGCGGATCGCCTGCGAGCGTTGTGATCTCGGTGAAAGAGCCGCCGATGTAGAGGACCGATGAGCCGGAGACGAAGCCGGGCTCGTTGTCGATGAAGGTGTGCATCGAGTGCACGGCGGAGTCGGCCGCGGTCAGGGGTACGAACGCGACGCCGTCCGATAGTTGGACGAAGCCGGCGGTATCGGTGCCGCCCGCAACGAGCAGGAACGGATCGTCGCCGAGACCGACGCTCTCGGGGAGAACCCAGGACTGCATGGCACGGACGGGGCCAATGCCGCCGTACGCGAGATCTGCGCTCCATGCCTGATTGACCGGGGCCGCCGCGTTCCACGAGCGGAGGAAACCGCCAGCGGCACCGCGTGCGCCACCCACGAAGAGGAAGTTGACGGCCTGATCACCGCCCGGTGGGATAACCGGGATGGAAGAGATCGCGAGCACGGTGTCGGCGGCGTTGACGCCCAGGACGCCGGTGTTGTACGCGGTGCGGCCCAAGCCCTGCCACGACGGGGCAACCGGCATGGGCATGGCGGTGGTGGGGTTGAAGCCCCAGCGAGCGATGTTGTTGGCGTTGGCCACACCGGGGGCGGTTGTGAAGCGTCCGCCGACGTAGAGACCCGCCGGGGCGTCCGGCGGCTGCGGCTGCATGCCGTCGCCGTCAGGGTCGATCGGCTGAGGTGGATCGAAGACGTGCAGGGCGCGAACTTCGGAGTTCATACCGGTGACGCCCGCGCCCATCGGGGCGAACGCGATTCCGGCGCCTGTGAAGAACAGGCCGGCGATGTTGCTTGACGCCTGGCCGGCGATCGTCGTGAATCGACCGCCGATGTAGAGTTCGGGGGCTTCGATGCCCTGGAAGTCGACGGGCAGCACATTGCCGACCGTGAGCGCGAACACGGGTCCGTTGGTTTCGGCCAGCGGCACCCATGTCCACCGCGGTGAGGCGGGGTTGAGAGGGTTGAACGCCTGGAAGACTCGGATGGCGAGGTTGGTCGGGACGACGTTGCCCATGTCGTCCACGATGCCGAACTCACCGCCGGCAACCAGGAAGGGCACGTTCGGGCCGCTGCCGTCCAGATCCCACTCGGCGAAGGCGAAGATGTCGCCGACGATGGAGCCCGGCATGGCGACCGCCGGGCCGGAGTGATAGAAGCGGCCGGCGTCCCAGATGCCGATGCTCTCGAGGTTGAGATCGTGCCGGCCGGAGGCGGAACCGTTGTAGAACGAAGTTCCGTAGTTGCCACCGACATAGAGGGCTCGGCCCTGGTTGCCGTCGTCGCCCGCGTACGAGTCCTGCATGTTCAGCGGGGGCGTGAACTGGAAGACGTCGGTATCACCGGCGGAGTGCAGACGGCCGCGGCCGACGCCGAGTTGCTTCCAACTCGCATCGACGAAGTTGCCGTCGAAGTCGGTGTATCGGAACGGATCGTTGAAGATGATCGGGGTGGCGTTTTCGTAGTTGAGCAGATTGAGCGGCGTGTCGTTGATGTGATCATCGACCGGCACCGTCGGTCCGAAGGTGTGGTGGGCCTCGATGTTGATCGTGAAGCCGCCGTTGTTCGGACGATCAAATCCCTCAACAAGGAAGAAGTAGGTCTGACCGCCCATCAGGACGACCTCGACCTGCGAGTCGAGCGAGCCGGCGAAGTCGTCGTTGAAGACGATCAGCCCACCGTTGGCGTTGTAGACGGTGATGGCGGGGTCGGGCAGAGCGCCGAGCATGAGCGACGGGGCCGGCGCGCCGCGAACCGTGACAAAGGCCAGGCCGTTGCCCTCGGGCGTGAACTGGAAGATTCGCGAGCCGGTGCCCGCGGTGTTCATTGTCGGGCCGAGCACGGCATCGAGCCGGGTCGCGTTGACTCGTGTGACGGGGTCGAGCGGGATCGCGAGCGCGGCCATGTCGACGACCAGCGTGAACTGGCCCGTTGAGGGGCGGTTGGCCGCCAATTCGTCGGAGCGGACGCGGACGAAGAACGTGGCGCCGGGCTGGCTGGGGATCGTGGCGAAGGCGTTGGTCAGTCGGCCGGACTGCTCGTCGGCGATGATCAGGTTGCCCTGACCGTCGTAGATCGAGATGTGCGTGTCCAGCATCGTGAAGTCCTCGGCGATGGCGCCGAAGGTCGCGAGGCTGAGGAAGTTCTGGTCGTTCGGAACGGTGATGCGGTAGATGGCCTCGTCCTGGCGGAACAGGACTTCGTCCATCGCGAGTCCGTTTCCGAAGACGTCGAGCCCCTTGTCGGGGTTCGGATTGAAGGTGGTGTCGATCGCGATCGACTGGTGTGCTGCGTCGACGCGAACCGTGTAGGTGCCTGTGCGGGTCTTCCCGGGCGCGAGCGCGCCCTGCTCTGAACGGACGCGGATGTAGTAGTCCTGCCCGGCCTGTCCGATGAAGCCGACCCAGCCGTCGGTCGCGACACCGGGGCGTGTGGACGAGATGACGCCGTTATTGGCTCCGCTGGTGATCAACTGCCCCGCCGAGTTATAGATCTCGACGTAGGAATCCAGGGTGCTGTTCAGGGGTGACGTGTTGTCTGTGCCCAACAACGTGTCGACCAAAACCGACACGAAGTCGCTCGTGCCCATCGCTCCGGGCATCGTGAAGCGGAACATGTCGTCGTCGCTGGCCGATTGCAGGTTGCCGCCCGCCACGCCCCGCCCGTCGAGTTTGGTGCCCGGCATCGACTGGATCGTGATCGGCGTTCCCACGCCCGGAACCCACGGCATGGGCATGCTGGGGTGGTCGCCGGCGAGCAGCACGCGTGCCTCGAGATTCTCGATGAAATCGGTGTCGCGCACTCCGCGTCCGCGGCCGCTGACGCCCGCAATCCGGCGCGCTCGGCTCCGATGGCTGCGAAACGTGCTGCCGGAGTCGTCGCGGCCAAAGAATCTGTTCTTCATCGTGGGCTCCCGTATCCCGAGCAAATGACCGTCTGCGGATCAAGACCAAAGACCAGCCTCGGCGTGGCCGACCTCTCTTCCCGCCCCCCCGGGCGTGCGCGTGACGCGTAGGTTCCCCTGCTTCCCCGGTTCGCGCGGCTGGATTGTGCATCCAAACTCATGCCGCGGCGACCTTTGCAGTCTAACCGAATGCGTCCAGATTCGTCCAGCGTGCAAAACAAGTTCCTCGGTGGTTCCGATAACCACGTCGATCCCGAATAAATCCCTGCCTTCCGTGGGTACGAGTAGTCCCGTCCGGGCTGGCTGACATTCTGGAAAGCGGCGTTGGTTGGGTCGTGATACTCCTGGAGGCCGACAAGCCGTTGGGCCGCTGACGACTTCCGACAGGGTGTCGGTCATGTGTCCGGACGATCAGACGCGGCGCGGTCTGGTGCGTGTGCGTGCCTTTGCACGGACGAGAGGATCGCGTCGGCTCGCTGAATCCCACTCAGACCGCTCTGCCCCTCCCGGGCATGGCTCGATCTCCGATCGAGCATCTCACCGCTTCTTCCGCCAAGAGGTCCGTCGCGTCGTACACGGGCAACGGGCAGTTCTCGGGCGAAATCAGCAGCGGTGCCTCGCTGCATCCCAAGATTATGCCCTCGCAACCGCGATCCGCAAGGCGTGAAACGACATTCAGGACCTTCTTTTGGCTTTCCGGCCGCACCAGACCGTACAGGAGTTCTCGGAAGATGATGTCGTTGAGGCCTTCCGCGTCGTCTTCGGCGGGGATTTCCACCCGGACGCCCTTCAGACCCAGGTGCGTCTGATAGGTTGAGCCGTACATGACACGCTTGGTGCCAATGAGCCCGACACAGGTGCGACCGTCCGACTTGACCCGTTCGGCGACCAGATCCGTCATTTTCAGCCACGGGATGGGGCTGATGGTCTCGGCGAGGTGGATTCCGTGCTGCATCAGGTTGTCGGGAACGATGCAGAATTCGGCTCCGCATGCGGCGAGCAGACGGGCAGAGGACGCGAGCATGTTGCCGACGGTCTCCCAGTCGTCTCGCAGCACCGCTTCAACGTACTTCTCGAGAGGCTCGTTGTGGAGAGAGACCAGCGGGTGCCCGTGGTCGCCGATGAGCCTCGCGGCGTGGCGGAAGATCTCGCGGTAGCACAGGGCGGACCCCTCGGGGCTGACCGCGACGATGCCGATGTGCTTGGCCACTTGGGTCTCCGGCGGCGTTCGGGCCGCGACGGGTCGGGAGTCGAAGTTGGCACCCCTCGTTACCGGGAGGTGCGACGTTGGAATGGTGTCGCCCCAGACTCGCCGGGTCAACCCGGACCGGGACTCGAGGTTCAGACACCTCGAGCCGGCACGGGGTTACGCTCAGGCCATGTTCGATCCCTTTGCCTCGCTTGGATTGGAAAGACGCTTCGATCTCGACGCTGCCGCGATTCAGCGGGCGTTTGCGGTGAGGTCGGCGGATGTGCATGCGCGAGATGCGAGCGAGGATGAGCGGGATTCGACGCTCTCAGAGATCAACCGCGCTAAAGCGCTGATCGAGCACCCGGAATCGCGGGCCGACACTCTGCTCCTGCTGTTGGGTGGGCCGACGCGTGAGACTGAGCGCTCGCTGCCGGACGGCTTTCTGCAAGAGATGATGGAAGTCCGGCAGACGATGGAGGAGGAGATCGAGGCAGCGTCGGAATCAGATGCGCGGGCGGTTTCCGACAAATGGGAGGTGTGGGCCGAGGCCCGCCGCGCGGGGCACGAAGCACGCGTTGCGGCGATGTTCCGCGAAGGCTGCTCGTCTGGCGATCAACCGAGCCGGGCGGCACTGCGGGCGATCCGCCGCGAACTGAACGCTTGGCGGTACATCGAACGCATGATCGAACAACTCGATGGAGGACGATCGGGCGGGCTGTGAGCGTGAGGCCATGCAGGGTCGGCCATGATGGATTCACTCAAGCGGGTTGATCCACAGGCCGGTGGCGAGTTTCGGGTAGAAGAACGTGCTCTTTTGCGGCATGAGTTCGCCTGCTCGGCTGACCTCGCGAACGGCCTGGATCGGCGTGGGCTTTACCAGCACTGCGAGTTGCGCGTCCCGGCCTGAGGAAGCAGCCGTCGTCTTGCGGCCGTGCCTCGCGCCGAGTGCATCGACGTCCGCGACCGTATGTGGGAACGTCCATGTCACCGGCTCTCCGCGGTTCAGCGCCTGCCGGCAGAGTTGCTCGACCACGACGTGCTGGACATAGGCCACGTCGAGATTGCGCCATGCCTCGCAGCGATCCGGGAACGCTTCACGGAGTGGATCGGCCGCGTTGGGGTGAATGATCGCGCCGGTTTCGGTCGCATAGTCGTACAGAGCGATCGGACCTGGTGGGGTCGCATCCGATGCTTCGAGCCGATCAGCCAGTGCTCGCAGCCCGCCTGAGACGAGTTCGTGTCGAAAGTGGGCAGAGCCTCGGCTCAGGAGCGTGTCGAACGAGTAGTCGGCCATGCCGCCGAGCACGCGGTGCGTGGGCCAGATCTCCAACCCCGGGTCGTTCATACCGATCAGCACCGTCATGCAGCGACGGGCCGGGTGGTCGTTGGGAAGCGGTCCGTGCTGCCGCTCCAATTCGCTGAGGTAGTTCAGTTGCGTTGTGTAGCGGTGATGGCCGTCGGCAATGAAGACGTCCTCGTTTCGCAGAGCATCCTGATAGGCGCGGATGATCACCCCATCGGTGATCGTCCACGACTCGTGCTGAACGCCGTCATCGGTGTCGGCTTCGGCGCTCGGCGCGAATCTCGACATGGCATCGCGGGCGAGTTGTGAAGCAAGTGCCTGATCGTCCGCGTGCAGCCCGAAGATGGGTGAGAGTTGCGCACGGGTGGCTTGCATGAGCGCGAGGCGGTCTTCCTTCGGGCCGCTGAAGGTCTCCTCGTGCGGGAGCACGCCCCCGCCGGGCCTCGGACCCAGTTTGACGACATCGATGCAGCAGCAAACACCGCAACGCACGGTGACTCGTCCGTCGGGCTTTGCGGCTCGTTGCCTGTAGAGGTAAATCGCTGGCTCTCCCTCGCGGACGAGCGTGCCGTCGGTCTTCCATCGCCGAAAGAT
The DNA here is from genome assembly GCA_019636535.1 of Phycisphaeraceae bacterium. GTDB lineage: Bacteria > Planctomycetota > Phycisphaerae > Phycisphaerales > UBA1924 > JAHBK01. The sequence goes on along the minus strand of JAHBXK010000001.1, from coordinate 256,959 downwards.
CTCGCCTGCTTGTCGATAGACCTCATCGGGGCCGCGTTCCTTGGGCGGCGTGTGCGGCAGATCCACGGCGACGATGTTCTGCCTGCTGCGCTCGAGCAATTGTGACTTTGCGGCTTCGCTCAGCACGTCGTAGGGCGGCGCAACGACCTTGCTCAGGTCGTGATCGTTGTACCGCAACGCTGCGAACGGATGAACGGTCGGCATCACCAAGCGTAGCGACGGGTGGTCGGCCCGACGGCCCGCGCCGCACTAAGGTTCTGCATGAATCGCACGCCCCGAGCGACGGTGATCCGAGCCCCCGGAACGAACTGCGACGCAGAAATGTGCAGAGCGTTCGAGTTGGCTGGGGCATCGGTCAGGCTCGTGCACATCGACCGTCTCATCGAGCGGCCGTCGACACTGGAAGATGCCGACCTCATCGGGTTCCCCGGTGGCTTCTCGTATGGGGACGACATCGCTTCGGGCCGAATCCTCGCGGCTCGGCTGCGCGATCGCCTGTACGCATCGTTGCGTAAGGCCGCCGAGCGTGGCGTGCCGATGATCGGCGCTTGCAACGGCTTCCAGGTTCTGGTGCAGGTCGGTCTGCTTCCCGGCCCGGCATCGGGGGAGCAGTGGCCCCAAAGCGCAGCGCCAGCCCAACGATGTGCGCTCACGCACAATCAAACGGGGCGCTTCATCGATCGCTGGGTGCGCGTGCGGATCGAAGCGTCGACTGTGTGCGTGTGGACACGGGGCCTGCACGACGGATGGTCGGATCAGTCGATGATGCTGCCGATCGCTCACGGCGAGGGGCGGTTCGTGGCCGAATCACCCGATTTGCTCGCGTCCCTCCGCCAAGCCGGACAGGTCGCGATCCGATACGCGGAACCCGTGAACGGATCGGACGACGACATCGCTGGCATCTGCGACCTTACGGGTCGGATCTTCGGGCTGATGCCCCACCCGGAACGGTACTTGGACTGGCGCTTGCACCCGTTCTGGACGAGGCTGGACGAGGCGGGTCGGTCGGGGCGCCGTGAGCCTCCGGGGCTGCTGATGTTCCGGAACGCCGTGGCGGCCGCGGCGGAAGTCGCGGTTTCGTAGCAGTCTTCGGCAGGTTGGGCTCATGTATTGGTGCCTACTCGAAGATTGAGGCGCAACTTCCGGGTTCCGGTACACTGTGCCGTGCCCATCGATGAACGCGAACTCTCCGGGAAGGCGCTTCCGACGGTCATTCTCGACGATCGCGTTTGCGCCGGATGTGGTTACAGCCTGAAGGGGCTTCGCACCGACGGCAAGTGTCCTGAGTGCGGGCGGGCGATTCGGAGGCCGTCGAGCAGGCTCAGCGCGGCGGACGACTTCACGCACGCACCGTTGGCGTGGCTTCGAGCGTTCTCGACCAGCGCCCAGTGTGCGTTCTTCGGGTACCTGTTGTTCGTCGGATGTTGGATCGCTTGTGCGGTGTTCGGTTCGCGAGTGCCGGCGATTTGGGGGCTGATGTTCTTTCCCGGGCTGTTGCTGGTCTGGGGAGTAATTGGCCTGACGCAACCTCGTCCCGTAATGCCGTCGGCGACCCGTCCGCCGGGCCGGGAGTGGTTCAAGCGTCGGATTGCCGCTCGCGTATGCTCGCTTGGCTGGCTCATCATGACGGCCGGCACGATCGGGCATCTCGCCGTGTTCCCGACAGGGGTGATGCACGGCGTTTCCGTCGCCATTACATACCTCGGATTTGCAGTGGCGATCGTCGGGCTGGCCGCGTTATTCGCCTACTTGAGCGAGATCGCCGACTGGGCCAACGACATCGCTCTTGTCTTCAAGCTGCGAGCGGCGATCTGGATCGTCGGCGGCGGGGGGATTGCCTACCTGCTGGCGGTTGCGATCGTCGCGATGGGCGTGAGTTTCTTCGAGGTGATCGTTCTGTCGTTTTGCGCGCTCGCCGCATTGACCGGCACGTTTGTTACGGCCCTGTCGCTGTACCGGGTGGTGTCGCTTTCCAAGTGGGCGATGCTCAATCAGTTGACCGACCGCGCTCGGACCGATCGACTCAAGGAGAAGGCCGAGCGGGCGAAGTTCGTTGAGAGTGAGATCGTGGGTGCGCAGCACGCACAACGAAGGGCCGTGCCATCATCGCGACCGGCGGGTGGAATCGATCGTGGGCTCCCGAACATGAATCTGCACAAGTCGGACATTGCATCCCGCAGAGCCGTAACTCCCAGCGATGACCACGAAATCTATGAGCTGGCGCCGGAGGAGGAACCTCCGGTGAATCCAAGGCCATAGCCCTGGGTTTGGCTGGCTCGAACGTCAGAAGACGGGTGTTCGTAGGATTGCCTGTGTCGAGCAGGAAGGGCCGAGTGTTGTGCGCGATGTCCGGCGGCGTGGATTCGTCCGTGGCCGCCGCGATGCTGCTGCGCGAAGGCTACGAGGTGGTCGGGGTGTTCATGCGGCTCGGGTCGCCGGGCGAGACGCTGGACAGCCTGGAGCCTTTCGACAGCGCTGGGGTGGCGTGCGACCCGGCGAAGATCAAGATCGGGCACCAGGGGTGCTGCTCGATCAACGACGCGGCGGACGCGAGACTGGTCGCGGCGGAACTTGGCATCCCGTTTTACGTCGTGAACTTCAAGAAGGACTTCGGCCGAATCATCGATTACTTCGTGGACGAGTACGCGAGCGGGCGGACGCCGAACCCCTGCGTGCGGTGCAACGACTGGCTGAAGTTCGGCCGGCTGCACGAGTACGCTGGCCAGATCGGTGCGGACTTCGTGGCCAGCGGCCACTACGCGCGGATCGAGCGGGATGAGGCAGGCCGGACCCGACTCATGCGCGGCGTGGATCACGCCAAAGACCAGTCGTACGTCCTGTTCGGTCTGCCGCGTGAGCAGATGGAGTCGACGCTGCTGCCGATCGGGGCGCACGAGAAGTCGGGCGTGCGGGAGTTGGCGCGGGAGTGGGGGTTGCCGACGTTCGACAAGCCGGACTCGCAGGAGATCTGCTTTGTGCCGGACAACGACTACGCGGGGCTGGTGGAGCGTCGACGGCCGGAGGTGGCGGGGGAGGGGCCGGTGGTGAACGAGCGCGGCGAGCGAGTTGGGACGCACGGCGGCCAGCACCGGCTGACAATCGGGCAGCGCAAGGGGATCGGTGTGGCACTGGGGCATCCGATCTTCGTGGTGGGCAAGAACCCGGCGACGAACACCGTGACGGTCGGGCCGCGGGAGCGGCTGATGTCCACATCGTGCGCGGCGGGGGAAGCGAACTGGCTGGTCGATTTTCCGGCGATCGGGGACGAGCGGCGGGTCTTGGCGCGGTACCGGTACAACTCGGCGGCTGTTCCGGCGTGCGTGCGCGTACTGCAGGATAGAGCAGAATCCGGGCTCGGCACACGCGCGCCGTCGGGCAGACTCGGCCGGTTCGAGGTCACGTTTGACTCGCCGCAAGAGGCCGTGACGCCGGGTCAGGCGGTGGTGCTGTATGACGGGCGGGAGCCGGATTGGGTGTTGGGCGGGGGGTGGATCGAGTCGGCGATCGAGTAAGAAAGTTCATGACTCTTTCTTCATGATGAACAGGTAATTGAACCCTCGCAGGAAGAAGTTTCCCTCCGCAGCGGACTTGGCCCAGTTGCTCTTGCCGAGTTTGGCGTTCTGGCGGACGACGGCGATGATGTCGATCGGTCGGAACCGCTCGCGCATGATCGAGAACAACTCGAATCCGATGGGCATGAAGACGCCGCCCCCGCCGCCCGGCTCGCCACGCCGCTTACGCCAAGAGTCGCTGACGTAGAGCGCCATGTATCGCCGTGGCTTGAGGATGCGGTGGGACTCGGCGATCACCTTGCGCATGGCTTGGTAGTATGCCTTGCCGCCGTCGTCGGCGTCGGGCGCGGTGTCGAGTTTGCCGATGCAGGCCGGATCGTCGGAGTAGTCGATGTGCGTGGAGTAGGGCGGATCGATGAAGACGAAGTCGGCCTTGGCGTCCTCGACGGGCAGTTTGCGGGCGTCGGCGCGGAAGATGTCGGGCCGTGACGCGGCCAAGTCGTAGCCGAGCGCCTTGCGCTCGAGTTCACGGGCGGTGTCGATGGTGGTGCCGCTACCGCACATCGGATCGACGATCAGGTCGCCCTTACGCGTATAGCGGGTCAGTAGTTGCCAGACGACCCAACTCGGTGTGGCCCCGGCGTAGTCCTTATCGCCCTGCATGCGGGCGGACGCGTGGACGACGTTGCCCTCGTCGTCGATCCATGAGTCGAAGTGCTGGCTGGGATACTCCCAGAGCGTGGTGGTGAGTCGCTTCAGCGGCGGGCGGTTGGGCCCGCGGCGACTCGGCCGTGTCGCCGCCGCGTCCGCGTCGTGCTCGTCGTCGGCTTGGCGAGCGCCGGGCTTCGGGCGCGCGGCGGAGGACTGTGGGTGGGGGAGTGGGCGCTTCATGCTTGGCTCGCGTTGAGCGCTCCAAGGACGAGCGATTCGGCCTCATCGAGCGTGGCCTTGACCTTCGCCCCGGCCGCCAGCACGTGCCCACCGCCGCCGAGCCGGCTCATGACTCGATTGACGTCGACGGCCTTCGGACCGGGTTTGCTGCGAGAACTGATGCGAGTCACAGCAGCGTCGCCCGCAGCCACGGACTGCTCGGTGAGCACGACGGACACGCGCACGTCGTGAACCGAGAGCAGTTTGTCGGCGAAGCCGCCCGTGTCGTTGCGGTCGGCCTCGGTCTCCTCGAAATCACTGACACGGAGTTTCATGACCGAGGCGAACCCGCCACTTGCCAGCGGGTGTTTGCACGCCGACTCGAGCGCCCGGCCCAGCAGTCGCCAGCGGGCGAACTCGTCCTGCTGTTCGATCACCTCGTAGATGCGCGTGTGATCGACTCCCGCCCGGATGAGATCACCGGCGAGTCGGAAGGTCTCCGGCGCAACGCTCGCGAATCGGAACCAGCCCGTATCGGTTGCGAGTCCCAGGTAGAGCGGCTCGGCGATGTCGGCAGGAAACTCGTGTGCGCCGGTGAGTTGCAGGGCCGAAGCGAGAATCGGCGCCAGAGTCTGCGTGCACGAAGCGGCGGGCGTATCGATCAATCGCCGCGACGCGATCGCCGTGTCGCCGCGGACATGGTGATCGATGATGATCGTGCGATCGGTTCGGGGCTCGATCCATGATCGGAGTTCGGCCAACTGTGCCCAACTGCCGGTATCCACAATCAGGATGAGATCCGGGTCGATGCCCGGACCTTCAGTCGGCGGCCATGGCGTCTTGTCGAGCGGAACGCAACTCAGGTTCGGCCCACCCGAGAACGTCCGTTTGGGCGTGTCGTTGGCGAACGCGTCGATCCACGGTGGGATCGGTCCGACGAACCATGTCTCAGTCTCAGCGCCGAGCCTCCGCAATGCTCTGGCGCTCGCGAGTGCCGAACCGATTGCGTCGCCGTCAGGTTTGGCGTGGGTGAGCACAATCGCCCTCCGCGAGCGCCGCAAGGCTTCGGCTGCTTGATAGATCGTCAGAGTTGATGAGTAGTCTGTCGCGTCGGGCTTCAAGCGGAAGTCTCCAACATCGCGGGGCGACTGATGCACTCGCTGCGATTGCCGAGAGTCTCGATCACGGTTCGGCAGTCGCGGTCCATCTGATCCAGCAGATCGTGCAGCGATTGGAAGCGTACTTGATCTCGCAAGAACGAGGCGATCTCCAATTCAATCGACCATCCGTACTCGTTCAGGCCGGAGACCTCTCGCCACGCTTCCTTGCGGAATACGCGACGCGCTGCCTCATCGACATTCGGATCATGTTCGAGCAAGAAGGCTTCGAGTGCTCGCTCGTGACGACCGAAAGTCGGCTTGGTTCCCACGCTGATCGCGGCAGGAATCCTGCGGCCATCGGGCAATGTGGCGCAACCGGCGTAGACCCCGTCCGCGGGGATCATGTGCGTGGTCTGGATGTTCACCGTGGGATATCCGATCGTCCTGCCGCGCCGATCGCCGCGAACGACGGTGCCATGCACCGAGTAGGGTCTCCCCAGCACGATCGTCGCGTCGTACATCCGGCCATGCCCGATCAGCCAGCGAGCCACGGTGCTCCGAGCCGGGACGACGTGATGATCGCTCAACGCGACCTCGACCGGCTCCACGACCTCGACGCGGACGCCAGTGCTCTGCGCGATGTCCCGAAGCGTGCGGATGTCGCCCTCGCGATTGCGTCCGAATCGGAAGTCCGGGCCTTCGACGATTGCCGAGATCTTCAGACGCTGGATCAGCGGCAACAGAAACTCGCTCGGTGACAGTTCGAGCAAGGCAGGCGTCACGTTCAACCACTCAACGTGATCAGCCCCGGCCGAACGCAGGAGTGCGTCGCGCTGCGGCCGACTGGTCAATCGTGCGGGCAAGTCGCCGGGCTTCCGGAGAATCTGGCGTGGGTCGGGATCGAACGTAATCGCCACGACGCGTCCCGAACCGGCGTCTTGCAATGCGCGGCATCGATCGAGCAACGCCCGATGGCCGGCGTGCACGCCGTCAAAGTTGCCGATCGTAATGATGCTCGGGACGCTCAGGATGCCCTCCGACGGTGGATTGAGAGGGTAGGAATGTTGGGTTAGCGATGGCTTGGCCCAAAGTAGCCCGAACCGCCAGTTTCGACCATGCCGATCCCGGGCCCATCTACACTCCGTCAGCGGGCCAGCGGGTCCGCGAAACCCCGTTCCAGCCGCGGAGCCAGCCGTTCATGGCGATCTTCTCGCGTAAGCCCAAGACCACTTCCGTCACGAAATCCCAAGCACCTGCTCCCATGACGAGCGCGGGCACGAGAACACTCGGCGCTCCGCCAGGCGTGGGAAGTGATGAGGGACGGATCTTCGAGATCGGTTCCGAGTTGCTGCAGCGTGCCAAGGCTCACCGGTCCGGTGTGCTGTCCGCGCAGTTCTATTCCGATGCGTTGATGAACTGGTCGATGCGAGACCCAAAGTTCAAGGTCCAGTTGTTTCGGTTCGTCGACTGCTTTCCGATGCTCCGCACGCCGGAGGACGTGTTTGATCATCTTCAGGACTATCTATCGCAGCCCGGCGTCACCGTGCCGGCACCGATCGCCGCGGCGTTGAAAGTGGGAGGGGTCGCGAAGTCGCTCGCGGCCGGTCAGATATCCAAACAGATCATGGGCATGGCGTCGAAGTTCATCGCGGGGACCGACGCTGCGAGCGCCTTGAAGAATCTCGAAACTCTCTGGCGTGAAGGGATTGCCTTCAGTGTCGACCTGTTGGGTGAAGCGTGCGTCTCGGAGGTTGAGGCCGACGCGTATCAGGGCAAGTACCTCGACTTGGTGAACAACCTGCCCGACTCCGTTGCGGACTGGAAAGCCAACCCACGGCTCGAGTCAGACCACCTCGGGCCGATTCCTCGAACGAATGTCTCCATCAAGATCAGTTCACTCTCTGCCAGGTGCGATCCGATCGACACCGAGGGTTCGATTCGGGAGTTGATGCGGCGGATCGTGCCGATTCTGGAGGCGGCGAGAGTACGAGGCGTGTTCGTCAACTTCGACATGGAGCAGTACGCGCTCAAAGATCTCACGATCGACTTGTTCCAGAGGTGCTGCGAGCAGGTCGACTTCAAGGCGGGGATCGCCATTCAGGCGTACCTGCGGTCGGGGGATCAGGATGCTCGAGGACTTTGCGAGTGGTCCAAGCGCATCGGTCGTGAGGTCACGGTCAGACTGGTGAAGGGCGCTTACTGGGACTATCAGGTCATTCACGCCGAGCAGATGGGATGGCCGTGTCCCGTCTGGCCGACCAAGCGGCAGACGGATGCGTGCTTCGAGCGCATGACGGAGACCTTTCTGGATGCCTGCCCGAGATCCAAGAGCGAAGGCGGTGTGAAACTCGCGCTCGGCTCACACAACGCGAGGTCCATCGCGTTCGCGCTCGCAGCGCTGGAAAGGCGAGGATTGCCTCACTCAGCACTCGAACTTCAGATGCTGCACGGCATGGCGGACCAGTTGAAGCACGCCGCGAGCGAGATGGGGCTGCGCATTCGCGAGTACGTGCCGGTCGGAGAGATGATCCCGGGCATGGCGTATCTCGTGCGTCGATTGCTCGAGAACACCTCGAACGAATCGTGGTTGAAAGCCGGGTTCGCAGATAATGCGGATCCGCACAGACTGCTGGAGAGTCCGCACGAGCATGTGAATGGCGTGCGCGGCGAGAGCGCGGGCGGCACGCCGCTGGAGGCGGGGGGGCGATCGACGGGGTTGAATCCTGTCAAGCACGCGCTCTCGCCGGCGGTTGACGGTGTCGGCGATGGAAAGCCCTTCTTCAACGAGTCCTTCCGTGACTTTGCCGATCGTGGCACGCGCGAGCGATTCGCGGCGGCGGTGGCGGCAGCCAAGGTGCCGAGCGGCTTGAAGGACCGAACGGTCGAAGATGCGAAGTCAATCGTTCAGCGTTCCGCTGCGGCGTGCCATGCTTGGCGGGATGTTGACGTGCGACGACGTGCCTCGGTGCTTGTTCGCGCGGCGGAGATGATGCGAGCCCGGCGCGATGGGTTGGCCGGTGTGATGATCAAGGAGGCAGGCAAGACCTGGCGAGAGGCCGATGCCGATGTGTGCGAGGCGATCGACTTCTGCGAGTACTACGCGCGGCATGCCGTTTCGATGTTCAAGCGCGAGCGGATCGGCCGCTTTATCGGCGAACTCGACGAACAGTGGTATCAGCCGCGCGGTGTGGCGGTCGTCATCAGTCCATGGAACTTTCCGCTCGCGATCTGTTGCGGCATGACTGTCGCGGCGATGGTGACCGGGAACACGGTGATTGTCAAGCCCGCGGAGCAGACGCCTGGCGTCGCCGTGAAGATGCACGAGATCCTCCATGAAGCGCTTCGTGCCGAGTTCGGGCACGACGAGTCCGATGACGTGCTTCAGGTCTGTCTCGGTCAGGGCGAAACGGTGGGCGCAGCGCTCGTGCGCGATCCGCGCGTGGCGCTGATCGCTTTCACCGGTTCTCGCGACGTCGGGTGCGACATCCTGTGTGCGGCAGCACCGATGTCACCGTTCTCGGGTGACCGCACGGCTTTCGAATCATGGGCAACAGGCCCTGATGCGCACGTGAAGCGTGTGGTGTGCGAGATGGGCGGAAAGAACGCGCTGATCGTTGATACTTCCGCCGATTTGGACGAGGCCGTGCTGGCCATCCGTCATTCGGCGTTCGGCTTTCAGGGGCAGAAGTGCTCGGCTCTTTCGCGGTTGATCGTTGTGGACCCTGAAGGCGAAAGCGGCCCCGCGATTCAGAACGTGGTGCACCGTCTCGTCGAATCCTCGCGGGCGCTCGTGGTCGGCGACCCGACCATGCCGGGCACGGATGTGGGCCCGGTGATCGATGCGGAAGCGCAGAGCAAGATCCTCCGGCTGATTGCGATGGCCAAGGACGAGGGGTGTCGGCTTGAGTTGGCGATGGAAGTCCCTGAGCGAGTGGCCGCATCAACGGGTCGTCATTTCGTTGGACCGCACATCTTCTCAGGCGTTAAGCCCACGCACACCATCGCGCGAGAGGAGATCTTCGGCCCGGTGCTCGCGGTGATGCACGCGCGGACGTTCGATGAGGCGCTCCGCATGGCCAACGCCTCGCCATACAAACTCACAGGCGGCGTCTTTACTCGCAGGCCCACCCACATCGAGCGAGCCAAGCGGGAATATCGCGTCGGCAATCTGTACATCAACCGCGGCATCACGGGTGCTCTGGTCGCTCGCCAGCCGTTCGGCGGATTCGGAATGTCGGGCGTCGGCTCGAAGGCGGGTGGACGCGACTACTTGCTCCAGTTCGTGGAGCCACGTGCCAGTTGTGAGAACACGACGCGCCGCGGGTTCTCTCCGGAACTCTGATCAAGCCGGCACACCCTCGCTTCAATCCTCAACGGCCCAGCACGAGGTCGTGTGCGTTGCGGGGTGACCGGTCAACGCGTTCGTCGTCGGACGAGGCACAAGCGGCGGTCGCTCCGCTTGGCAGCGCGGCATCGCGATCGGGCACCGGCCGACGAACGGGCATCCTTTCGGGGGGTTGAAAGGGCTCGGAACATCACCCTTGAGGACCGTCAGCGTTCTGCGAGGGGAGCCCTTGGGCGGCGGCTCATCGATGGGATTGGCGCCCAGCAGCGCCTTCGAGTACGGGTGCTTGACGCGGAGAAGCAGATCATCGCAGGGCACCTCTTCGACCACGTGCCCGAGGTACATCACCAGCACGCGGTCGCAAAAGTGCTCCACAACCTTCAGATCGTGCGAAATGAACATGAGCGTCAGACCGAACTCGTCCTTCAGGTCCATCAACAGGTTGAGCACCTGGGCTTGTATCGAGACGTCCAACGCGGAGACCGGCTCATCGGCGACGATGAACTCGGGCTTCACGGCCAGTGCGCGTGCGATGCCGATTCGCTGGCGCTGACCTCCTGAAAACTCATGCGGGAACTTATCCGCCGCGTCCTGACGCAGGCCGACCTTTGCGATGAGTTCGGTGATGTAATCGTCGGCGTGATCGTCGGGGACCACGCCGTGCAGCCTCACGACCTCTCTGAGCAGTTTCCGAACCGTCAGACGCGGGTTGAGCGAGGAGTAGGGGTCCTGGAAGATGATCTGCATCCGCCTCCGGAATGGCAGCATCTCTGCGTGACCAAGCCTTGTGATGTCTGTTCCGCCATACTCCACCGTGCCCGAGGTTGGCTCCGTGAGCCGGATGAGCACCTTGCCGAGCGTGCTCTTGCCGCACCCAGACTCACCGACAACGCCCAACACCTCACCCCGGCGGATGTCGAACGAGACACCGTTGACGGCGTGTACGTTCCCGACAATCCGGTTGAGAACGCCGCCACGGACTGGGAAGTGCTTGATAAGGTCGCGAACCCGCACGATCGGACGATCATCCGATGACACCGCGCGACGCTCCGACTCGTTCGGTCGCCGCACGCGAGAGCCTGGGGGCAATTCCACGGTCACGGCTCTACCCCCGTTCGTTCTATGGTTGGACTTGACGATGCCCCACTCAACGGAAAGTGGCAACGGACCTGACGGAGTGGGTCTCCGACGCGGCCGCCAACTCCGACATCGAGCAGTTCTGGTTCGACATCGATGCACCGCTGCTGTCGATACTCGCAGCGGTCCTGGAATCGGCAGCCCTTCGGCAACTCGAACAGGCTCGGCACAATCCCCTCGATGGTCGGTAGTCGTCGCCCGTGCGCCTTATGGCCCGACTTCGGGATGGAGCGAAGGAGCGCTCGCGTATAGGGATGCTCGGGCGAGTGGAAGATGTCGTGCACGGGACCAGACTCGATGATCCGACCGGCGTACATCACGATCACCCTGTCGCACACCTGCGCTACGACACCGAGATTGTGCGTGATGAGCACGATCGCCGTGTCGAGCTTTCGCTTCAAGCCCTCCATCAAGTCGAGTATCTGCGCCTGTATCGTGACGTCGAGCGCCGTGGTCGGTTCGTCGGCGATCAGGATGTCGGGCTCGCAGCAGAGCGCGATCGCGATCATAACACGCTGCCGCATGCCGCCCGAGAGTTGGTGCGGATACTCGTCGAGCCGGCGCTCGGCCTCGGGCATCTCGACCAGACGGAGCATCTCCAGAGCCCGCTTGCGCCGGCCGGAGGAATCTAGATCGGTGTGGTACTTCAGAGCCTCGTCGAGCTGCCATCCGATCGTGAATACCGGGTTCAGGCTCGTCATCGGCTCCTGAAAGATCATCGCGATCCGATCGCCGCGGATCTTGCGCATGGCCCGCTCGTCCGCGGAGGCGAGATTGGTCCCTTCGAACATGATCCGTGACTTCGGATCGATGATGGTGGTCCGCGCTGGCAGAAGGCGCATGATCGACTTGCTCGTGACCGTCTTTCCGCAACCCGATTCACCCACGATCCCGAGCGTCTCGCCGGCGAAGACATCGAACGAGACATCGTCCACCGCCGTGACGATTCCGCGGTCGGTGCGAAACCTGGTCGTCAGGCCGCGGACTTCGAGGATGGGTCTTCGTGCTGGGGTCACGGATTCTGCCTGATCGAGTGGTTAGCCTACGTGTTTGGGATCGAATGCGTCCTGCAGTGCATCGGATACGACGTTGAAGGCGAGGACCAGTACCAGCATGAACACGGTGGCAGCGCCGATCTGCCAGAAGAACCCGTTCACGACTTCCGGTTGGCTCTGGCTGATCATGATTCCCCACGATGATCCCTCCTTGATGCCCAAGCCGAGGAACGTCAGGATGACTTCGCTCTTGATCGCCCCGATGAACAGGAGTGAGAAGTTGATGAACATCAGGTGGGACGTGTTGGGAATGACGTGGCGGAGCAGGATGTACGGTCGGTCGAATCCGATCGCGGTTGCGGCTTGGGCGTACTCGAGTTGTCGAATCTTGAGCACCTCGCCACGGATGACGCGGCAGGGGCCGATCCAGAACGTCAGGCAGAACGCCGCGTAGATCGGCAGCAGCGTCTTCTCGAAGGGCGAGCCGATGAACATGAAACTGAGCACGGCCAGCAGAACCAGCTGGGGAAGGCTGGACAGGCTCGAATACAGCCAGATCACGGCGTGGTCGACCCACTTGCCGTAGTACGCCGCGGCGGAGCCGAGCGCTGCGCCGAAGAGCACGCTGACCAGAGCGACCACCGCGCCGACTTGGATCGCGATCTTGGCCGAGTAGAGCGAGCGGATCATGATCGATCGGCCCTGGCGGTCGGTGCCCAGCACCATTCTGAACGTGTACAGGGCGCCGTCGAATCCGCTCGGCATCGGCAGCATCTTGTCGACCAACGCCTCGATCTGCACAAGCGATGCACCGATCTCCCGATCGATGGCGCGGTCCCGATCGTCATCACCACGGTCGAGCAGCGCGATCCAATCTCGCGAGATCGCCGCGATGGTCTCGGCGGGAGAACTCGACCTGGGAAGGTCGGTGAGTGTTTCGACCGCGTCCTCGAGTGGCGCAAGTTCGAGCGTTCGCAGCGGATCCTGCTCGGGCACTACCTTTCGAGCGTCCTCGATCGCGAAGAGCAGATCCTCGGCGGCGTTCAGCGTCTTCCCCAGAAAGTCAGTTGCTTCAGGAGTCCCGCCCTCGGCCCGAGGAGGGCGATCCAGAAGTTCGAGCAGCAGTTCCTCGCGGAGTTTCACGCCGGCGACGGCGTTCGCGACTCTCCGAACGCCGTCGATCTGATCGAACAAAGCACTGGCCTCCGCGTGCCACGCACGGACTTGCTCCGGGGGTGTGGCTGCGATGCCCCGCTCTGCAAGCCGAGCACGCGCGAGAACCTCGGCCGGAGTTGTCGATGAGTCCGCGGGCAGCCGATCGACTTCCTGCAGCGCAGTCCCAACAAACTTCACGAGCCAGTCGGCGTGGTTCGTGCGGTCTCGGACCGACTGCCGAACACCGAAGCCCGCTACCTGTGCCGGTCCGACCCGCTCCAGCGTCTTCTCTGGCAGGAACATCCCGAGAATCGGTCGATGTGATAGGTCCCAGCCGCCCGTTCGTCTGCCCACCGCATGCACCCCCTCCATCGCCCAGATCCATCCGGCGAGCAGGAGATAAGCTCCGATGACCCACAGGGCGATGTTCGCCGAGCGATTCCGCCGGAAGCGCCCCCATCCCCGTGATTTGCGGAGTCGAGTCAGCATCGGTTTAGGAGAGCCTCACGCGCGGGTCGACCAGCGCGTAGAGCACGTCGGTCAGGATGTTGGTGACGATAAAGATCGCGGCGAAGACCGCCGTAAACGCCTGAATGACCGGGAAGTCCTTCGAGTTGATCGCGGTGATGAGCGTCCTTCCCATTCCTGGGATATTGAAGTACGTCTCCATGACGATCGAGCCGGTAACGAGAAACGGCAGCGTGATCATGACGTGCGTGATCACGGGGATCATCGCGTTCTTTAGAACGTGCACGAACATGACTTTGGGCTTGGTGGCGCCCTTGGCGATCGCGGTGGTGACGTAGTCGCGGGTCGCCTCTTCCACGATCACCGCGCGGTAGAACCGCGTGTCGTACCCGATCGTGAGCACCACCGTGATGATGACCGGCAGCATGCAATACGTCACCCAGTTGTTCAGGCTCGAAAGGGTGATCGGTCTGTACCCCTCGATCGCGAACACACCGATGCCCAGGTTCTGCTTTGGCCAGTACGCGCCGAAGTACTGGCCGAGCACGACGTAGACGAGCAGCGAGATGCTCATGCCGAGCACCGCGCCGAACATCAGCACGCGGTCGGTCAGGCTGCCGCGAACGTACGCCGCGCAGAGCGAGATGGTGATTGCGATCAACGTCGTCAGAATCAACGCCGGAATCGTGATCGACAGACTCGGCACAACCGACGAAGCGAGAATGCTGCCGACCGGTCGCTTGAGTTCCCATGACCTCTCGGAGAAGTCGAGCGTGACGACCTTGAGCAGAAATCGGCCGTATTGCAACGCGAAGGGTTCATCGAGCCCCATGCTGGTGCGGAGTGCCTGTTTCTGTTCCTCAGAAGCGTTCTTGCCGATGTACGCCGTGACCGGATCGTTCACGCGCAGGCATGCCATGACGATCAGGATGATCCCCAGGTACACGGGGATGTTGTACAGGAGTTTGCGAGCAATGTACGGCCACATGTGGGTCGAAGACGGGCTGAAGAACCTGCGGACCGATCACGGAGATGACGGCCTTAACTTGGCCGGGGTCTAGGAACACGCGGACGGTTACCGCTTCGAGTCGTCCACGTCCAGGTACTTCAGCCATGTCCACATGCGCTCGGTGGGTCGACAGTTCAGAATCCACGGCGACATGAGGTAGAAGCGGGTGCGACCCATCGAGCCGACGTACGGGCAGTCCTCGATGATCATGTCGCGCATGCGTTCGTACACCGCCGTGCGCTCCGGGCCGGGTTCCATCGTCAGGATCTGCTCATAGAGCGCGTCGTACTCGGCCCGCTCGTAGTTGTAGTGATTCGAGCCGGGGCTCTTGTTCGGGCTGTAGAAGAGGGCAAGGTTGTTCTCGGCGTCGGGGTAATCGCTGCCCCACGCGAAGCCGAACATCGGCGCCTTCTTGTTGTCGCAGAACTCGATGAGCGTGCTGAAATCAACCAGAACCGGCTCGAAACGCACGCCCAGCCGCTCGATCTGCCGCTTGAGCATCTCGCTCTGCTGCTGATTGAGCATCGAGTTCGACGTGTAATAGCGGATGACCAACTGCTCGCCTGTGCGAGCGTTGCGCCCCTCCGGCCAGCCGGCTTCAACCAACTTGGCACGGGCACGCTGCAGGTCCGGGCCGCGATAACTCATGGGCGTTCGGCCGCCTTCGGGGTGTCCGTCGAGTGCAACGGGGATCGGCCCATCGAAGACGGCGTTGATTCCGTTGTAGAACGCTTCGTTGATCTCATCGAGATCCGTCGCGAGGTGGATGGCCTGTCGGAGCGCCTTCCGTTCCGGCGCAAGTCCGCCCAGCACCGAGTCCTCCATGTTGAATCCCTGGAAGATAAAGTCCAGCAGCACATCTTTGTGCGCTGTGACCCCGCGCCGTGCGATCTCAGGCTTGAGTTCGCGCGTCCGCTTGTCGAAAGCCTCCTCGAAGTACTCCGCGGGAACCTCGGTGTAGCCAAGCCGTCCGGCCTGGAACTGCAGCCACATGGGCTGCTCTTGGTTGTACATCGTGAATTCCATTCGATCGACGAACGGCACTCTTTCCCCGGCCGGCCGATGCAGGCGTCGCCTTCGGTCCTCCTCGTTCCACGCCTCGCGAGACGGGTAGCGACACTCGTGGTAGTTTGGGTTTCTGACAAGCGTCAGGCTCTGCTTGGGCTGCCATCGATCCAGCACGAATGGTCCGGTCCCGACCGCCTTGTAGACGAAGTCCTTGCCGTACTTCTCGATCGCCTCGCGCGGCACGATCGACGTCTGGAACATGGTCAGGATGTACTGAAAGCGGAACACTGGCCGCGTCAGCAGGATCTTGAACTCATGATCGTTGATCTTGATGAGGCCCGCCACCGGAGCGTCATAGTCGAACTTCTTGCCGTCCGCGTTCTGCTGGGTCTTGAAGTCGTCCAGTCCTTGGATCGCGCCTTCCAGTAGCCACCAGTTCTTGAACTGATACTCCTTGTCCGCCAGTCGCTTGAGCGAATAGAACACATCGTCAGTGATCAGTTCGCGCCCCTTGCCGCCCGGGAAGCAGTCGGCGTCGTGAAACTTCACGCCCTTCTTGAGTTTGAAGGTCAATTCCAAGCCATCCGGGCTCCGTTCTGGAAGCCCATCGAGCAGCAGCGGTTCGAGTTTCTGCGGGTCGGCGTAACTGAACGTCAGAAGCGTCTCGTAGATCTGGCTGATCGCGATGTTCTCGTACTGTGTGCTGCCCTGGGCGGGGTCGAGCGTCTTGGGCCCGTCGGTCCGCATCGGCAGTTGCAGCGTCTTGGTTTGGCGGGCATCGGCCTTGGACGCCGTTGCCGGGGCCGCGACCGTCGGCCAAGCCGAAACCGCGAGCAACGCGACGAAGGAAACGCATGCGGCGGAGAACGTGCGAGAATTCCGGAGTATCTTGGGTTGGATGTTCATGCGCGTCATTCTGAGTGGACTCCCTGTTCCGATCAATGCGTCCATTTCGGTCAAAGGGGCGAGCGGGACACCAGCAGTGAGTGTCCTAGCGAAAGGACGATCGTCCGATCCTAACGGTTCTAACTCCCCAGCTCAATCCGCCGGCCTGAGACGAACAGTTTCGTTCGTGGCGGAGAGCGAACTGGGATCACCCGCCAGATTCAGTTCAACGATAAGGGTATCGCTGTCGGGCGATGGGTGGGGGGGTGGGGGGCACTTGGGGCACGCGACTCCTGAGAGACCACCGCTCGATCGTCTATGGCCCCGCCATGGGTTGCGTGCTGTTGACCCACAAGACCAGTTGCATGCCGAGGGTCGTCAAGAGCCACAGAACCGCGTGGGCGCCCGCAAGGATGCCCGTTTCCTGTCGGTTCTTGCGAAACAGGGCCAGCAGCACAAGGAAGTAGACCCCCGCCGCGAGCAGCCACCGCACGCCACCCGCCAACCATGCGTGGAGGCCCAGATCGGGCACCTGCAGCACAAGCAGTAAGCTGGCGACCGTAACAAGCATCCGTACCGTCGCCTGCTCCAGGCTGCCCAATCGCCGGTCGGTCAACCAAGCCGCAGCGATCACTGCCGCAGCTCCGGTGGCGGTGTGCAGGAGCACCAGATACGCCACCAAGACTACGCGGGCGAGGACATACCCCGCGCCTCCGACCGATGCCGCGGTGACTCCAGCCAGCGCCATGCCCAGCACCATCAAGACTCCTCCCGTGATGAGCAGCGTCTTGGTTACCTCGGGCTTCGCAGGCACGAAGACGGGGCGATCAACGGGTTGAACTTCCGACTCCTCAACACCGATCTCGGGTGTGCGAACGCGGTTAGCCTTGAGGTCGTAGCCGCACATGAAGCAGATGACGGCCTCAGGCTGGAGGCGTCCGCCGCACTTCGGGCACTTCTCGTCGTTCGAAACAAGCACAGAGGGCTTTGGGATTCGGGCGCGGTGAGTCGTCGGCTCATTCGCGGGCCTGGCAACGGGAAACTCGGCTTCGTGGGCGTTCGCCGTGGAGTGTTCGGCGGGCGCAAGCGGGATCGACTCCGATGCGCGAGCGGAGTCCGCTTGCGGTGCGGTTTCCGATGAGCCGTTGGAGTTTGACTCCATTGGGCTTTGATCCTGGCGAGGTTGCTCGTCCGACACTCCGGTGCTCCTATGCCTCGAACCGTCACCACTCGACACGCGTGTGCTCAACGCCATGCACCGACGCCGATGCCCGATCGGAGGAAGTACTCCATCAGGTCAGCGCCGGGATCCACCCGCAGATCGCTCCCGATCGCATCGCGCTCGCTGAAGGTCCTTTCAACCGCCGAACGCACGTTCGACCCCGCCATGAGGAAAGGAACTGGTGTGGGATCGTGCTTGCGTGTGCTCACGAGCGTGTAGTGATCGGGAATCACCAGCAACCGCCAACCGCCCGACGCCGCACCGGTGCGCGGATCGCTCACCAATTCACCGAACTCCTCCAACTTCGCGGCGATCGGACCAACGACCTGCGCGTCGATCGCCTCGATCGCCGCGACTTTGGTCCTCCAGTCGCCCTGATGTCCGGCCTCGTCCGGAGACTCGACGTGGCAGCACACGACGTCGAAGTCGTCGAGCGCTTCCACGGTTGCAAGGCCCTGCCCCTCGTAGTTGTTGTCGTGATAACTCGACACCCCGGGAACGTCGAGTTTCTTCCACCCGATCAGCGCTGCGATCCCGGCCAGTAGATCAACGGCGGTGGTCATTGCGCCGCGCAGTCCAAATCGATCCTCGAAGGTGGGCATCGCCGGTCGCGTGCCCTGCCCCCAGATCCAGATCATGTTCGCGGGCCGCTCGCCCGCGGCCATTCGTGATCGATTCACCGGGTGGTCCGGCAGATAGCGGCGGGCGGACTCCATGAGCCGGTTGATCAGGTCGGCTCCGGACTCCAGAACATCATCACGTCCCGCGGCGCGCGGCAGGTGCTCCGCCCACGGCCTTCGTGGAATCTCGTGGGGCGGAACCGTCACCAGTCCCGCGTAGTCACGGTGCCCCTGTGCAGCAGATCGGTCGACGAGGATGTTCCTGTACGACACGCCCGGCGTGAGTTCCAGTCCCGCCATCGTGGCGCTCAGAGTTTGCTCCCAGTGATCCACAAGATCCGTGACGATCTCACGGGCCTCGGAGTCGCCGATCGCTCCCGCGGAGTGATCGATCATCAGCCCGTCGTCGTCGCCGCGCGTTCCGACGGTCACGAGGTTGACTCGGAAGATCCAGTCGTGAACGCCGAGTTGGAGCCCGAGCGCTGCGGCCTCAAGCGGCGCCCGACCGGTGTGGTAGCGACGGGGGTCATAGCCGAGCAGCGACATCGAACAGACGTCGCTTCCCGCGAGGAAGCCCGGAGGCGTCGTCACAGCGCACCCGACTCGGCCGACCCTGGCCAGACGATCAAGGTGTGGCGTGCGGGCCGCTTCCAGCGGCGTGCGACCGCCCAGTTCGTCGATCGGCAGGTCCGCCGCACCGTCGGGAATGATCACCGCATACTTCACGCCGCTAGCGTACGGCGAGTCGGCGGGCCGCAACGTCCGAGTGCAGGCTTACTCCTCATCCTCCCTGAGTTTGGCGACAACGGTGAAATCTTCAAGCGTGGTGGTGTCCTGGGTGATCTTCTCAACGCCCGCGGCGACGTCGCGGAGCAACCGCCGCATGATCTTCCCGCTGCGCGTTTTGGGCAGGCCATCCGCGAACCGGATCTGATCGGGTTTGGCGAGTGCTCCAACCTCCTTTGCCACGTGCGCGATGAGTTCACTTCGCAGGGCATCGTCGGGCTTACGGCCGGACTGCAACAGCCAGTGAGTCTTCAGGCTGACGAAGGCGCAGATCGCGTTACCCTTGATCTCGTGGGGAACGCCGACGACGGCGGCTTCCGCAACCGCTGGATGAGAAACGAGCGCAGATTCGACCTCCATCGTGCCGAGCAGATGCCCGGACACTTTGATCACGTCGTCGATCCGCCCCTGGATCCAGAAGTACCCATCTTCGTCGCGACGTGCGCCATCGGCGGAGAAGTACCAGGGCTCCCCGGTCTTCGGATCTTTGACGCGGCCCCAATAACTGCTCACGAATCGCTCGCGGTTGCCGTACACGCCGCGCAGCATTCCAGGCCAGGGCTTTCGAATGACGAACAGTCCGCCCTGATTCGGCCCGAGTTCAAGCCCTTGTTCGTTCACGATCGCCGCATCGATTCCGAGCATGGGCAGCGTGCAGGAGCCGGGCTTGGTCGGCGTGATGCCCGGCAGCGGGGTAACGACGTGGCCACCGGTCTCGGTCTGCCAATAGGTATCGACGATCGGGCAGCGCTCGCGGCCGATATGGCGGTGGTACCACATCCATGCCTCAGGATTGATCGGTTCGCCCACCGTGCCGAGGAGCCTGAGCGATGAGAGGTCGTGCGCTGCGGGCAACTCATCGCCCCACTTCATGAACGTGCGGATCGCGGTTGGGGCCGTGTAGAACTGCGTCACCTTGTGACGAGCGATGATCTCCCAGAACCGATCGTTCTTCGGAAAGTTCGGGGCGCCCTCGTACATCAGCGTCGGCACGCGGTTCAGCAGGATGCCGTAGAGCACGTACGTGTGGCCGGTGACCCAGCCTATGTCCGCACTGCACCAGAACAACTGATCGGCGTCGCCGCGATCGTCGGGGATGAGATTGAAGGTCAGTTTGGCCGTGAGATACGCGTAGACCATGTACCCGGCGGTTGTGTGCTGAATCCCCTTGGGCTTGCCGGTTGAGCCCGAGGTGTACAGGAGGAACAACTTATCTTCCGACTCCATCGGTTCGCAGGAGCACTCGTCGGAGGCGTTGTCAACGGCGTCGTGCCACCAGTGGAACCTCGTGCCGGAGTCGAAACCTGTGCGAGGTTTTCCGGTGACAAACCGAGCGCTCGGCGGCTCGTGGGCCGAGCGCTTCAGCACCAGCACGTGATCGATGATGTGTCCTTGGTTGGCGAGCATCCAGACGGACTCCTCGACGTTTCTTTGCAGCGGGACCACCTCGCCGCGCCGGAAGCCGCCGTCGGCGGTGATGATGACTTTGGAGTCGGCGTCGACGGCACGCTCGGTGATCGCGTGCGGCGCAAAGCCGCCGAAAATCACGCTGTGCGCAGCGCCGATTCTCGCGCACGCGAGCATCGCGATCGCCAACTCAGGGACCATGGGCATGTAGATCGTGACCACGTCCCCTTTCTTCACGCCGAGCGACTTGAGCGCGTTGCCCAAACGTGAAGACTCTCGCTGCAAGTCGAGGTACGTCAGACGCCGGATCTCAGGCTCGTGCGCGTAGTTTGACCTTGGCGAGGGGTGACTTGTCCGCTGCGAGATTGGTTCGCCCTCCCACACGATCGCGGTGTGATCGCCGTGACCCTCCCGCACGTGTCGGTCGACGCAGTTGTAGCAGATGTTCGTCTGAGCACCCGGGAACCACCTCGCGTCCGGCGCTCTCCACTCCAGCACACGGTCCCACGGTCGGAACCACTTGAGATCACTCGCGACCTCCGCCCAGTAGCCCTCGGGGTCTTCCACGGATCGGTGGTGCAGCGTCCTGTACTCCTCGAGTGAACCGATGTTCCACCGCGGAAAGCCCAGTTCCGATGCGCTTCTGGGGGGAAACTTGCGATGCTCCTGAAGGTGCGATTCGATGTTGGCCTGACCGTCTGTGCTCGTGCGAGCCTGTTCGTGTCCGGCGGACGTGCTCATGGATCGGTCTCCGATGGTCTGGATTCAGTACAGCATACCGGCGTCGCGTGCCGAACGGCGCTGCCGTCAGGGTCCTCGGCATTCCTAAGATCGGGCTGCCCGAGTGTGCCGATCGCGACGATTCGCACCGCCACACTGATCGTTGCCCAACGGAGAATCTTCGATGCCTTCGCCGTCCGCCGGTCCAGCCCATGCGAGTCGCCAGCGCCGATTCATCAGTGCCTTCGGTCCCTCCGAGCGCGTCTCGGGCGCCTTCGCCATCTCCAACGCCCAACTCGGCAAGACCAAGCAGGACAAACCGTTCCTGAAGTGCCTGATCTCCGACCGCACTGGCGTTCTGCCCGCGCGGATGTGGTCGATCGAGCCGTCCCAGTTCCGCCGGCTGCCGACGGATGGCTTCGTTTACATCGAGGCAGAGACGCAACCGTACCAGGGCGAACTGCAACTCATCATTCAGTCGATCGACGCGATCGAGCCGACGCATGAGCAACTGATCGAGTTGATGCCGACCACCACCCGCAACATCGACGAGATGTTCGAGGAGTTGCGGTCCATACTCGGCACGCTTCGTCACCCGGCAGCCAAGGCGCTCGCGACCGAGTATCTCAACGACGAGCACCTGATGGCCTCCTTCAAAAAGTGCCCGGCCGCGAAGAGCATGCACCACGCCTACCTCGGCGGACTGTTGGAGCACACGCTTACGCTCTTGCAGATCGCCGATCGGGTCTGCCCGCTCTACCCGCGCGTCAGCCGCGACACGGTGATTCTCGGTCTCTTCCTGCACGACCTTGCCAAGACCCGCGAACTCGTGTTCGACCGGACGTTCGCCTACACCGATCGCGGCGAACTCATCGGCCACATCGTCGAGGGCGCGATCATGCTGCACGACAAGGCACAGCAGGTCATGCGTAATCAGGGTGTGCGCTTGCCGAGAAATCTCGTCATGGTCCTCCAGCACATCATCCTCTCGCACCACGGTGTGCCGGAGTTTGGTGCGGCGAAGGTGCCCGCCACACCGGAAGCGATCATGATCAACCTGATCGACAACCTCGACGCGAAAACCGTCATGGCCCTGTCCGCCGCACGACCGGAACTCGCCGCGGCGGATTCCGGTGACCAGACGGGTGCAGCACTCAACGGCAACTTCACCGAGCGGCAGTGGGGGCTCGACACCAAACTCTTCAGGCCCGATCCACTCGCCGACTGAGCGACACGTGCGAACGGGCTGGACCAAAAGCAAAAAAGCGGGCCGGTAGATTCCAGCCCGCTTGAACATCTGCTGCCTGCTCGATCGTGATTCGCCTCACGAACGCCTGCGACGAACGGCCACCAACCCTCCGAGCGCCATCAGGGCGCAGCCCGCGGGTGTCGGGATGAGCATGAACGCGTTGGAGTTGTTCGAGAACTTGAACTTGCCGCTCGGCTTCTCCGGGTTTCCGCCGCCCATGCCGTCGTAGAAGTTGTTGAGCGTGTCCAGATATCCCGGGGTCGCAGGCCCCCATCCCAGCGGGGCCGGATCGGCGAAGATCTCGCTCAGGCCATCGATCGCGTTGTTGCCGTTCACGTCTCGGAACTCGAAGCCGTAGACGAACGTGCCGATCACGCGCGCTTCGCGGAACATCATCCCCATCATCTCGATGTTGGGCGTGTCGCTGACGGCGACGAGTCCGAGCTGCGCAAACCAGAACTGCGGCCCGCCGGCGAAGTTGCGGCCTGGAAAGTCCTGGAAGCCGCGCGTCAGCCCGGGAGGTGCCGCGACCGGCAGGAACTGGAAGGGATAGAACGGATCGTCGCGCCCGTTGCCGTCCGGAGACGGCAACACGTCGGGGTACTGGCCGGCACCCGTCGCGGGCAGGTTCCAAAGTGCCTGCGATGAACTGCCGGTGTTCGTGGCGATGATCGTTTGCACCCACTGCAGGCTGAAGCCCGGCTTGACCTTGATCATCGGGTCCATGAAGAACCCGCCGGCGATGCCGACGCCGCCCTGCGTGCCGTTGGTGTTCGCGTACGTGTCGAAGTCGAATCGGATCTCGCCCGCCGCAAGGTTCTTGGCGTGATCCGTCACCGCGCGATCGAACATGATCGGCCGGTTCGGCATCGTCCCGCCCAGGTTCCCGTAGGCGGAGATGATGTTGGGATCGGTGATTGTGCTCGGATTCGGCAGGAACCGACCGTGCGCGCCGAGTGCTGCACATGGAAGGGCGACGATCGCCAGCAGCGAAATCGCCTCGGACCTCCTTCGATGAGTGCGCTGTTGCATCTCTCTCTCCTTGATGTCCATTCGGACGATCGGGCGGGATCGCGGTCTGCCGCAGCAGACCCGCCGGTCAACAGCCTAGCAAATACCCAAGCCTATGCAATAGCCAATATAGGGGGTGTCGATTCCGAGAGACGATCAATCCGTCTGTCGGTTGCGCTTGGCCGCCACGCGAGACGTATCCGGCACGCGAACGTTCCGCGCCAGCCCGACTGCTTCGAGCCCGCGGATCAATAGGTACGCGGCGTCGAATTCCCACCAGCGCAACCCGTGGCGTGCTGAGGCGGGGAAGGCGTGGTGGGCGTTGTGCCAACCCTCACCCAGCGCCAAGATGCCAAACACCGCGTTGTTGCGGCTGTGGTCGTGGCTGCGGAACGGCCGGCTGCCCCAAAGGTGGCAGACCGAGTTCACGCTCCATGTGACGTGGTGGACCAGGAAGATGCGGATCGCGCTGCCCCAGAGGATGCCAAGCAAGCCCCCGATCCACGATCCGGTGACCGCCCACGCGATCAGACCCGGAAGCACGATGCCGACAGCCACCCACAGGGCAAACTGGTCGCTGATCCGCTTGGTCATGGGGTCGGCGAGCAGATCGGGCACATACCGGCGCATGACCTCCTCGGGAGGATCGGGCGTGAAGAACCAGCCGATGTGCGCGTGCATGAAGCCGCGGATGCGTCCCAAGACACCTCGCCGTTCGAGGGGCGTTCCGTCATGATGCGACCGGATGTGCGGCGAGTGCGGATCGTCCGCCGTGTCCGAATGCTGATGGTGCATGCGGTGCGTCGCAACCCAGCCGAGGATGGGCCCCTGAATGGCCATGGAGCCGAGCACGCCGAGCGTCCACTTGACGGCCGGGTGTGCCTCGAAGGACTTGTGCGTGAACAGGCGGTGATAGCCGACGGTCACGCCCACGGCCGTCAGGAAGTAGCCCACCACGAGCAGGACCAGGTGAATCCAACTCAAAGCCACACCCCAAAGCAGGACGATCGCCCCGATGAGCCCCAGGGGCGGGATCAGCACCGCGGCGAGCGTGGCGATGCGGCGGGCGAGCGAGACCTGCTCGTAACGGGGCTCGGCGTCGTCGTCCGGCGACTCCACCTCTTCGAGGTGCGTGCAGAGCAGCCTCTCATCCGCCGTTGGCAGCGGCTCGATGACGGCGATCGCAAGATCGCCGTCGCGGACGGAGGAGGTGTTTGGCGGCTGACGGCCGACGGCTTCTTGGACATCGGCGGTTGAGTTGGTCAAATGTGATCCCCGCTGACTGCATTGACGGAAGGTCTTGGGTCGAACGAATGCCCGGGCGATGGCCAGAACACGGATGATAGCGATTCGAGTTCTACGCGATTGACAATCGACCGGATCACGCGACCACGAACAATCGTCCGATCCGGCTCATTCCTACGGTGCACCTCCCCGTCCCGATGCGCTGGCCTCATCGCGCACGCCACCCACCGGCTCCCGACCCATCCGACATCGCCGTCGCCTGCACGCATGCGTACAGACCTTCTCGCAACCTGCACGTTCGGTCTCGAGGCGGTGGTGGTTCGCGAACTCGCCGCCATGGGCTACCCGGCGAAACCCGTGGGAACGGGCCGCGTGTCATTTGAGGGGGACGCCCGGGCCATCGTCGACACCAACCTCCACCTCCGCACGGCCGACCGAGTGCTGATCCGGGTGGGCGACTTTCCGGTCGGTGGGGGCGATGAGGGGTTCGACGCTCTGTTCGAGGGCGTGCGGGGACTCTGTTGGGAGCGGTGGATCGCCCCAACCGCGGCCTTCGTCGTCTCCGGCCGGTGCGTCCGATCGGTCATTTCGAGCGAGCCCGCGGTGCAGCGGGCCACGAAGCGTGCGATCGTCGATCGGCTCCGATCCGCGCACACCGTCGAGACCCTCCCCGAGACCGGCCCCACCGTCCGCGTCGAGGTGGCCCTCGTCAACGACCACGCCACGCTCACGATCGATTCCAGCGGCTCGGGACTGCACAAGCGCGGCTATCGGGAGGGAACCCCCGGTGAGGCAGCGCTCCGCGAGACGCTCGCCGCGGGGCTGGTGCTCCTGAGCGTCTGGCGACCCGGGCGTCCGCTGGTCGACCCCTTCTGCGGTGTCGGCACGATCGCGATCGAGGCCGCGATGATCGCCCGCCGCATCGCCCCCGGGCTCTCGCGATCGTTCGATGCCGAACGCTGGCTCGACTGTGGCGGTCAGCCACTGATCGACCGCGATCTCTGGGAGGACTGCCGGTCCGATGCGCGCGCGCAGATCCTCCCCGACCGCGTCCGCCCGACGATCCACGCCGGGGACATCGACGATCGGGCGCTCGCCCTCGCCAGGATCAACGCGCAGCGTGCGGGCGTCGATCGCGACATCCACTTCGTCCGTCGCGATGCGCTCGAACTCTCCAGCACGCTCGACTACGGTGTCGTCATCACCAACCCGCCGTACGGTGAGCGCCTCGGTGGGGACGAGCACGAGATCGAGAGTCTCTACCGCGCACTGCCGGGCGTCTTCCGTCGGCTCCCAACGTGGTCGTTCCACATCCTCACGGGCCGGCTCGACATGGAGCACCTCTTCGGCCAGCAGGCGCACCGCCGACGCAAGTTGTACAACGCGAAGATCGAGACCACGTACTTCTCGTTCCTCGGGCCGAAGCCGCCGGGGATGGAACGGATGGAACGAGAGGAGGACGCCCCGGAGTTCGAGGCCGGTCCCACCGGCGTCGATGGCGTCGCGGATGTCGACGCAGTTGGCGATGTCGACGGTGAGGCCGGTGCGCAGGCGGACTCGGATGTCGGAACGGTTGCCGGTGCGGCCGGGTCGGACACAACGCCACAGCGGGGGCCCTCACGCCCATCGATCCCGCCCGCGTTCGGTGGCCTGCGGGAGCGCGACGAGCGCGAGGCGGAGGAGTTCGCCCGCTGCCTGGCCAACAACCTCCGCCACCTGCGCAAGTACCCGTCGCGCGGCATCACCTGCTACCGCGTCTACGAGCGCGACGCCCCGGACGTGCCACTCATCATCGACCGGTACGAGGATCACTACCACGCGGTGGAGTACGAACGCGGGGGGGGGCACAGCCGGAGCGCTGCGCAGCAGGCCGACTGGGCCGACCTGATGCGATCGACCATCGCCCGCGTCGCCGAGGTGCCGATCGGGCACGTGCACCTCAAGGAGAAGCACCGCCAGCGCGGCCTCAGCCAGCACGAACGCGTCTCCGAAGAGGGGCAACGCACGATCGTGCGGGAGGGGGAAGGGGAGGGGGGGGGCGGCCTGCGCTTCGAGGTCAACCTCACCGACTACATCGACACGGGCCTCTTCCTCGACCACCGCCTGACACGGGCCATGGTCCGCAAGGAGGCCCAGGGCAAGCGATTTCTCAACCTCTTCTGCTACACCGGCGCCTTCAGCGTCTACGCCGCGGCCGGAGGCGCCCTACACACCACCAGCGTCGATCTCTCCAACACCTACCTCGACTGGGCCCACCGCAACTTCGCGCTCAACGGCATGGGGGGCCGGGTCTGCCGCGACCGCGAGCCGAGCGCCAAGTCGCCGCACGCCCTGATCCGCTCGGGCGTGATGGAGTTCCTCACCTCCGCCCGCAACACCTACGACCTCATGATCATCGACCCGCCCACGTTCTCCAACAGCAAGTCCACCGACGCCGACTGGGACGTGCAGACGCACCACACCGAACTGCTGACGCGGGCAGCGCACCTGCTCGGCCCCGGCGGCGTGATCTATTTCTCCACCAACTTCCGACGGTTCAAGCTCGACGAGGAAGCGCTCAGCGCCCTCCGCATCGATCACCCACCAACCACACCCGCACGCAACGGCGCCGCGCACAAGGCCAGCAGCGGACATGGCGCGGGGGGCGCGGGGAGTGGGGGGAGTGGGGGGAGTGGGGGGGAGGGGGAGCACGCCCTGTCCATCCGCGAGATCAGCAGGCAGACCGTCCCACCCGAGTACCGCAACACCCGCATCCACCGCTGCTGGCGCATGTCGCTGGTGCCCGTCGCTACCATGCGTCCGCCGCGAAGCCCGACTCCTCCCCTTTCCCCCCAGTCCCGCGGAACGCGCTCGGAGCCACCCACCGCATGAAAGTCCACGAATACCAGGCACGCGAACTGCTCGTGAGTTTCGGCATCCCCGTCCCGCCCTCGATGGTCATCGAGAGGATCGAAGACGCCCGCGAGGCCTTCGCCCAATCCACGCTCGGGATGCCCAAGCCATTGGCCGTCGTCAAGGCCCAGGTCCACGCCGGCGGCCGCGGCAAGGCCGGGTTCGTCAAGCTCGTCAAGTCCGCTACCGAGGCCGAGGACGCTGCCCGCTTCATGCTGACCCACCGCATGGTCAGCCCGCAGACCGGCCCCGAAGGGCTCGAAGTCAAAAAACTCCTCGTCGCGAGCGCGGTCGACATCGCCCACGAGTTCTACCTCGCCATCACCACCGACCGCATGTCCCGCCGCAACGTGCTCATCGCCTCGCGCGAGGGGGGCGTCGAGATCGAGCAGGTTGCGCACGACCGCCCCGAGGCGATCCTCAAGGAACCGCTCCACCCCACGCTCGGCCTGCAACCGTTCGCCGCCCGCAAGATCGCCTTCCAACTCGGCTTCAAGGGCAAGCAGGTTGCCCAGGCCGTGAACGTCATGATGGCCCTGGCCAAACTCTTCGAGGCCAAGGACTGCTCCCTCGCCGAGATCAATCCCCTCGTCCTCACCCCGCCCGACGACGCCAACCCCCCCCACGCCGACGGCCGAGTCGTCGCCATCGACGCCAAGTTCAACTTCGACGACAACGGCCTCTTCCGCCACCCCGACCTGCAGCGCATCGCCGAGGCGAGCGAGAGCGAGGAAGACCCCAGCGAAGTCCGCGCCCACAAGGCCGGGCTCTCCTACATCGCCCTCGAAGGCAACATCGGCTGCCTGGTCAACGGCGCGGGCCTGGCCATGGCCACCATGGACATCATCCAGCTCCACGGCGGCAAGCCCGCCAACTTCCTCGACGTCGGCGGCTCGGCCAGCGAACAGGCCGTCACCGAGGCCTTCAAGATCATCCTCAGCGACCACGCCGTCAAGGGCGTCTTGGTCAACATCTTCGGCGGCATCATGCGCTGCGACGTCATCGCCCAGGGGATCGTCAACGCCGCCAAGGAAGTCGGCTTCAAGGTCCCTTTGGTGGTCCGCCTCGAAGGCACCAACGTCGAGGCCGGCCGCAAACTGCTCGAATCCGCCAAGGCCAACATCCCCACGCTCCAACCCGCCACGGACCTGGCCGACGCGGCTCGCAAGGTGTGCGCGGCGGTCGCGTGATCGTTGAAGAAGGAACTCAGAGGACTCCGAGTTCCTCAGAGGCGCTCAGAGGGGGAGAGAAGCAGCGGCAGCGCTTCAACGCGAAGAACTCGAAGGGGTTTGAACGCGAAGATCGCGAAAGGGTTTGAACGCGAAGACGCGAAGATCGCGAAGCAAGACAAGCAGCCCGAGCGTCAGCGAGGGCGCGCGCCTTGGGCGGGCTTTGGCATAACGCAGAAGGCCAAAGGCTATTTCGCCACTCGCGCCATGAGTCTCCAAAGCTGGTGCGGGGCGAGTTGCGT
This sequence comes from Phycisphaeraceae bacterium, assembly GCA_019636535.1. Lineage (GTDB taxonomy): Bacteria > Planctomycetota > Phycisphaerae > Phycisphaerales > UBA1924 > JAHBK01. Next base: position 227,852 of record JAHBXK010000001.1, on the reverse strand, counting down.
TCCCGTGCTTCGCTGGAACTCTTGCAGAATCGATTTGAAAGCCTCCGTGTACGGCAACGAGTCGCGACGACCAAGAGATCCGGTCTTGTTGATAATCAAGGAACTCAGCGTTCGTTCATCCTCAGGCGAGATCGTCCCAATGAGCGTGGAGCGTGCGCCGGACCTCGGCAGTCTTCCGGACTTTCGAATCGTCATGAGTCGCCCAAGCACTTCTCGCCGAGAGTCATCGGACGGCTCCTTTCCAATCGCCGTCAGAATGCCGTCAAGTTCGTTTGTGTACGGCAGATCGTCGAGCGTACGACCACAACGCACATATGCTGTGACGAGCGCCTGGTCCTCTCCGGAGAGCGGTGTCGACTTGACGAAGGGTTCAGTCACGACTGCCCCTTCCGTTCAATCAGTCTCTCCCGCACTGTCCTTGCCGCGCCGTCAGGCCCGGGGAACATCGATGCGTGATTGATATTCATCTCGTCGAGGTCTTGCAACGCCCGCTTCACTTCTGACACGGGAATATCTAATCTTAGAAGAGCGTGAGGAATCGCCTTGTCCAGGTGCTTGTCGTTCGAGAGCAGCCGCGTGAACACGGACCGTTGAACGCGTGCCCTGAGAGTTAGCCTCTCGCCGGGTTCGGTGATCTCGATGGAGCTATCGGTCTCCGGACGAAAATGCTGTCGCTTCAGCACCCAGACGGATACATTCTCTCCTCGTTGATCCAGAGGCAGTTCGTTCAGTTCGCAGAACGCGAAGAACGCGGCTATATAGGGAGAAGTGGTCCAGTCCAAGAGCCTCGTGGGCAGCCCATGGTGCCGCCCGATCATCTCCCAAGCCTCGATGTTGCCGATCCGTGGCGGGCTGTCGACTGCGCCTTGGCTCTCGAGCGCAAATTCATTGACCAGCTGCTGAAGGAAGCCATCCCTGGCATGCTCGTCGGGGAATGCTTTGAGGCGGTCAAGCGTCGGCGTGAGATGCCAACTCGCGTTCGGCTGTCCCCGAAACAGCCTCGTTCGCCTACCCCAAATGTCCTCGGCGAGAAAGCCCGAAAGGGCTTGCTTGAACTTCTCCCATGTCGACACGAAGTGCGACCTCGGGGGCTGCGCCGGAGTGGACACTGGTTCCATCTGGTCTTTCGCCACGACAACGAGGGTATAAGCGTTCAACCTCGACCCGCAACGGACGACCATCGCGGGCCGCACCCCCGCAGCGGGACGGAGGAATGGTAAGGGTTGATGTTGGGGGCGGAGGCGGCGTGCCATCGGGGGCGTGGCATTGACCGCCGTTCCCTGCTTTACGTGGGGGCGTGGCATTGACCGCCGTTCCCTGCTTCATGTGCCACTGACCCGCGCTTCGCGGGTCAGTGGCCATCCGCTTCTCCGTCTTTCTTCGCGAACTTCGCGTCTTCGCGTTCAAACCCCTCTCCCCGTCTTCGCGTTCAAGCCCCTTTCCCCGTCTTCGCGTTCAAACGGCCCCCCCGTCCCCCCGTCCCCCCTCCCCCCCTCCGTGCCCCCTGTGTGTCCTCTGGGAACTCCGTGTACCGCCTTGGCCGGTGGTGGGGTGGTGGGGGGGAGGGGGGGCTGTCGGCGTCTGGGGGACGAGTTTCAAGGTGCCGAGGAGGCATTCGATGGTGCCGAGGGGAGATCTCGTGGTGCTGAGACGAGACTTGATGGTGCCGAGGAGAGACTTCGTGGTGCCGAGATGAGACTTGATGGTGCCGAGGAGAGACTTCGTGGTGCCGAGATGAGACTTGATGGTGCCGAGGAGAGATTTCATGGTGCTGAGGAGAGACTTGATGGTGCCGAGGAGAGATTTCATGGTGCCGAGGAGACATCTCAGCACCTGAAAGACTCTCGTGAGGTTGGGATTCCTCCCCGCAACGGGGCTCACCGAAGTTCCGATCGTGAAGCGCTTGACGGTTGCGCAGCGCCAACCTCGCACCTGCACCGTCTGTGCGCATCGCCCCCCCCGCCCCCCGCCCCCCGCCCTTCGCCCTTCGCCCCCCACCGCCCGCCCACCGCCCGCTACCATGCGGGCCGTATGGATGCGCCCAGTTTCCTCACCGCCCAGTTCATCGCCAGCGTCGTCGTCATCCTGATCGTCGTCCACATGCTCCTCGGGGCTGCGGGGATGTCGATCTACTTCGAGCGCAAGATCTCCGCCTACATCCAGGACCGCATCGGCCCCAACCGAGTCGGGTTCGACTTCGGCCAGCCGTGGCTGAGTTTCCTCAAGGGGATGTGGGGCCTCGGGCAGTTCCTCGCCGACGGCCTGAAGATGCTCCTGAAGGAGGAGTACAGCCCCAAGGGCGCCGACAGGGCCCTGTTCAACCTCGCGCCGATGGTCGTGGTCATCCCCGCGCTGATCGGCTTCGCCGTCATCCCCTGGGGGGGTGTGCTGAGCCTCCCCGAGACGATCACGCTCCCCCTGATCGGCTGGACCATCCCCGGTGGGGACGTCCTGATCGCCGGGGCCAACGTCAACGTCGGGATCATCTACATCCTCGCCGTCGCGTCGCTGGGGGTCTACGGGATCGTGCTGGCCGGGTGGGCGAGCAACAACAAGTACGCATTCCTCGGCTCGCTCCGCGCCAGCGCCCAGATGATCTCGTACGAGATCCCGCTCGGCCTGTCGCTGCTCACCGCGCTGCTCATGGTCGGGTCGCTCATGCCCGAGGAGATGATCCGCCACCAGTCGTCGGAGGCGTGGCTGATCCTCTCGCAGCCGCTCGCGGCGATCATCGTCTTCATCTGCTTCCTGGCCGAGGCCAACCGCACGCCCTTCGACAACGCCGAGTGCGAGCAGGAACTCGTCGCCGGGTTCCACACCGAGTACTCCTCGATGCGGTTCGGCCTCTTCCCGCTCAGCGAGTACGCCCACGTCGCGGCCGGGTCGGCGATCTTCACGCTGCTGTTCCTGGGTGGGTACCACCTGCCGCTGGGGCTGATCGGCGCGGGCGAGGGGCACCTGCTCTCACCCGAGAACACGTCGATCCCCGCGATGCTCGCCAAGTTCCACGTCTTCATCTTCAAGACGCTGGCGATCATCTTCCTGGTGATCCTCGTGCGGTGGACGATCCCCCGCCTGCGCTTCGACCAGGTGATGCAGAGCGCCTGGAACACGGTGATCCCGCTGGCGATCGTGATCGTCGTGGTGACGGCGGTGATGATCCACCTTGGGTACCGCTCAACCGGGGCGATGCTGCTGGCGAACGCCGGGATCACCGTCTTCGCGCTCGGCCTGTTGCCGATCCTGCCCCGCCGTGGTGGGGCCAACAACCGCAAGGTGCGTCTGGCCGGCTCGCGCTTCAGCCCGCTCGAGGGTGAGACCGTGCGGACCTCTCCCGTCTCGGCCTTCGCACGCGAAGACCGGCCGGTGGAGAGCACGCTCCCTGTGCACTCGGGGTGAGTCGGCGGATCGACAGGCACACCGCCCTTTGAGGGCCGCTCACGCGGTCGCAACGAGCCCGTCGACCAAACGAACCACGCGGTCCGCGCGGGCCGCGATTTCTTCATCGTGCGTCACCATGACGATCGTGCGGCCCGTGGCCCGGCGGTGGGCCGTGAGTTCGTCGAGGATCTGCTGCCCCGTGGCCCGGTCGAGGTTGCCGGTCGGTTCATCGGCGAGCAGGAGCGGCGGGTCGTTGATGAGGGCTCGCGCGATCGCCACGCGCTGACGCTCACCCCCCGAGAGTTCCGCCGGGCGGTGCCTGAGGCGGTGGGACAGACCGAAGTTGTTGAGCAACGTCTTGGCCTGCTCGGTCAGCTCAGCGCGACGGCGGCGGTAGCCGAACCGGCCGTGGCGGACCATCGCCGCGATCAGGACGTTCTCGGTGACGTTGAGTTCGGGGAGCAGGTGGTAGAACTGGAAGACGAACCCGACCGACTGGTTGCGGTAGCGGTCGAGCCTGCGCGGGCCCATGCGCATCAGGTCCTCATCGCCGAAGCGGATGGAAGGGGCCTGCGTGCCCCCGTTCGAAGCGGGCGCACCGTTGTTGGAAGCCGTATCCGGGCGGTCGAGACCGCCGAGCAGGTGCAGGAGCGTGCTCTTGCCCGAGCCGCTCTTGCCGAGGATCGCCAACCACTCCCCCGCGCGCACGTCGATGGAGACGCCCTTGAGGACGGGGACGGCCACGCGGCCGAGGTGGTAGGTCTTGCGGAGATGGGCGGCGGAGAGGGACATGGTCGAACTGGTCAAGAACCCGATCTACTCGAACCGGAGCGCTTTCACGGGGTCCATCCGCGCTGCGCGCACGGCGGGGATGAGGGCGCCGAACAGGGAGAAGAGCAAGGCCCCGGAGAAGACGACCCCCGCCTGCCACGGCTGCACCTTGTTCGGAATGGTGGGGAAGTAGTAGACCTTGGGGTCCCAGATGGTGATGCGGAGCGCGCGGCCCATCCACTCGTGGATGGGGTTGATGTTCCAGACGATCAGCGTCGCCGCGCCCAGGCCGAGCAGACCGCCCACCAGCCCGATCGCAGCGCCGTAGCGCAGCCAGAGCCAGGCGATGCCCAGGCGGCTCGCCCCGACGGCCCGCAGCGTGCCGATGTCGCGTGTCTTCTCGCTCACCATCGCCCAGAAGATCGAGAGGATCAGGCACGCGGCGACGAAGGAGATCACGATGAGCAGGAACAGGACCAGCGCGGTCTCCTGCTTGACGGCGTTGATGAAGGTGCCGCGCTGCATCTCGAAGGTGGTGATGGTGCGCGAGTCGGCCATCGCCGAGGGGTCGGGAACCTCGCCCGGGAACTCGGCGGCGAAGGCGCGGTAGATCTCGACGCACCGCTCGCGGAGTTGTTCGGGGCCGAACCCCGGCGCTGATTTGACCAGCACGTGCGTCACGCGGGCGGGTTCCACCCCGACGGTCTCGGTGCGCGGCCCGGCCGACTCGCGGCCGTCGTCGTCCACGCCCACGTCGTACGGGCTCTTCGCCGCATCGATCTCGACCGGGCGCGTGCGCTCCCACGCGTCCATCTTGAGCATGCGCTGCAGTTCCGAGAGTTCCAGGAGCACGGTGCTCTTGTCGGCCTCGAACAGGCCCGTGCGGAACTCGTTGGCCACCGGGAAGACCCGCTGCGTCAGGCCGAGCGCCTGCGTCCCCTCGGTCAGCGGCAGCACGGTGATCGTGACGCTGTGGCCGAGGATGAAGCCGGGGATCCACTCGAAGGAGCCGCCCGGCTGCCGCACGCCGATGCCCCCGGCGGGGGTGTAGAACCCCTCGGGCCTGCGGACCGAGAAGCCGCTGAGTTCGATCCCCAGGACGGCGGCGGGGACGAGTTCGCCGGTGCGGTTGTCGCGTTTGCGAAGGCGGAGCGCATCGCGGAAGTTGGCCTCGAAGAGTTCGTGGAATCCGTGCTCGGCCAGACGCGGGTCGAGCCGGGCCTTGTCGCGCGGCTCGGGGCGGTCGATCGGCCGCCACCAGACGCCCCGCTCGAAGCCCGTGACGCGCGCGAACCGCTCGTCGACGCCCTTGATCTGCGCACCCGGCTGGCGGGTGTCGGGGAGTTTCACGATCCCGAACGTCTCGATCATCGGGCAGGCCGCCGCAACCATGGGGTCTGCCTCGAGTCGCTCGATCAGCCGTTCGTAGTGGGCAAAGCCGACGGTCGGCCAGGCGATCGTGACGTCCCCTTCCATGTCGCGGCCGATGGAGAGGAGCATCACCAGAAACCCGCCCATGATCGACCAGACGATCAGCACCATCGCCGAGCAGAGCGTGACCGCGAAGACCCCCACCAGCGGGACGATCTTGCTCGTGAGGTAGCGTCGGGTCAGCAGGGCCTGGTACACGCGGCGGAGCGTAGCAGGCCCGGGCTCGTGCGGAACGGTGAGCCACGGCGAATACACTGTCGCCATGAGCACCACCCGACCCGATCCCGCCGCCGTGCGCACCGAGACCGACACGATGGGGCCGATGGAGGTTCCCTCGTCCGCGCTCTACGGCGCCAGCACGCAGCGGGCGGTCCTGAACTTCCCGATGTCGGGCCGCGCGGTCCCCGAGGGGATCATCAAGGCCTACGCGCAACTCAAGGCCGCCTGCGCCACGGTGAACAACCGCCTGGGCCGGCTCGACGATGCACGCACGAAACTGATCGTCGAGGCGTGCCACGAGATCCGCGACGGTCTGCCGGGGTTCGGCGGCCTGGCCCCGCACTTCCCCGTCGACGTCTTCCAGACCGGCAGCGGCACCTCGACCAACATGAACGTCAACGAGGTGATCGCGAACATCGTCTGCGTGCGCAGGCACAGGCCGATCGGCTCCTCGAAGGACGCGGCGTACCTCAAGGACGGGGGCGTTCACCCCAACGACCACGTCAACATGGGGCAGTCGAGCAACGACACCTTCCCCACGGCGATGCACGTCGCCGCGGCGGTGGACATCCAGTCCAAACTCCTCCCGGCGGTGAAACTGATCGCCGAGCAACTCGAATCGCACACCAAGGCGTGGGACGCGATCGTCAAGATCGGCCGGACGCACCTGCAGGACGCCACACCGATCCGCCTGGGGCAGGAGTTCGGCGGGTACGCCAGCCAGATGCACCACGCCGAGGAGCGGCTGCACCGCGCGCTGCACACGCTCGGCGAGTTGCCGATCGGTGGGACGGCCGTCGGCACGGGGATCAACACGCACGAGCGGTTCGGCGGGATGGTCTCGGCCGAACTGGGCCACCAGACGGGTGTGCACTTCCGCGAAGCGCCCAACCACTTCGAGGCCCAGCACGCCAAGGACGCCTTCGTCGAGGTCTCGGGCCACCTGCGCACCGTCGCGGTGAGCCTCTCGAAGATCGCCAACGACGTGCGCTGGCTCGGCTCGGGGCCGCGGTGCGGCATCGGCGAACTCGTGCTGCCCGCCGTGCAGCCGGGCTCATCGATCATGCCGGGGAAGGTGAACCCGGTGATCTGCGAGGCGGTGATCATGGCCTGCTGCCAGGTCTGCGGCAACGACCACGCGGTGGCGCTCGGCGGGTGGGGGGGCGTCGGCTCGCTGCTCGACCTCAACGTCGCGATGCCGATGATGGCGGCGAACGTGCTCGACTCGATCCACCTGCTCACGCGCTCGTGCGTGGTCTTCACCGAGAACCTGCTGACGGGCCTGAAGCCCGATGAGGCGCGGTGCAAGGAACTGATCGAGGGGTCGCTGGCGATGTGCACGAGTTTGGTGCCGGTGATCGGCTACGACAAGTCGGCCGCGCTCGCCAAGGAGGCCTTCAAGCAGGGCAAGACGGTGCGGCAACTCGCCGAGGCCACGCTCGTGGGCCAGCCGGACCTGGCGGGCAAACCGATCACCAAGCCCGCGCTCGACGGATACCTGAACCCGTGGTCGATGACGCTGCCGGGGGGTGAGGGGAGCGCGGGCGGCTGAGTGGCAGAGCGGGAAGCGGCAAAGGGGCAAAGCGGCAGGGTGGGAAGCGGCAAAGGGGCAAAGCGGCAGAGCGGCAAAGTGAAAGGCGTTGAATGCCTCTTCCTTGTACCCGATGCCCGATGCCTGCATCCTTCTTCCCCTCCGTGCCCGGGGGGGCGTCCCTTCGTGCCTTCGTGCCTTGAAACAAAGACCCCCGAGGCTCGGTGGCCCCGGGGGTCGTGTGGTTCACAGCGCACGCTCGGTGTCCTCGGTGTGCTCGGTGGTTCAAGGCTCTGGCCCGGCGTGCGCCGAGATGGGCCTCTTCTCACGCCGCCATCTTCACCGGCTGCGCATCCTGATCGTCCTCGCGGAGCGAGACGGTCCGGCCGATCGGCCCACCGGAGCCGAACGCGACGAGCAGCTGCCGCGAGGGCTGGCCCTGCGTGCCGCCGCGCTGGGGCGTGACGATGTAGACCGCCCCGTCGGAGCCGATGGGGAGCGTCTCGTCGGTGAAGGCGCGCTCGCCGACGGCCCCAACGATCGAGAAGTTCGATTGGTTGACGAGCCGGCGCTGGATGAAGTAGACGACGTTGGCCGAACCGGCGGGGTTGTTGGCCTTCCAGCGGAGCGTGATCGAGCCGGTGGAGTTGAGTTCGACGCGGAAGTCGAAGGGCTGGCCGGGGGGCGGCACGGGGGACTTGCTCGCGGGCGCGGGGATCTGCGCGAGCGCGTAGACGTTGGGGTCGTTGCTGGCGATCGCGAAGGCGCGGATGGTGCGGACCAGGTCGCCGGTGAGGCCGCGCGTGGAGTTCTCGCTGACCTTGGCGGTCATGGTGGCGGACTTGGCCGCATCGCGGGCGATCTGCTGCGCGGTGACGCTCTCGCGCATCGCCCCGACGGTGTTCTTGAACTCGCTCGCCTGCGCGTTGGTCAGGCCGATCTGCGTGGCGTTGGCCAGCCACAGGTCGACGTGGGCTTCGGCCCAGACAAGGAACTGGTCTCGGTCTCGTGGATACGTGGACATCTCGATTGCTCCCGTGGGAGTGAGGGTGGTTCGCCCACGCGAACGCAACCGGGACAACCCCAGCGCGCTGGGCGTGCCGTGTTGATCGGAAGCGATGGTGCGGGTCTTGACGGCTGCGCGGACGAACGGAGGGGCACGCGGGTCAGCGCATCCGCACAACCGTCACGATCGGCACAGACCGATGCGATTCGGCGAGGTCTTCCCCGAAACCGGGCCACCGGTCCGGGGTGCGTGAGCGCACAGACCTCCGCGAAGATGCCCTGCGCAGGTCCTGTGCATGCATGCAAATGTTCTGTGCATGCATGCAAATGTTCTGCGCATGCATGCAAATGTTCCGCGCATGCATGCAAATGTTCTGCGCATGCATGCAAATGTTCTGCGCATGCATGCAAATGTTCCGCGCATGCATGCAAATGTTCTGCGCATGCATGCAAAAGTCCTGCGCAGGCGCCCGAACGCGCAGCGCCCCCGCACGTTCCGGGGACCATCCGCGCACGACGACGAGGGCTTCAACGCAAAGACGCTCCCCCCCCCCAAGACGCGAAGTCACGCAGAGAAGAGAAGAAGCGGACTCACCACCGAGCCCCCCCACCCCCCCACCCCCCCACACCGAGGGCACCGAGAGGAGAAGCGGAAAGCGGGATGCGGGCTGCGGGCTGCGGGAGGCGGGAAGGGGGAGGGGGGAGGGGGGGAGGGGGGCACTGACCGCGAAGCGCGGGTCAGTGGCACATGAAGCAGGGAACGGTGGGCAATGCCACGCCCCCGGGCTCGGGTGATGCCACCCCGCCGTTACCGACTCTTCCCAAGGCTCAGCCCGTTGCCCACTCGCACCATGACCTCGGAGCCGTTAGAGCGTGTTGTGCCCTTTTGTTGGTCGTAGTCTCGCAGCATTCGAAGTACTGCTGCGTGGCTCGCTATCAGAGAGTCGACTGGATTCAATCCCTGAAAGAACGTCTTCGAATCAACGCCAAACTCTTCTGTCAATCGAGCCATTTGCCGAATTCGCTTTATCTCGTGGACAGAGACGACCCGGTTATCTCCTGAATTCGGCACCTTTCCGATTACAGCACGCTGATCAATCGTCTTCTCTCGCCTAAACCACCGGCGTGGTTCTGTCACCTGTGTGACTCGAATAAGCTCAATCTGGTTTCCGCTAGCAGCGCCAAACTCGAATCCAAGCCGCTTTAGGGCGCGGTGCAGTTCTTTGACAGACATCGGGTAATATTGTCGATCAATCTGGCGGACATATGGTCTCAGCACCCGGATAAGCATCTCTATTTCCATGTCCCGTCCGCGGTCTGTTGCTGCTTCTACAATCTTCCGCTTTCTAGCTGCGCTGCGGGCGGCCTCTCTCCCGTCCGTCTGGAGCAACTTGGAAGCGAGCGAATGATTAGCGAGACTCACGACAATATCGTACAATTCTTCGTGGCTGATATCCTGCAAGGCGCATCTGTTCTCGTGTAGATGCGCCACAAGACAGACAAGCGCGGTACGCTTGTTCCCGTTAAAAAACGGATGGTTCTGGCAAATCCCGAACATCAGCGAGCAAGCGTTTTCCAATGCCGTTGGGTAAAACAGCTTGCCATACGCGCCGGCCGCCTGGCGGCCAACCGCTGATTGCAGCAATCCTCGATCTCTCAGGCCAGGGGGCTCAATCGGATCCGACTCGTGTTGGGCAAAGTACCGACAAAGGTGCCCGTGAATGACATTAACATCATCCAGCGTTAGGCAGGTAATGTCGCCGATTGTTTCGGGCATCGGGGAGTATATCAGTCCCTGCCCCGATGCGGCACCGCGGCGCTGCGGGACAATTGCTTGGTCCTGGGGCCTTCCAACACTCACTGCCCGGCCGTTCCGTCCGACACACTTCCAAGCGATTTGCGCTGCCATGTCTCGATGTAGAACAGTGACACCGTGCTTGCTGCGTGAATGGCCAGTCGAGCGATCCTGGCGTCGACAGGAAAGCTCCGCATGCCCTTCCCGTGAGCGTCGCCCGCATGTGTTCTCAGCGATCCGATACCGCCGATCACGTTGAACAGACCGGACAGGATCGTTCGGATGTCTTGCTCCCATTCAGCGGGCAGGTCGTTTCTCCCAGGGGAGAGGTTGAGGTGTTTCGCAACCTCGCCGACGAGGCCCTTTATGTCCTTGTTACGTGGGTAGGGAATTGTCATTTCATCAAGTATGCACTTGCAGACGCTCTCGACGATCGCGCAGGCGGCCGTGATCGCATCCGAAGGATCGCGGTCCGCTTCCGTGATTGCCCTTTCGAAATCTGCGTTCACGGAACTAAGTTCCAGCGCGTCTGCCTTTTTCTTAAGGGCACTGGCCACGGCAGCGTGCGTCACTAGGGTAACCACTTTGTAGACATTACCGACCATTCGAAGCTCGACTCCGTCGAATCGCAGCCGCTTGTTCATGTACTCGACGACAGCGTCCAATTTTGATTCGTCGCTGAAATACTCGCGTGGGTCGGCGCAGGCCTCAAGGACGCGAATGATCGTGTCACGCCCATCGGGCTGCTCATGCGATTGACGCAACAGAGCTTGAACGGCAGGGACACGGGACCCCGATCCGATCCGAAGGTCCATACCTAAACCCGCAAAAAACCGTTCTAGCTTTGGCCCGCTGCGGTAGTGCCCAATCGATGGCGCAACGTCTTGAAACGACCCCCCCGTCACAACCTCCGTTAGCGCGGCAATCGTTTGAGTACTGAAGCGAAGTGGTAATTGAGTAGTTGCCATGGAGAATCGTACTAGCGACGCAGGGGCTTCGCCGCCGTTTGTCTCGGCGCGTGCCTCAACGGTTGGGCTGTATGTTCCGGGCTGCCTGCTTTCTTCGCGTTCTTCGAGCCTTCGCGTTCAATCCCAAGTCCCCCCTCTGTGCCCCCGGGGGGGGGCTTGGTGGTAAATCCGCCTCTTCTCTTCTCCGCGTTGCTCTGCGTCTCGGCGTCTTTGCGTTGAAGCCAAGAGCGCATTCGCGCAGCGGTGAAGCCCGAGCGCTCGGGCAAAGCCGTTGCGCGGTCGTCACACCGGGACGGGCGCCTCAACCGTGCAGGAGACCTCGACGGGGATGAGCACCTTGGCCCGGACCTGGCGCTTGCCGGGAGGGGGAGGAGACAAGGCGTTGAAGGCCGCGCACGCCTCGTGGTGGTCGAGGATCATCGTCCCCTCTCCCGGGCGGTCGGGCCGGCGGGTGAGCGTGACGCTGACGCCGCACGGGCCGGGCTTGAAGCAGGAGTGGAACCCGAAGCGGACGACGGCGGTCTGCCCGGCCTTGAGCGGTGGCAGGTCGCGGTCCTCGTCCATCGCGCTGAAGGCGACCAGGTCGATGCCCGTCTTGTCGCGGATCGTGACGACGGCGTCGAGCCGTTCCATGTCCCGCTTGGCGGTGAGGGCGAGTTCGACGGTGAGGCGGTCACCGAACTTGAAGGCGGCGCAGGGCGCTCCCGACTCGTTGAGCAGGCGGACGGAGGTGACCTGCGCGTGCCCCTCGCCGTAGCGCAGGCGGGGAGAAGTCGCGGCGGAGGGCTCGGTCGGTTCCAACGGCGTCGGCTCGGCGAGCGCGGGCTGGGCCTGCTTGGCCCGGCCGGTGTTGGCCTCGCGGATGTGCGAGAGGTAGAGATCGACGGCCTGCTCGCTGTCACCGAAGAAGGCCTGCGTGCCCTGGCGGAGGAAGAGGCCCTTGCGGCAGATCGAGCGGACGGCGTCGGGGGCGTGGGAGACGAAGAGGAGCGTGACGCCCGAGTCGAGGAGTTGGCGCAAGCGGCCGACGCAGCGCTGCTGGAACCCGGCGTCCCCAACCGAGAGGATCTCATCGAGGATGAGAATGTCGGGCTCGAGGCTGATCGAGACGCTGAAGGCCAGGCGGGCGTGCATGCCCGAGGAATAGACGCTGATCGGCTGGTCGAGGAACTCGCCGATGTCGGCGAAGGCGGCGATGTCGTCGAAGCGGGCCTCCATCTCCTTGCGCGAGATGCCGAGGATGGCCCCGGCGAGGTAGACGTTCTCGCGGCCGGTGAAGTGGGGGTTGAAGCCCGAACCGAGTTCGAGGAGGGCGGCCACGCGGCCGCGGATGTGGACCTCACCCGAGGTGGGGGCGAGCGTGCCGGAGATGATCTGCAGGAGCGTGCTCTTGCCGCTGCCGTTGCGCCCGACGATCCCGACCGAGTCGCCGGGCATGATGTCGAAGGAGACGTCGCGGAGCGCCCAGAACTCGCGCGCAACGGTGCGTGACTTGCCGAGCACCGCGCGCTTGAGACGGTCGAGGGGCTTGGCGTAGATGTCGTAACGCTTGGAGACGTTGCGGACGCTGACGGCGGGGAGTGGGGGGGGGGAATCAGATGACATCGGCCATCCCCCTTTTGCTCTTGGCGAAGAACGCGTAGCCGAGTTGCGCGAGCACCAGCGAGCCGAGCGTGAGGATGCCGAGCGATGACCAGTCGGGGTGCTGCGACCACAGGAGCGTCTGCCGCGCTGCGTGGATGAGGATGTAGAGCGGGTTGAGTTCGATCAGGAAGCGCAGGTGCTCGGGGACGCGGTCGATCGGGTAGAAGACGCCCGAGCAGAACATCAGGAGCATGGTGGCGACGCCGGTGATCTGGCGGACGTCGTGGAGGAAGACTCCGAGGGCGCTCAGGAACCAACTGACGCCCAGGCAGAGCGCGTAGAGCGGCACGAGCAGCAGCGGGAACGCCCAGAGCGTGGTGGAGACCGTCCCCGCCAGCGCGAGGGTCGCGACGACGATCAGCCCGATCCCCACACCAAGGTGGACAACCGTGCTCGCGACCTGGGCCACGCTGAGCACCTCGAGCGGGAAAACGACCTTGCGGACGAAGTTGCGGCGCGAGGTGATGAGCACCGGAGCGCGGTTGGTGCACTCGGCGAAGATGTGGTAGATCGTCTGGCCGGTGAAGAGGATGATCGCGAAGGGGACGCCCGTGGTGTTCACGTCCTCGGACCACGACACGCCCAGGACCACCCCGAAGACGAACGTGAAGACCGCCAGCGACAGGAGCGGGTTGATGATGTTCCACGCGACGCCGAGCGCAGCGCCGTGGTGACGTTCGAGGACTTCTCGGCGGGCGAACTGTGCGATCAGGTTGTGGTGGCGGGCCAGGAGCGAGATCAACCGCAGCGGGCTCAGGTGCTCGACCAGGCGGGCCCCCACGGCGGAATGAACGGTGAGCGTCTGATCCATCGGCGGGCGATGGTATGTGCCCCCCTCCCGCACGTCCCTGATCGCGCTTCCGGTAGCCCCCGCGGTCGCCCCCGCGGTCGCCCCCGCCTCACGCGGACGGCGCGGAGCACGCCGCCGGGCGAAGCGGTCTATGCCACCACCGGCGCATCGTGGCGGATGCGTCCGCTCCATCGCCACTCACTGCCCGCTGATCACCAAGTCCGTCGGGCGGTTCACGACAAACAGCCGAGGCAGCAGGTGGTTCTGGCCGCGAAAGACGACGACGTCGCCGCTGACGGTGAACGTCACGCGCTCCCCCTGCGCAGCGGCGATCGACTCCATCCGCGCCAGGTTCTGGCTCGGCATCAGCACCATCGGCGACTCGGTCCGGCCCGTGTGCCCGCTGTCGAGCACGAACAGCGAAGCCCCGTCCGCGCTGCGAACCAGCCTCCCGCGCCGGGCCGCGAGGAAGCCGCCGGGCACGAGCGGTGCGCTCAACCCCGGTGAGCCGTCAGCGCCGTTGGTCTCCGCTCGTCCACCGCCGGGCGGCAGTTCCACCCGCCGCGATGAGCCGACGCGCCGGTCCAGTTGCTCGATGATCTGCTGGATCGTCGGTTCATCCTGCGTGGGCCTGGTCGGCCCGCGGGTTTCGGCCGCGATATCCCCGGCCGGCGCGGGTTCGCCGGGTGCGGGTGTGGGTTCGGGCTTCGGTGCAGGGGGCGAGGCAGGAACGGACGCAGGCTCGGCCGACCGAGAGATCTCCATGATCGGAGGCGCCATGAGCATCAGGTAGTTCAAGCCTGAGTAGACGAACACCTGCCCGGTCACGCGCAGGCGGTCGGAGTCGGTGAGTCGGCCGGACATGCGTTCCAGCGCGGCCAGGTTCGGCCCCGGCATGATCACCATCGCCGGCAGCGAGATGCCCCCCGGCCCACGCTGATCGGACTCGAAGATGAAGTACCACGCGCCCGACTTGCCCTGCGCGGGGATGCCGAGCGCCCCGGCGACGAAGGAGCCTTCGGCCAGCATCCCCCCGCCGATCGGCCGGCCCGTGTCGACCGACGGCGTCGGAACGGGTGCGCCCCTCACCGGTTCGGGTTGCATCGTCGGTTGTGCGGGGGCGGGCGACGACCCGGGCACACCGCCGGGCCGACGCTCGGGTTGCAGGATCGGGTCCTGCTCGGGCGCGTGCGGATCGACCGAGCCACCCCCGATGCCGATCTGCGCTTGCACGCTTGTACCGATGAAGAGGAGGGTTATCACGGCGATGATCGCGGCGGCGCAGCGGAATCGGGCGTTGGATCGAGCGACGAGCCGCTGGGCCGAACACGAATGGTGTGCCGCTTCCGACATGCGGTTGATGGTGATGTTGTCGGTCATCGCGTGCATCCTTGCGGTAGGTGGTGCGGAGCGGAGCGGGGGGGCATGGGCGGAGGGCGGGGGCTCAGCGCGCATCCGCTCCCCATGCTATCGGCACACACCGCGGCTCGCAGAATGCACATGCGGCGGCTGGCGACCACCTTGCAGGACGTCCTCGGGCTGAGACGGCGTCCCATGCAGGCGGGAAACGGCGGGGATCTGACAAGAGTCAGCCTCAGGCCCGAGAACGAGCCCACTCGTGGCTCCGCGGCGTTCGGGTCCGTCGTCTTGCACGTGTCCCAAGTGCCGTTGCCTTCTGGGTTTGCATTCCCATGGCTGGGAGGTAGGATTGACCCGCCCCAACCGGCCCCGTACGGTTGGGCGATCTCGGCCGCGTACCAAAGTGGTCTAATGGAGCGGATTGCAAATCCGTTGGCGAAAGCCTTCGTCGGTTCGAATCCGACCGCGGCCTTTGGTGAAGTGACAAGCGAAACGGAAGGAGCGGCGGCAGCGTCCGGCCCGCGTGCCTGACGCCCGCGCCCTGCGCTCAGTCCGCTGCGTTGCCCTCCATGACGTTCGGCCAGTTCGGAAGGCGGCAATCGCCCCACCAAACACCGCGAACACGAGGTCGGGCACGGGCGACCGTGCGTGGCGCTGTTTCCCCACGCGCTCGTGACTTAGCACTTGCAACCCAGTGCAGTTCAGTCAAAGCGGGCGACCGGACTCGAACCGGCAACATTCAGCTTGGAAGGCTGACACTCTACCATTGAGTTACGCCCGCAACAGGTCGGACGATAGCGCAGCAGAGTCGAGGTGGTCGAGCTTTCGCCCAATCCGACTCTCTCTTCATCCCGACATGGTCCGGCGCGGTCCCGCCGTCCACCGACCCCGCCCGCCCCGCCCGCCAAGACCCCAGCATGACCATCCGACGAACGCCCGAAGACTTCGACGTGCAGGAACGGCTGACGCCCGCCTGGCTCTCGGGTGTGCGAGAGAACTGGCCCGCGGAGGGTCTTTCGGCGATCGGCTTGGCAAACACCGGACCGAACGCCACCGACGAGACCCACGCCGCCTACGAACTCACCAAGACCTCACTTACAACACCCGAGGCCGTGTCATGGCTCGCCAAACGCTTGGGCGTGCCCGCCGGCAAGGTGTCGTACGCGGGCCTGAAGGACAAGCACGCCCGGACCACGCAGGTGGTGACCGTGCCGGTCATCGATGCTCAAGCCGCGGCCCGACTTCCCGCAGACCTGTCCGATTCGCGATGGTCGGCTCGTCGACTCGGTTTCGTGAACGGCGAGATCACCGCCGAGGCGATCGAAGCCAACGTCTTCACGCTCGTCGTCCGAGACCTGTCCAAGCAGGCCGCGGCCGAGATGGACCGACGTGCAGCGCTGCTCACGGATCATGCCAACGGCGATTTGCGATCTGATCGGCCCGCCGATGAACCGCCCGGCCGAAGTCTGTTCCTCATCAACTACTTCGGCGCCCAGCGTTTCGGGTCCGCACGCCACAAGCGAGGTTTCGCGGCGGCCTACCTTGCGAAGGGCAACTTCGAGGAGGCGCTCGGACTCCTGATCGCAAGCCCATCGCGGAAGGACTCGCCGCGCGTCAAGGCGTTCGGACGCATGTTGAGCGAGCGCTGGGGCGATTGGAAGGATCTCGCATCACAGTTGCCAAAGTGTCCGGAGCGCAGGGCCATCGAGACGCTCGCTTCGGGAGGCGAGTTCCGCGATGCCTTCGCCGCCTTGCCCTACTTCACGCAGCAGATGTGCGTGGAGGCCTTCCAGTCGTGGATCTGGAACGAAACCGTGCGACGGCTGATCGAATGCCTTGAGGTCTCGGTTCATCACACCAACGCCGATCCGAGAACGCGAGGAGAGACCGAGAGCGCTTCGAGCCCAGGGGTAGCCACCGCGACTGTGGCCGAGCGCAGCGCTCGTGGCAAGTCTCTCCTTCACGCTGACGACTTGTTCGGCAAACTCGTCTTCGCCGGGCCCGGCGTGATGCCCGAAGCCTGGCGATCGTTGACGATCCCGATGCCCGCTCGCGGCGTCGAACTCGCTGAGCCGTGGGGCGCCCATGCCGTCGCAGCGCTCTCCACCGAGGGGCTCGCGATGGATGCCCTCCACATCCCCGGCCTGCGCCGGCCGTTCTTCGGCAAGGCCGACCGTCACCTCGTCGTCCGGGCGTCGCGCTTCGAGATGTCCGAGCCCGAGCGCGACGAGTCATCGCTCGGCAAACGTCTGAAACGCACCGTTCGCTTCGAGTTGCCACGCGGCGCCTACGCGACCGTCGTGCTTCGCGCCCTCGGTCAGTGATCGACTCGTGCGGCCCGCGGCAAGCGTTGCCGCGCGATCAGAAATCCCGCCGCGAGAAGATCAACGCCGCGAGCCCGTAGATGAACAGCGCGGAGGCGATCGACGTTCCCAGGCTTCGCGGGACGTTGATATCTCGCAGCGCTGCCTCGGCCTCGTCAGCCGCCGCCAATTGCTCGCGAAGATCGTCGGAATCAAACTCCGGGTTGTTCAGCGGCCCACCCCGCCCGGCCGCGAACAGCGAAATGATCGAGCCGCCGGTAGGGACTTTCGCCCGGTTTGCCAAAATGGTCTGCATGTCGCGGGTCTTGGGCAGGATGAACTCCGACCGTCGGAACACAGACGCGTACGGGCCGAACCGATCGATGTCGATCTGCGTCCGAGCGATGTGTTCCTTCGCGCGTGACAGCGAGCGTTCCTCGCCCGGCGTCGGCGGACGGCTCTGATCGGCCGTGATCCGCTCGATGCGCGCCACGATCGCCTGGCTCTGACGTTGCATCGCCCTGGCCTGTTCAACCTGATTGTTGAGTTGCGACGACGAAAATTGCAACAGAAACAGCACGAACCAGATCAGCAGCGTGCCGATCACGCACGCCAGCGTGCTCCGCGTGATCACCGCCAGGAGCGCTGAATACGAGAACAAGCAGAAGAACATCAGCGTGATCAGCGGGATCGCCCACAGGATTCCACCAAGCCAGATGTTGAACTTCAGGCCGATGATCAGGTACGCGAGCAGCACGCCGACGAACGTCTGCAGGAATACGAACAGCAGTGCTCCGATCACGCGGAACGCCAGCATCCGCGTCCGCGAAATCGGCCGGGCCAGCGAGAGTTCGATCGACCCGCTCGACAGAAAGTCGGGCAGAATGCTCGCCGTGGACACGATCGCGAGGATCATCGCGCCCCACGTCAGCCAGAACCGCGCGTACACGTTGTTGAACATGATCGCGATGAAGTCGCGAACACCCGGCTTGCCCGCCTGCAGTTCCGGGTTCTCCCACGTGTTGAACCAGAGGATGCGGATGCCCTGCTCGTTGAACGAGTACGTGGCGAAGAGCGCCACCGCCGCCAGCGATGACAGGATCAACGTCAGTCGAAAGAGATACCGGCTGCGGAGCAGCCGCAGCGAATCCAGCAGCACCGCCCCGAACTGCATCATCACGGCCGGTCCTCCAGAGATGCCCCGGGCTTGAGCGTTTCGCCGGTTGTCGGGTCCGTCACGGCCCGCATGAACAAGTCCTCCAACGTGGCGCGGACCGGTCGCACCGACCGGATGACCACGCCCGCGCTGCGGAGCGCATCGATCAGCACCTGGATCGCACCCGCGTCGTCGGTCGCCACGTGCAGCGCATTTTCTCGCAGCAGCACGGGCACCTGCGAGCCGTCCGATGCCTTGAGCGCCAGCGATGACTCACTCACGCCGTCCTTCGCACCGGCCTCCACGTTCCCCGCCAGAAGCGGCTTCAGCGCCCGGTGCAGCAGCGCCGACGGTTGCGTGCCCGCGTTCGTTGCACCACCTTCCCCGCCCGCCACCGGCTCCACCTCGATCTCGTACCGCCTGCTGTACCGCGTCAGTTCGTCGAGCGTCCCTTGCGACGACACCGCCCCCTGCACGAGGATCGCCACCGTGTCGCAGACCATCTCCAGTTCGCTCAGCAGGTGCGAGTTGAGAAACACCGTCTTCCCGCGAGAGCGCAGTTCGAACAGCACGTTGCGGATGTCGCGACGGCCGACCGGGTCCACACCGTCGGTCGGCTCGTCCAGCAGGATCAGATCCGGGTCGTTCACCAGTGCGTTCGCCAGCCCCAGCCGCTGACGCATGCCCTTGGAAAACCCCTTCACCTTCGCGCCCGCCCACGCGCGAATCCCCACCAGTTCGAGCAACTCGGGTATCCGCTTGCGACGATCCGATCGCGGCACCAGCGCCAGCGCCCCGAAGTGGTCAAGCACCTGCTCGGCCGTCAAGTAGTCCGGAAAGCGATGATGCTCCGGCAGGTACCCGATCCGTGCCAGCGCCCCCTTGTGCCCGATCGGCTTGCCCAACATCGTGCCCCGGCACTGCGTCGGTTTGATCACCGTCATCAGGATCTTCACCAGCGTGCTCTTGCCCGCCCCGTTCGGCCCGAGCAGCCCGAAGATCGAGCCCCGAGGCACGTGCAGATCGATCCCGCGCAGCGCCCGCACCGGCCTTCGCCTCGATCCGAAGACCTTGCTCACGCCCGTCACGTCGATCGCAAACTCCGGCCGTTCGGTCGGAGTGATCCGTCTAGGTTCGGCGCTTGTCGGCGGTTCGATCGTGGCGGTGGTCATGGTCGATCAATCAGCGCTTGCGGGCAACGACATGGAAGACGTGCCAGTGCTTCGGGTTGTTCTCGGCGTCCGCCCCATCGCGTTCTTCTTCCTGGAAGTGCTCCACATCGAACGGCGAAAGCAGTTCATCGACACGCTCCCGTGTCTGGTGTGAGCGATCGGTCAGTGTTGCCCACTCGTCCCGATCGCCGAAGAGTTGGCCCGCGAATCGCCCGCCCGGAGGCAGTGCATTCACGATCGTCCGCCACAACGCTTCGAAGTGCTCCGGCGGACAGAACGGCAGCGAAAAACTCGCGTTGATCATCCTGAGCGGCAACCCGCCGGGGAGCCGCAGCCCCTCGAACGGCGCAAGCCTGACCCTCAGCCGCTCGCGGTTAGCCAGGTTCGGCCGGCTGTTCACCAGTTCCACCGCCATCGGGTGACCGTCGATCGCCAGCACCCGCCAGCCGCGCGCGAGGAGTTCGGCTGTGTCGCGCCCCTCGCCGCACCCAAGATCGACCGCCAGCGGCGCATCCTTGCCGTCTGATGCGTCCGGCACGCCCTCTCGCTCGAAGGCATCGAGCGCCCACAGCAGTGTCTCCCGAGCGGGCTTCCCCGCAACCGCCGCGAAGTACCCCGGCCAGTTGCGCGTCGAAGCGCTCACGTGCGCTGGCGGCACGCCCGCGCTGGGGAGGTCTTTCCACGGATTGGTCGTCGCACGGCTCATACGCTCTTGCCAATGTATCCGAATCTGGGTGCCTTCGTTGCAGCGCTTGACTCCAAGGGGGAAGTTGCGCGGATCTCGCGACCCGTCTCCCCCGTGCTGGAAGTCGCGGCGATGGCCGACCTTGAGTCGCGCAGGCTGGCCGTGGGCCTCCCCAGCGAATCGACGCGGCGGAACGACCCGAGGTTCCACCATCTGGGCGGGCAGGCGCTCCTGTTCGAGAACGTCGACGGCTCAGAATTCCCCCTCTTGATCAACGCATGGGGCTCCTACCGGCGGATGGAAATGGCGCTGGGGTGCGACGAATCGAACCCCGGTCCGTCCGATCGGACGTTGTGGCAACACGCCGAACGAAGGAGATTCGTAGCGGACGGTGCTCGGCGCGTCGAACATGATGCCAGCGGCTTCGATCCGGCGGACGCCGTGAGTGTCGGCGGTTTCGAGGCCATCGCCGCACGCATCGCCGAACTCGTCAAGCCCGAACCCCCGCGCTCGCTGCTCGACGCAATCGCCAAAGCCCGCCAGTTCTTGCCGCTCCTCAAGACCCCGCCGAAGCGGCGCAAAGGCCGCGGCGAGTGCCAGCAGGTCGAACTCCGCCACGAACAAGTCGATCTGACACGCCTGCCCATCATCCGATGCTGGCCCCACGATGGCGACTTCAGCGCCCTCGGCTACCCCGCGAACGTCAACGAAGGCATTCCGGGCCTCGGCCGCGGCGCGGATTGGGACGCGAAGTTCCGTGGCCGGTACATCACCCTTGCGGGCGTCCACACCATCCACGCCGACGACGAGGGGAACCCCAAGCCCTCCAGCCACAACATCGGCATGTACCGCGTGCAGTTGCTCGGCAAGAACCGCTTGGGGATGCACTGGCACATGCACCACGACGGCGCTCGCCATTGGCGAAGCTGGAAGGCCAAGGGCAAGCCCATGCCCGTGGCGATCGTGCTCGGCGGCGAGAGCGTGCTTCCCTACGCCGCCACCGCGCCCCTGCCCCCCGGCATCAGCGAGTTGCTCCTCGCCGGCTTCCTCAACGGCAAGGGCATCCCGATGGTCCGCGCTCGCACCGTCCCGCTCTGGATCCCCGCCAATGCCGAGATCGTCATCGAGGGATATGCGAGCGCCGACGCGGGCTTCATCAACTACGACCCGCGCACCGATGGCCCCATCGGCCCCGGCGCGGTTTTCGAGGGCCCCTTCGGCGATCACACCGGCTTCTACTCACTCCCCGATCGCTACCCCATCGTCGAAGTCACCGCCGTCACCCACCGACGCCACGCCGTTTATCCGACCACCGTCGTCGGGCTTCCCCCGCAGGAAGACTACTTCCTCGGCAAGGCCACCGAGCGCATCTTCCTCCCTTTGCTCAAGACCCTCATCCCCGACATCGAAGACTACGACCTGCCCATGTTCGGCGCTTTCCACAACTGCGCCTTCGTCAAGATCAAGAAGCACTACCCCATGCACGCGCGCCGGGTGATGCACGCAATCTGGGGCGCGGGGCAGATGAGTTGGACCAAGTCGATCTTCGTCGTCGATCACGACGTGGACATTCACGACGCCGAAGCGGTCCTGCGCGCGGCTGCGCGCAACTTCGAGCCCGCACGCGACCTCGAACGAGTCCGCGGCCCGCTCGACATCCTCGATCACGCTGCGCCGCGACTCGGCGTCGGCACGAAGTTCGGGCTCGACTGTACACGCAAGATCGACGGCGAACAGGCCGGCCGACCCACACTCTCTCCCCCGCGCGAGGCGCCGAACGAGTCCCCGCGCAACACCCTCCTCGCGCTCGCTCGCTCCGTCTCCGGAGTGCTCGACGCCCGCCTTCACGCCGACGGCTGGCTCCTGCTCCGCATCGACAAGCGTCGGGCGGGCGACGGCTACCGCGCTCTCCAGGCTCTCGCGACCCTCCTCGACACCCACCCGCGCGATCCCGCCGTGGCGCTGCACGTCCCCGCGATCACTCTCGCGCTCGGCCCCGATGTCGATATTGCGGACGCCGACCTCTCCCTCTTCCACTGGCTCGCCCACTCCGATGCCGGCCGCGACGCCCGAATCGTCCACGCCGCCGGTCGATCCATGCTGCTCTTCGACGCCACCCCCAAAGTGCCCGGCGACGACGCCAACGGCGAGCCCGTCCGAGACTGGCCCCCGATCCTCAAGATGGACCCCGTCGTCACCGAGCGCGTGCGACCGTGGCTTCCAGCGCGCTGACCGGCAGCGTCTGCGGACGCACGTGCACCGCCCGCCGCACTTCCACGATCAGCGTGTCGTCGTCGGCCTGACCGGCCCGATGGCTGTCCACCGCTTCAAGCACCGACCGGCAGAACCCGTGCACGTGCCCGCCCCGGATCGTGCAGGTCGCGAGCGCTTGCTCGAGCCCCGCGAGCCCGAACATCCGTCCCTCTCGATTCCGTGCTTCCATCGCCCCGTCGGTATAGGCGATCAGCGTGTCCCCCTCCATGAAGTCGCACGTCCGCACGCCCGGATCGAACTCCGACGGCGGACAGGCACCCAGCACGAATGATGTCGAGTCCAGCCGCTCGATCCGCCCGTCCGCAGTCGCGACATACGCCGGCGGATGCCCTCCCGAGGCGTACTCCAGCAGGTCCCGCTCGGTGTCGATCCGCACGCACAGCGCCGTCGCGTAGATCGAGTGCCTCGACAGCGTGAGATGCACGTAGCGATTCAGCGCTGCGAGCACCTCACCCGGCCCGGTCTCCGGATTCTCCGCGAACAGCCTCTCGATCTCCCCGTACAGCCGGTTCACCGTCAGCGCAGCCGCGATCCCGTGCCCCGTCACGTCGATGATCAGCAGGTGAAACCGCTTCGGCCTCCTCGCGTCCGGCTCGAACCGGGCGAACAGGTAGTCACCCCCGATTTGGCGCATCGGCTCGTACACATACCCAAGCCGCAGCGGCCCATCCGTTACCTGCGGCGGGAACAGCGCCTCGTGCAGCCGTCTGGCATCCACCAGTTCTCGCCGAAGTTCCGAGTACCGCCCGCGGATCTGCCGAACCGCGTATTGCTCACGGAACCTCGAGAACCGCCACCAGCACACCGCGATGCCTGGGAACGCCACCGTCGCGATCAGCAGAATGGTCAGCACCGTCACCAGCGGCGTGCGGAAGCCGAACGCCGCCGTGATCAGCACGTTCGCCGCCACCAGCGGCACCGCGACTCGAACCGCCTCCGACGGCCGGAACGGCAGAAACACGCACGCCAACAGGTGCACGATCAACACCGCGATCGCGCCGCTGATCCCCAGCGTGACCGCCGATGTGCCGCGAATCAGCGGAGCGCCGTCGCTCGCCACCATCAACTGTGCCACGTTCGCCGCAAGCGCCACAAACCCCGACGCCAGGATCAACCCGAACGCCAGCCTCAGCAGATCCTCGCGCTTGATCGCCCGCCGCGCGCTCACCCAAAGCGCCCACCCGTACAGCGCAGCGCGAATGAACGCCGCCGACCACCGCACCACCTGGTCCGCGTTCGCCCCCGCCGAAGCGACCGCCCCGCCCATCCCGCTCAGCCCGTACGTCATCAGCGCAGCGCCCAACCGCCACGCAAGGATCAGCGCGATCACCACCACGCAGTACTGCATGAACCGTCGACGAAGCGACCGCGCCTGCTCCACTTCGAAGGCGCCGTGATACTCGCTCGTGTGCGGTGTCGCGGGGTTCATCGTTCGTTACATCGGCGCTCCGACCCGCCTGCCTACCGCCCCGCCCCGGGCACCCACTTCACGTCCTTCGCGCCGTCCTGGTTCGCCACTCGACCCAGCACAAACAGCAGATCGCTCAGCCGGTTCAGATACCGCACCGTCTCCGCCCGCGTCCGGTCGGGCTCAGCCGTCAGCAGTGCAACCGCGCACCGCTCGGCACGCCGAACCACCGTCCTTGCCACGTGCAGATGCGCTGACAACGCCGTCCCGCCGGGCAGCACGAACGAGTTGAGCGCGGTCAGCCGTTCGTTGTACTCGTCGATCGCCGACTCCAGCCGGCGAACCTGCTCGTCGGTGATCCGCAGCCGCGAGCCATCTTTCTCCCCCGCCTCCACCGGGCAGCACAAGTCGGCCCCCACGTCGAACAACTCGTTCTGAATCCGCACCAGGAGCGCCCGAATCTCCGCCCTCCGGTCCTGCCCGTTCCCCGCTCCCTCCGCGGCCAGCACGCACACCCCGATCGCCGCGTTCGCTTCGTCCACCGTCCCGTACGCCTCGACGCGCGCGTCGGTCTTCGGCACGCGTTGGCCGTCCCCCAACCCGGTCGTTCCGCCATCCCCGGTTTTGGTGTAGATCTTCGACAGCCGAACCATGCGCGCCTCCATGCGGCCGCCACGCCCACACCCTCGCCGCTGCCGATCGTATCGCGTCGCATGTCAACCGACAGTTCCACCCGCATCCGCGAACCCGCCGACCGAGCGGATTCGGTTTACCGCCTCCGTGTCACACGGTACGCTCACACCGTGAAAGGACTCATCCGCCGATGGATACCCAGATCACCCAACGCCGTGGCCGCGTTGGCATCGACATCCCGGCTTGTTGACCGCGTACTGGCTGCCCGAGGATGGACCGACTCCGACGCTCGATCACTCTTCCTCGACCCAAAACTCTCCCACCTTCGAGACCCGGCTTCGCTCCCCGGTGTCGACCGCGCTGCCGAGCGCTTGCTCGAAGCCCTCCGCGCCGATCAGACCATCGTCATCTACGGCGACTACGACGTCGACGGCGTGACCGCGACCGCCGTGCTGTTCCACACGCTCCGCGCTCTCAGGCCCGACGCCCGCCCCGATCAGATTCTTACATACGTCCCACACCGCATCGAAGAGGGCTACGGACTCAACGCCGACGCCATCGAGGAACTCGCGGCGGTTTCTTCACCGCCGCCCGTCATCGTCAGCGTCGACTGCGGTGTCACCGCCTTTGAGCCCGCCCGCCGAGCGCGGACGCTCGGCGTCGACCTCATCATCACCGACCACCACAACCTCCCCGACCCCGCCGACGGTCTCCCCGACGCCTTCGCCATCGTCCATCCGCGTCTGCCGGGCTCGGAGTACGGCTTCGGCGAGCTGTGCGGCGCGGGCGTCGCGTACAAACTTGCCTGGCGGCTCTGCACCATGTCGTGCGGCAGCGACCGCGTCCCTCCAGACATCCGCACGCTCCTGGTCGATCTCCTCGCCTTCGCCTCCCTCGGCGTCATCGCCGACGTCGTGCCGCTCGTCGATGAGAACCGCGTGATCGCCCGTTTCGGTCTCGACCGCGTCAAGCACTCGTGTTTCGTTGGTCTTGAGGCACTTGTCCGCGCTTCCAAACTCGACGGCGACACGGTCAGTTCCTCCGATGTCGGCTTCCGCCTTGCCCCACGCCTCAACGCGGCCGGCCGACTCGGCCATGCCGCCGAGGCCGTCGAACTCTTCACCACCGCCGATCGCGCTCGCGCCAAGGCCATCGCCGAGCGACTCTCAGCCCAGAACGATGAGCGACGCAAGGTCGAGCAGCGCATCGCCGAGCAGGCCCAGGCCATGGCGCTCGAGTCCGGCATGACCGGCCGCAACCAGCGAGCCATCGTTCTCGCCCACGACCAATGGCACCCCGGCGTCGTCGGGATTGCCTGCTCGCGCTTGGTCGATCGTTTCTGCAGACCCGTCATCCTCCTCTGCAAGAGCGGGTCACCCGACCCCTCCGCCGCCGATGCACCATCGCCGATCATGTACTCCGGCTCGGGCCGATCCATCAACGGCTACAGCCTCCACGCCGGGCTCACCGCCTGCGCTGCGCACTTGGAGCGATTCGGAGGCCACGACATGGCCGCGGGCCTGCACCTCTACGAAGTCAAACTCCCCGGCTTCATCGAGTCCTTCATCGCCCACGCCAACGCGTCGATCACCGACGACATGCTCGTTCCCGCCGTCGAGATCGACGCCGACACCACCCTCGCCGATCTCCGGCTCAACGAGGTCCGACTTCTCGAGTGCATGGCCCCCTTCGGCCGCGACAACCCCCAGCCGAACCTCCGCATCGACGGCCTGCGATTGCGCGAAGCGCCCCGCCCGATGGGTGCCACCGGCAAGCATCTGGCCCTCACCTTCGGCCAAGATCGTCCGGGCGCTTCCGGCAACGCCCGTTTCCGCGTCGTCGCGTGGAACTGGGCCGACCGCCTCCACGATCACCCCGATCGCCCGCTCGAGCGCCTGCGCTCTGGCGTGCCCGTGCGGGCCGTCATCACGCCGCGCATCAATTCGTGGAACGGCTCCAACACCGTCGAGGGCGAACTGGTCGATCTTGCCATCGGCAACGACTGACGCACGGAGAGTTCCACTGCCTCAATTCGCCACGCGCCCGTTCACGATCACCCTCTCGACCGGGTTGCCGCCGAACTCATACGCCAGCGCACGCTCATCCGTGTGCCGCAACAGCACCAGGTCCGCCCGCGCGCCGGGCGCAACAAACCCCCGGTCCGCAAAGCCCATCAGCGCGGCCGCGTTCCGCGTAGTTGCGCAGATCGCCTCAGCCGCCGTCAGCCCGCAATGGCGAACCGCCAGCGCGATCGCCATCCCCATGCTCGCGCAAGGCGCTGAGCCGGGGTTGAAGTTGCTCGCCACGCTCACCGCCGCGCCGTGGTCCACCAGCGTCCGTCCGTTCGCGAACCGCCCGTCAAGGTGAAACCCGCAGCACGGCAGGATCACCGCGAACGTCCGGCTCTGCGCGAGCGCCACCAAGTCCGCCTCCGACGATGCTTCGAGGTGATCGACCGACACCGCCCCGAGCCGCACCGCCTCGCGGACCATCCCCAGTGAATTGAACTGGTCCGCATGAACACGGACCCGCGTGTGCGGGTTCAGCGTCCGCGCAGCCTCGAACAGCCGCACGCACTCCTCCACGGTCCACGCTCCCTGTTCGCAGAAAGCGTCCACTGTCGGCTCGATTCCCCCTTCGTGCAGCACCCGCAGCGCTTGCGGCAGCGTCCGCGCCACCGTGTCGCGTACGAACGCGTCGCGCCCTCCCAAGTGCCCCGCGTCGATCGCGTGCCCGAGCAGCGCCGTAGGCGAAACCGTTCCCGCAAACCGCCCCCTGGCCGACAGAATCGCGTGCAGCATCTTCAACTCGGTGGCCTCGTCCAGCCCATACCCGCTCTTCACTTCCACCGTAGTCGTGCCGCACGCCAGCATCACTTCAAGCCGGCCCAGCAGCGCATCCACCAGCGCCCCTTCGTCTTCCGCCCTCACTGCGCGAACCGTGCTCATGATCCCGCCCCCGCCCGCCATGATCTCCTGATACGTTCTGCCCGCGAGTTTCATCTCCCACTCATCGATGCGCGAACCCGCCCAGCACGCGTGCGTGTGGCAATCCACGAACCCCGGCATCAGCACGCGCCCGCGCGCCTCGAGCACCTCCGCCCCGGCCGGAATCCGCGCTGCATCAGCGTGTGCGCGAACCTCCACGATCATCCCGCTCCCGCGATCGATGACCACGTCCCCTCGCGGCAACACGCCCAGTTCCCGCATCTTCTCCCCACGCAGCGCCCCCGCCCCATCCACTCCGCCGGGCTTCATGGTCAGCACGCGTGCATCGCGCACCACGAGCACGCCCGCTCCGCTCTCGCACGCACCCTTCGCACTCTCCCTGCCAGCTCGCTCGGCCATGCTCCGCTCCACGCCCCTCATGCGCTCCCCCGCGCAGACAGTCCGCGTAGAAACGCCAGGAACAGATGCGCTGCCGCCCGCGCTGTCCGTCCCCGCTCGTCGTGCGCGGGATTGAGTTCCATGATGTCGAAGCACCGCACCTGCGAACTCCGCCCCGCCGCCTCCACGATCTCCGCCGCCTCGACCACGCTCCACCCCGCCGGGTTCATCGCGCTCACCCCCGGCGCGTGCGACGCATCCAGCACGTCCAGGTCAAAGCTCGCCACGCTCGGCCCCGTCAACTTCCACTGTTCCGCGTACACGCCCCCGTGCTCCTCGAACCACCGCACGTGGTCACGGTCGTTCGCCATCGCGCTCGCGCCGAACACCGCCAGCCGCGTGATCCCGCACGTCTCAACCAACCGACGGAACGGCATCCCGCTCCCCGCCGTCTCACGCACGTCCAGGTGCGCATCAAAGTACACCGCCGACTCGATCTTCACCCCGCGCGACGACCAGTACTCGATCACGCCCCGCGCAAACGGGTACGTCAGGTCGTGCCCGCCCCCAACCGCGATCGGAAACAACCGGCCCCGGCTGAACTCCAGCACGCTCCGGACCGTCTCCGTCACGCGCCGATGTGTTTCGTCCAGCGCCGCCGCATCGTCACCCGGCGAGGGCATCACGTTCCCCACGTCGAACACCCGCGGCCACTCCCACCCCGCGGGGTCCGCCACCCCATACCGCGCCAGCGCGGACCGAAACGCGTTCGGCCCCTGCGATGCGCCAATCCGCCCGCCGTTCAGTTCAACCCCGAGGTCGTCCGCCAGCCCGATCAGCGCGACCGAGCACTTCCCCACCGCCTCGCACAGCCGCGCATCCTCCAGCATCTCCGGCTGGTTCATCACCATCGAGTGCGCAAACCGCCCGACCTTCGGCCCCGGCTCGGCCCACACCGGCGGCGCAACATACGGCATCGGCGGGATCGGACCGATCGCCGCGACGCCGTGCTCCGTCACCGACCTGGCTGCGCCATGAGCAGTGGGGGGCTTGCCCGCGTTGAGAGATTCCCGGTTCACGCACACAGCGTATCAGACCAGCCCGAGCGACTCCTCCAGCCCCAGCATCAGGTTCGCGTTCTGCACCGCCTGACCCGATGCCCCTTTCACGAGGTTGTCCTCCGCCGCGATCACCACCACCCGCGGTTCCTCGCGCCCCGCGCGTCCGGCACGCGGGCACACGATCCGCGCATTAACGTGCACCCGGTTCGTCCGCTGCACGTCGCGCAGCGTGATCGTCGGGTCCCCATCTCGAACCACCACGAAGGGCTCATCCCGATACGCCTCGCACAGCGCCTCCTGCAGTTGCGACGTCTTCAGCCCGTCCGAAACCGGCAGCGCATAGATCGTTTCGAGAATCCCGCGCTCGATCGGCAGCAGGTGCGGCACAAACAACGGATCGTCGCACCCCTCGATCCCCGGCGCGATCAGATCCTCTCCGAACGGTGGAATCCCCCACCGCCTCAGGCTCTGTCCGATCTCCGGCTGATGCCGGTGCGTCCCGATCCCGTACGGCGAGTAGTTCTCGTTCGCCTCCGGAAAGTGCAGGTTCGCCTTCGGGCTTCGACCCGCGCCGCTCACCCCGCTCGCCGCGTTGATCACGATCGAGTTCGCGCGGATCAGCCCCGCCCGCAGCAGCGGCACAAGAGCGATCGCCGCCGCCGTCGGATAGCACCCGGGGTTCGCCACCAGCCGAGCCCCTCGCACTCGCTCACGCGCAAACTCCGTCAGCCCGTACACCGCCCCCGCGAGGTTCTCGACGTCCGTGTGCGCATGCCCATACGCCGATTCGTACGTCTCCGCTTCCCGCAGTCGATACGCCGCCGACAAGTCCACCACCTTCACCCCCGCCGCCAGCAGCCCCGGCGTCTGTTCCATCGCCGCTTCGTGCGGCAGGCACAGAAACACCAACTTGCACCGCTCCGCGATCCGCCCCGAGTCGATCGCCTCACAACCGACACGCTCCCGAGGCAGCCTCCCCTTCAGCCGGGGAAACTCCTCATCAATCGCCGGCGCGGGCGTCCGCGCCGACGCCAGATACGCGATCTCGATCGCCGGATGTCGCATAATCAACTCGATCAACTCGAGCCCCGTGTACCCAGTCGGACCCACGATCCCCACACCGACTTTGGACACACGTTCAGCCATGCTCGATTCTGACGAGGCCACGCGGCCGGTCAACCCCCAAACCGCCCCCGTAGACTGACCACTCCCCACCCACCTCCCCGCCAAAGCAGGAGCACCCGTGAGCATCGAGCCGTTCCCGATCGACCTTGTCCAATCCGGCCCTCACGCCGGCATCGCCACCATCACCCTCCAGCCCAATCAGGGTCCGATGGTGGTCCTCGACCACCCCCTCATCCAGCGAATCGAAGCGACCCTCCGCGCTCTTCCCGCTTCCACCCGAGGCCTCGTCCTCGCCTCCGGCTCACCCCGCGTTTTCATCGCCGGAGCCGACCTCAAAGCCATCCAAGCCCCCTCCACAAGCGCCGACGCCCCCGGCGGCCTCAACGACGACCAACTCGACCGTTACCTCGCCTACGGCCAGCGCGTCTTCGGCATGTTCGCCGATCTGCCATTTACCACCGCCGCTGCCATCAACGGCGCAGCGCTCGGCGGGGGCCTCGAGATCGCCATGCACTGCGACGCCCTCATCGCCTCGCCGACCTGCAACGACAAGCCCTACCCGGTCGGGCTCCCCGAAACCGGACTCTCCATCTGCCCAGGCTGGGGGGGGACCAACCTCCTCCCCGCCCGCATGAATCCCGCCGACGGCATCGTCCGAACCGCCACGGGCCAAACCATGATGGTTGCCGACGCCATCAAAGCCGGACTCTTCGACCGAGTCGCCGACGCTCCCTCGGCCCTCCTCGACACCGCTCGGTCGTGGGTCGCCGAGCGTCTCGGCACCATCCCGGGCGGTCGGCGCGACGGAGCACCCAGCCGGTGGAACGGCAGGGCCGACCGCAGGTCCGTCGTCGCCGGCGCCCTAGCACAGATCCACGGCTCCCTCCCCCCAACCGAGCCCGCTCAGGCGGTCGTCGCCGCCGTCCGCGCTGGGCTCGATACCGGCTGGCAGGCCGCGCTCGACGTTGAAAGGCGCGAACTCGTCCGCCTCCGCTCCACTCCCGCCGGCCGTGCGGCCATACAGGCCTTTTTCGACAAGAGCAGGAAGTGAGCGAATGATGCCGGTGGGCCTTCCCCCGCCCCGATGCTCGATCCCCCAAGCGACCCACTCTTCCGGAGTCCGCCCCCCATGTCCGACCTGAAGAACCTCAAGGGCATTTCCGAAGCCGACCGCAAACTCCTCGAGCAGGCGGAGGAGTGGCTGGGCGCGGAACCCACGAAGATGGGCCCCGTCAAGAACATCTTCTGGGGCAACATCAAGGAGGACTTCTACTTCCCCTACCCCCAGCAGGACGCCCGCGAGCAGGCCGAGTGCGACCAGTTGCTCGCCAGGCTCGAGGCCTATCTCAAGACCGAACATCCCGCCATCCAGATCGATCAGGAGCAGGAAATCCCTCGCTGGGTGATCGACAAACTCTTCGAACTCGGCGTTCTTGGCATGACCATCCCCAAGGAGCACGGCGGCCTGGGGATGGGCATCACCAGTTATAACCGCGTCCTCGAACTCATCGGCAAGTACGACGGCTCAACCGCCGTGCTCGTCTCCGCACACCAGTCCATCGGTTGCAAGGCCGTCATGCTCTTCGGCAGCGATGAGCAGAAGAAGCAGTGGCTCCCGCACCTCGCCAAGGACTGGGTCAGCGCCTTCTGCCTCTCCGAGCCGAACGTCGGCTGCGACGCCGGCGGACAAGAGACCTACTTCGTCAAGGACGGCGATTACTACGTCGTCACGGGCGAAAAGAAGTGGGCCACCTCCGGCGCCATCTCCGGCTTGTTCACCGTCATGACCCGCGAGAAGCGCGCCGACGGCAAGGGCAAGATCAGCGCGCTCGTCATGCACCCGTGGCAGGAGGGCGTCGAGATCTTCCAGAAAAACCGCTCCAAGTGCGGAATCCGCGGCACGTGGCAGGCGCGCATCCGCTTCCACGGGGTCCGCGTCCACAAGGACCACCTCCTCGGACAGGAAGGCCGCGGCCTGCAGATGGCCCTCTCGTGCCTCAACTACGGCCGCTGCACCCTCAGCGCCGGGATGCTCGGCGGCGCACGCCGCGCCATGGACCAGTCCGTCAAGTGGTCCCAGACGCGATTCCAGTTCGGCAAGCCCCTCGCAGCGCAGGAACTCGTCCGCCAGCGCATCGCCCACATGGCCGCACTCTGCTACGCCATGGACGCCGTGCTCTACATGACCACCGGCATGCTCGACCGCAAGGACGAGGACATCCAGGTCGAGACCGCGCTCTGCAAGGTCTTCTGCTCCGAGATGGGCTGGCGTGCCGTCAACGACGCCCTCCAGATCATGGGCGGCGAGAGTTACATGACCGAGAACGAGGTCGAGCGTATCTTCCGTGACTCACGCATCAATCTCATCGTCGAGGGTGCCAACGAGGTCATGCAGTCCTACATCTTCGGCTACGGCGGCAAGCAGTTGGCCGAGATGATGGTCGGCATCAAAGACGCGGTGATGAAGGACGACGACGAGCCTCTCGGCAAGTTCGCCGCCAAGGCGCTCCGCAACGGCCTCCGACCCGAGATCATGAAGCGTGCGATCCCGCTCGGCATGGAGGTCTTCCTCGGCATCCGCCGTGCGATGCCCGTCATTCGCAACATCTCCCCGGAATTGCAGCCCTACGCCGAGCGAGCAGCGCGGATGGTCCGCGAACAGACGTACCAGTTCAAGATCATGAGCAAGCAGTGGGACGTCAAACTGCTCGACCGCCAGGCCCTGCAGGCACGCATCGCCAACGCCGCGGTCCTGCTCCACGCCTGGATCTGCACCCTCGCAAGGCTCGACGCCGACCTCCGCGCCCGCCAGGGCAACGGCAAGAGCGCCGACGCCGAGTTCGAACGCGACCGCGCGGCCGCGATCCACTTCTTCGACCTCGCCGAACTCGAGATCCGCGAGAACTTCCGCGCATGCTACGAGAACGCCGACGACACCATGCTCGCCGCCGCCGACGCCGCGCTCAAGTACACCGACACGCTCCCCAATTCCGACTTCACCATCCCGGAGCGCTCGCCTGTCGCCAAGGGCACTGGTCGCGCGGTCTCGCAGGACGGCATCAAGCAGTTCCCGGGCGAGGCCTTCAGCCAGTCGCACCCCGCCGCCGCCTACCGCTGAGCCTCTCCCGCACGCTCGGCATAACCTAGTCTCACACCCGACCGAGCGCCAAGTTCGCCCGGTGTCGTCGGGCCGTCCGCTCATTGCTCCCTGTCTCTCAGGAGGTCCCCATGCCCATCCGGACCGTCTTCAAGGCCCAGATCGACCACCTCCAGATCCTCGACGAGAACGGCGTTCTCGACGAAAAGCTAGCGAAGGACACGCTCACCGACGAGCAGGTCGTCTTTCTCTACGAGCAGATGAACATCTGCCGCCACCTCGACGAAGTCGCCTTCAAACTTCAGCGCTCCGGCCGCATGGGCACCTACCCGCAGAACAAGGGGCAGGAGGCCGCAGCCCTCGGTTCCGGCTTCGCAGCAAGAAAGGGCAAGGACTGGCTCGTCCCCTGCTACCGCGAGAACGCAGCGCTCTTCCTCCACGGCCTGCCGATGGAGAAGATCCTGCTCCACTGGATGGGCGACGAACGCGGCAACCAGATCCCCGAGGGAGTCAACGTCACCCCGATCTCCATCCCCATCGGCACCCAGATGCTCCACGCCACCGGCATGGCCTGGGCCTTCAAGTTGCGAAAGGAAGACCGCGCCGTCATCACCTACTTCGGCGACGGCGCCACCAGCGAGGGCGACTTCCACGAGGCGATGAACTTTGCCACGACGCTGAACGTGCCGGTGGTGTTCTTCTGCCAGAACAACCAATGGGCCATCAGCGTCCCGCGCGAGATCCAGATGAACTCCGAGACGGTGGCGCAGAAGGCCATCGCCTACGGCGCCCACGCGATCCAGGTCGACGGCAACGACCTCTTCGCGGTGTACAAGGCCAGCAAGGACGCCCTCTCCCGCGCCCGCAGCGGCGGCGGGGTCACGCTGATCGAGGCGGTGACGTACCGGCTGGGCGACCACACCACTGCGGACGACGCCCGCCGCTACCGCGACGAGGCCGAGGTCGCCAGTTGGCGCGCCAAAGACCCGATCATCCGCACGCGCAAGTACCTCGAAGGCAAGGGCCTCTGGAACGACACGCGGCAGCAGGAGATCGAAGACCGCGCCAAGGTCATCGTCGCCGAGGTCGTTCGCAACGCCGAGGGAATAGAGAGCCCCAGCATCGACGACATCTTCGACTACACCTTCGAGACGATCGATCCAGAACTCGAAACGCAGAAGCGCACGCTCCGCACCAGCAGCCTCGGACAAAAGCCCGAGCAGGCCGGTCTGGAAGCCGAGCGACGTTGATCGGATCGGTCGAAGGAGTTCAGCATCATGGCCAACCCGCAACTGTTGAACCGCATCTCCGTCGATCCCACCGTGTGCTTCGGTAAGCCCTGCATCCGAGGGCATCGGATATGGGTGTCGCTCATTCTCGACATGCTCGCGTCAGGAATGTCGATCGACGACATCCTCCACGATTACCCTCAACTCGTCCGCGACGACATTCTGGCCTGCATCGCCTACGGCTCCGAAATGAGCCGCGAGCGATACGTCGATCTTCCACTCAGGAAGCCCGCTTGAGATTCGAGTGCGATGAGAACCTCGGCGTCTCCGCGCTCGCCGTCCTCACCGCGGCCGGATACGACGCATGCTCGGTTGCGGAGCAGGGTTTGTTCGGCTGGAGCGATGCGAGACTGCTCGAACGTTGCCGCGACGACGCGCGATGCCTTGTCACGCTCGACGCCGAGTTCGCAAACCCACTGCTTTACCCGCCCGCCGAGCATCGGGGCGTGGTGCTCCTCCGGCTCGCAGCCAGAAACGATCGAGCGGCCATCCTGTTGTTGGTGGAAACGCTGCGGGACGCCCTGGCCGATCGCGAGCGTGAATAGTCAGGAGATCGGCTGCTCCCGGGGCCGGACGGGCACATCTGGATCGTTCAACCCGGTCGGGTGCGAGTGTACCAGCCTGAGCGTTCGATCGACGCTTGACACTGTTCGACTCCGCACCTTCACGCATAGTGGAGCGAGTCCGCCGGCGATGGTCGAATGCGTCCGGAGAGATCTGGCCCGATGGTGATCGTACTCGTACCCGGAAGGAAGCGAACCATGGCGATAAGAGCGAACATCGTGTGTGTGCTCGTCATAGCGATGGTAGTCTTCGGCGCTTGCTCCACCGAACGACACGGCGCAACAACCGTGTACTCGGATCGAACGACGCTCGTGCTGCCCATCGACAGTCAAGGTGCGAACATCAACGCGACGCTCGCCACAATCCGCGAAGATCTGCGCATCGCCGGCTTCAACCTCGTCCGTCCCGCCACGTCGAGCAGAGAATCGAGCGGTCTCTCGGCCACGCTGTCGTCGGATCGGTTCAAAGACGCCGCTCCAGTCGGCAGCGGATCACGCATCGAGATCAGCATCCGCACTCGGCCGTTCCGTGACGCGGGGCACTCAGAGTGGACTGTCTCGGTCACAGCCGACTATCGACCCCACTTGGGCAAGCACCCGTGGGGAGGTGTCGCTACGGTGGTCGATCATTGTGAGGCCACACGCCGCCGCATTGTCGACCTGATCCGGTTCGCGACCCCGGTCGATCCCGACGCATAAACTCGCTCCGATCGATTCTCCCGTATCGGTGCCCTCTGCGTCTCGGTGGTGAAGTGTCTTCTCTCGAAGCGATCTGACCCAGGTACCACATCATGGCCAACCTCACCCTCGTCCAAGCCATCAACCTTGCCCTCACCCAGGAGATGGAGGCCGACTCGCGCGTCGTGATCCTCGGTGAAGACGTCGGCAAGAACGGCGGCGTCTTCCGCGTCACCGAAGGTCTCCAGGCCCGCTTCGGCGCTGATCGCGTTGTCGACACGCCCCTCGCCGAGTCCGGCATCATGGGCACCGCCATCGGCCTGGCCATGGCCGGCATGCGCCCCATCCCCGAGATCCAGTTCGAGGGCTTCCTCGGCCCGGCGTACGACCAACTCGTCAACCACGCCGCACGCTTCCGCACACGCACCCGCGGCGCCATCACCGTGCCGCTCACCATCCGCGTCCCCGTTGGCGGCGGCATCCACGCCCCGGAACTCCACTCCGACTCGCCCGAGGCGATCTACGCCCACACGCCCGGCCTCAAGGTCGTCATGCCCAGCACGCCCTACGACGCCAAGGGCATGCTCATCTCCGCCATCCGCGACCCCGACCCGGTCCTCTTCTTCGAGCCCAAGCGCATCTACCGCGCCTTCCGAGAGGAAGTGCCCGAGGACGAGTACACCGTCCCCATCGGCCAGGCCAAGATCGTCACCGAGGGAACCGACCTCACCGTCGTGTCGTGGGGCGCTTCGGTCGTGCAGTGCCTCGAGGCCATCGATCAGTTGCCCGAGGACGTCAGCGCGGAATTGATCGACCTCCGCACCATCTACCCCATCGACGCCGACACCATCGCCGCGAGCGTCGAGAAGACCGGCCGCTGCGTCATCGTCCACGAAGCGCCCAAGACCTGCGGCATGGGCGCCGAAATCGCCACGATCATCCAGGAGCGCTGCTTCCTCCACCTCGAAGCGCCGGTCCAGCGCGTCTGCGGCTTCGACACCGTCATGCCCTACTACAAACTCGAACTCGAGTACCTCCCCGACGCCAAACGCATCGGCGAGGCCATCGGCCAGTGCCTGGCGTACTGATCCCTCGCCTCTCGCTGCGCCCGCCTCCCTTACATCTCCCCTTCGCCGCTCACGCCCGCGCCCGCCCCCACCGAGCCGCGCGCCGGCTTGCCCATCCCCGGCGTGATCCCGCGTTTGCTCGCCTCGATGAAGTCCGCCAGTTCCGTCAGCGCGGGCGCTGAGGCTCCGTCCGCCGCCGCCCGCTCGCGCAACTCCCGCACCACCTCCGACCGCGGCATCGGGTTCCTCAGCAGGTCCCGAAACGCAACCCGCAGCGCACCGATCTGCGCGGCCGGCATCCCGCTCCGTCTCAGCCCGACCAGGTTCAACCCGCCGATCCGGTTCCGTTCGTTCACCGTACAGAACGGCGGCACGTCCAGCGACACCGCGCAGTCCCCCGACATCATCACCAGCCTCCCCAGCCGACAGTGCTGGTGGATCACCGCGTTCCCGCCGAGCGTCACGTCGCTCTCGATCCGCCCGTGCCCCGCGATCCCCGCCCCGTTCACCATCACCACGCGATCACCGATCATGCAGTCGTGCGCCACGTGCGTCGAGACCATCAGGAACACCCGGTCCCCCAGCGTCGTCGGGTGCTCCGTGTTGCTCGCCGCGTGAACCGTCGCGTGCTCGCGAATCAGGCACTCCTTCCCGATCCGAACCCCCGCCGTCGGTGAGCCCGGCTTGAACTTGTAATCCTGCGGCTCATACCCGATGCACGCGAACGGATACACCTGCGTTCCCGCGCCGATCTCCACCGGCCCGCCCGTCCCCTGCACATAGTTGTTCCCGTGCAGCCGCACCCCCGCGCCCAGCACCACCCGACCGAGCAGCACGCACCACGGTCCAACCTCCGCGTCCTCAGCGAGAACGGCCTGCGGCGAGACCAGCGCGGTCGGATGAACGTTCGGCATAGGGCCGATCGTACTGCCCACCCCGCGCCGGCGCATCCGCCCTCCCGTTTCCGCCCCGAGTCCCACCCAAACAAATAACAACCGTCAGCCAAAACTTTCAGAACTTTCTGAAATGTCTGTTGCCCGCGCGCCCGCCACACGATACCTTTCTATCACCATGCCACGCCAGCGACCCGTTCCGCCTCCCATCTCCCGCGACGACTTCGAGGCCGTCCGCGATCAGTTCATCGCCGCGTGGGGACAGATGGGGCCGGCTTGGGGTGTCTCACGCACCATGGCCGAGGTCTTCGCCCTGCTCTTCATCACCTCAGAGCCCCTCAACACCGACCAGGTCATGGGCAGGCTCCGCATCAGCCGCGGCAACGCCAGCATGTCCCTCCGCTCCCTCGTCGAGTGGGGCCTCGTCGCTCGCGTCCACCGTCGCGGCGACCGCAAGGAGTACTTCCAGGCCGAGTCCGACGTCTGGGCGCTCTCGCGCAAGGTCATCCGCGAGCGCCTCCGCCGCGAGATCCACCCCCTCCTCACCACCCTCCACGAAGTCCGCGACCGAACCCACCAGCCCATCGGTCTGGTCCGCTTCACACCCTCGAGCGACGTCCACGAGACCGACCGCCCCGTCACCCAGTCCGAACTCGACGCCCACAACCGCCGGCTCGACGACATGCTCGAACTCATCCAAACGATCGACCGCCTCGCCGAGCGTTTCGTCGGCGCGGAGGGCAAGGGACTCCGCGTTGCGGCCTCCCTCCTGAGCAAACTGGTCTGAGGTTCCGCCGTGAGCACGCACGCCACGAATCCCTCTCGCGGATGGTCCGGGCGCAACGCCCCGTCGGCGTTGCACGTTGCGCAAGTCCCCTCCCTCGCGCTCACCCGGCCTCGCACACCTCAACTCGCCCTCCCCGCCGCGCTCCGCATCGCATGGGAGATCGATCCCGGTGCGCTCCGCTCCGCTGGAGCGCTCGACGGTCTCCCGGAACTCGCAAGCATCGGCACGACCTCGATCACCTCATCACACCTCGAAGTCCGCGCCACGCTCAACAGCGCTGGCCGCTCCCATGCTGAGGCGCACCTCATCCTATCGATCGGCACCGAGCCCCACCCTCGCGAGTGCCGGCTCCTCTCTCGCCGCGCGATCCAACACCGCCTCTCACACCTCCCCTTCACCTCAAGCACCGATCACGCCGACGCCGCCACCCTCCTCCACCTCGACGGAGCGCCCGATCCCGACGGCATGCCTTGGCTGCGCGTCACGATCCTCCTCGACAATTCTCACGACGCCCCAACCTCCCCCGACCCGCGCCCCGCCGACCTCCTCCTCGCGGCCACCACGCTCCTGCGCAGCGCCCTCAACCTCCCCGGCGGCGTCTACCAGCCGCCCCGCGCTGAAGCCTTCTTCCGCGCCTGACCTCACTTCCCATCGAACCAGTTCTCCGAGATCGACGCGTCCACGCGGATCGGCACGCTCAGCGTCAATCTCTCGCCGTCCGGCGTCCTCCACGCCGACGCCGCACGTTCCATCCGCTCCACGACGAAAGCCCTCGCCCCTTCCGCCCGCGCGGCCGGGCACTCGAACACCAGTTCGTCGTGGATCTGCAGCAGCATCCGCAACCCGCTCAGCGCCCCATCCTCGCCTCCCTCCCCGCCTCTGACCCGCTCCAACTCGCGATGGATGTCCACCATCGCCAGTTTGATCAGGTCCGCGGCCGAGCCCTGCACCACCGTGTTGATCGCCGTTCGATCCGCCAGAGCCCGGCGCGAAGGGTTGCTCGACTCGATGTCCGGGATCGCCCGCCGCCGCCCCAGCATCGTCTGCACGAATCCATGCCGCTGCGCCTGGTCAACGCACTCCTGCAAAAACGTCGTGATCCCCGCGAACCGCTTCTTGTACCCGTCGATGATCGTCGACGCCTCCGTGTTCGAAACCCCCAGCCGCCGCGCAAGCCCAAACGGCGTGATCCCGTACACGATCCCGAAGTTCACCATCTTCGCCGCCGACCGCTGACTCTTGGTCACCTCACCCGGCGAGACACCCGCGATCTGCGCGGCCACCGTCGTGTGAATGTCCTCCCCTTGGTGGAACGCCTCAATCAGCGCCGGATCGCGCGACAAGTGCGCAAGCAGCCTCAACTCGATCTGCGAGTAATCCGCCGAGATCAGCGCCTGCCCCGCCTCCGCCACAAACGCCCGCCGGATTTCCCTTCCCACATCCGTCCTGATCGGGATGTTCTGCAGGTTTGGATCGCTCGACGCAAGCCGCCCCGTCACCGCCACCGTCTGATTGAACGATGAATGCACCCGCCCCGTCCGCGGGTTGATCGCTTCCGCCAGCGCCACCAGGTACGTGCTCACCAGTTTCGTCAGTTCCCGGTGCTCCACGATCAACCCCGGGATCCGCGTCGTGATCGTCGCGTCCTGCGCCAGTTGCTCCAGCACCTCCGCGTCCGTCGAGTACCCCGTCTTCGTCCGCTTCACAGGCCGCAACCCCAGCCCGGGACCGTCCGAAACACCCGACCCCGGCGCAGCATCCGGCTTGTTGAAAAGCGCAGCCGCCAGTTGCTTCGGCGAGTCCGGGTTGAAGGTTCTCCCGATCGACTCCATCGCGTCGCGGTCGATCTCCTTCTTCAATTCGTCGATCCGCGATTGCAGCCGCGCACGCTGCCGGTCCAGTTCCGCCCGATCCACCCGCACCCCGTTGAACTCCAGTTCCGCCAGCACCTCCACCAGCGGCATCTCCAGCCGCTCGAAGAGGCCCGTCAGCCCGAGTTCCCGCAGTTGCGGCAGCATCACCCCGCGAAGCCGCAGCGTCACGTCCGCGTCCTCCGCCGCGTACTGCGTCGCCGCCTCCAGCGGCACCGACTCGAACGTCCGCGCGCTCGTTCGTCCCGACCCCGATCCTGTCGACGGACCCAGCAGGTCCTTGATCGAGATGTTCGTCCTGTTCAAGAGCGCCATCGCCAGCGCATCCAGCGAATGGCTCGACCGCGTCGCGTCGATCAGGTACGACGCCACCATCGAGTCGAACGGCGGTGTTGCCGACTCATCCCCCTCGCCCGGCACGAACCCCGCCAGCCGAACGCCCGCGTTCCGAAGCACGATCAGGTCGTACTTCAGGTTGTGCCCGCACGTCCGGACCGAGGCATCCTCCAGCACCGGCCTAAGAATCTCCAGCACCGTTGCCTCGTCCATGTGCGCACCGGCCTCCGGCGAGCGCGCTGGCACGTACACCCCCGTCCCCGGCTTGTACGACAGGCACACGCCGCACAACTGGCACGTCATGGGCGAGAGCCCCGTCGTCTCCGTGTCGATCGACAGCGCGAGCCCATCGTCCTTCCGAATCACGTCAACCGCCTCGCGCACGAAAGCGCGAAGTTCCTCCGGGGTTCTCAGGCACCGATACTCCCCGTCCGAAGCCGCGATCGCACGCAGAGCATCCGCGCTCGGCGCGGTCCCACCCGCGCCCGATCCGCCCGACGCAGCGCTCGACGAATCGAACAGCGTTGCAAACCCCGTCGGCTTGTCCGTTCCCGCCGGCCCGGTCGCACGCTTCGCAGCGCCCGACGCCGTCGCGTTCGACTTCTCATCCCGGCCCGCGGCCCCGGCCGTGCTTGCAATCTCTCCCGCCGGCGCATCCGCGCCCAGCAGCGCCCGCGTCTCATCCTGATACCGGTTGAATCCCAGTTCCTTCAGAATCGGGATCAACTCTTCCAGCCGCACGCGCTCCGACCGCGCCGATTCCAGTTCGAACTTCAACGGCACATCGTGCCGCAGAGTCACCAGCCGCCGCGAAAGGTGAAGCGCTTCGCGGTCCGCCGCCGCCGCCGCGAGTTTCTCCCCCATCTTGCCCTTGATCTTCCCCGCGGCCGCAGCGTCCAGCACCCCGTCCAGCGTCCCGTGCTCCGAAACCAGTTTCGCCGCCGTCTTCGGCCCGACGCCTGCAACCCCCGGCACGTTGTCCACGTTGTCCCCCATCAGCGCCAGCATGTCGATCACCTGCGCGGGGCTCAGCCCGAACTCCTCGCGCAGTCTCTCCTCCGTCGTCAGTTCGTCCGTGTGGATGTCGAACAACTCGACCGATCCCCCGTTCTCTCCCGACCGCAGAACCTGTTTCAGATCCTTGTCCTTGCTGATGATCCGCACGCGCACGTCCGGGCTCGACTCCGCAAGCCGCGTGACGAGCGTCG
The DNA here is from genome assembly GCA_019636535.1 of Phycisphaeraceae bacterium. Taxonomy (GTDB): domain Bacteria; phylum Planctomycetota; class Phycisphaerae; order Phycisphaerales; family UBA1924; genus JAHBK01. Next base: position 186,026 of record JAHBXK010000001.1, on the reverse strand, counting down.
CGATGCAGTCGTCCGCCTCGAACCCCTCTGACCCGACGATCGGCACCTCCAGGCGCCGCAGCGTCGCAAGGCACCGCTCAACCTGCGGCTCAAGGTCCTCAGGCGGCGGCGGTCGAGTCGCTTTGTATGGCGCGTACAACTCCGACCGGAACGTCCCCCGATCCCCGGACACGTCCAGGCACACCGCCACGTACGCACGACCCGACGTCCTGCACAGCCTCAGCAACTTCAGCAGCATCCCGAGGAACCCGAACGTCATGTTCGTCGGTTCCTTCGTCACCGGGCTGGTCATCGGCGTCCGGATCGCGTGGTACGCCCGAAAGAACTGCGCATACCCGTCGATCAGGTACAGCGTCGGCACGTCCGTGGCGGCCGGTGCGCTGACCTCCGCGAGCGGAGTCGTCGCCGCAACCGCCTCTTTGTCGGTCTGGAGAGTCTTGGCCATCGCACGCAAGCGTAACCGCTCCGGCGTGGTAGGCTGACCTCGTGGACCCGCCGCCGACCGATCTTCATTCCAGCGTCCAAAGCCGCCGAGCGGCCAGGCGGCGGGCGCTCCGTCTGGCGCTCGTCGCGCTGGTCCTGCTGGTGCTGTTCTCGGCGGCGCTCGCCGCGGTCAATCTCCGCATCTTTAAGCCGTGGACGCTGGAGATCATCGTCACCGGCGGGCTGCTGGGCCTCGGGCTCATCGTGATCGCGCTCATCTTGAGCAGTCCGCCGCCGACTCGCGTCCATCGGCGCGTTCATCCCGACGAACTCGCCGCGGCGCGTCCGCCCGATTGGTTCCACTGCCAATACTGCGGATACGCCATCGGCGACCTCCCCCCGCACGAGCCTTCCGGCGAGGCGACCATCCGCTGCCCCGAGTGCGGCCTTGTCAATCGACTGCCCATGGTCGGCCCACCGATCTGCGGTTCCTGCGGCGACACCCTCGCGAAGCAGACCGTCGAGCGCGGCGCCATCCTGCGATGCGCCCGCTGCAACATCGCCTGGCGCATCAACTCCTGAGCGTGCTGCCGGGCGAACAATGACCCGTGCCCGGCAACGACGTCATCACCTACCTCTGCGACGCCTGCGACCGCCGACTCGAGGTCGACGCCGAACTCGTGGGCCGAAAGGCGGCCTGCCCCTACTGCGGCAACATCACCGTCGTCCGCGCCCGTCGCCCCGGCCACCCGGCACCCGTCCCCGCGCCTGCGCCCGCGCCGGTGCCAGAACGAGAGCGTCCCCCGCGTCCCGCGCCCAAGGACACGCCCTCCTCGATGGGCCTCCCGCCCGACTCCGGCCCCGAGGTCCACGTCCTCACCATCCACCCCGTCACCGTCCGCGCCCACCCCGTACGAGGCTTTGGCGTCGTGCTCGGCATCGCCGCCTCCATTGCGGGTGCGACTTGGCTCTTCGCCGCAGCGCGCCGAAACCGCGCAGTCATGCCCGCCGACCCCGACGCCGCACCCGTCGAGACTCCAAGCACCGGCCTCCCCGGCCTCTTCGATGACGCTGGCGGCTGGGCCACCGTCGCCACCATCGGCATGTACGCCTGTCTTCTGCTCGCCCTCGCCGGTCTGATCACCCTCGCCGTCTGGTGGGTGCTCAAGCGCTCCGTTGCCCTCATCATCACCAACAAGCGAACCACCCTCCGAGAAGGCCTCTTTTCACGCAACTCTCGCGAGGTCCTGCACGACCGGATCCAGGACATCCAGGTCCGACAGACCTTCCTTCAACGCATCCTCCGCACAGGCAGCATCGGCATCAGCAACGCCGGCGGCGGTGGGGGCGACGCCGGCGTCGAGATCCAGGCCCACGACCTGCCCAACCCTCTGCGGATCCGCGCCATCATCGATGCGTATCGAGGAAACGACGTCCAGCGAGCCTCCGACGACGACTGAGCCGCTCGCGCCACGCCCGGTTCCCTTGCAACGCACAATGCCCCACCGTCCGGGTACACTCTCGCCGACTCCGACCGATCCCGATTCCACCCGATGAAGCCCTCCCGCCGATCTCGAACCCGCCCCGCCGAGCCCGCCTCAGGCCCCAGCCGCTGGCTCCGCCGGATCAAACTCCGGGCTCTTGGCGCGCTGCTGTGCGCTGTGCTGCTCGTCTTCACGCTCACCGCCTTCAGCCTGCCCATGTGGCCCGTCATCGGCGTCACCGTCGCGGCCGTCGCCGTCACGATGCACAAGATGACGCACCGGCTTGCCGGTCAAGCCTGCCTCTCCTGCGGCAAGGACCTCACAGGCGAGCCCATCGGTCTCCACGGCGTCATCTGCCCCGAGTGCGGCGCGGTCGCCCATCCCTCGCCCGGCCACCTCGCCAGGCTCGAGCGTGCCTTCAAGCATCGCACACCCGAGATCGAGCCCGCCGCCGACGAGGACGAGCGCTCCGCCTGAGCCGAACGTCCACCCGCGCGACCGCCGTTCACGATTCGGCGCGTCGCATCTTGGGCACCAGCATCCCGACGCGATTGCGATAGTCCGTGTAATGCTTGCCGTGGTGGTCGATCAGGTCGCGCTCCTCCCACCGGATCGCCATCAGGATGTACGCCGTCGTCACCAGCGCGAAGAACAGGTGCGCAACCGTCATCGTCGGCGTCGCCCAGAAGCCGACCAGCCACCCGACGTAGAGCGGGTGCCGAACCAGTTTGTACACGCCCGGCGTCTTGAACTTCAAATGCGTGTACGGCCGGTCGTTGAGGTAGAGCCAGACCTGCCTCAGCCCGAAGAGGTCGAAGTGGTTGATCAGGAATGTCGTCACCAGCACAAGCAGCCAGCCCGAGGCGAACAGGCCGTAGAGCGCCATCCGTGTGGTCGGGTTCTCGACGTTCCAGACGATCCCGCCCATCGGCTGCCACAGCCAGAACAGCGCGATCAGCGCCAGGCTCGAGAACAGCACATAGGTGCTCCGCTCGGCCGGCTCGGGAACGACCCGCGTCCACCGGGCCTTGAACCACGGCCGGGCCATCAGGCTGTGCTGCACCGCGAACACCAGCAGCAGGAGCGTGTTGATCCCGAGCGCGGTGGCGAACGAGACGCCCTCGGCCCGGGCCGAGTCGATCGCCTTGGGCACCATCAGGTTGCCCATGAAGCCGAAGCCGTACAGGAACGTGCCGAAGAAGACGGCGTAGCAGATTACTCCGTACGCGAAAATCGAAACACGCATCGCGAGCGGTGCGCCGACCCCGGCCGGTTCGCTCGGCGCACCGGAGACGCTCGGGGCTTGGTTTAGGCTGTCACGAGCAGGGCTTGACACGCAGAAGGACATGGTTCGCTCCGTTTCTGGCTTGGGGTAAGGGGCGGGCAGCAAGGACCTGGGGAGGGGGGTCGACTCTGAATTCAGGACATGTGGGTAGAATGTGCATCTTGAACGTTCATGAAGCGGGCGACCTTACCCCTTCGGCCAAACTCGGCCAATTGACTCGGGGTCAACCCGGGTTGACTGCCGGTCAAGTGACCGATTGTGCGGCCATGAGAACGCGTGTATGGGAGGGGTGCTGGTGACGTGGTGGGGATGTGGGGAGAAAGGGAGGCCTCGTGCGAGCAACACGCAAGTCCATCCCGTCCGGCGCTCAAGGCGACCCCGCTCCCGCGTCCACGGCACGCGCGGGCGGCGCGCCGAACGGAGCGTCTCGTGCTGCGCCGAGCGGAACGCGGGAGCGCCTGATCACCGCCGCCGCGAACCTGTTCGTTCAGCACGGCTTCGGCCCAGTCGGGCTCGATCGGATCATCGCCGAGGTCGGCGTGACCAAGACGACCTTCTACAACCACTTCGAGAGCAAGGACGACCTGATCATCGCCGTGCTCGCCGAGCGGCACGCGATCGAGATCGAGGACCTTGAGCAGGACATCCGCCGGCGCGGCGGCGAAGACCCCAAAGCGCAGTTGCTCGCCATCTTCGACTCGTTCGACGACTGGTTCCGCAGCACCGACTTCCGGGGCTGCATCTTCATGAGCGCCGCGACCGAGTTTCCGACGCCCACCGACCCGATCAACCAGGCCGCCCGCGTCCACGGCGAGGGGTTGTTCGAGTTGCTCCGCACGCGCGTCGAGCAGGCCGGACTCGACGCCGACAAGGCCGAGTCGATCGCGTCGCAGATGATGGTCCTCCTGACCGGGGCGATCGCCGCGCGCCACGTCAACCGCGAGATGGAAGCGGCCAAGCACGCCCGCCTCGTCGCCGAGGCGGTGCTCAACGCCTGCCTGACCAGCGCGAAGTGAGCGGTCGATCGCTCACGGCCGCGAGATCCGCACACGCACCGGCGTGCCGGGACCCGGGATTACGCCCGGTCGCAGGTCTGCCACCCACTCGGGCGCCTCGGTCTCCGCGTCCGGGTTCATCACCGTGGTGAGGGCGATCACCTCGCTGCCGAAGGTGTGCAGACCGACGATCTGGCCGGTGCCGTCGGCGTCGTAGGTCTCGGGCTGGTCGGGCCGATGTCGAGCGAGCACCGAGCCGGCAAAGACATGGAACCCTGTCGTGGCCAAGTGCGCTTTGAGCGTCCGAGGTGTCGGCGAGTCGGCCATGACGTCGGAAGCCTGCACGGTCCATTCCAGAGGATCGACGACGCGCTCGTCGGGCCGACCGGCGTTGACCACGAAACGGACAGACACGGCGTCGCCCGTGGGCGCGATCGGAACCAGATCGACCGCGCCCGGATCGAGTGCGCGAGGCTCCGCGCGCCAGCCGCCGGGCCTGCCGGGCTTGAGCCCGGCGGCCAGCAACGCCGCGTGAATGTTGCTCGGACGCGCATCGGTCACCAGCAGCGTCTCGTGCTCGCGCGTGTCGGGCGTGCAGACCAGGACTTCGAGGTAGAAGAGCGGCGCTTGCGAATCGGGGATGAGAAGCGGCGTGACGCGCGCATCGAACTCGACCACTCCAGCACGGAGGTCCGCTCGGACGTGCGGGAAAAGTTGCTTGAAAGTCGGTTGGGCCGGCGTGTCCGACTTGGCCGTCTCGGATTGCTTGGCCTGTTCGATCGGTGCGGTTTCGTCGGCGGGCGGGCGCTGCGCGCAGCCGGCTACGAGCACGAGCCAGACGAACGCGAACGCGACGACGATGGCGCGGGTCATGCGGTGGCTCCGGTCGGGTGGTCTCGCCCGGCGGCTGCGCGGACGAGCGAGACGAACAGGTCGCCGCGTGCCTCGAAGTTAGTGAACTGGTCCCAACTGGCGCAGGCGGGGCTCAGCACGACGGCCTCACCCGGTTTGGCGCACGCGACGGCGAGCGCGAAAGCGCTTTCGAGCGTGCCGGTGTCGTGGACGTGCTCCGCGTGCGCGCCATTTGCGAGCGCGGCGGCGGCGAGCGCGGGGCCGGTCTGTCCGATCGTGTACAGCCCCGCGAGCGTCGGCGCAAGGTGCGCGATCGGGTCGAGCGCGATCTTCTTGTCGTAACCGCCGGCGATGAGGTGCACGCCGCGAGCGCCGACGGCGAGGGTCTCGGCGACGGCCTCGACCGCGCGCAGGGCGCTCTCGGGGGTGGTGCTCTTGGAGTCGTTGAAGTAGCGGACGCCGCGGACCTCGGCCACGAACTGCAGGCGGTGGACCAGGCCGGGGAACGCCGCGATCGCCTCGGCGAGCGTGCTGCGCTGGTCGGTGCCGATCGCGGCCGCGCAAGCGGCGAGCGCGACGGCGGCGTTGCGTCGGTTGTGCTCACCCGGCAGGGCCATCGGTCGGTCGAAACGCGGCAGGTGCGGCCCTTGCACCGTGGCACGCGTGAGTGCGGCCCAGTTGGCCACGGACTCATCGCCGAGGATCGCGGTGTCGCCCGGAAGCTGGGCGAGCAGGAGGGCGCGCTTGCTGGCCGCGTAGTGATCGAGCGTGCCGTGCCAGTCGGCGTGGTTTGGGGCGAGGTTGGTGGCCACGGCCACGGCGGGGGACCACTTCGGATGGGCGAGCGCCGCTGGGTCAGCGTCGAGCGTGCGGACCAGACCGTGTTCGTCGGCGGACGCGAGCCAGAAGAGCATCGCGCTCGAGAGTTCGAGCACGATGCGCGTGTCGGACGTGAAGCGGGGGAGGTCGTTGAGGAGCGTCCCGCCGATGTTGCCGCCGAGCGCGACCGCGCTCTCACCGAGGACCGCTCGCAGGGCGTGGGCGATCATGGCGGTGGTGGTGCTCTTGCCGACGCTGCCGGTGACGGCGATGGTGTTGGTGCGGCTCGGCAAGCGCGGAACGAGCAGGCCGATCTCGGTGGCGAGCGGGATGCCGGCGGCGAGCGCTGCGCGGAGGAAGCGGTTGTCCCACGGGGTGGGCACGGCGGGGTTGGCGACGACCAGATCGGCGGTGGTGAAGTCGGAGACGTTGTGGCCGCCCAAGCGCGTCTCGACGATGCCTCGGCGGATGAGCGGTTCGAGCTGGGCGAGGCTGTCGGCCAGGTCGGACTCCGGAGAGAGGTCGGTGACCAGCACGCGGGCGCACCCGGCCTGCTCGGCCAGGAATCGCGTGACGCCGACGCCGCCGCCGAAGCGGCCGAGGCCCATGACGGTGACGGAGGCGTCGGTGAGGTTGAAGGGGGGGGAGGGGGTGGGCGGTGGGTGCATGATGGTCGAGAAGCGGAAGTTCGGTTCGACTGGCTCCGATCTGCTGCGCAGGTCGGTGGCGCATCAGCGTGGCGGGTGGGGGGGCGTGCGGGGGTGCATGTGATCGGTGCCGACTTCGCGGTCGCGGCCCGAGCGGAAGGACTCGATGAGGGCGGTGAGGAGTTCGCGGGCGGCGGGGCCGGGGGTGGGGGGGGCTTCGCCGACGGGCTGTTCGTTGAGTCGGGTGACGGAGGCGACCATGGTCATGGAGCCGACGAGGATGATCTCGCGGGCGGTGGCGAGTTCTTCCACTCGGACGGGGCGGACGTCGATCCGGTTCGGGAGCGCATCGAGCAGCACAGCGCGGGTGACGCCGGCGAGCATCGGCGCGCTCTCGAGGTTGGGTGTGACGAGGCGGTTGTCGGGGGTGCGCAGGATGACGTTGGTCGCGAGGCCCTCGGCGACCAGACCGTTGCGACAGAGGATGGCGTCGTCGGCGCTGGCCTGCATGGCGCGGAGCGAGGCCATGATGTTGCCCATGAGGGAGATGGACTTGATGTGGCCGAGCGACCAGCGCGGGTCGTCGAGGGTGACGGCGGACTTGACGGTGGGGCCGAGTCGCGCGAAGTCGTCGAAGGGGGGTTGGGGGACGCAGTAGCCGAAGACGGTTGGCCCAGCGCGTAGGGAGGCAGCGCGCGGAGCGCTTCTTCCACCGCCGGGGACTCGGCTGCGGACGGGCTCATCGCCGGTCGGTGTGCCGCGGGTGATCTGCCAGTAGACGAAGGCCTCGGTGAGGTTGTTGGCGGCGAGGAGTTCGGTGGTGAGGGGTTCGAGGCTCGCGGCGTCGAAGTCGATGCCGGTGAGCCGGAGGCCGGCGGCGAGCCGGGCGGTGTGGAGGTGCGGGGCGACGACGCGCGCACATTGCTCCGGCCCGAACGCCGAAGCGCGCAGACCTTCGTAGAGACCGTCACCGAAGATGAAGCCGCGATCGAAGGGGCTGATGCGTGCCTGATCGCGCGGCAGGAGTTGTCCGTTGAGGTGGACGATCACTTCCCCGTGAGGGTAGCGGCGGGAGCGCGGGCACCGGGCATCGGTGGGGGGGATCAGGCGGTGCGCCAGCGTGGTCCAGCGCGGGCGTCGTGGGTGGAGGCTGCGTTGAGGGGAGTGCCGGCGTGGGAGCGGAGGGCCCTGGCGGTGGTCGGTCGGGGAGGCGGGTGAGCGCTCCAGCAGGTGGTGGTGCTGAAGGAGCGATCGACGGGCGGGGCGGGTCTCCAGCCGGATGGGTGGTTCAGGGCGGGCGAGGTCGGTGCGTGCCGGGAGGATTCACCGGCGGCATCGCTCGCGGTCGTTTGGTCGCTCTTGGCGGCGGTGGTTGTCGTCGGGGTAGGCGGAGCCGATGGCGAGGGAGCGGGCCAGCGCGTGTCGGCGGGATCGAGGCTCGGCGTTGCCTCGGTTGTTGATGCTTGGCCACGCCCGGCAGAAATCTCGCTCACGCTTGGGAGGGGAGCAAGCGGCCGCGTTCGTTCATCGGCGGGTTGGAGGCGGTGGCGCGGGTCTTGCCAGCGTGCGATGCGGAAGAGCATCGAGATGGCGCGGCGGGCAGATTCGAGGCTGCGGGCGCGGGAGAGTGGCTGGGCTTGGTTGGTGTGGTGGGCAACGGGCAGGTCGGCGGGCTGGTTGGCGGGGTGGTCGGGCGTTTGGCCGGCGCTCGCGCGTGCGTCGGCCATGTGGGTTTCCATGAGGGTGTTGAGGTGGAGGGCGCAGGTGGGGAGGAAGGAGGTGGCAACGAAGCGTGCCCGGGCTGCGCAGGCGTTGCGGAGGGAGTCGAGCTTGGCGGCCACGTCGGGGGTGGAGATCCAGAGGACGAGGGCGTCGAGGGTGATTCGATGGCGCGCTGCGACGGCGTGGAGGGAGAGGGTCGGATCGGCGAGTTCGTCGAGGAGCGCATCGGGGTTGGAGGGTGTGAAGGGGAGCATGGGGGGAGGGGGTGTGAGGAAGGCACTCGGCAACCGGCATTCGGCATTCGGGAAGAGCGATCGTGATTGGATAATGTACGGGTGATCGGGCGTTTGTCAAGTGGGTGTTTGGTATTTTGTGAAAAGGAGGAGAGAAGGGGTGTTGGATCGTGCGCGAGGGGCAAGGTGCTGCGGGCATCCGGATTGGCTTCCGAGTCTGGCAGCGGGTTGGGAGATGCCGTCCCGCCGCGAACGATCGGGGCCAAGAGCACCGACCGCCCCCCCTTCCCCTCCCCCTCACACCCCAAGCCGCGGTGTAGAGGGACGGGAAGAGGTCGAGGTCGGCGCCCCCTCGCCGCTGGGGGTCACCCCGCCGATTGGGGAAGGGTGAAGGGCATTGACCTGCTGCGCAGGTCAATGGCACGGGAGACAAGAAAGAGCAAAGGTCAATGCCACGCCACCCGTGTGCCGCGCGGCGGTCACGGTGGTGCAACCCGAACGCCCTGCGGTCGGACCACTCGAGGGCGACGCGGCACCACCGTCGCTCGCCGCGATTGGAAGGAGCGGACTCGCCAATGGTGGCGGTATGCACATCAGGCACGAACACGATGCGGGGAGATTCGAGTCAACACTGCCGCGACGGGGGCATGGTGATGCCACCCCGCCGTCAAGGTGATGCCACCCCGAAGACCTCGCCACTGGATCATGTATTGGGGGACAGGTCAGCTCCGCATTCTGGACACCGCATGCCAACCGGAAGTCCTTGCAATGAATAACCACACTTCATGCAGTATCCACTAACGTCAACTCTGTACATAGCCCTGCACAATATCGAAGACAACATCAACCAAACGAAACCGAACCAACACGTAACAATCGGATCTGAACCCAAGCCGAAGCATGTTGCTAATGGCAGTAAAGTGGCAAGCAAGCATACCACGACGCCGCTCAGTTTGCAGTCCCGGATTATTGCCGCCGATACGGCTCCAGCAACGATTCCTGTCGGAATCGATAGCACCAATGGAATCATATATAGCGGCCTCCATGATGCATGGAAATAGAATAATGTCGCATGCAACATAGCGTAAATAATGCAAAACACAGTTACTATAATTGCATTAAAAAGCGTGCGCGAGTGTGACAATTCGCTCACCTCAAGCATTTAACATTGGATCGGCCTAGGCAGTGGCCATTGGAGGGGAATCTCTGATTAATCGCGCAACCGGCGGGGTGGCATGACCTTGACCACTCTCCGTGCCACCGCCGTCGACTTGCGCAGCGAGCGACGGTGGTGCAATCTCGAACGAAAGGCGCGGGGGTGCCGACCCGTCGCCGTCGAAGTCGGACTTCTGGATGTTGAAGGGCCGGCCGTAGGCTGAGTAGCGCGCACCCTCCGCGCGGAGGCCGTTCGGACGGATGAGTTGGACGACATCACCCCGCCCCCCCTCCCCCCCCGGTTCTGCGCGTCGTACGTTCGCTCGTTCAAGAGGTCCGGCTTGATCGTGATGGACCGGTCGCTCGCGATCACGGGGACAAGGTACACGGGCATGGGGGTCGGTGCAAGGCTGCTCGGGGGGGTGCGGTGGGCGGGGGGGGGGGGGGGGGAGTCAGAGCAAGGCGAGCGGGTCAACGTCGACGGCGGTATGGGCATCGCTCTTGACCAGGCCCTTGGCGCGGAGGCTCATGAGGGCGGACTGGATGACGCCCCTGCGCGCGGCGGTGAGTTCGATGGCGATGCGGAACTGGCGGGCGATGCGGGCGATTGGGCATGGGAGCGGACCGGTGACGGTGAGGGCGGGCTCCCGGTTGGGGATCGATGCGCCGGGCCGGGACGACTTGGCGCTGCGCGCCTCAGCGCGATGTGCGTCAGCGCTGCTCGCCACAGCGCGGAGTGCGTCTGCGATGGTGCGGGCGCGGGCCATGGCCTTGTCGAGGTCCTCATCGCGGACGACGATGCGGGCCATGCGCGTGATGGGTGGGAGATGTGAGCGGGCGCGCACGGCCAGTTCGCGCTCGGCGAACCCGACGTAGTCGTGCTTGGCGGCCAGGACGATGGTGGGGGAGTTCGGTTCCATCGTCTGGACGATGACCCGGCCGGGATGCTCGCCGCGGCCCGCGCGGCCCGCCACCTGGCTGATGAGTTGGAAGGTGCGCTCGGCTGCGCGGAAGTCGGGGAGGCTGAGGGCGGTGTCGGCGTTGATGACGCCGACGAGGCGGACGTTGGGGTAGTCGAGCCCCTTGGCGATCATCTGCGTGCCGAGGAGGATGCGGATCTCGCCGCGACCGAAGCGGCCCAGGACGGTGAACCAGTCGCGGGCGGAGGTCATGGTGTCGCCGTCCGCGCGGGCGAGCCAGGGGGGGAGGGGGGGGAGCACGTGGCGGTGCTGATCGGCCTCTTCGTCGGACACATCGTCCGCGTCGTGATCGTCGGTGGGCGGGCGCGTTGGTGATGGGTCGTCGGCGGGCGCTGCGGGTGCGTCGAAGAGGTCGGCGAACTTGGAGAGGACTTCTTCTTCCACACGCTGCGTGCCCAGGCCGAGCCAGATCAGCCCCTTGCCGCAGTCGGGGCACTTGGGGGGGAGGAGTCGCTGGGCCAGGCAGTGGTGGCACCGGATGAGGCGGTTGGTGGTGGTGGAGTCGCGCGGGAGATCGAAGCGAACGCGTCGGTGGTGGACCATCGTCGCGTCGCAGTCGTCGCAGGTGAGGACGAAGCCGCAGTTCTGATCCGCGCAGGAGATGTAGCCGGCGTAGCCCCGGCGGTTGAGCAGGAGGACGGCCTGACCGCCGGCGGTGATGGTGGAGCGGATGGCCCTTTCGAGCGTCGGGCCGATCATCTCACCGATCTCTTGCGCGTGGGAGGAGCGGTGGACAGCGGAGTCGAGGGGTGACGCGGACTTGACGACCGAGCGGCGGTGGCGTGCCATGGCCCGGCGCTCCTCGGCGATGTCGACGACGGTGACGGTGGGGAGGGTGGGTGAGCCGGTGAGGGCGATGCGCTCGGTGAGTTGCCAGAGGCGGTACTTGGCGGAGGAATGGGAAGAAGGCACGAAGGCCCCCCCCCGAAGGCACGGAGGGGAAGCATGGGAAGAAGAGGAAGAAGGAGAGGTGGATGTCGAGTGCAATGGAGCATGGGCGTGCACAGGTGGGTCGCCCGTGCCGCCCGGTTGGGCGTTCAGCCAGGACTCGAGGCTGGGTGTGGCGCTGCCGAGGAGGATGGGGCAGGACTCGAGTTGGGCCCGCTTGATGGCGACGTCGCGGCCGTGGTAGCGGGGGAGTTGGTCCTGCTTGTAGTCGCTGGCGTGCTCCTCGTCGACGATGATGAGGCCGACGTTGCGGAGGGGGGCGAAGACGGCGGAGCGCGCTCCAACGACGACGCGTGCGCCCCCTTCGGCAGGGGCGAGCGCCGCGCGTCGCCATTGCTCGTGGCGCTGGCTGGCGCTGAGGCCCGAGTGGAGGATGGCGACGCCGTGATGGCCGAGCCGGGCGCGGAAGCGCCCTCCCATCTGCGGCGTGAGGGAGATCTCGGGGACGAGGACGAGGGCGGTGGCGTGTGCGTCGCGGTTGAGCAGGCGCTCGATGAGGTGGAGGTAGACCTCGGTTTTGCCGGAGCCGGTGATGCCGCGGAGGAGGTGGACGTTGAAGGCGTCGATGGTGGACCAGACGCCGTGGACGATCTCGGATTGGGCGGGGGTGAGCGGGGGGGGAGGAGAGGAAGGAGCGAGAGGGAGCAGGGACGGATCGCCGGGAGCGATGGGATCGTCGTTAAACGCGTCGTCCGAGTCGATGGGCGCGCCGCCGGTGGCGCGAACGGAAAACGCGGATGCGCGTTCGAGGATGCCGGCCTGGATAAGGCGGTTGACGGAGCGGAGGGTTTTTTCTGACAGGAGGTCGGCGAGTTGGCGAGCTGGGAGGGGGAAGCGGGCCGGCTCGATGGCGGCGAGCGCGGTGAGTGTGCGGCGGAGGGCGGGGGTGGGGGGAGTCGCATTGTCTTCGAGTCGCTTGAGCCAGGCTTCGGGGTCGGCGGGCTCGGCGAGGCGGAGGAGTTCGACGGTTCGGCCGCCGGTGGCGCGCTTGACAGCGCTCGGGATCATCGCGGCGAGGGTCATGCCGATGGGGCAGACGTAGTAGGTGGAGATCCAGCGGGCGAGATCGATGAGGGTGGGCGGGAGATCGACGGAGGAGCCGGCGGGGTCGTGCGTGTTGGAAACCGCGCGGAGGATGCGTTTGACGCGCGCGGGGTCGAGGCCTTCGAGAAGTTCGCGGCCGCCGGACTCGACGACGATGCCGCCGGTGGGAGTGGATCCCCGGCCGAGCGGGACCTCGACGCGTCGCCCAACAGGGATGTGCTCATCGGCCGCGTAGGTGAGGGTGGAGTCGTTGGCGGGTGCGTGGGCGGCGGTGCCCGGCTTGGCGCGGCGGGAGGTTGTCGGGGCGTCGATGCCGCGCTCGACGGCGACGCGGACGAAGTGGCGGGCGTCGGGAGGGGCGGCGTGGGGATCGGCGGGCTGGTTGGGTGCGCCGAAGAGGTTGGTATCGGGGTCGGGGGTCACTCGGGGGGATTGTTGGGGGGCGCGGACGCCAAGCGTGCTTTGCTCGTCAGCACGAGGAGCGTGGCGTCGCGGTGTCGGCCGCACTCGGGGCATTGGACCTCGCCGTTGACGACGGGGAGGTCTCCGATCTGATAGCCGCAGTGGAGGCAGCGGTCGATCGGTTCGCCGACGGTGTGGCGGTCGAGGATGCCGCGTTCGACGCCGTCGACCATGACCAGGTATCCGCGGACGCCGAGGAGCCCGGCGAGCCGGACGATGGCGCGGATCTCGACGTTGCGGGTTCGGCCGTGCTCGTCGGTGAGGGTGAAGAGGTGGGAGGGCGTGGAGAGGAGGGAGGACTTCTGGCTGATCTGAGCGCCGTTGACGAGGACTGTTTCGGTTCCCCAGCCGTTGTCGCGGACGTCGATGACGTGGCCGTGGACGACTCCGCGGTGGGCGGGGGTGATGGGTTCGATCAGGCGGTGGCGTCGATTGAATATGCGCATGGTCGGGTCGGCGTATTGTTGGGTTGATGCGAAACGAGAATGCGACGGCGAATGGTCGGCACGTGGGCGGGTTGGGTCGGCTGGCGTTGGCCGATGGGAGCGTCTTTCGCGGTGAGGCTTTCGGGGCGATCGGGCGCGGGATCGCGCAGACCGCCGAGATCGTGTTCAACACGGCGATGAGCGGGTATCAGGAGGCGATCACCGACCCGTCGTACTCGGGGCAGGTGCTGGTGTTCACGGCGCCGCTGATCGGGAACACGGGGGTGAACGGGGAGGACGTGGAGTCGGCGAAAGTGCAGGCGGCGGGGATAGTGGTTCGGGAACTGGCGCGGGTGCACTCGAACTTTCGCGCGACGATGAGTTTGCCCGAGTATCTGGCGAAGGAGGGGGTGCTGGGGGTGAGCGGGGTGGACACGCGGGCGCTGACGATGCGGCTGCGCGTGGGCGGGGCGATGGCCGGGATCATCACGGACGTTGCGGAATCGGCGTTGAGCGATGCGCAGTTGGTGGAGGCCGCACGCAACGCGCCGAGCATGGCGGGGCAGAATCTGGTGCCCCGGGTGGGGTGCTCGAGCGGATCGACGTGGCGGGAGACGCTGGGCGACTGGAGCCCGCGCGACTGCGATGGGAAGGAGAAGGCGCTTCGGGTGCTGGCGCTGGATTGCGGGGCGAAGCGGAACATCCTGCGGAACCTGGCGGATCGCGGGTGCGTGGTGGATGTGGTGCCCCACGACATCTCCGCCGCGGAGGTGATGGATCGGTTCGAGAAGGGGAATGCGGACGGGCTGTTCGTCTCGAACGGACCGGGCGACCCAGCGGCGGTGGAGCGGACGATCGCGATGCTGCGCGAGGTGGTGGGCGGTGGGGCGGGGTCGCGTGTGATCCCCACGTTCGGCATATGCCTCGGGCACCAGTTGCTGGCGCTCGCGCTCGGGGCCAAGACGTACAAGTTGAAGTTCGGCCATCGCGGCGTGAACCAGCCGGTGCTGAACCTGATCACGGGGCGGGTGGAGATCACGAGCCAGAACCACGGTTTCGCGGTGGAGGCCGAGTCGCTTGCGCAGGCGACCGGGGACGCTGCGCAGGCAACGCACATCAACCTGAACGACCAGACGCTGGCGGGATTCTGTCTGAAGGATCGGCCGCTGTTCGCGGTGCAGCACCACCCGGAGGCTTCGCCCGGCCCGCACGATTCAACGTACCTGTTCGATGCGTTCGTGCGGATGATGGAGGATCGGAAGCCGATGTCGCTTGACGGGTTGCGTGCGGTTCAGGCTGGACTGGGTGCGGGGGCGGGCATGGTTGGGTGATGGTTGGGTGTTGAGGTTTGCGGTACGGATGCAACTGGGATGCAATGCGGGGGTTCGGCGGGCGTTCTGCTCGGTTGCACATGGAGGGATTCGGGGGAACGAGTCGATGGGGTCGGGGTATAGATAGATGGGGTGTGGGGCGCGAATCGGGCCGGTCGGCCCGTGAGGCATTTTCATCACAGCAGGAGGTCTGCCATGTCCGCACGGTTCAAGAACGGTTCGAGGTTCGCGACGGTCTGCCTGGCCGGGGCGATGGCGCTGACGACGGTTGCGGGTGCGCAGCCGCGCGGTGAGCAGGACGGCGAGACGCGTCGGCCGGAGCGTCGGATGCAGGATCGTCAGCCGCAGCGCGGCGGACCGGGGATGGGAGGCGGGCCCGGCGGCGGGTTCATGCAGCGCATGGGTCAGGTGTACGAACCGAGCGTGACGAGCGACCAGATCCGCGACTACTCGAAGCGGCTCGCGCTGACGTCCGAGCAGCAGGAAGTCGTGGGGATGCTCTTTGAGGCGTATCAGACGGACTTTGCGGCCAAGGCTCGTCAGGCGCGGGACCGCATGGAGGCTCTCCGCGATGAGGCGCGCGAGACGCAGGACCCGACGATCTGGGGTGACATGGGGGCCGAGCGTCAACGGTTTGCCGGCGAGCGCACGAAGATGGAGCAGGCGTTCTTCACGGACCTGAAGGACGTGTTCACGCCCGAGCAGGCGAACGCATGGACGCGGATCGAACGCGAGCGGCGTCGTCAGGAGAGCATGCCGATGGGCGTCTTGAGCGGCGAGCGCGTGGACGTTGTCCGGCTGACCGAGACGCTCGACCTGAGCGACGATCAGCGTCGGGCGCTGGAGCCCGTGCTGGATCAGTACCAGGAGGAACTGGACCGCGAGCTGGTGGCGCGCGACGTGATCTACATCGAGGCGCAGGGCCGCATGCGGGAGTTTTTCACCGGCGGTGGCGACGAGGCGTCGCTGCAGCAATTGGTGGAGCGCGGGCGCACGGCGGGCGGGCGCGTCCGTGACGTGAACCGTCGGTTCTCGCGTCAGGTCGAGCAGATGCTGCCCGAGGAGCAGCGGGAGTCGTTCGTGAGCGCCGTGAAGCGGGAGAGTTTCCCGATGGTGTACGGACCGCGGTCGTACGGCCAGCGCGTGCTGGAAGCGGCCGTTGACATCGAGGGGCTGACCGAGAGCCAGCGGACGGCGATCGCGGCCGCTCGCGAGCAGTACACGCGCGACGCGGCGACGATCAATGCCCGGATGGAGCGGGCGATCGAGGAGCAGGAGGCGACTTTCGATCTTGCTCAGATGCGGCAGGGCGGCTGGTTCCGGATGGCCAACGAGGGTCCGATGGGTGATCTTCGCCGCGAGCGGCGCGAACTGGACGACACGGTTGTCGACAAGGTCCGTGCGCTGCTGACGCCCGAGCAGATCGAGATGCTGCCTTCGCGCCGCGATGGTGGCGGCGGTGGTGGTCAGGGCGTGGGTCGCGGCGAGGGGGGCGCGCAGCGCGGAGGTCGTGGCGGAGGCGATGAAGGTGATCGGCCGCAGCAGCGTCGGCGCGGCCGGCCGCAGCAGGGCGAGCAACCCGCGGACCGGGTGATCTGAAAGCGGTTCAGGCGAACGGCGTCCGCACCGTGGAACAGGAACAGAATTGTCGATCGTGACGGATCGCCCCGGCGAGCGCATCATCGTGCCTGCCGGGGCGATTTACTTGCGATGTGCCCCGCTGTCGTGTGTCGAGTGCGCGATCGCACGGGCGGGCCGGGTTGATCAGCGTGAAGAGGAGCGAACCGTGAACGCACAGTGTGAACGAGCAGCGAATCAAAGGGCTCGCGGTCTGAGGGGGCTGGTGGCGAGCGCTGTCGTTGTGCTGGGCGCAGCGCTGACCGCGTCGGGACAGCCGCAGGTGCGTGTGATCAGCGGTGGGCCCGGCGAGATGATGAGCGGCATGAGTGGGTTGGGAGGCGGCTTGGGAGAGATCGTGGGCGGCGAGCGGGGATTGGTGCTGACCAAGGCGGACCTGCCGAAGATCGCCGACCTGCTGGCGCTGAACACCGATCAACGCCGGGCGGCGGAGATGCTGCTGGAGGCGTACCACACCGATCGGCAGGAGGTGTCTCGTTCAGCGCGAGAAGCGATGGCGGCTGCACGCGGCGACATGGCGGACATCGAGGACGTGATGGCGGCTGCGCCAAGACTGGGCGAGATCATGAAGGGGGCGGCGGCGGAGCGAGAGCGGCTGCGTGTGCAGTTGACCGACGATCTGCGCCTGCTCTTGCCGACGGAACAGCAGGATCGGTGGGAAGGCTTCGAGCGCTTCGTGCGGAGGCGTGAGTTGCTGCCGCGTGCAACGTTGTCGGGGGAGAGCGTGGACATCGAGCGGTGCGTGGACGACCTGAACCTGTCCGGGCCGCTAGAGAGCGGGCTGGTGCAGGCGCTGGCGCAGTACGATGTGGAACTGGACACCGCGCTGCGTGCGCGTGAGCGCGAGCGGGAGGTGGTGGAGACGCCGCTGCGAAGGACGGACGGCAAGCCGGCGGTGCTGGACGAACAGGCGATTCGGGAGATGAGCCGCCGACTGCGCGAGATCGGAGTGCCGGTGCGTGACGTGAACATCCGGTATGCGCGGATCGTTGAGGATGCGCTGCCGGAGGCGCGCCGGGGCGAGTTCGCGGCGATCGTGAGGTCGCGGATGTATCCGCGCGTGTACGCGACGAGCCACACGCAGCGTGCGCTCGAAGCGGCGGTGAAGATGGACGATCTGACGCCGGCGCAGCGCGAACAGGTGGAGCGGCTGCTGAAGAGCTACGAGGCCGAGGCGGCGACGCTCAACGAGCGTTGGGCCGCGGCGATCGCCGAGGAGGAGAAGAACGGCGGCGGCGACCCGATGATGGAATTCGTGCCCGAGTTGATCGCCCGGGCCGAGGGTGGCGGCGCCGGCGGGGCCGTCCGCCCGACGCGCGCAGCGCGGCAGGCACGCCGGCAGTCCGATCGGACAGCGCTCGCGGGCTTGCGAGAAGTGCTCACCCCCGAACAGACCGAGAGACTCCCCCAGCCCCCGCAGCAGCGCGCGATGTTCATGGGAGGCGGTGGGGAGATGGGGGACGCGATGATCGCGCTGCCGATCGGTGGTGAGGGCGTGCACGTCGAGGTCGAATCGATCGAGTTCGACGGGGGGGCAGGCGGCGGGACCGTCATCCGCCGCGTGATCACGGCCCCGGCTGCGCCGGACGAGTGAACGGATGCTGGGCGGATCTGACGGAGCGGCAATGGGCCGCGTCGTCGGTCGTTATGCGTGGTGAGCCGCCGGTCATTCAAGGGATGATCGGCGGTTGTTCGATGTTTGGTCGTAGAATCCGCGCGGGGGAGTCCGGAGAAGGACGATCCTGACGGGGGCGCGGACGTAGACACGGAATGAGCACGGCCCCGACGAGCATGCCGAGCGCGATCGATCCCTTGGGGAAAGGGAATGGTGCCGCGCGTACGCAGACTGGACGCGCGGGGGAGGAGAACGCGGGCGACGTGCTGACACGGCCACCTGCGATCGACGAGCGTGCGGCGAACCTGATCAACGCGGAGACGGCGGTGCGGTTGCGTGCCGTGCCGTTCGCGTTCGTGGGCAGTGCCGGCCCGGCGCAGGGCGCTGAGGGCGGCGTGCTGCGCGTGGCGATGGTCGACGGATCGGATCTGGGTGCGGCCGACGAGATTTCGGTGTTGACGGGGACGGCGGTCGAGCGCGTGGCGGTGCTGCCGACGGTGTTCGACCTGATGCTGCGGAGCGCCTTCGGCGCCACCGCAGCGCAGATGGCTGCGCGGCTGGGCGGCGGAACAGGCGAGGATGCGGAGGAAGACCGGCTCGCGAACTTGGAGGCGGTCGACGCGGACGACGTGCAGCGGATGGCCGAGCAGCCGACGCTGATCAACCTGGTCAACCTGATCATCCTCGAAGCGGTGCGAGAGCGGGCGAGCGACATCCACGTTGAACCGTTCGAGCGTTCGCTGAGCGTGAAGTACCGCATCGACGGCTCGCTCCGGCCGCAGACCAGCCCGCCGAAGCACCTGCAGGCGGCGATCACGAGCCGAATCAAGATCATGGCGGGGATGAACATCGCCGAGCGGTACGTGCCGCAGGACGGCCACATCACGCTCCGGTTCGAGGGGCGGAAGGTCGACATCCGCGTGAGCACGGTGCCGACGATCTACGGCGAGAGCGTGGTGATGCGCATCCTGGACAAGGAGGCGATGAACCTGAGCCTGGAGTCAGTGGGGCTGCGGGAGGCGGATCGGCGGACGATCGAGAAGTTCATCGACCTGCCGCACGGGATGGTGCTGGTGACAGGCCCAACGGGGAGCGGCAAGACGACGACGCTCTACGCGGCGCTGACCAAGTTGTACGATCCGAGTTTGAAGATCATCACGATCGAGGATCCGGTCGAGTACGAGTTGGCCGGGGTGAACCAGATCCCCGTGAACCCCGACCGCGGGCTGACCTTCGCGGGCGGGTTGCGGAGCATTCTGCGGCAGGACCCGGACGTGATCATGGTCGGCGAGATCCGCGACGGCGAGACTGCGGACATCGCGGTGCGTGCAGCGCTGACGGGGCACCTGATCTTCTCGACGCTTCACACCAACGACGCCGTGAGCGCGGTGGGCCGACTGCTGGACATGGACGTCGAGCCGTTCCTGGTCGCGAGCGTGCTCGAGGGGATCATGGCGCAGCGGCTCGGGCGTCGCGTCTGTCCGGGGTGCCGGGTGAAGCGGCCGCTGGAAGAGACGCTCAAGCACCGGCTGAGTGCTGCCGAGCGTGCGATGTTCGCCGACGGGATGGAGTGGGTGGGTGAGGGGTGCGAGAAGTGCTCGAACTCGGGGCTCAAGAGCCGGATCGGGTACTTCGAGATCGTGAACGTGACGGGGCCGGTGAGGGCGGCGATCACCGAGGGACGGACGAGTTCGCGCGAGTTGCTCGCGGCGGTGGGGCCCGGACACATCTCGATGCGGATGGACGGTGTGATGAAGGCGGCGGAGGGGATGACGACGCTGGAAGAGGTGTTCAGGGCGACACAGGACGCGGAGGATCTGTGATCAACGCGGGCGGAGAGGCCCTCGGGCACTCATCAGATGCTGAGAGACGGCGGTTCTGTATGTGCGATGCGGGTGAGGCGGGGCGGGAGCGACCGGAACCGGTGCCTTCGGGCGCGTGATATCCGGGGGTTGGTGACGACGGCGTGTGAGTGATCGAGATGGCGTTGTACGAGTACGAACAACTCGGTTCTCGCAACGGAGCCGGCGGCTCCGCGGTGGTGGAAGCGCCGGACCGTGCGACGGCGATCCGCACGCTGCGCGAGCGGGGCATTACGCCGGTTCGGATGGTCGAGGTGGTCGAGCGTCGGCGCGGAGCGCGCGGCGCAAGCGACGTGCTGTCCAAAGGTCAGGTTGCCGTCGGGGAGATGGCCGGGGAGATCAGCCCGGGAAGGAAGTTGGGTGGATGGGGGAGTGGGGGGCTTGGGGGGAGGGGGTCCGGTGGCAAGCCGCGCGTGGGCAAGGCGGAACTCTCGGCGATGCTGGCGGACCTGACCACCGCGCTCGGCGCGGGCCTGACGCTGCTGCAGGCGCTCCGGACGATCCAGCAACAGACGCGGCGAGAGTCGATGCGCTCGATGCTGGGCCACCTGATCAACGAGGTCGAGCACGGGCGGACGTTCGCCGACGCGGCCGAGAGTTGGGGCTCACCGTTCGGCGAGTTGCTCGTCGGGCTGATTCGCGCGGGGGAGCAGACCGGCAGGCTGAACGAGGTGCTGGCGCAGGCGTCGACGTTGCTCGACCGCGACCTGAAACTGCGGCGGAACTTGGCGATGGGGATGCTCTACCCGGCGATCCTGGCGGTGTTGATCGCGGCGGCGGTGGTGGTGGTGGTGACGGTGGTGGTGCCGAAGTTGCTTGCGCCGCTGGCGGGGCGCGTGAGTTTCGCGCAGTTGCCGTGGCCGACGCGGGTGGTGATGGGGGTGACGGAGTTCTTCGGAGCGAACTGGCTGTTCATCGTCGCCGGGCTGGCGGTGCTGGTCGTGGTGGCCCGACAGATGTACGCGCAGCCGCAGACGCGGCTGTCGATCGACCGGGCGATCTTGCGGATGCCGGCGATCGGCCGGCTGGCGAACGACATCGCGGTGGCGAGGTTCTCGCGGACGATGGGGACGCTTGTGGGCTCGGGGCTGCCGGTGTTGGCTTCGCTTCGTGGGGCGATGAACACGCTGGGCAACCGCGCGATGCGCGAGGCGGTGGCGGAGGTGGCCGAGGGTGTGCAGAGCGGCAAGACCATCGCCGAGCCGCTCGAGCGGACGGGCTTGTTCCCGCCCATGCTGACGCAGATCGTGGGGATCGGCGAGCGCAGCGGGCGGCTGGGGGAAATGATGGAACGAGCGGCGGGGGTGTTCGAAGAGCGCAGCGAGAACAGCCTGAAGGTGGTGACGACGCTCGTGCCGCCGGTGCTGGTGGTGATGGCGGCGGTGGTGGTGGGGTTTGTGGTGCTGGCCGTGCTGATGGCGCTCCTGGAGGTTCAACGGCAGATCGGCTGATCGGCCCGAGCGGGCGGGGACGAGCGAAAGCGAAAGGGAGTTCGAGACATGCGGAGCAACAGAATCAGCCGGGCCGATGATCGGGGTCGAGCGTCGGTGCGAGAGCGTGCGGTCGCCCGGCGGGCCTTCACGCTCGTCGAGTTGATCGTGGTCATTCTGATCCTGGCGATCGTGGCGACGGTGGCGGTGCCCCGTCTGCTCAGCCGCGTGGGCGACAGCAAGCAGTCGGTGGCGACCTCGAGCGCGGCGAACCTGGCGACGGCGTTCCGCGGCATGATGGCCGACGCCGGCTGGTCGCGAGTGCCCGACAGCGTGACGATCGATGCGCTCTGGGAGCGGCCCGGCGAAGCGACGGGCTGGAAGGGGCCGTACGTCGAGAACGCCGACGCCTTGATCGATCCCTGGGGTCGAAAGTTCATCTTGGTTGTGCCGGGCGTCCGGAACGTCGACTTCGACATCGTTTCCTACGGGGCCGATGGAACGCCCGGCGGGACCGATGAGAACGCCGACATCGTGAAGCCGTAAGGGAAAGTCGCCAAGGCTGACCACACGGGACGAGTTCTAACAGATCGGGCGAGCGGCGATGCGCATGCGAAGCGGAACCCACACCCCGTCCCCTTCCCGCGGGAGGGCAAAGTCCTCACGCGCTGCCGGCGCGCGGGGGTTCACGCTGGTCGAACTGATCGCGGTCCTGATCATCTTGGCGATCGCGGCGAGCGTTGCCCTGCCGCGGTTCATCGGCAACGCCGAGCGTCAGGCCCAGATCGAGGCCGACCAGGTGCGGGCGCTGGTTGCGCAGGCCGCTTCACAACTTGCACGGCCGGGGATCGAGGGCGGACGGCCGATCGCGATCGAACAGATCGGCGAGCGCCGGCTGCTGCAGATCGTCGAGCGAGAGAGCGCGGAGCGCGGGGGTGCGTGGCGTCCGCAGCGGCTCTCGCCGTCGGTCACGCTGTCGCGGTTGGAGGTTCGACAGGCGCTGGCCGACGACTCGCCGCTGGACGTGCGTGCGGAGGGAAACTGGCGGATCGAACTATCGAGCGCATCGGCGCCGCCGCGGCTGAGTCTGCTGCTCGCGGGGTCGAGCGTGCCGTCGGTCTGGCAGGTGGACATGGACCCCGAGTCGTGGCGCGTGCGGCTGCGACAGATGCCCGAAGGGACGCGCTCGATCGTGCCGACCGAGCCGGGATCGGTGAACCTCGACGGCCAGGGAGGGGCTGACCTGCCATGGTGAAGCGCGGATTCGCACTCGTGGACGTGATCATCGGGGTGATGATCCTGGGCGTGGGGTTGGCGGCGGTCGTCTCGCTCTCGGGTCGATCGATCGCCTCAGCGCAGCAGGGCGAGACGCTCGCCATCGCCGCAGCGCTGGCCGATGAGCAACTGAACCTGGTGCTCGCGCGCGGGCCGGACGACTATTCGCGCCGGTATCCCGTTGAGGGTGTGTGCGATGAGCCCTTCGAGTCGTACAGGTTTCGCATCGATTTCTCGGGCGGCCGCAGCGTGGCCGAGCCGTACGACGTGCGTGTCACGATCTCGTGGGGTCCTGCGGGCGCAACTTCGGACGGTGAGGATGACCCGCGCAGCCTGACCGTGCGCACGCTGATGGCGGTGCGCGACCTGGGGATCGAGGCGGAGATCGACCCCGACCGTCGGCCGCTCTCGCCCGTGCAGAGGGGGGGCTTCTGATGCCTTCGGCGGGCGTGCGGACAGTCCGTGCGACGCGGCGTGCCCGACGTGGGTTCACGCTGGTCGAAATGATCGTGGCCCTGGCGATCGGCGCGGTGGCCGCAGGCGCAACGGCGCTCTCGCTGTCGAACATGGCCAGGTCTCGCGATGGTGCGCGGGCGAGGTCTGAGTCCTTCGATCGTGCGCAGCGCGCTGCGGACCGCATCGCCACCGACGTGCTCGGCGTTGTGCGCGATCACGACCCGTACTTCACGCGCTTGCAGATCGTGAACGGCGAGCGCAACGGCGCACCCAGCGATGAACTGCTTCTGCTCACCACGCTCTCGCGTCCAACGCCCGTAGCGCTGTTGCAGGCCGAGGCCGACTTTGCCGAGGTGCAGTACCGCCTTGTGCACGAAGGCGACGCGATGTCCGGGTCGCAGAGCGAATCGGAGAAGGAGCCCGTGCTGTGGCGACGGGTCGATTCCACACCGGACGACGTGCAGGAAGGGGGCGGGATCGCGACGCCCTTCGTGCCGGGGGTCGTGGCACTCTCGATCGAGGCGGGCGATGCGCAGTCGTGGTACGACGAGTGGGACTCGGACTTCGACGGTCTGCCGCACCTGATCCGCATCACGGTGACAGCACGCGACGATCGCGAGCGATCGACGCGGACGTACCGGCGGACTGTGGCGATCGATCGCGTGCCGCTGACCGGCGGGTCGGTGGTCGATGCTGAAGAGCCGACCGAAGAAGCCGCGCCCGCTGGGACTGGTGGTGAAGGCGGAACGGGCGGCACAACGCCCGCAACCGGATCGGGTGCCGGCGGCGGCGGCACGGGCGGTGGTCGCACCGGCGGCGCTGGTGGAGGTGGTGGCGGTCAAGGCGGCGGAGGAAGGCCCGGCGGAGGTGGCGGCGGGGCAGGGCAGGGTGGGGGCGGTGGGGGTGTGCCGGGGACGGGTGGGGGCGGTGGTGGTGGAGTTGGAGGGGGTGGTGGGGGGGGAGGAGCGCCGCGCGGTGGGCAGGGCGGCGGTGGTGCGGGAGGGCCGCGCTGATGCGTCGTCGTCGACTCTCGATCTCTGCGCATCGCCCTCGCTTCGGTCGCCGAAGGGGGTTCGCAACGTTCCTGGTTCTTTGGGCACTCGCGGTGGCCGCGTTGACGCTCGTGGCGGTGCAGACGTCCGCGCTGGAGCAGTCCAACGGCGGGCGGATGACGGTTGCGCGGACGAAGGCCTACTGGGCCGCGCGGGCGGGCGTCGAGTCCCAGATCGCGGCGCTCACGTTTGCGACTTTGCAGCCCGATCCCGGCTCGGCCTTGGCAGTGATGAGCGATCTGGAAGGGGCAGCGTCGGGCGAGTGGGCGGGCGTTCGGTTTGAGGTGGCGCACGACACGCCGACGGCCCGCCGGGCCGGCGCGGCCGATGCTCACGCCAAACTGAGCGTGAACGCCATGAGCAAGAACGACCTGATGCTGTTGCCGGACATGGACGACGCGATCGCCGATGCGATACTCGACTGGATCGACACCGACGACGAGCCGCGCGAGTTCGGGGCCGAGATCGGGCAGTACACGGGCCTCGCGCACCCGTACACGCCGCGCGATGCGCCGATGCGATCGCTGCGCGAACTCGAACTGGTCTCCGGCGTGCGTCCCGAGTATGTCCGCGGCGAAGACTGGAACCTCAACGGCCTGCTCGACGCGAACGAGGACGACGGAGTGGCCTCGCCCCCCGACGATAACGCCGACGGCAAACTCGACGCTGGGTGGAGCGAGCACCTGACCGCTTCGAGCACGAGCGGTCCGGGGTGGGCCGCCAGCGGCCGGATGCGGCTCGACCTGACGGGCGCCACCGAGTCCGACCTGATGCAACGGCTGAACGTCGATCAGTTGCAGGCGCAGGCGATTCTCACGGCCGTTCAGAACGACTCGTCTCTGTCGCTCGCGGACTTCATCCGGACCGATCTGTCCCAGTTGGCGAGCGGTCAGACCGACACCGTGCTCGGCGGTGTGCGTTTGCTCACGCCGCGCGGCCCGGCGGTGCAATCGCTCAGCCGCGAGCAGTTGGGGGCGTTGCTGGACGAATGCACGATCGGCGACCCCTTGGCCGCTCCCGATGCGTTGTCGGTTCGCGTCGGGAAGTTGAACATCAACACCGTGGACGACCGCACGCTCGAGTATGTATCCGGGATCACCCCGGCTATTCGCGACGGTCTGTTGATCGAAAGGCAATCCCGGTCGGGCGGGTTCGTTTCGCTGGTCGACCTGATGGACGTGCCCTCGATCAGCAACGCCGTGCTGGCCGACCTGTACGAAGTGCTCGACGTGCGTTCGCATGGGTTTGTCGTCACCAGCAGGGGGGTGGACGAAGGAACGGGCATCACGGTCGAGATCGTGACGATCATCGATCGGTCGCGACTCCCTGTGGAGGTCCAGTCGGTCATCATCCGCTAGATCGGGGCGAGCGAAGGCGGCTCTGCCGGGCGCGTTGGCGGGTGTTTGTGGTCCGGTTGGGCAAACGGCCGATGCAGAGTGTGGAAATGTGATTGGCGTGGGTTGTCAGTCGAACCTGCCGACACAGAACGAGATTCCAGGGAAGGAAGCCGACTCAGAACGCATGACCGCCGCCATCAACGCCAACTCCTCGCCGCCCGTCGCGTCGGGACCGACATCGGTCTCGCTTGGTCTGCGTCGGCGCAGCGTGGGCGACCCGGACGTGCTGGCCGCGGTCTGTGAGTCTCACGACGGGTGCGCGGTGGTCGTCGCCCGCGTCGAACCCGGACAGTCGTTCGCGGGCATGGCGTTCACCGAACGCGACGCCGAGGAATCGATGCGGCGCGGCCTCGCGGGCCGGCGCATCGGCCGGGTTCGCGTTGTGGAGAGCCGCACGTTCGCACGACTGTCCGACCCCGAGTGCGCTGAGTTCATCGCCGGTCACAACGCGTCGCGCGTCGTGCGTGTGCTGCCCACGGGCGCTTGCATCGCCCGCCCGATCACGGTGCCCGGCGTGTCGGCCGACTCAGCCCTCGACGCCGACGCCGAAGCGGGCCTGACGATGGCCCTGGAACTCGCGGCGGAGGCCGAACTGCCGAACGTCCCGGCGTGGAGACGGTGCGCGGGATGGGTGCACCGTCTCCACGAACCGCACGCACCCGGAGCGGTCTTGACGGCGTGGCCCGCCGCTTCGGCGGTTTCGGATTGGCGTGCGCCCGCGCCCGAGCGGTTCGTGGCGCCGCCGGCCGCGCTCTTCGGACTGGCCATGCTGAATCCGCGCATCGCGATGGCCACGGTTGCGGATCGCGCGAACAGCGCGGTATCGATCTTCGCACCCGGTCCGGATCGCACGGTCGTTCGCGCATCGCGAGCGCCCGCAAGCGACGATTCGGCGTGGCGTGCCGGCATCCGGACGATGGCCGACGAATCGGCCCGCACGGCCGGCTGGCACTTCGATGCGGGGCAATTTGGAGACGGAGAATCCGGTCTGACTCTGTGGACGGTGGACGCGGCGAACGATCAGAGCGCCAGGCTTGTTGTGTCGGGCGTGCGATTGCCGACGGGCGTGGCGCTCTGTCTTGGCGCGCTGGCGGTCGCGACCAGCGACCGCCCAACGATCGCATCGCTCTCCGGGCTCTCGCGAGAAGAGGTACGCCCCGAAGTACCCGCGTGGCAGCGTGGCGTGTCGTGGCTATCGCGACCTCGCAACGCAGGCCTGCTGATCGCCGCGTGCGTGCTTCTCGCACTGGGCGTGCCGTTGGCCTCCGCGCTCGCGCGCGAGTCGATGCTCCGCCATCGTGCCAAGGCGGTCGATCTGGATCGGCGGCTCGGCGAGTCCGAGCGGCGGATCGGGTTCTATTCGCTCCTGCGCGAGCGGCGCTGGCCCATGGTCAAACTCATGGCCGATATCGCCGGCGCAGCCCCCGTCGGCGTCGAGATCGACCTGCTCGATCTGAATCAGGGCGAGCCGGTGATGCTGAGGGGGCGGGCCGAGCGTCCGGAACTCGTCGCGGCGTTCCGCGAGAACCTGACCAAGTCGCGCGTGTTCACGCAAGTCACGACGCCCAGCGTCGAGGCCGACGCCTCGGGCGTCAAGTTTCAACTGGTCGCCCGCGTGGAGGGCAACCGCGCTTTCTATCCCGGCGAGCGTGCGGAAGACTTCGCCACGGAGCCGCTGGCCGTGCGTCTGTACGGTCCTGAAGCCGCGAGCGCGGATTGGGGCTCGGCAACGCCCGCAGGAAACGGCGATCGTTCTCGCGGCGCCCCGCGAGCCTCAACCCCGACTCGCGATCGCGCAACCGGCGGCACGTCGGGTGCATCGGGCACAACGCCGAGCGCCACGGCCCCCGCGCCCCGTCCCGCGGCCCCCGATCGTCCTCCTCCTCCGCCGCTCACCGACGCGGAACTCGCCGCGATGGACGCGACGCAGGCGATGCTCGAGTGGTCGTCGCGTCGAGCCGCCGCCAGCCGTGCCACCGACGAAGAAACCAAGCGACGGCTCACCGAAGAGTCCGATCGCGCCCGTCAACGCATGCTCGAAGCCCGCCAGGCGGGCGGCGGGCAACAGCCGGCCGGGGGTGGCTCATGAAGTCCATCACGGTCATGTTCGCCGATATGCCACGGGCCGTGAAGTGGCTCGTCTCGTTCTCGCTCGTGATGGGCGGGTACTTCGTGCTCCTCGAGCCGGTGCTCGACTACACGCAGGCCGCGCGGTCGCGTGCCCAAGCGCTCGAGTCTCGCATCGCCCGCCTCGCCTCGCTCGGCAACGAAGACACCGAGGAGGGTCGCGTTGCCGCGCAGGTGCTGCAGAGTTTCGGCAGGGCCGAACTGCCCCGGACCTCGGGCGAGGCGGTCTACCTCCTCACGCGGCGCATCAACCAGGTTCTCGACGAAGCCGGAGTCGAGGATCGCACCCAGATCGAGAAGCGATCGACCTTCCGTCCGCGAGGTTCAGACCTCCGCTACGAGCGCGTCATCATCGAGGTCAGTTTCGACGCCCGGCCCGAGACGCACACACGCGTCCTGGCGGCGCTCGAATCGAGCCCCGAGGTCACGGCCGTCTCGCGCGTCCGGCTCGATCGCTCGACCCGCGCCGGCGCAGCCGCCAATCAACGGCTCATCCGCGGCACCATCGCCGCCGAGGCCTGGGCGCAGGTCGATCCGGCCTCCTCGCTCACCGCGGGAGGTGCCGCACGATGAACCTTCTCCGCGCCTTACTCGATCGTGTACCGCCCCTGGCCATGGCCTGCATCGCGATGATCGTCGTCGCGGCGCTCGCGCTGGTCTCGGGTGTCTCGGCCTATCTCGCCACCCTCGCCGCAAACCCCGACGCCGCAGCGCCCGACCGCGAGCAGGCCCAGATCGAAGCGTTCCGCGCGGGGCTCGACGGTCATGTTGCCCAGATCAACGGCCGCAGCCTGTTCATCACGCCCGGCCCGCCGCGCCCGTCGAGAGTCGATCCGCCCCGCGTCGACACCGGCCCGCGCCCGCCCGTCACACCGACCCGCTACGGCGGTCCATCGATCATCGCAATGATCAACGGCGCGGTCTGGTTCTCCGATGGTCAGCGGCTGGCCACGGGCGAATCCGGCCGTGGCGTCGAGGTCGTCTCGATCGACCCGCCGTGGGGCGCCAAGGTCCGCTGGCAGGGCGCCGAGTTCGATGTCTCCCTGTTCGCCCGCGATGCGGTGGTGAACCGATCGAACGATCGATCGAACGGCGGAGGCTCGCAGCCGTCCGCCACCGGCTCGCTCGACATCACGCCCTCATCTCTGGCCCCGCTCTCGCCGCCAACGGCCCTCACGCCTCAGCCCGAACCCGCACAGGTCGCCCCGCTCTTGCCTACGGCCCCCCCCGCCGGCGAACCCCCGCCGGCCGAGCCGACACCTCAGCCACCACCGACCCAGTCAGAACCGGTCCCCGCGCCCGAACCAACTCCGCAAGAGCCGGACGACCCCGAGCCGACCAACGAACCGGAGAGCCGATGAAGCACGCAACCTACATCTCGATCGATCACGCGGACGGTCGGGCACGTCGAAGCGCTGCCGCGCTCGCCGCCGCGGCGGGCCTGGCCCTCGGCCTGCTCCCGCCCGTTTCGGCCCAGGCGGCCACGAGCGCTCTGCGAGTCATCGGCGTCGCGTCGCCGTTGCTCTTTGCAGCGCAGCCCGACCCGCAGGAACCCGACGATCCGATGGCCGACCCCACCGTCGATGACGACGACGCCACGGACGGCATGGCGCCCGCCGCGCCGGCTGCGCCCTCCGCGGTTGAAGGCTTGGTTCAGGACATCCGCGACGCCGCCGCCGTTCCACAGGCTTCGCGCGGCCGCCGCCTCATGAGCACCGAACCGACCGTGCTCGCCTTCCGCAACGTCACGGTCGATCAGGTCATCCCCTTCATCGTCGAGACCACCGGCAAGGTCGTCCTCCCGCAGCAGGACATCCTCGCCCGCACCATCACGATCCTGAACGATCAACCGATCGCCCGCGAGCGTGCGCTCGACCTGGTCTTCCTCGCCCTGCAGCAGCGGAACATCGCCGTCGTCGAGACCGAGGACCTGATCCTGCTCCGCGACATCGCAGAGATCGATCGCCAGGACGTCCCCGTCATCCCCGCCTCCATCAGCGTCCTCGACCGAACCGACCTCGGCTCGATCGTCGAGAAGATCTTTCAACTCCGCAGCGCCTCGGCCGCCAACATCGGCGAGATCGTCAAGGGCGTCCTGCCCACCTTCGCCAAACTCAACGTCGACACCGACTCCAACCAGATCATCGTCATCGGCAACATCGGCCTTCTCCAGCGCATCGAGCGCCTCATCGATGCGCTCGACCAGCCCAACACCGCCAGCCTGATCAGCGAGACCTTCCACCTCCGCTACGCCGACGCCAACCAGGTCGCCCAGAACATCCGCGACCTCTTCGCCGCCGACACACGCCAACTCCAGCAGCAGCAACAGCAGCAGCAACGCCAGATCCAGCAACTCCTCCAGCAGCGCGGCGGGCAGGCCGGCCGCCAGCAGCAGGGGGGGGCGGGGGGGCAGACCTCCGCCGTCTTCGGCCAGAACCTCCGCGTCTCGGCCAACACGCAGCAGAACTCCGTCACCATCGTTGCCGAGCGCTCCACCCTCGACGAGATCCGCAGACAGATCTTCGAGCACTGGGACCAGCCCCTCCCCGAGGAGGCCGTCGTCCCGCGCATCTACGAACTCAAGAACTCCGACCCCGTCAAGGTCCGCGACCTGCTCATCGGCCTCTTCGGCCGCCCGGGTCAGGCCACCGGCAATCAGCAGCAGGCCCAGCGCCTCCAGGGCCAGTTCAGTTTCGAGGCCATCCCCGAGGCCAGCCGTCTGGTCGTCATCTCCAAGAGCCCCGACAACCTCTCGGTCATCGACCGCATCATCGATGACCTCGACCGCCCGCAGACCGCCGGCCTGCCGCGAATCGTCGAACTCAAGCACGCAAGCGCTGAGGAACTCGCCGAGCAACTCAACGCCCTGCTCAGCCAGGAGGGCACGCTCGCCCGCATCCAGCGGCAGGAAACCGGCCTGAGTTCCTCTCGCTCAAGCGCTTCGCCCTTCGCCTCGGACGCGACCACCCAGGCCCAGCAGGCCGCCTCCACCGCCGGCAACATCGAGTTCTGGTGGCAGCGATCCCGCCCGCCCACCAACACCGCCGGCAGTTCCAACCTCGTCTCAAAGATCCGCATCGTCCCAGTCTGGCGACAGAACGCCCTCATGATCCTCTCGCCGCCCGAGTATCAGGAGTCGGTCGCTCGCATCATCGAGGATCTCGACAAGCCGGGCCGCCAGGTCCTCCTCTCGGCCGTCATCGTCGAGATCGGAATCGACGACCTCAACGCCCTCGGCGTGCGATGGTCCAGCCAGAACATCACCCCCTTCGCCGCCGACAACTCCCTCTCCATCGGCGCGGGCGCCGGCGTCGGGCAGGAGGTCTTCAGCGGCCAGAAAAACAACCTCCTCCCGGGCCTCTTCGATACCAGCGTCCTCGACATCGGCATCGATCTCAACGTCATCCTCCAGGCCCTCAGCCAGAAAACCAGCGTCAACATCCTCTCCGAGCCGCGCATCTTCACCAGCGACAACCAGGAGGCCGAGTTCTTCTCCGGCCAGGACATCCCCTTCATCACCGACAGCCAGACCACCGACAACGGAACCCTCAACCAGAGTTTCGACTACCGCGCTGTCGGCATCGCCCTCCGCGTCCGTCCGCGGATCACCATCAAGAAAGACGTCGATCTCCGCATCAACCTCGAACTCAGTTCCATCCAGCCCAACCAGACCCTCTTCGGCGGCTTCATCGTCGATCGACGCGAAACCACCACCCACCTCATCATCCGCGACGGCCAGACCGTCGTCGTCTCCGGCATCCTCCGCAGCGAGGACAGCGAGGTCCGACGAAAGGTCCCCATCCTCGGCGACATCCCCCTCGTCGGCGAACTCTTCAAGAGCACCGAGAAGACCAAGAACAAGACCGAACTGGTCGCCTTCATCACGCCCATCGTCATCGAGAACCCCGAGGACGCAGAGGGGGCCACTGCCGAAGAGCGCGAACGCCTCGAGCGTCTCCGCGAGCGACTCGATCCGAGCATGCAGCGAGAGTCGACCCCTCCCCCCCGCGTTGAGCCCGCCACGCCCTCCCTGCCCCCCGCTCGGTCCTCCCCCGTCTCCGTCGAATCGGCCTGGCCCACGGGCTCATAAACTCGCCCATGCCCCAGGCGAGCCGCCATCGCGATGCGCACCCCGCCGCGATCCGTCCGCGCGCCCTCGCGCCACGCATGTCGGCACTCGTCGCAGCGCCCGCCATCGCCCTCGCCCTCTCCGCCTGCGTCGTCGATGAAGTCCGGCCCGTCAGCCCCTTCGAGACCATCGCCCGCGCCAACCGCGACGCCGCCGCAGCGGGCGCATCCAGAACCCCCGGCGCAACCCAGACCCGCTCCACCCGCGGCGGCATCGCGCTGCTCCCCCTCGGCCGCGTCCGATACGACGGCGTCACCCTCCCGCTCACCAGCCCCGACGGTCGCTGGCTCGTGGCACAGGAAGGCGACGCCCCGGACTGGAGCACCATCCTCGCCGTCCCCTTCTCACCCGATTCCCCGCCCGAAGCCGAACCCTCGCCCGCTCGCACAGCCCCCGCCGTCCTGCGCCTCCGCATCTACCGCGTCTTCGACGACCGAATCGAGCCTCAGCCCATCCTCCACCACGTGCCCCCGGGCGCCATCCTCGGCCGATCGTGCAACGACGTCGGCTTTCTCGTCGAGCGCCCGATGGAAGACGGCTCGCGCTGGATCGGCATGATCCGCTGGGCCGACGGCCCCGCGCAGCAGGTCTCGTGGCTCGTCGCCGATGAGCACCTCAACGCCCACGCCACGCTCGGCCCAACCACCACCACCGCCGGCAGCGCAGACCCGCAACTCGCCTGGTCCAGGCAGCGCCTCGGCTCCGATCGCTTCGAACTCGTCTACCGCCCCGCCGCGAGCGATCGTCGCGGCGAACTCCGCGCTTCGATCGACATCGCCCACGTCGTCTTCCCGCTCTTTTTCGGCACGAACTGCACCATCGGCGCAGCGCACCCCGGCGTGCCGCCGTCAAGCGTCTGGGCGATCGTCGTCCCCGATGCGGAAAGCAAGCCTTCCAACGCCCCGCTCGATCTCGCCGAGTTCGCGCCCGCGCACGCGTCGCTCGATCTGGCCCAGCGCACACCCATCGCCGCCGCGGGCGACTTCCTCGCCGCGTATCAGGCCGTTGCCTCCGCACAGTCGCCCGCCGCCTGCGGCACCTGCTCAGGCGTCATGGTCTACTCCGCCGGTGCCGCATGCATGATCTACGTCCCGTCGCGCAGCGCACCCTCCGCACACCCACAAAACAAAGCCGAGTCGATCGTCCTGCTCGACAAGGCAACGTTCGCCGCGATCCCCTTCGGCGCAGCGCCGCAGTCAGGATCGTTCAACTCGTGCGCGCCCGCCTCCGCGCTCTGCATGTCGCCCGAGGGATTGATCGAAGTGCCGCTCGCGGCGAGCCTCCAACCTCGCCACCGCGACTCCCCAGCGCACCTTGACGACCCGCCGGTCGAGTTCACCCCGATTCCGGGACTCGGTTCACCCCCGATTCCGGTCAAAGGCACACTCCTGCTTCCGGGGGTCTTCGTGCCGCGATCCACCACCCACGCCGATGGGCGGCTCCTCCTGCTCGCCCCACCAATAAAGGGTGAAGATTCTGTGCTGGATCTGCACCTCGCGGCCCGCGCAGAGCCCGTGGTCACCCCGGGAGCGGCCCGCCAACCACGCCGCTGAAACACTCGCAAACCCATTGTGTGAAAGTACTTAAAGTTGTCCCGTTTGTCCGGGCCACCTGTCGGTTATCGGACACCCCGCACGCGATTTTGACTCGCAGAAAAAGAACGAAGTGGTTGACACCCCCCCAGCCCTGATGTATCTTCCTCCCGTCGTTGTTGTGGATTCTCGTACTGCCCTCGCATATCTGAAGGAGATTCTTGTGAAGAAGATTGCTGCTCTTTCCGCTCTCGCCGTGATGGCCGTCGCCGGCACGGCCCTCGGTCAGGTCACCGGCCAGATCGAGTACCGGTTCGTGACCGTCGCCGGCACGGGTGCGCTGCCCAACCAGGGCACCGGCCTCGCCAACGGCACGGTTCTCGGCCCGAACACCCTTATCTCGGCCGACAACGCCCTGATCCGTCAGCGCGTGGCCCTGCAGGTCCGCACGATCAACATCGGCGGCACGTTCTCGACCCAGTCGTTCAACGGGTCGAACACGGCTCTGGAGCCGGGCGTTGTCCTCCCCGCGCAGAACCTGGGCATCTTCTCGGTGCTCGGCGGCGTCTCCATGGGCGATGGCTCGATCGTGAACCCCTCCCTCGCGTTCGCCCCGTGGACGACGACCCAGCCCGGCATGGTCGCCGGCTCGTCTTGGAACAACTTCCAGGGCGTCATGGGCACCGGCACCCTGCCTGCGCAGGTCTGGCCGTGGCCCAGCGCGAACCCTCCCGCCCCGAACAACCCGGCCAACAACGGTGCGGGCGGCGCGTGGGTTGAGGTTTCCCGCTTCTTCTGGGAGTCGTCAGACCTGACCCCCCGGACAATCGCTGGTGCGTTCGCCGGTTTGGGCAACGCCTACGTCGGCAACGGCGTCGCGTCCGCATCGTTCCCGGACCCCGATGAGGAGTTGAACGGCTCGGTCACGTACACGCAGTTCTTTGCGTCGGGTCTGCAGCAGAACATCAACGGCTTCTCGTTCCTGATCCAGCAGGGTCAGACCAACGAGCCCCCGACCTCGATGACCTTCCCGGCCGTCATCACCGCTGATCCGTTCGTCAACCCCGACGCCCTGAACCTGGTCCTCGCCTCGTTCAGCGATCCGGACGGCGACAACGTCTCCGTCATGGTCACCAACGACGGCGGCATCGGCGCTCTCGGCGGCGCGCTCTCCATCGGTGGCACCGCCACCAACCCGACGATCGTCCTGAACTGGGACGCTCCGAACGCCGCGATCGGCAACACCTACACCGTCCAGTTCTCGTTCAGCGACGGCGAACTCGGTGGCACCGGCTCGGTCACGGTTCAGGTCATCCCGGCCCCGGGCGCCCTGGCGCTCCTCGGCCTCGGTGGTCTGGTCGCCGGCCGTCGGCGTCGCGCCTAATCCTCACGCAGGATCAGGCCTTCAGACAACGATCGGGCTTGCCCTCTGAAGCCTGACACGCAGTCAGAATCACAGGGACCCGGGTTCAAACCCGGGTCCTTGTTGTTTTTGTTCTTCCAAGTCGCCGGTGCCGTCGGAAGTGCGTCACATTCGGGCGAGCCTGACTGTCGGCGGATCATGGGCGAGTCGGCAGGGATGCTCGCGGCTCCGCAGGTCGGTCAACGAAGCCCTCCCCTTGCCCCTCGGCAACGGTGCAGCATCAACCGTCTGTCGAACCCAACGGCTCACACCGCCTGCGGTGACTTCCGCGCCTCGCTGCGCGTCCACTGCCCGATCGCGCTGTCGCGCATCACCGTCTCGTCGTCCGCGTACTTCCGCCGAAGCGCAGCCGCGATCAGCCCCATGAACATCGGCTGCGGACGCAGCGGCCGGCCCGTCAACTCCGGGTGAAACTGCGCAGCCACGAAGAACGGGTGCCCAACCCCCGCCCCACCGGCCCCACCCTCCGCCGTCCCCGGCAACTCCAGCATCTGCATGATCGGCTGCTTCGGATGCTTGCCGCTGAACACCAGCCCCGCCGCTTCCAGCCGCTCAACGTACTTCGGCTCAACCTCGTACCGATGACGGAACCGCTCGCGGACCGTCAGACGCGAAGTGGCGCTCGCCGATGGTGGGTCCACCCGACCGCGTGCCAGCCCCGCGCTCTTACCCACACCGCTCTTGGGCATGTACAGATACTCGGCCAGCGTCCCCGCTCGGATCTCGACCTCCTGCCCCCCCAGCCGCATCGTCCCCCCCAGCCCCTCGATCTTCTTCTGCTCGGGCAGTTCGCTGATCACCGGGTGGGCGCAGGCGGGTCGAAACTCCGTCGAGTTCGCGTCGCTCAGCCCGCACACGTTCCGCGCAAACTCGATCACCGCCACCTGGAACCCCAGGCAGATGCCCAGGTACGGCAGCCGCGTCTCGCGGCAGTGCTGCGCGGTCACGATCTTCCCCTCCACCCCCCGCGACCCGAACCCGCCCGGCACGATCACCCCGTCCACGTCCGACAGCGCTTCGCCCACGCTCTCGCGCGTCAGGTTCGTCGTCTCCACCCAGCGCAGGTCCACGTCGCAGTTCAGGTGCGCCCCGACGTGCTCCACCGCCTTGTCGATCGAGGCATACGCGTCCGACGTGGAGACGTACTTGCCCGCCAGCGCGATCGTCAGCCGCCGGTGCTTCGGCCGCGTCACCATGTCCACGAACCCCGTCCACTCCTTGCGGTTGCGGTCCTCCGCCGCCTGCCGCGTCCGGTCGTGAAGGTCCAAGACGCTCAGGATCTCGCGGTCCAGCCCGGCGAACCGCATGTCCTCGGGGATCGTGTACACGCTCGGCCGGTCGTGCATGCTGAACACCCGCCGCATCGGCACGTTCGAGAACATCGCGATCTTCTCGCGCACCTGCGACGAGACCTCCTCCTCGGCCCGGCACGCGATGATGTGCGGCTGAACCCCCGCCTCCATCAGCCGCTTGATCCCCAACTGCGCGGCCTTGCTCTTCTGCTCCCCCAGACTCTGCGGCTTGATGACGTACGTCAGCGCCACGAAGCAGACCGAGTCCGGCCCCTCCTCGAACGCCAGTTCGCGCAGGGCCTCGATGTAGAACCCGTTCTCGTAGTCGCCCACCGTCCCGCCCACCTCGACGAAGACCACGTCCGCCGGGCGGCTGCCGTCGCCGTGCAGCGCCAGTTCGCGGATCCGCCGCTTCACCTCGCCGGTCACGTGCGGAATCCACTGCACGTCACGCCCCAGATACGCCCCGCGCCGCTCGCGCTCCACGATCGTCGAGAACACCTGCCCCGACGTCGCGAAGTTCCGCCGGCTCAAGTCCTGATCCAGCAGCCGCTCGTACGTGCCCAGGTCCATGTCGCACTCGGTCCCGTCGTCCAGCACGAACACCTCGCCGTGTCGGAACGGGTTGAGCGTCCCCGCGTCGAGGTTCAGGTACCCCTCGAGTTTGATCGGCGCAACGCACAGACCCTTGTCCTTGAGCAACTTCGCGCCGCTCGAAGAGAAGATCCCCTTCCCCAGCCCGCTCATCACCGTCCCCAGCACCACAACGTACTTGTGCAGCCCCTTGCGATAGCCGTTGGGCACCGGCGAGAAAAACTCGGTCTCGGTCGAGCGATCCGCCGCCTCGGCCAGCATCGCCGCCGCATCGGGCGCGATCGTCCGCGCACTTCCGGCCCCCGCGCCCCCCTCACCCGCCGACGCACCGCCCCCGCTGTTCGGGCGCGGCGACGGCTTCCCCCCCGCGGCCATCAGGCCGTGCGGATCGGTCGCGTCGAGCAGGGGGTCATAGGCTGTGAATCGTGCGGCTTCGGCCTCGGCTGACGCTCGCGAGTGGGGCATCCCATAGCGTAGCACGCACCCGCCCGAGCGTTGCCCGCCCCCTCACGCCGGCGCTACACCCGCGGGCTTTCCGCAGCGCTTCCCGTGTTTCTTTGGCCCCTCCCCCGCGTTCCCCGCCTCACCGCCCCTGCGGCACCTCTTCCCAGTGCCCCTGCATGTGCCGCACGATCTTCCCGCTCGCCACGTACAGCGCCTGCTCGGCGATGTTCGTGCAGTGCCCCGCCATCACCTCGCACTGCGTCGTGACCTCCTGCAGCACGAACGCCGTGTCCACGCTCATCCGCCCCGCGGCCACCTGCACCGTCAGGTCGCGAAGGATCGCCGTCTTGAAGGCCTCCACCGCCTCCTCGCTCGCCAGCACCACCTTCGCCAGGTTCGCGTCGAGTTTGTCCAGCGACGTTGAGGCGTCTCGCAGGATCCCCACCACCGAGTTCGTGATCACCCGCAGCGTGTCGGGCAGCGGATTCCCGTCCTTTGAGAGTCTGATCGCCAGTTCCGCGATGTAGACCCCCGCGTCGGCGATCCGTTCCAACTCGTTGTTCACCTTGACGATCGTCAGCACCATCCGCAACTGCTCGGGCGCGATCGTCGCCGTCGCCGAGCCGCACGCATCGCTCAGCAGCGCCACGCACGCCTTCTCCAGGTCCACGTCCACCCGGTCGATCACCTCGTCAAGGTCGATCACACGCTGCGCTGAGACCGCGTCCTTGCTGAAGCACGCGTCAAAGGCCCCCTCGATGAGCGATCGCACCCGCCGCGCCTGCTCGCTCAGGTCGGCCCTGAGCCGGGCGATGCGGTCGGCGAATCCCTGGCTGGTCAGCGGCATGATGAACAGTTTACGCCATGCGCGGCCCGCGCGCATCGCCCGCCCGCCGGGGGCTACAGTCGCCCGCTTATCGGCTCTCGAAGCGCTGAGAGATCCCCGATCCGCACGCCCAATCGCCCCGGAGAAACCCAGATGTACGACATCCAGGCCATCCACGCCCGCCAGGTGCTCGACAGCCGAGGAAACCCCACCGTCGAGGTCGAGGTCGGCCTCAGTTGCGGCGTCATCGGCCGCGCCATCGTCCCCAGCGGCGCCAGCACCGGCGAGCACGAGGCCGTCGAACTCCGCGACGGCGACAAGAAGCGCTATCTCGGCAAGGGCGTCCAGAAGGCCGTCCGCAACGTCATCGAAACCATCGCCCCCGTCGTTGAGGGCATGGACGCGCGCGAGCAGGAGGCCGTCGACCGCGAACTCATCACGCTCGACGGCTCGGGCAACAAGGGCAACCTCGGCGCCAACGCCATGCTCGGCGTCTCGATGGCCGTCGCCAAGGCCGCGGCCGAGGCCTGCGACCTCCCGCTCTACCGCTACCTCGGCGGCGCTGGGGCCAAGACCCTCCCCGTCCCCATGTTCAACGTCCTCAACGGCGGCAAGCACGCCGACAACAACGTCGACTTCCAGGAGTTCATGATCCAGCCCTGGGGCTTCGACGACTTCTTCGAGGCCATGCGCGCCGGCGTCGAAATCTACCACACGCTCAAGAAGGTGCTCCACGAGAAGCACCTCAGCACCGCCGTCGGCGATGAGGGCGGCTTCGCGCCCAACCTCAAGGACGCCGAGGAAGCCCTCAAACTCCTCGAAGCCGCCACCGAGAAGGCCGGGTACGACTGGGGCCGCCAGATCTTCGTCGCCCTCGACCCCGCCACCAGCGAACTCTGGAACGAGGCCGCGGCCAAGAAGAAGAAGGGCTACTGCTTCTTCAAGAGCGATCCGAAGAAGATCGTCGACTCCGACCACATGATCGGCATCTGGGAGAAGTGGTGCAAGAAGTACCCGGTGCGCTCGCTCGAAGACGGCTTGGCCGAGAGCGACTGGACCGGCTGGGCCAAACTCACCAAGCGCCTCGGCGACAAGGTCCAACTCGTCGGCGACGACCTCTTCGTCACCAACCCCAAGTTCCTGCATAAGGGCCTCGACCAGGGGTGCGCCAACTCGATCCTCGTCAAGGTCAACCAGATCGGCACGCTCAGCGAGACCTTCGACGCCGTGAACCTCGCGGTCCGCAACGGCTACACCGCCGTCATGTCGCACCGCTCGGGCGAGACCGAAGACTCGACCATCGCCGACATCGCCGTCGCCACCAACTGCGGCCAGATCAAGACGGGCGCCCCCGCCCGCAGCGACCGCAACGCCAAGTACAACCAGTTGATCCGAATAGCCGAAGACCTCGGCGACTCGGCGATCTACGGCGGCGGGCTGTGGCGGAAGGGGTGAGTCAGCGATGACCTGCCCGATCTGCAAGCATGGCGAACTGAAACCCGGCCTCGTGACTGTGACCCTCGATCGCGGCACCTCCACGATCGTCTTCCGCGGGGTACCCGCGCGCGTCTGCCAGAACTGTGGAGAACAGTTCGTCGATGAAGCAGTGACGTCCAGATTACTGCAAGAGGCCGAGCAAGCGGCACGCTCAGGAGTTGAGGTAGAAGTGCGCCGGTTCAACGCAGCCTGACTCGCCCGTCACCCACCAACTCATCCCGCTGCGCATGACACACCGCCCGCAGCGCTCCGACCGCCGCTCGCACGTCCTCTTCTCCCACAAACGGCCCAAGGCTCAGCCGGCACGCACCCTGCCCCACCGGCGGCGCGGTCCCGTACGCCTCGTGAACCAGCGGCGCACAGTGCAGCCCCGGCCTGCTCAAGATCCCGTACTCCATCTCCAGAATCGACGACAACTCGGCCGGGCTCAGCGTCTCATGCGTGAACGAGAACACGCCGATCCGACCCGCAACCGACACCGGCCCGAGCGGACGCAACCCCGGCAGCGTTTCTTCCGCCCGTTCCAGCGCTTCCACCAGCGGCCGCATCGTCGCCGCTTCGTGCGCCCGAACCGCGTCAATCCCGCGCTCCAGCAGCCACGACACGCCCTCCGAGAGGCCCGCGATCCCCGCCGCGTTGTGCGACCCCGCCTCATACTTCTCCGGCAGCATCTCCGGGTGGGTCTGCTGCTCGCTCACATTCCCCGTCCCGCCCTCGCGGATCGTGTCGAGCCGATGCTCAACGCCCGGCCGGATGCACAGCCCGCCCGTCCCCTGCGGACCCAGCAACCCCTTGTGCCCCGGAAATGCCAGCAGATCGATCCCCATCTCCTCCATGTCCACCGCCACGTGCCCCAGCGACTGCGCCCCATCCACCACGAACAGCGCCCCCGTCTCCCGGCACAACTTCCCGATCGCCCCCACCGGCTGCACCACGCCCGTCACGTTGCTCGCGTGGTTCACCGCCACCAGGTCCGCGCCGGTCCGACGCACCGCCCGATCCACGTCCGCCGGGTCCAGCACCCCGCTTGTCGGATCGACCGCCACGGCCGTCCACTCCGCCAACCCCAGTTCCACCAGCCGGTTCACGGGCCGCAACACCGAGTTGTGCTCGAAGGTACTCGTCACGATCCGCGCCCGCCGACCGTGCCGGCGCTGCACCCCCGCCACAACCCCTTTGATCGCCAGATTCAGCGCGTCCGTCGTGTTGTGCCCGAACACCACATGCCGCGGACTCGAAAGCCCCACCAGCCGCGCGATCCGTTCGCGGCAGCGCTCGATCTCGCCACCCGCCCGCCTCGCCTCGGCATACAACCCGCGCCCGGGCGCCCCGTTCTCCGTCATGAATCGGTACACCGCCTCGGCCACGCCCGGCGGCTTGGGGAAACTCGTCGCCGCGTTGTCGAAGTACCGACGAACCGGCCCGGACCGTGCATCGGACGCACCAAACTCCATAGCCGCATCGTACGCGGCGCACTGCCCGCGCCCCGCCCGCTCTGAAGGCCCGCGGGCCCGCCCAGTGGCGCCTTGGCAGCGCGGCACCGCCGAGTCCACCGGCCGGTAGACTGTTGCATCGCCCTCGCCACGCGCGCCGGGGGTGGGGGGTGGGGGGGTGGTGGGGTGAGCGGTTGGAGGGTGGGGGTGGAGGGGCGCCAACACGCCCGCCCAAGGCGACGGCACGGGCGGTTCAGCAGTCCTGCCCGATCGGAACCCCGCATGCGCATCGCCACCCACAAGATCTACCGAGCCTT
This sequence comes from Phycisphaeraceae bacterium, assembly GCA_019636535.1. Lineage (GTDB taxonomy): Bacteria > Planctomycetota > Phycisphaerae > Phycisphaerales > UBA1924 > JAHBK01. The sequence continues at coordinate 144,882 of JAHBXK010000001.1, read as the reverse complement.
CCCTGAACTCGACCGCTTCGACGATGAGCGATGCCGCAACTTCGTGCGCTCGGCCAACCGCGGCTTCCTGCGTCATCTTCTCCCGAGCGCCCTGATCTTCCTGACGTTTCTCTTCGTGGCGGGGGTCTGCGGATACCTGTTCGCGCTCGCGTACATCATCCTGAACTTCGACCCCAACTCGCATCCATCGCTCTGGTGGTCAACGCTCGGGATGGCCATCCCGGCCCTCATCTGCCCCATCGTCGGCGCGATCGCCGCGATGGTGGTGCGCGACGTGTTCCTGCGCCGGCGCATCCGCCGCGTCATCACGCTCCGCGGCACCTGCTCCGAGTGCGACTACGTCCTGCTCGGCCTGAACGTCGGGCCGGACCTCAAGGTCACCTGCCCCGAGTGCGGGTCGGTCACCATCGCCGATGAGTCCATGAACGAACTGGCCGACGGCTCGAACGGCCAGCGCGTCTTCTCGCCCCCCGACGCCGACTCCGCAGCCATCTTCAAGCCCCAGAGGCATTGGGTCAGCAAGCACACGCGCCGGCTGATCCTGCGTGGCACGCTCGCCACGGCGGGGCTGTTCGTGCTCGGCCTGTGCGTGCTCTGGCTCGTGGTCTACCTGCAGACTCGATCCGATATCGCCGCCGCAAAGGCGGAACTGGCCGACGTCGAAGAGATCAACGCCATGCTCCGCGCCCAGCGGCCGAAGTTCCTCCCCGACGATGCGCCAGATCTGAACGACGAATGGAAAGCGATCGCCGACCGCCTCCGCGAGATCACCAAGGCGGCCGAGGCCGAGGTCCTTGAGGAACTGCCCAAGAATGCTCTGACCGGAGCCCTGTACGTCGATTGGGTGTGGCTCTATCGCAAGCCCCAGCCCGACGACCCCGCGAATGTTGAGCAACTGCGCCGGGCGGCACAGATCGCACTCGAACAGGTCCGAGCAGAGAACATCGAACCGCGGCTCTGCCGAGCGCTCATCAGCGGCCATGGAACGGTCGAGTTCCTACCCGGTCAGTCGGTGGACGAGGAGTCTCAATGGACTTTCCCGCGTCTTTCTGACTACCGGCACTTCACCCGCCTCCTCGCGTTCGCGCTTCACGATGCGCACCGCGAGAACGACGACGAGCGGTTCCGGACCGTGGCCGACGCAGCCTGCGCGATCGTGGCCCATGTCAACGCAGGCCCCGGCCTGATCAGCGAGTTGATCGCCGTCGCGTGCGAAGCGATGCTTTTCGACCGCTTCCGTAGCGTGTTGATCCACCATCCGTCCGCATCGCAAGTCGAGGCGATCCGGTCGGCCATGAACCGATGCCTCACCCTGCCCGACGCCGCGTGGATGATCGATTCCGAGGCGGCTCTTTCCCGCCGGATGCTGGCCCACGAGTTCGCCAGCCACCACCCCAACCCGGTCGTCAACATCTGGCGAGACTTCCGAAGTGGAAACGGCCGACGTACCGCGTTCGCGACGTTCGGACTGGGCGCTCCGTACTGGCATCAGACCGGTCGTTTCTCACGCTCGGTCTCTGAAACCAACCGCGTCATGACCGCGATCGGCGAGGCGATCGCGCTCGAACCGCACGCTCGAAGACTCCAGTCGTTTGCCCCCGCTCCGAGTTCGCAGCGTTTGGTCAGTCTGGTCGTCGGGTTCTCTCCCCGGCTCGTCATGTCGCACGACGGCCGTACCGCCGAGCACCGGGGCCTCCAGATCATGCTCGCGCTCGAGTCCCACCGTCTCGAGCACGGTCGCTACCCCGACGAACTGACCCAACTCGCGCCGGCGTTTCTGACCGAGGTGCCGATCGACCCCTACAGCGGCAAGCCGTTCCGTTACCGTTTGCTCGACCCCCAGGCCGATCCGCACGGCCGTGGTTACCTCCTCTGGAGCGTCGGCTTCGACGGAACAGACGACGGCGGCATCGCACCCGCCAATGGCCGCAGGCACGAGGCGATCAACGGCAGAGGAACACCCTTCAGCGGCCCAGTGGACTTGGTCATCAACGAGCCGAGCAACTGAGCGGATGCCCGCGATCAGCGCGGTTCCGGTCGCCGCCGTCGCTCGACGCCACCCGACCCGCTCTCAAACCCCCTTCGTCGGGCTGTAGAACGGCATCTTCCGTACCTTCCCCGCCAGCCGATCGCCCCGCCCCGTGTCCACCTCCACAGCCGTCCCATCCACCGCCAAGTCACGATCCACAAACGCCATCGCGATCGGATACCCCAGCGTCGGGCTCAGGCACCCGCTCGAAATCTCCCCCGCCTCCTTCCCGTCGATGTACACCTTCATCCCCTGCCGCGCTGCGCGCTTCCCTTCCAGCATCAGCCCCGCCAGCCGACGCTTCGGCCCGCCCTCGTCGCGCACCTTCTTCAGCGCCTCCATCCCCACATAGGGCTCACCCCGCTCGTCCTGGTCCTTGTCCAGCGCGATCGCAAAGTCCACGCCGCACGACAGCGCGTTGATTTCCTCACCGAGTTCATGCCCATACAGCGGCATCCCCGCCTCGATCCGCAGCGTGTCCCGGCACGCCAGCCCCGCCGGACGGATCAGCGCGTTCTCCCCGTCCATCCCTGCGTCTTTCAGCAGCAGCTTCATCGCCATGTCCACCATCGCCGCTGGCAGAATCACCTCCACCCCGTCCTCGCCCGTGTACCCAGTCCGGCTCACCACCAACTTCACGATCAACAGGTTCTTCACCGCGAAGCGATACCGCTTGAGAGCGGGGATCTCCCGGCTGAACTTGCCCACCAGGTCCATCACCTTCGGACCCTGGATCGCAACCATCGCCGTCTTGGCCGTCTCGTCATCGATCTTCGCCGTCAGATCCCCCGCCGTGCGAACCGCCTCGAAGTGCCGAAGCATCTTCTCGCGGTTCGAGGCGTTCACCACCACCAGAAACTCCGCGTCGTCCATGCGATACACGATCACGTCGTCGTGAACGCCGCCCCGCTCGTTGCAAGCAAGCGAGTACCGGCACTGCCCAGTCGCCATGTCGCTGATCCGCCGAGAGCACACACGCTCCAACAGCCGCCGGGCGTGCCGTCCGCTGATCCGAACCCGCCCCATGTGCGACACATCAAACAGCCCGCCGCTCGTGCGCACCTGGGTGTGCTCGGCGATCACCCCCGTCCCCTCTCCCGTCCCGTAGAACATCGGCATCTCCCACCCGGCAAAGTCGACCATCTTGGCCTGTCGGGCGGTGTGAAACGAGTGCAAAGGGGTGCGAAGCGGCACGGTGAAGGCTCCTGTCGCGTCACGAACACCACGCGGCGATCGACGCGGTCGGCATGATAGCCGACGCCCCAACAACCCCGGCCGCGCGGGTCGTTCGTCCCGTCCGTATTCGCTTCAACGTCGATGGTTCAGCCGGGGTGCTGATCGGGCGGACGCTTCTTCGCCTGCGCGCTCAGCCACGCCTTCAGCCTGCCGTCCTGCCTCGGTGTCTCGAACTGAACCCCCGTGATGTACAACCCCTCATCGTCGTACCGGCACGTCTTCACGACGCCCACCAGCAGACGCGGCTTATCGCCCTCGTCCGGAGAGTCGATCCGCACGCACACCAGCCGACCGGCGTGAATCATGCGCTTGGTGAACACCGAGATTCCCCCCCGGCTGATGTCGTGCGTGTGGCACGCCATCGGCGCGGACACCGACATGCTCGAACTGAACTCGAACAGCCATGCCTGCCGTCGGATCGACTGCCGCGGAAACCGCCGACGGCAACCCGTCTGCGTGCCGGGGTCTCCCCCCGGCGTCCGCTCGCACTGTTCGTCCTCCATCTCCCTGCGCATCGCCGAGCCTCCCTGATTCGTCGCAGCGGACCGTTCCGCCGTCGGCGCTCCCGATCTTTCGTGAACACTGGCAGTTGGGGGAAGACAGTGGAAGAGCGCGGAACACCATGCCGCGAATCCGCAGATCGGCCATGTTCAACCATCCGACCAGCCGATCGGGAATCTCGAAATCCTGCGATTCGGACGATTCGGAATGCTCGCATTGTGACGATCGCCGACCATGCTCTCAGTGCGTCGCGGCACCGCCTCTTGAGCAATTGAGTCCCGCTATTCGCGGAACTTCACACTCGATCACGCCGACACGCAATGAGCCCAGGTTTTATCGGGGCATCCTCCACCCGTCCCGATCAGGCCCAACCGGGTCCGATCAACTCCGCCGATCGATCCGACGTCTGTCCTCCCCTCCACGCATCGTTATCGATCAGCCGCACCGATCCCAGCCGCGCAGCCACCAGCGCCCGCGCTGGCTCCTGCGACCCCGTACCCAGCGGCATCAGCGACTCCGCGCACCGAACCACCGCGTACTCAACTCCGAACCCCGACCGCTCCAGCCGCTCGCGCATGAATGCCTCCGCTGCGCCCGGCTCCTCGAACATCCCCGCGCCACGAATCACCTCATGAACCACCGGCGCGATCCGCCGCTCGGCCTCACTCAAAAACCGATTCCGGCTGCTCATCGCCAGTCCGTCCGCCTCGCGCACAGTCGCCGACGCCACGATCTCCACCTCGCGTCCCTCCATCCGAGTCATCGCCCGAACCACCTGCAACTGCTGCCAGTCCTTCTCACCAAACACCGCCCGCGCAGCGCCGGTCAGATCAAACAGCCGCGACACCACCGCGCACACCCCAGCAAAGTGCCCCGGCCGGTGCGCATCCTCAAGCCCCGGCTCCGTTGCCACCGCCGGCAGCGACACCCGCGAACCTTCCCGCGAAACACCTCCCGGATACACCGTCCCAACGCCCGGCGCAAACACCACGTCCGCGCCCGCCCGCTCGCACAACGCGGCGTCCGCCTCCAATGTCCTCGGATACCGCTCCAGGTCCGCCGGGTCGTTGAACTGCGTCGGATTCACGAACACCGACACCACCACCGCCGGCCTGCTCTGCCCCTCATTGGCCGCCGCCAGCCGTCGCGCGTGTCGGATCAGCGCCGCATGCCCCTCGTGCAGCGCCCCCATCGTCGGCACGAACACGCACCCGCCCGTCTCGGGCTTCCCGTTCCCATCCACCGAGATCGTTTCGAGCACACGCATCGCCCAGTATCATTGCTCCCCATGCCCATCGTCGGACACGGCGTCGATCTGGTCGAAACCGCCCGAATCGAGCAAATGCTCGCCGAGCACGGCGACCGCTTCCTCGAGCGATGCTTCACGCACCACGAGCGCACCACCGCCGAGCCCGACAACCGCCGTCGCTTCGAGCACCTCGCCGCGCGCTTCGCCGCCAAAGAGGCCGCCATGAAGGCCCTCGGCACCGGCCTGGCCGACGGCATCTCCTGGACCGACGTCGAGGTCTTCCGAACCCCCACCGGCGCACCCGAACTCCGCGTCACCGGCCGCGCCCACGAGATCGCCCGCGCCCGCGGCATCCACCGCTGGCACGTCTCACTCAGCCACACCGACAACGCCGCCATGGCCTCCGTTATCGCCGAGAGCGACTGACTCGCTGACTCTCATCCGCGCTGCGATGTTGAATCACGGACCGGCAACCGGCTCCGGTGCCGGCGTCGGTTCACGCGCAGGTGATGGCGTCGGCGCTGGTGCCGCCATCTCCGCCCGACGCTTCGCCGCCTGCTCCGGCAGAAACTCCCCGACATACCAGTCCCACCATTTCTGCTGGTCATACCCCATCGACGCCGTCGACCGCGACGACGACCCCGACCAGTTCCGATCCGCCAGCCCCACCAACTGCCGGTGAATCTCCGTTCGGTACGTGATCACCACCGCGTCGATCACGCGCAGCACCACGCCGTCGGTCACGATCCCCAGCGTCGGATCGAACGCCACCGCGCTATCACCCACCACCGGCGTCAGGTCCGCCACAAACGCCTGCTGCGTCCCCACCAGAATGTACGCAAGCGCAGCCTCTCCGCCGTCCGCCGCCGTCTGGCTCGGCACGCCGCCCAGCACCTGCGCATTGACCAGAGCCGGGATCGCCTCGATCAAGTTCAGCGTGTTGATCAGCGCCGCCGCGTTCGCCGCGATCGCGTCGTCCGCGTTCCGCAGCCCGTACGCCGCCACCGTCTTCACGCGATTCGAAACGCCACCCGTCTCCAGCGCCCGCTGCTTCAGCCGAGCACCCGCCCCCGCGCGAAACCACTCATCGCGATCGAACACCGCCGACCACGCAATCGTCGCATCCGCCTCATCGGTCTGCTGATCGCGCAGATGATCCAGAATCGCCCCACGAACGTCACGATCCTCGTACTCAAACAGTTTCAACAGCGCGGGAAACACCGCCGGGTCCGTGTACGCCCGCAGCTTCTGAATCCCGATCTGCCGAACCTCCACGTTCCGAGTCGATCGGAAATGCTCGAACCGCAACTTCTTCAGTTCCCGCTCCTCCGCCCTGCGAACCTTCTGCGCAGCCGCGAATGCCCGAACCGTCGGATCGTTCGGGTCCTTCACCATCGCGCGAATGAACGGGTCATCCGGCAGCCCCTCGATCCCGCCGCCGCTCCCTCCGCCCACAACCCCCGGCGCAGCGTGCGAGCCCGAAGGCGGCGACGCCATCGCCCCCGCTGCCCCGGCCACACCCATCGCCATCGCCACCGCCACGGCCATCCCGCCACGCAGCGCGCTCGCCAACCCGGTCCTTCGAGTTCCCCGGCTCATGCTCGTCTCCATGCCCACCCTCCCCCGGCCTCCGAGGCTCTCCATGCCGCCCTCAAGCAGCCCAAGCCTCGTTCGACCCGTCCGACACTCCCGGCGTAGGAGCGCCGCATCAGTCTATAGACGCCCCCGCACCCACAGGGTTCCCCATCCCCAGGCTTCCCCATCCCCCGGCGAAGAATTAGCGTAGACTAACTTAAATTCAACCCCCTCATCCGCTACCTTCTCCCCTTCCCCCGCCCACCATCCCACGGAGGACCTCCATGAGCATCCACGCCCCCATCCTCCGCCGACTCCTCTTCCACCCCTTCCGCCCCGCCATCGTCGACGACATCCGCTCCTACAAGGGCATCGAGCTCCTCGTCGCCGCGATGCACGTCGCCCGCGAGATCGACCGCCGCAGCAAGAAGCCCCACGTCGGCCTCCTCCTCCCCACCAGCGGCGCGTTCCCGATCGCTGCGCTCGGTGCGTGGATCGCCGGCCGCGTCGTCGTCCCTCTCAACTACCTCCTCAAGCCCGACGAACTCCAGTTCGTCGTCGAAGACGCCGAACTCGACGCCGTCATCACCGTCGGACCCATGCTCGACTTCGTCAAGGAAGAGGGCACCCCCAAGGGCGTCGACCTCATCCGCCTCGACCAGATGAGTTTCAAGGGCATGCCCCCTCTGCGCTGGCCGCACCGCGCCAACCCCGACGACCTCGGCGTCCTGCTCTACACCAGCGGCACCAGCGGCAAGCCCAAGGGCGTCATGCTCACCCACGGCAACATCGCCGCCAACATCCGCCAGGTCCTCGACTTCGTCGACTTCTCCACGCGCGACGTCATGCTCGGCGTCCTCCCCCAGTTCCACAGTTTCGGCATCACCGCCCTCACCCTTCTCCCCCTGAGCGCAGGGATCAAGGTCGTCTACACCGCACGCTTCATGCCCGCCAAGATCATGAAACTCATGCGCGACCACCGCCCCACCATCCTCATCGCCATCCCCTCCATGTACAACGCCCTCCTCCACGCCAAGGACGCGCAGAAGGAAGACTTCGCCAGCCTCCGCTACGTCGTCAGCGGCGGCGAACCCCTCCCCCAGGCCGTCTTCGACGGCTTCCGCGACCGCTTCGGCGTCACCATCAACGAGGGCTACGGCCTCACCGAGACCGCCCCAATCAGCAACTGGTGCCGGCCCCACGAGTTCCGCCGGGGCAGCGTCGGCAAGCCCGTCGGCGCTGGGCCATCCGCCGTGCGTGAACGCATCGTCGACGTCGACACAGGCAAGGACCTCGGCCCCAACCAGGACGGCGAGGTCCGCATTGCAGGGCCGAACGTCATGCGCGGCTACTTCAAGCGGGAAGAGGAAACCCGCGCCATGTTCGACGAGCAGGGCTTCCTCCGCACCGGTGACATCGGCCGCATGGACGACGACGGGCACTTGTACATCACCGGCCGGCTTAAGGAGATGATCATCGTCGGCGGTGAGAACGTGTTCCCGCGCGAGATCGAGGAAGTCCTCAACCGCCACCCCACGGTCAAGGCCAGCGGCGTCGTGGGCGGACACGATCCCATGCGCGGCGAGGTCCCCGTCGCCTTCGTCGAGATCAACGACGACGCCGAGTTCGACGAACGATCCATCATCACCTTCTGCCGCGAACACCTCGCGGGCTACAAGGTCCCGCGCTCCGTCAAACGCCTCGACGCCCTCCCGCGAAACCCCACCGGCAAGGTCATGCGCCGAGAACTCAAGACCATGGTCTGACAGGTCCGTTTCGGACCCAACTGGCAAGACCGCCCCCCGCATCCAACGTCCTCCAACCCGAGACCTCAAACCACCGATATACTGTGTACGTACATGCATGGAGACCTCCAATGGCGACCAAGACCATCTCCATCGACACCGAGGCGTACGGCCGGCTAAGCAAGGCAAAGCGACCGGATGAGTCGTTCAGCCAGGTGATCAAGCGCGTCGTGCCCAAGCCCGTCGATGTCGACTCGTGGCTCAGCGCTGTCCGCGATCAGCCCCTCTCCGACGAAGTTGCCGACGCCGTCGATCAGATCGTGGCCGGTCGACTCGCCCGCTCGCGCTCCGCTCCGGATTCCGCCGGCGATCGTGCCAAGCGATCCGGTCGTTCGTCTCGCGCCCGCGCGGGCAACCCCGCCAAGAGCGCAAGGAGCAAGCGCCGTGGCGGTGCTTGACACGGCAACGCTCGTCGATCTCACCCGCGCCAACAAACGCTCCGCGCTCGCCGCGGAAGCGATCCGAAAGGCCGGCGCGGGCGGCGTGCAGCCGGTTACAACCCGATTCAACGTCGCCGAACTTCTCACCGGCGTTGAACTCGCACGAGACCAGCAGCGAGAGCGCCGCATCGTCGACCGCTTGCTCGACCGTACGCCCGTGCTCGAGTTCGACGCCATCGCCGCCCGACAGTTCGCGGCCGTTTTCGCCCATCTCCGTCGTGCGGGCACGCCGATCGGCGACATGGACATGCTCATTGCTTCCGTTGCCATCGTCAACCGCCGGGCCATCATTTCGCCCAACTTCAACCACTTCGCACGCATCCCCGGCCTCACGGTCATCGGCTACTGATCGATCATGCCCACCTCGCCCACATCATCTCGCCCCCGCTCCTGTCCGCGCTTCCGCGTGCTCGCTTCCATCGCCACCGCTCTTGCCTCCGCTTGCTGCACGCAGCACGAACGCACGCCTGACGCGGCCACACCGCCCGCTCATCAGGCAGATGACCCGCACGGCCTCGCCCAGCAGTTCGCGGCGATGGACCTCATCAACCTCAGCCGGTCTTGGACCCCCGCCGGGTCGCCTCAGGCGCCGGGCGACGCCGATCGCGTCCTGATCCCCGTGCCCGACGATCGCGCGCTGGTCACCTCCGATTATCCACGCTTCTTCCTCGCGATCGAGCAGGCGAACGACCGCGCGTGGCTCTTGCGCACCGGCTCCATCGACGGTCACACCGTGTGGTTCGGACCGTTCACGTACAGCGTGAGCGCATCCGAGATCGTCCAGCAGCTCTCGGCCGCGACACGCTGAGCGATCATCGCGGCACGGCCTCCCAGCGCGGATTCTGTCACCAATGTGTCCGCACCGTGTCCGTGTGTTGTTCGTGTGGGTTCGCAGGCTGGCTCTTGCGCGGCCACTCCCGCCGACGCATGCCCGGGGAAGTCCGATCGTCATTGATGCTCAAGCCGATCGGCGCTCATGCCGTGCCCAGCCCTCATACGCGCACAGCGACACGATGCAGGAGATCTTCTCCTTCCGCCACTCTTCCGCGTACTCCGATTGTTCTGACACCGATATCTCCCCGGCGAACCGCTCGACGTACGTCCGCAGAAACGATGAGGCCTCCGCGACGAACTCGTCGCGTGTGCGGGGCATGGGCGTGCCTTCCAACCGCAACTCCGCCAAGCCCTTGAAGAAAGCCCGATAGGACGCTTCGTAGTCCGCGGCATCTCGGCACAAGGAGGCCACGACGTGCAAGAGCGGAGTGAAGCCCCCGGAATCCTGCGCCATTGGATCGGCCCCCGCCCGCAGCAGCGCTTCAGTCTTGACGTCCTTGTGGACGCCAACGCCGTTGGCCGCGTGAAAAAGGAGCGGCAGGTCGATGCGTGTGCAAGACCCACCGCGGCACTCGAGTTTGGGACACACGGCGTTCGCATCCGCGCCGAGTTCGCACAGCACGCGGACCTCGAGTCCGGTCCCTTCCTGAATCGCGCGAGCGAGCGGCGTCTGGTTGTTCTTGTTCCGGTGCTCGATGTTGACGCCGAGTTCTTTCAGATACGTAAGCGTGTCGCGCACCGATTCCTCGGCGTTTGCCTCGAAGTTTACATCGATCGCAGCGTGGAAGGCGTTGAAGCCGTATTCGCTCGCTGCGTGCGGGTCGGCCCCCGAGGCGACGAGCACGCGAAGCAGTTCTGGATAGCGGCCCGATCCGACGGCGGACATAAAAACGGTATAGCCGTGGTCGTGCGTCGCGTTCACGTTCGCCCCCGCCTCGATGAGTGCCCGCACGCGAGGGAGTGCGCTCTCGCCATGGCCCACGGCGTCGTCGAGCGGGGAACACCCATACTCGTCTACATCCTCAAGCGGAAGTCCCGCCTGCATGAGCACCCTCACAACCTCGGCGGACCCGGCGTAGTACATCGCCGTGCGCTTGGAACTGTCTCGGGCCTTCGGATCGGCCCCGGCGGTGATCATCAGCCCGACGCACTCCGCGCTCCCCGACTCCGCTGCGCGATGGAGCGGAATCTCCAAGTTGGAGGGCGCTGAGCACTCCTGCTCGAACATCTGCTGTTCCATCTGCTTCATCGACTCGGCGGCGGCTTCGCGATAGTCTTCCGGCGTGGACGCGAGCAGGTCAGCCTGGTTTGCACGAAGTTGCGACAGACACTCCTTCATCTCTCCATGTCGCTCCCGAGCCCTGACCGGATCCCAATGTCCACGCGCATTCAGGCCGTGTTCGAGCAAGACACTCAGCCGCTCCGGGTCGCCCGTCGCGGCCGTCATACAGAGCAGGCGATTCGCATCCTCAGGATCGGCCGGCAACGGACAGCCCGCCCGCAGCACAAAGCGCAGGCGCTCGGCATCGCCGCCCGGCTTGTGCCAGCACGCCAAGCCATGGCAAGCAAAGGTGGCGGCAGAGCGTCCATCGATCACTGCCTTGGGATCGGCCCCGAGTTCCAGAAGCACCCGAAGCGTTTCCACGTTGGCCCCATCGCTTGAACCCGCGGCCACCATGAACGGAGTCGCATTTCGTTCGTACGCATCCGGATCGAGTTCGGTGTTGAACGTCGAGTCGATCCGCTCGCCCGACTCGACAAGTCGGCGAATCTCCCCGCAATCACCGACCCGCGCGGCACGATGCAGCGGAGGCTCGCCTTCCTTGGGCGGCGGATATTCATTCAGTGGTGGGTTGATGAAGTACGACATCGCGGGATGGTAGATCGCACCCGCATGTTCGCATGGATACCTCTGACCGGAACTCAGCCGCAGACCCCGGCCGAACCAACCGCACAATGCCCGTTCCGTCAGACAGCCTTTCAATGCTGTATCGGCCTCTATAGTCGAGAGCCCGACACGCGTATCCCCCCGCAAAGCCCGTCAAACACCTCCACGCAATGACCACGCCTCACTCCATCGCCTCCCTCGGTCCACGCACCCGCACTGCAACCTGCAAGGCGATCGTCTCCATCACCGCCACCATCGCCGTGTTCACAACGCTCGCCGCGCTCACCGCGCTGGCCTCTTGCTCCAGCAGCGCCCGCACGCCAGATTCGACCGTCGAACCTACGCAGTTCGGAGAAGATCCGCGCGGCCTCGCCCTACAACTCGCCGAACCTGATCTTGCCGAACTGAGCCGATCGTGGTTTCCAATCGAGCCGCCGGCCGACATCGCCAAATTCATCCTCTCGGTTCTGAAAGTGCCGAACGATCGCGCAGTCGCGACTTCCGACTACCCCTTCTTCATGCTGGCCATCGATCACACCAACGACCGCGCCTGGCTCCTGCAAACCGGCTCCATCGACGGCGGCACAACCTGGTACGGCTCGTTCCCATACACCGCATCCGTTCCGGAAGTCGTTGAACGGCTGTCCGCCGCACGGTGACCGTGCTGTCGTTCCAAGGCCCCGCCGTCTCAGCCCCGCTGTCCGCATTCCTACACTGGCTCATTCAGTCAGCGCCACCGCCACAGACACACACACACACACCCACGACGCACGGAGCCTCACGCCATGGAACTGTACATCGACACCGCCAACATCAACGAAATCAAAGAGGCCGCGGCCCTCGGCGTCCTCGACGGCGTCACCACCAACCCCTCCCTCATCGCCAAAGAGGGCGTCGACTACAACAAGCGCCTCGCCGAGATCTGCGAGGTCGTCAAGGGCCCCGTCAGCGCGGAGGTCATCAGCACCGACTACGCCGGCATGATGAAGGAAGCCGCCGTCAAGCGCAAGATCGCCGACAACATCGTCATCAAACTCCCCATCACCATCGACGGCCTCAAGGCCTGCAAGGCCCTCAGCGACGACGGCGTCCGCACCAACATGACGCTCTGCTTCCAGCCGCTGCAAGCGCTCATGGTCGCCAAGGCCGGCGCGTTCCTCGTCAGCCCGTTCATCGGCCGCGTCGACGACGTCGGCGAGGACGGCATGGACCTCATCAACCGCATCCGCCAGATCTACGACAACTACGGCTTCACCACCAAACTCCTCGCCGCGAGCATCCGCCACCCCAAGCACATGGTCGATTGCGCCCTCGCCGGTGCCGACGTCGCCACCGTCCCCATGAGCGTCATCAAGCAGATGCTCCAGCACCCGCTCACCGACACCGGCCTCAAGAAGTTCGTTGAGGACTACAAGAAGGCCTTCGGCGGCTGAGCCGATCGACCACGTCCCGCGCAGTCTGCCGAACCAGTTCATCCTCCGCCTCATCCGCCGCGATCGCGCGCACACGCGCCTCCAGCGGCACATCCTCCGCGCGCACCAGCCGATTCCCCGCCGCGATCAGCGCGTTCCGCTTCAGCGTGCGGAGCGTCAACCGCTTGATCGCCGATGAGGTCAGCCGCGACGATCGGTCCGCCTCCGTCCACCCGAGAAGTTCCAACAAATCAAAGCCGTCTTCGACGCTCGCGCCCGACAAGTACCGCCCGTTCACGCGCTGACCGCCCCGATCCACGCGCGACACGGGCCGATGGTTGTGCGGGCACACCTCCTGGCACACGTCGCACCCGATCAGCCAATCGCCCATCCCCTCGTGCAGCGATGGATCGATGCGCCCATCGTGCTCGATCGTCAGGTACGAGACGCACTTGGTTGCATCCACGCTGTACGGCGTGATCGCGCTCGTCGGGCACGCATCGATGCAGCGCGTGCAGGCGCCGCAGTGATCCGTCACAGGCGCAAGCGCACCATCGCCGTCGCCCTCCTCCAACTCCAGCGTCGTCGCGATCCCGCCCAGCGTCGTGTAACTCCCCAACTCCGGATGGATCAGCAGCGTGTGCTTCCCGATCCAACCCAGCCCAGCGCGCTGCGCGTGCTCGCGCTCCAGCACCGGCATCACGTCAACAAACGCGCGAAACCCCGCGCCCTCGTGCTCCCGTCGCAGCGCATCGGCCAGCCTGCGCAGCCGCGCCGACATCGACGTGTGATAGTCGCCCCCGCGCGCATACCGCGCGATCCTTCCTCCTCCCGCCTCGGCACCTGTGGCACAGGCGTCTCGCCTGTGCATCCGCGCCTCGTCCGCCCGCGCGTGCTGATCCATCACCACGATCACGCTCCGCACATCCTTCAGGTACGCGCCGACATCAAGCCGAACACCCGCGCTCGCCTCCAGCCAGTCCATCGTGCCGTGCTTCCCAGCGCCCAGCCACGCGCGCACTTCGCTGTCCCACGCCGACGGCGCAGCCCGGCACACGCCCGCCCCGGCGAAACCCATCGCCCGGCAAGCCTCCACAACGCGCCGAGTCAGATCGCGCGCCGATGAACTCACGCCCCGCCTCCGTTCACGCCCCTCACCGATGCCCGGCGACCGCAGCGCCGGCGACCGTGCGAACGCCCTTCCCGCCACCGGCGCCCGCCATCCACCCGAACATCGCTCTCGCCGCCGCCGGCAGCACGCTCTGCCCGGGCAGCGCATCGCTCCGCCACGCCGCATCATGCTCGAAAATCAACGGGATCGAAAGCCCCCGCTCCATCAACGCCTCGCCGAACGCACGGGCCTTCAGATCACCCTCACCCAACAGGCAAGGAACACCGTTGATCGCATCACGCACCCGCGCTGAAATGATGCGATCGCCCAGCGCCTTCACGCCGGCAACCGGGTCCTCGCCCGCCAGCATCGCCGCCGCGTTCGAGTAGCACACGCCCAGCAGCGGGCTATCGCACGCGTCGAGCAACTCCACAACCTCCGAAACCTTCCCGAAACTCCCGCCGTTCTCCAGCGCCAGCCGCACCCCCGTCCGATCCGCCTGATCCAGAACCTGCTTCAGACGATCCGTGATCCGAGCAAGCGCTGAGACGCGCGACTCGCGCGCCGGAATCCTGAAACCGAACACGCGCACAATCGGGCACCCCAGCGCGTTCGCCAGGTCGATCGCCCGCCGACCCTCGCGGATCGACCGGTCCTGATCGAAAAGCGCCCGCCCGATCACCGGCGGCCCGGAAAACCGCGCATCAAAGCTCAACGACGTCGCGAGTGACAAAATCTCGATTCCCCGCTCGCTGAAAGTCCGCAGCACTTTCGCCGGGTCGCTCAGAGCCGGATCGCAGGCGAACTGCCGCGAATCGTCGCCGAACGTCCGCAGTTCCACACCTTCGTATCCCCATTCCTCGGCCAGGCGGGCGATTTCCCGAAGCGGCTGCGCGGGACAGGCAACGGTTGAAAACGCCGGCTTGAGCATTCGAGTCGGTTCCTGTTTCGCAAGACTGGGAAAACGGTCGGTTCTCAGTCGATGGTAGTTCATTCCGGGGGGTGGGGGGGGGAGGGGGGGGTGTTCCACGTGGAACACCCCCTCTTCAAAAGGTGCGCCTGGAGTACCTGGATAGGGGGGTGGTGAGTCGGCGCGGGGCGGGCTGGTAGGATGCGGCATGGGATCGGCAGGCGCGCAAGTCGAGCAAACGTCGCCGGGGAGCGCGCGGGGGCCGGTGCCGAAGTGGCTGGGCGCGATGGCTGAGCCGGTGTATCGGGCGGCGATCGCCCGCCGGAATCGGGGGTTTGATGCGGGGCGGGGCGTGACAAAAGTGGAGTTGCCGGTCGTGAGTGTCGGCAATCTGTCGGTTGGTGGGACCGGCAAGACGCCGATGGTGATGCACGTGGTGGGGCTGCTGCTGGAAGCGGGGATGAGTCCGTGCGTGGCGATGCGCGGGTATCGCGCGCGGAAGGGGCGGAATGCGCCGCCGCGGTTGTTGATCGAGCAAGCGCGCGAGCCAGCGCACAGTTCGGATGAGGCGGACGAGTATCGGCGCGTGTTTCCGGAGTTGCCGATCGTGGCGCAGCCTGATCGGCTGGGCGGGATTCGCGCGCTGTTGGACAAGCCGTTTCAGCCGAAGGTGGATTGCGTGGTGCTGGACGACGGGTTTCAGCATCGGAAGATCGCGCGCGACCTGGACGTCGTGTTGATCGACGCGTCGCGTAGTCCTTTCGCGGATCGGTTGCTGCCGCGCGGGTGGCTGCGCGAGCCGGTGGAGTCGCTGGCGCGCGCTGACGCGGTGGTGATCACGCACGCGGAGTTGCTGGACCCGCCGCCGGGTGCGGACCCGAACGAGGGCGCGGAGCGCGCGATCGCGGAGAGTGGTGGGGGGACGTCGGAGACGCTGCTGGAACTCTCGAACCACATCACGCACGCGCACGGGAAGCCGCCGACGGCGGTCACGGCGCACGTGTGGACGGGGTTGAAACTGGCGCGGTCGCACGCAGCGCGGTTCGTGCCGGAGTTGCTGAAGGACGGGCGCGGGCGCGTGTTCGGCGATGATGTGTTGCTGCCGCTGGACGAGTTGCTTGGGAGCGCGGTGACGGGTGTGTGCGCGATCGGGAACCCGGCGGGGTTTGTGCGCGCGCTGCGGCGGACGCTGCTGGGCGATCGGACGAACCCGGGGAGGCTGGCGGACCTGTTTGTGCTGCCGGATCACGACGCTTTCGACGATGCGGTGGTGCGGTCGATCGTGGGCGCTGCGTCGGCGAACGGGTCGGACTGGATCGTGTCAACGGATAAGGACTGGTCGAAACTGCGGGATCGACCGGCGGAGGGGTGGCCTTGCGCGGTGATTCGGCCGCAGTTGAGTCTGGTGTTTCGGATGGGGCGCGAGGCGTTTGATCGGCGCGTGCTGACGGCGGTGGGTGTGGACCCGGACGATCCGATGGCGCCGATCAAGTTTGTGGCGCCGGCGGAGGGGGACGGCGAGCCGATGCGGGCGTGATGAGGGGGGAGTGGGGGGAGAAGCGGCAAAGGGGCGGAGCGGCAGAGCGGAAAAGTGGAGGAGGGGAAGTGCGGGGAGGCAAGGAGGGATCAAGAGCATGGGGCAGCCGGGAAGGTGGTGATGCTGCCGGTTCGGGCTGCCGTGCTCGGCGGGTCATCGACGTCGTCGCATCGTAATGACTGCGCTGAGGGCGAGAAGTGCGGAAGCGCTGGGCGCGGGAATGAGGCGCATGACGAAGATGCTGCGGCTGTTGCCGGATTGGCCGGTGGTGTGGCCCTCGCCGACAATGTACTCCATCATGCTCTCCAACTGCGGACGGAGGAGGGTGTTCCAACCCGCGGCGGAGAGGCCGCCGTCGACCAGTTCGCCCAGATCGCTGAAACCCAGATCGGGGCGGAAGATGAAGGCCCGGTCGACGGCCGGATTCATACCGCCCGCGAAGTACGAGTAGTAACCGAGTGCGAAGCCGTCGTCGGAGAGTCGCGTGATCGATGAGAAGGCAAAGTTGTCGGAGGTTCGGATGGAGTTGGGAATGCCGAGGGTGGGCTGGTAGGTGTCTTGGGTGATCGGGTCGAAGTACCAGGCGTCCTGGCCGATCTGTGTGTTGACGCCGGTGAAGCGTTGGGAGAACCCGGAAGCAAAACCGCTCTCGTTCTGAAACTGAGTCGTGCTGATCTGATAGCCTTGCGAGCCTGCATGAACACCGCCGGAGAGGCCGGTCTGCACGGTTGTTTGGGTGACGGGGTTGTAGATCCAAGTATCCTGACCGTTGAAGTCGCTCGCGCCGATGATCCGTTGTGAAACGCCGGCGATCTGGCCCGACTCGTTCTGGTGGCTGTTGAAAGCGACCTGGTATCCGCCCGATCCGGTGTAGACGCCGCCGGTGAGATTTGTCTGGACGGTCGTGTTGGAGATGGGGTCATAAGCCCACGTATCCCGGCCGTTGTCGGTGCTCACGCCGGTGATGCGAGACGACCACCCCGCGACTCGGCCTGCTTCATTCAGCAGGTTGTTCTGGCTGTACTGGTATCCCGCCGAGCCTGTGTACACGCCGCCGGTAAGGTTTGTTTGAACGGTCGTGTTGGTCGCGGGGTTGTAGAACCACGTGTCCTGACCGACAGCGAGGTTGACGCCCGAGATTCGCTCCGAGACGCCCGCGACATGGCCCGCCGCGTTCTGTGCATTGTTGAAGGCGACCTGATAGCCTTCCGAGCCTGTATAGACGCCACCGGTGAGGTTGGTCTGGATGGTGGAGTTGGTGGTTGGGTTGTAGATCCAGGTGTCGTGGCCGTTCGAGAGACTGATGCCGAGAAAGCGCTGGGATCGTCCCGCGACCTGGCCTGATTGATTCAGAAAGTTGTCGATGCTGTCCTGCCGCCCTTCCGAACCCGTGTAGGCGCCGCCGGTGAGTCCGATCGGGATTGTGGTGTTGGTGAACGGATCGTACATCCACATATCAAAGCCGTTGTGCGTGCTCATGCCCGTGTAGCGCCGGGACCAGCCCACGATGTGGCCTGCTTCGTTCTGCTTTCGGTTCGAACTGAACTGATGCCCGATGGAGCCTGTGTAGACGCCCCCGATGAGACCGGTCTGGACGGTGGTGCTGGTGACCGGGTCAAAGACCCATGACGATTGACCCCTGAGCGCGGCCACGCCGGCATAGCGGTTGGACGTGCCGGCGATCTGGCCCGCCTGATTCTGGTGATCGATGATGCTGACTTGCCGTCCGAGGGCGCCTGTGTACACACCGCCTGTGTAGCCGATCTGGAGCGTGGAGTTCGTGGCGGGATTGAAGACCCAGGCGTCTATTCCGTTGTCGGTATCGACGCCGGTGTACCGGTAGGTTATTCCCGCGACTTGACCGGACGGACTGACGGCGGTCGTCCTTGTGAAGTGAAAGCCGGAGGAGCCGGTGTGAGTGCTGTCGGTGAGGCCGATTCGAACGGTCAGATCAGTTGATGGGAAGTAGAACCACGCGCTCTGACCGTTGTTCGTGTTGACGCTTGCGATGCGCTGTGTTTGCCCAACGGCCATGCCGTCCTGGCTCACGAACGTGGCGATCGAGGAGCGGAAACCGGATGAGCCGGTGTGGTCGCCGTCGATGAGTCCGATCTGGATCGTTGAGTTGGTATCGGGACGGAAGCACCAGGTGTCCATGCCGTTGTTGGCGCCCGTGCCTGAAAAACGAGACGACCGTCCCACCATCCATCCCGTGGAAGTGAGGGTGTTTGTGAAGGATATCTGCAGACCCGCGCTGCCGGTGTGCTCAGGCCCATAAAGGCCAGCCCGATTGATCTGGTAGATCCAAGTCGGTGAGTAGGAGGCGTGGGCTGCGCCTGCGAGAGTCAAGATCGCGAACACGCTTGCGAGCGAGCCTGTACGGGGGTGGATTGGGGTCTGCAGCCGGCCACTGTGCGATTGTGATGTCACGTTGTCTCTCTCTCGATGTGTGCAGGAGTCGATCCAACAATGCCCAGAACGAGCGGCGGTACGGACTCACATTGACAGAGTACACGCAATCACTTGCTCGGCAAGTTCAATTGAAAATTGAGCGTTGGATCGCTTTCAGATTGATTGAGAGCGTATGGGGGCGGTTGGTGCGTGTCGGACCACCCCTGAGCGGGCTGCGAGGACAGAACGTGTGTATACGAGTCCCGCGAGGGTCACGCCGTGGCGAGCGTTGAGGGCATGGCCGTGCGCTTCAGATTGGATCAGGCGGCGTTGGTGGAAGAAGCGGTGTGGAGGGTGTCGGAGGTGGCGAGCCTGAGGATGTTGGCCTGGGTCATGGCGCGGGGGTCGTCGGTGTGGGAGCCGGTGGGGCCGGGGGCGGGACGGTCGAGATCGCCGGTGCGATGGCCGTTGCAGAGGACGGTGATGCGGTCGCTGAGGGCGAGGAGTTCGGGCATTTCGCTGGAGACGAGGAGGACGGCCATGCCGCGTTCGGCGGCTTCGCGGATGAGGCGGTAGATTTCGGCCTTGGTGCCGACGTCGATGCCGCGGGTTGGCTCGTCGAGGAGGAGGACGCGTGTCTTCTTGCCCATCCAGCGTGCGATGAGGAGTTTCTGCTGGTTGCCGCCGGAGAGGGAGTCGGGGAGCGCGGCGGGGCCCGCGGACTTGACGCGGAAGGCGCGGAGGCGCTCGGCGATGAAGGAAGACTCGCCGGCGGGCTTGCGGATGCCGAGCGCGGTGGCGAGGCGCGTGAGGACGGGCATGGCGATGTTCTCGCCGATGCCGAGTTGGAAGAAGAGGCCCTGGAGTTTGCGGTCTTCGGGAACGTAGCCGACCTCGGCGGCGATGGAAGCGCGCGGGCCGGCGTGCGGGGCGCTGGTGGAGAGAAGGGTGGCTTTGCCCGCGCGGACCGAGCCGCGGGCGCGCGGGTCGAGGCCGAAGATGGCGTTGAGGAGTTCGCTGCGGCCCGCGCCGACGAGGCCGCCAACGCCGAGCACCTCACCCGGGTAGACGCGGAGGGAGATGTCGTGGAGTCTGCCGGGGGAGGAGAGGCCTTTGACCTCGAGCGCGGGCGTTTCCGTGTCGTGGTGGGGGCGGGCACGCGGCTGGGGGGGCGGCACCTTTCGGCCGATCATCTGCTCGACGAGGACGGACTCGTCGATGTCGCGGACGGTGTTGGTCGCGACGAACTTGCCGTCGCGGAGGACCGAAGCGCGGTCGCAGACCTCGAAGATCTCGTTCATCCGGTGCGAGACGTAGATGAGCGTGAGGCCGTCGGCGGCGAGTTGGCGGACGATGGCGAGGAGTTTGTCGACCTCGGCGATGGAGAGGGAACTGGTGGGCTCATCGAGGACGATGACGCGTGCGGGATGGTGGCCCTTGCCGGAGGACTCGTCGAGGCTGGAGGCGATCTGGACGACCTGGCGGTGGCCGGGCGAGAGTTCGGCGAGCGGGCGGCGGACGTCGATGGTGGGGTCGAGTCGGCGGATGAGCCGCTCAGCGCGTTCTTCCATGCGCTTGCGATCGACGAGGGAGCCGGCGAGGGACAGGGTGGCGCGGGTGGGGAGATCGTGGAGGCAGAGGTTCTCGGCGACGGTGAGATTGGGGCACTGCGCGAGTTCCTGGTGGACGATGCGGATGCCGTGTGCGAAGGCGTCGTCGATGGAGCCGGGGCGGAGGGTGTGGCCGTCGATGGTGACGGTTCCTGAGTCTTGTTTGTGGAGACCGGAGATGACCTTGCCGAGGGTGCTTTTGCCCGCGCCGTTTTCGCCCATGAGGGCGTGGACTTCGCCTGGGCGGAAAGCGACGGAGACGTCGTCGAGCGCTTGGGTGATGCCGAAGCGTTTGGAGATGTTCTGGGCGATGAGGAAGTCGGGCATTGTGGTAGCGCTCCACGCCACTTCTCCCACCACCGTGACGACTGCCTCGGCGGAGGTTTGGAGGGGTGGTGTGAGTGGTAGGGTAACGGTTGAGTGGTGCGGGCGGGAAGAATATGCGGAAAGTTGACGGGATTGTCCGCAACGGATACGCTGCGCCTTACAGGGAGCGTGGAGTTCGTTTATGCGTCAAGGCGGGAGTGTTTCACTACGTCGCGCGGTGATAGCGGACGCTGATCCGGGAAACGAGGTTCGAATGGGTGGCTGGGAGGACGGCTCGCGTGCGAGTTGTCGGGGCTGGCGGTGCGCGCTTGGCGGCGTGGCGCTGGTGTCGGCGTTGGTGGTGGGTGGGTGCAGCACGGCGAGCAGGACGACGCTGACGGATGAGGAACTGGTGGAGCGTGGCCGGACGGAAGCGCAGGCAACCGCCGAGACTTTTAAGAACGCGGTAGATCGGATGCTGACGCGCACGTTGCGGAACGCCGACGGGCGGGCGACGGTGGATGTGCTTGCGATCTCGGGAGGCGGCGACTTTGGCGCCTTCGGAGCGGGATTTCTGGTGGGATGGGGCTCAGCGCCGGAGGAAGCACGGCGGCCGGAGTTCACGGTTGTGACGGGCGTGAGCACCGGGGCGTTGTTGGCCCCTTTCGCGTTCATTGGGACGGATGAGTCGTGTCTGGAGGTTGAGAGTTTCTATAGGAACCCGAAGCACGACTGGGTGTCGGAGCGCAGGCCGTTGTTCTTCTGGCCGACGAACCCGTCGTTTATGGAGATCAAGGGGCTGGTGCGGGACGTTCGCGGGGCGGTGGACAAGGAGATGGTGGCGGAGTTGGCGGAGCAGGGCCGGCAGGGGCGCGTGCTTGTCGTGAGCGCCACGGATCTTGATCTGGGTCGGCAGAAGCTGTGGGATGTGAGCGCTGAGGCGGCGAAGGCGGACAGCGACGCGGCCGTTGCGCGGGTTCAGGACATGTTTCTGGCGTCGGCGGCGATTCCGGCGGTGTTTCCGCCGGTGGAGATTGATGGGGGCTTTTATGCTGACGGGGGCGTGACGGCGAATGTGCTGTTGAGGTTGGATGTCAAGAACCCGCATGCGTTCGTGCCCCGATGGAAGGCGGAGCACTCGGACCGGCCGTTTCCGAGGTTTCGGTACTGGGTGATCATCAACAACCAGATCCAACCGAATCCGAAGATGGTTCAGTTGAAGTGGCCGTCGATCGTCGGGCCGAGTCTGGCGACGTCGATTCGATCGGCGACGATGGCCGAGGTGCGATGGCTTGCGGCGGAGGCGGACTATGTGAACCTGGCGTTCGGGACGGACATCGAGGTTCGCGTGGTGTCGATTCCGAATGACTGGGTGCCGCCGGTGGAGGGCGAGTTTCAGAGGGAGACGATGGAATCGCTGGCCGAACTGGGTCGGACGATGGGACGGGATCCGAACTCTTGGACATTGTGGACGACGCACGAGAATCACTCGGGCCGGCGTTGAGGCGCACCGTCATGAACTTGCAAGGGTGGATGCTCGCCGGGCTCGGAGCGCTTGCGCTGTGCGGGGTGTCGGGCTGCGACGAGGGGGTGGATGGGGGCGGCGGGTGCTGCTTCTCGTTGAGTTCGGTTCGACCGGGCAGCGCCGCAAGCACGCCGGAGCGGGGCCCCGGGTGCGAGCAGTCAGGCGGGGGGCAGGATACGGATGGGATGGTCTGGATCCCGGGCGGTGAGTTTTGGATGGGCAGCACCGATCCCCTTGCACGCGCGGACGAGTCGCCTGTGCATCGTGTGAGCGTGCGCGGATTCTGGATGGATGCGACGGAGGTGACGAACGCGGAGTTCGAGGCGTTTGTGAAGGCGACGGGGTATCTGACGATGGCTGAGCGTCGCATCGACTGGGAAGAGTATCGGCGGCACCTTCCTGAGGGCGCACCGAAACCGCCGGATGAGGAGTTGGCCCCGGGCTCGGTGGTCTTCTCGCCGCCCGCGGGCGTGGATCGGTCGGTCGATCTTCGCAGGCACGAACTGTGGTGGAAGTGGGTGGAGGGCGCTTGCTGGAAGCATCCTGAGGGGCCGGGGAGCACGATCGTGGATCGGATGAACCATCCCGTGGTTCACGTCGCGTTCGAGGATGCGCGCGCGTACGCGGCGTGGGCGGGGAAGCGGCTTCCGACGGAGGCCGAGTGGGAGTACGCCGCGCGTGGGGGGCTGTCGGGCAAGCGGAACGTGTGGGGGGATGAGCCGATCGATCCGACGCGTTGCAACACGTGGCAGGGTCGCTTTCCGGTGCACAACAGCGGAGAGGACGGCTACATCGGGAGTTCGCCGGTGCGGTCGTTCGCACCGAACGGGTATGGCTTGCACGACATGGCGGGAAACGTCTGGGAGTGGTGCGTCGATCTGTACCGGCCGGACGCGTACGCGCGTCGTTTGCGAGAGACAGGGGCGGACGGAGTGTGCCAAGACCCGGTGGAGGCGTCGGGGTCTTTCGATCCGAGGCATCCGCACGAGCCGGAGGTGCGGGTGATTCGCGGGGGGTCGTTTCTGTGCCATGACAGTTACTGCGCGAGTTATCGTCCGAGCGCGAGGATGGCGACGTCGCCCGACACCTCGCTGAGTCATACTGGGTTCCGCTGCGTGCTGGACGCGCCGGCACCGACGGAGAATCCGGTTCGTGAGTCACATTCCAGCAACAGCGAGGAGTTGCCGTGAGCAAGAACAGCCTCTGTCCAACGCTCGTGATCGTTGCGTTCTGCTTTGTCGCGATTGCCACGCACGCGAGCGCCCGATCGTTGGGCGTCGTGATGGGGGAGGTCGATCGGCGGGTGCTGCCCATCCGTGAACCCGATCGGCCGGTCAGCACCGAACTCGACGTTCGCAACGCAAAGCCGCCAGCGCGGTTCGAGGTTCGTGCGCCGGAGGGCGCACCGAACGTGGTCATTATCTTGCTCGACGATCTGGGCTTCGCGGGCACGGGCGCCTTTGGCGGACCCACGCGCACGCCGACATTCGACCGTCTGGCGGCGGGCGGGCTGAAGTACAACAACTTTCATACCACGGCGGTGTGTTCGCCGACGCGGGCCGCGCTCAAGAGCGGTCGCAACCACCATGTGTGCAACATGGGGAGCATCATCGAGACGGGCACGCCGTTCCCGGGGAACACGGGTCAGATTCCGCAGAATGTTGCGCCGGTAGCGGAGATGCTCCGGCTGAACGGGTACAGCACGGCGGCGTTTGGAAAGTGGCACGAGACGGCGGCGTGGGAGGCGAGCATGGCCGGCCCGTTCGATCGTTGGCCGACCCGTCAGGGCTTCGACAAGTTCTATGGCTTCTTGGGCGGCGAGACGAATCACTGGGCGCCGTTTATCTACGACGGCGTGCATCCGGTCGAACTGCCGGCGGATCCCGAGTACCACTTCATGACCGACATGACCAACCAGGCGGTGTCGTGGGTGAGGTACCAGAAGGCTCTGACGCCGGACAGACCCTTCTTCGTGTACTTCGCGCCGGGCGCGGTGCACGCGCCTCACCACGTGCCGCAGAAGTGGATCGACCGGTGGAAGGGCAAGTTCGATCAAGGTTGGGACAAACTCCGGGAAGAGATCTTGGCGCGTCAGATCGAGTTGGGGATCGTCCCCGCGGGCACTGTGCTTGCACCCAAGCCGGAGGCGATTCCTGACTGGGCGAGCCTGACACCGGATGAGAAGCGGCTGTTCACTCGCCAGTTCGAGACATTTGTCGCGTTCCTTGAGATGGCCGACACGGAGATTGGTCGGTTGATCAGCGCGATCGATTCGACGGGGCAGTTGGACAACACGCTGATTTTCTACATCGCCGGCGACAACGGCACCAGCGCTGAGGGCGGCAGGAACGGCATGTTCAGCGAGATGACCTACTTCAACGGCGTGCAGGAGCGACTGGAGGACATGCTCAAGCACATCGACCATTGGGGTGGTCCGATGACGTACCCGCACATGGCCGCGGGCTGGGCGGTAGCGCTCGACACCCCGTACCAATGGACCAAGCAGGTCGCATCCGACTACGGCGGCACCAAAGTGGGGACCGTTGTTCACTGGCCGAAGGGCATCCGATCGAGGGGTGAGGTGCGGACACAGTTCCACCACGTGATCGATGTGGCGCCGACGATCCTCGCGGCGGCCGGGCTACCCGAGCCGACGAGCGTGAACGGCGTCGAGCAGCGGCCGATGGACGGGATCAGCATGTCGTACACGTTCGACGATCCAACGTCGAGCGACCGACGGACGACGCAGTACTTCGAGATGTTCGGGAACCGCGCGATCTATCACGAGGGTTGGCTCGCGAGAACGATCCATCGGGCTCCGTGGGAGATGAAGCCGCGGCGACCGCTCGCCGAGGATCTGTGGGAGTTGTACGACACTCGAGCGGACTTCAGCCTTACGAACGATCTGTCCGCGAAGCATCCGCAACGCCTGGAGGAACTCAAGGCGCTGTTCATGCGCGAAGCGGAACGGAACAATGTTCTTCCGATCGACGATCGGACCGTCGAGCGGACGAACGCGGCGCTCGTCGGTCGGCCCGACTTGATGGCCGGGCGAACCTCGCTCGCGCTGGGGGAGGGCATGACCGGAATGAGCGAGAACGTGTTTCTGAACATCAAGAATCGCTCGAAGTCGATCACGGCGGATGTTGAGGCGCCCACGGACGGTGCGCACGGCGCGATCATTGTGCAGGGAGGGCGGTTCGGCGGCTGGGCGATGTACGTGCATGACGGGATTCCCGCGTACGACTACAACTTCCTCGGACTCGAGCGGTTCACGGTGCAGGGAACCGAGCCTCTTGCCGCGGGGAAGTCGACGATCCGCATGGAGTTCGTGTATGACGGTGGTGGGTTGGGCAAAGGCGGGACGGCGACGCTGTTTGTCAACGATCGTCAGGTCGCGCAGGGACGGATCGGACGGACGCAATCGGCGGTCTTCTCCGCCGATGAAACGGCCGACGTCGGGATCGATCTGGGCACGCCGGTGGTGGAGAGGATCGGTGCG
This sequence comes from Phycisphaeraceae bacterium, assembly GCA_019636535.1. GTDB lineage: Bacteria > Planctomycetota > Phycisphaerae > Phycisphaerales > UBA1924 > JAHBK01. The sequence continues at coordinate 119,021 of JAHBXK010000001.1, read as the reverse complement.
GAGTCCGCGTCCCGCTTCACCGGGAAGATCCGCAAGGTCGAGGTGAGCGTGCATTAATGAGATTGGATGTGCGGGGTCCGTGAATCTGGAACGGCTGTGCGGGCGGCGGAGTTCGTGCGTCGGGCCGAGTGTCCAACAGAAAGGAACACATGAATCGATTTCTAACGGCGGGCGTGTGGGTGCTTTCGGTCCTTTGCGTTGCGCTCTGCGGGTGCTCGACGGCGCCGAAGGCGGAGAATCAGGAGGCGTTCAAGGCGGAGGCGTCGGCTGCGGAGGCGTGGTTCACGTCGCGTGTGCCGGGGCTGCGGCGGCAGATCGATCAGTCGGCGGGGTTTGTCGTGTTTCCGTCGATCGGTCAATGGGGCATCGTGTTCACGGGCGGTCAGTTCGGGCGGGGCGCGGTGAAGCGCCCGAATGGCACGCAGATCGGCTGGGGCGCGCTCAACACGGGCTCGATCGGGCTGCAGGCGGGGGTGCGCGGGTACAAGTTGCTCGTGGTATTCCAGGATGAGGCCGCGCTCAACAAGTTCAAGCAGAACAAACTGACGGGGAACGTCGCCGGCGTCGCGGTGCTGGGCGATGAGGGCGGCGGCACAACGGCCCCGTTCCAGGAGGGTGTGGCGGTGTATCAGGGCGCGAGTTCGGGCCTGATGGCGGGCGCGAACATCGGGCTGGACTACCTGAGGTTCCAGCCGCTGGACAGCGGGCAATGAGCGGGGCGGGGATCGCGAGGTCGGCCCGTGCTCCGTACGGGCCTTGAGGTTCCGCGGCGTCATCCCGGCCATGGCCGAACGTCCGAGTAACCAGGTTGAACTCGCCGGGACAAAGGCGAGGGTTGCGCCGACTCGAGCGTGAGCGCTGTCGGCTCGGCTTGGGATAGACACCGAGCGTGCGGATCGCTGTGCCAATCGCGTTGTGCGATCTTAATGCGGTCCGGACAAGTGGTTGTGACTGTCCTAGACGCGGCGCGCGAAGCGATTTGCGAGGGGGGGGGGTCGAGATGGGTGGATTGTTTTGTCGGAGTGCTTGACTTTCCGTTCTAATGATCGATAAATATATCGATATATCTAACACTGACTCCGGCCACCAGGAGCACGCCATGAGCACCCCCGCCTCCGCACGAGCAACGCAACCCCCGGCCGAGCGGCCGCTTCGCGCGTCGAGCCCGATCAGTGAGGGGCTGAGGGTCGTCGGTCTCTCAGCTCTCCTGAGCGGGCCGATTCTGCTGCTGGGGGGGATCCAGATTCACGCAACGTGGTCAGCCCGATCGCGTTCGGTTGAGGCTCGTCACGAGTCGATCCGCGCAGCGCTCTACGCGGAGGGCGCGCACGCTCGGCTGCTCGATGCCCCCGCGGGGCCGATGCTGCCGGTTGACGATTTGGTCCACGGTCGGCAGGTCTTCGCGTCCGCTTGCGCGTCCTGCCACGGAGCGGAGGCCCGCGGTGTCAACGGCCTGGGCAGGGACCTCACGACCAGCCCGTTCGTCGCGGCGACCGCCGACGACGATCTGATCGACTTCGTCGTGAAGGGTCGCCCGGACGCCAAGCCGCTCCCCATGCCTCCGAAGGGAGGGCGTGACGACTTGAACGACGAGGATGTTCGCGCGGTCACGCTCTATCTCCGCGGGTTGCAGGACGCCCGGCGCATGCCCGAGTTGCCCGTGTTCGTTGCCGACACCATCCCGACGCAATCTCAGAAAGACTCGGCGTTGGCGGCCGCCGGCGGCGATGAGGAACTCGCGGAGTACATCGCCAGCGGCGACCGGCTGTTCCATAGCGCGTGCATTGCCTGCCACGGCAAGGGTGGAGTCGGCGTGACCGGCAACGGCAAGGCGATGGTGAACAACACCTTCATCCAGGGGCTCGATGACGACGCGTTGCTCGACTTCATCAAGAAGGGCCGAACGCCGACGGACCCCGCGAGCACGACGGGCATTCAGATGCCTCCCAAGGGCGGCAACCCGGCGATCTCGGACGACGACATTCTCGACATCATCGCGTACCTGCGAACGCTGCAGCCGGCGTCCTCGGCGAGCAGCGCCGCGAAGTGATCGCACAACCCCGCGGAGCGGGCTTCCGCGTCGGAACCACCCGCGCCCCGCACAATTCGGAGGCCAAGACATGAATGGCTTGTTCACATCAAGACTCGTCGGGAGATTCATCGCCCCGGCGATGGCCGCGTGCGTGGCGCTCTCGGTCGCCGCTCCCGAGGCACTCGCGCAGCAGGAGGGGAGGCGTCGGCGCGGCGGAGCGCAGGAAGCAAAGCCCATCGAACTGACGCCGGATCAGGTCGGACAACTGACCAGGATCGCCAACGACCGCAGGCTTAACGTGGACGACCTGCTGGCGGCCGCGAAGACGTTCATGCCGAGCGGGCGGCACGACGAGTACGTGCTGTTCTCATCGGGCGGCCAGAGCGGGCAGGTCTTTGCGATCGGCGTTCCGAGCATGCGATTGCTGCGGTCGATCGCGGTGTTCACGCCGGAGTCGTGGCAGGGCTACGGCTTCGCGGGCGACGAGGATCCGGTGCACAAGTCGCTCGAGATCAACGGCAAGCCCGTGCTGTGGGGCGACACGCACCACCCGGCGCTCTCCGAGACCAAGGGAGAATACGACGGCGAGTGGCTCTTCATCGGCGACAAGGCGAACGCCCGAGTTGCCGTGATCGACCTGCGAGATTGGGAGACCAAGCAGATCGTCAAGAACCCGCTGACGATCAGCGATCACGGCGCCGCGTTCGTGACGCCGAACACGGAGTACGTGGTGGAGGGTGGTCAGTACGCGACGGTGCTCGGCTACGGCTACGCATCGCCGGAGCAGTACAAGGAACTCTACCGGGGCATGGTCACGCTCTGGAAGTTCGATCGCGCCCGGGGCCGCATCGACGAGAGTCAGTCGTTCGCGCTCGAACTGCCGCCGTACTGGCAGGACCTTGCCGACGCGGGCAAGAACGCCAGCGACGGGTACATCTTCATCAACTCGTTCAACTCCGAGATGGCCACGGGCGGCGTCGAGATGGGCAACCCTCCGTTCGAGGCGGGCGCCAGCAAACGCGACATGGACTACCTGCACATCATCGACTGGCGCAAGGCCGAGGCGGCCTTCAAGGCCGGCAAGGCCAAGCAGATCAACGGGTTCCCGGTGCTGATGCTCGACACGCTCATCGCCGACGGGATCATGTACTTCGCCCCCGAGCCCAAGAGCCCGCACGGCGTGGACGTGACGCCCAACGGTCAGTTCATCGTCGTCGCCGGGAAACTCGACCCGCACGTCACCGTCTACTCGATTGACAAGATCAAGGCGGCGATCGCGGCGGGCAGCACGGGCAAGACCGACGAGTACGGTGTGCCGGTGCTGGACTTCGACGCGGTTGTCGAGGCGCAGGTGGAACTCGGGCTTGGGCCGCTGCACACGCAGTTCGACGACAAGGGATACGCCTACACCTCGCTGTTCCTCGATTCAGCGGTCGCGCGATGGACGCTGGGCGGCGAGTACGCGAAGTTGAACCCCGAGCAGCCCTGGAAACTGGTCACCAAGACCCCGGTCCACTACAACATCGGCCACCTCTGCGCCGCGGAGGGTGACACGACAACGCCCGACGGGCTCTACCTGATCTCGATGTCGAAGTGGTCCGTCGACCGGTTCCTCACGACCGGGCCGCTGCTGCCGCAGAACTTCCAGTTGCTCGACATCGCCGGCACGGGGACCGCGATGCCGGTGATCTACGACATGCCGCTGGGCGTCGGTGAGCCTCACTACGCGCAGATGATCAAGGCCGACAAACTTAAGAGTTGGAAGGTGTACCCGGAGATCGGGTGGAATCCGCACACGCAGAAACTCGACCCCAGAGCACCGAAGAAGGGGCAGGAGGGCGTGACACGCGACGGGAACAACGTGCTCGTCAAGATGACCGCGGTGAGGAGCCACTTCTTCCCCGAGCACGTCGAGGTGAACGAGGGCGACCGCGTGACGTGGCGCATCACCGCGATCGAGAGCGCTCAGGACGCGACCCACGGCTTCTGCATCGGCGGGTACAACATCAACCTGTCGCTCGAGCCGGGCGAGTTCATCGAGTTCACGTTCGTGGCCGACAGGGCGGGCACCTATCCCTTCTATTGCACCGAGTTCTGCTCGGCGCTGCACCTGGAGATGATGGGCTACTTCCATGTCAAGCCCAAGTCGCTCGGCTCTGCCGAACGCGAGTGATCGATCCCTGTTCTGCGCGGGGCCAGCGCTCCGCGCGGAGCCTTCCGCTTCTGCCAATCTCCGGGCACTCGGGTCCGAATGGTCGGACCCGGCGAGGACTCAAACGATGGCCGGCATTCTCCACACGCTGATCGGTCCGCGAGTTCCGCTCGAGGAATTGCGAGCACGACGCTGGCGCTACCTGACGCCGACGGTGTTCTTCATGGTGGCGCGGGTGTTGCTGCTGGCTTCCATCTACTTCCCCTATTGGCACATGGAACTGGATGCGCCGCAGTACCCGGACGGGCTCTTCCTGACCGCCTACGTCAATCACCTGACCGGCGACGTCCGCGAGATCGACGGATTGAACCACTACATCGGCATGCGGCCGCTGGGCGAGGCGGCCGCCTTTGAGCGGGCCGTCGCCGTGTGGGCCATCATCGCCATGTTCCTGCTGGTCGAGGGAGCAGCGTTCGTGCACAGCCGCTGGGCCGTGCTGCTGGCGATCCCGGCGCTCACGTTCCCCATCGCTTTCCTGGTCGATCTGTACCTGTGGATGCGCACGTTCGGGCTGAGCCTCGATCCCAACGCGCCGCTCTCGGCCGCGGTCAAGCCGTTCGTGCCCACGGTGCTCGGCGAGGGCGGCATCGGGCAGTTCAAGACCTACGCCGAACTCGGCACGGGGTACTGGATGGCCGTCGCGTGCGCAGCGCTCACGGTCGTCGGGTTCTTCTTCCACCGTCGGGCGTACAAGCCGCTGTTCGACCGGAACCGCCGTGCGTCGACGGCGAGAGGGGCGTCCGCATGATGTGGCACGTGTCCATCTTGAGCGTCGGTCTGACGATGCTCGTCTGCGGCGCTGACTTGGCCCAGCCAAGCGACGACGCTCACCGCGAGCACGCCGAGCCCACGGCACGCGTGGAGAGCGTTCCCGCGGTCCGGGAAATGGGCAAGATCGGCGCATGGATCGCCGCAGCCGAGCACGGCCAGACGGTCGTCGTGCCGGCGGGGCTCTATCGTGAGCACGTCCGCATCACGAAGCCGATCTCGCTCGTCGCGGACGGTCGCGTGGTCATCGACGGCGGCGGACGGGGCGACATTGTCGAGATCACCGCGCCGGACGTCACCCTCCGCGGTTTCACCATCCGGAACACGGGCATCGACCTCGATCGCGAGAACGCGGCCGTGCGTGCCGTTGCGCCGCGCGTCACCATTGAGAGCAACACGCTCGAGGACGTGCTCTTCGGGATCGATCTTCGCGAGTCGCCCGACAGCGTTGTGCGCGGGAACGTGATCGGCGGGAAGCCGCTGGACATCGCCAGGCGCGGCGACGGACTGCGGCTCTGGCGGTGCGACCGGACGCTCGTGGAGGGCAACACGATCCACGACGGCCGCGACGCGATTCTCTGGTACTCCACGGGCGTGATCGTCCGTCGCAACGTCGGGCACGACTGCCGCTACGGGCTTCACCTGATGTTCAGCGACGACGTGACGATCGCCGACAACCAGTTCACGCGCAACTCGGTCGGCATCTACTTGATGTACAGCACGGGCGTCGAACTGACCGGCAACCGTCTGATCCGCAACCGCGGGCCCAGCGGCTACGGAATCGGTCTGAAAGAGACCGACCGCTTCTCGGTGCGAAACAACCTCATCGTCGGGAACCGAACGGGCGTTTACATCGACGGGTCGCCCTTCACCGACCGTCAGCCGGGGGAGTTCACGGGCAACACGCTGGCGTACAACGACGTCGGCATGATGTTCCTGCCTTCTGCGCGCGGCAACGAACTGACCGAGAACAACTTCATCGACAACATCGATCAGATCGCCGTGGCCGGGCGAGGCTCGCTCGAAGCCAACCGCTTCTGGAAGGGCGATCGAGGCAACTTCTGGAGCGACTACACCGGCTACGACGCCAACGCCGACGGCGTGGGCGACTTCGTTCACGAGTCGCACACGCTCTTCGAGAACCTGATGGACCGTGAGCCCTCGCTCCGGCTGTTTCTGTTCAGTCCGGCTCAGCAGGCCATCGAGTTTGTCGGGCGTGCCGTCCCCGCCGTGCGTCCCGAACCGAAGTTCGTGGACGAGGTACCGCTGATGCGTCCGGTTCTTGTCGCGTGCGCGGACTCGGCGCAGCCGGCACCGGTCGTGGCCCTGGCGGCGAGCGCGTTCGGGCTGATCACGCTCGGTGGCGCTGTGCTGGCGTTGTCCGGAGCGTTGGGAAGTGCCGGCTTGAGGTCACAACCGCCACGCCCGTCAGCGAGCGGGGTGGTTGCAGCCGCGGAGGAGGTGGACGCATGATCCGCATCGAACACGTCACCAAGAAGTTCGGTCGCACCGTCGCCGTCGACGATGCCTGCCTCACCCTGCCGCCCGGCGACAGCGTGGCGCTGTGGGGCGCCAACGGCGCGGGCAAGACCACGCTGATCCGCTGCGTGCTCGGGCTGCTGCGGTTCCGAGGGCGCATCCACGTCGGCGGGCTCGACGTTCGGCGGAGTGGCAAGGCCGCGAGGCTGTTGATCGGGTACGTTCCGCAGGAACTGGGGTTCTACGACGACCTCGGAGTCGCGGAGGCGGTTCGATTCTTCGGCAGACTCAAGGGCCTGAGATCCACCGATGCGGAGGCGTCGCTGGCGGGTGTGGGTCTGACTGGCCACGAGTCGAAGCGGATCCGAGAACTCTCGGGCGGCATGAAGCAACGACTCGCGCTCGCGATCGCGCTGCTGGGCGATCCCGCGGTGCTCGTGCTCGACGAGGTCACCGCGAGTCTCGACGCCGTCGGTCGTGCCGAGTTCGTGTCGATGCTCCGGGGGTTGTCCGGGTCGGGGCGGACGATGCTGTTCGCCTCTCACCGCGTCGAGGAGGTCGCCACGCTCGCCGAGCGCGTCGCCGTGCTCGATCGGGGCCGAATCGACCGCGTCGTGCCGTGCCGCGACTTCGTCGCGAGTCTTGGCCATGGCGCGGTTCTGCATCTTGTTCTGCCGGCGCACGTCCGCGAAAGGGCCATGCTGAGCCTGAAGGCCGGCGGGTTCACGCCCCGCATGAACGGAGTCGGCGTGCTCGTCCCCGTGTCGTCCGAGCAGAAGGCCGGTCCGTTCCGCGTGCTCGCCGAAGCGAGCATCCGCGTCGATGACTTCGAGTTGGTGGCTCTCGACCACGGCATGAACGCTTCAGAGCCACGAGTGAGCAATCGCCACGCCAAGGAGCAGCGATCATGACCACGATTGCCTCATGGGCTCCCGTTGAGCGGAAGTCCGCAGTCGCCAAACCACCGTCGTTCGCACGCAACGTCCTGACGGTCTCGCGTCGAGAACTGCGCGATGCCGTTCGCAGCCGGTGGTTCCTGCTCTACACCCTCGCGTTCGCGGTCCTCGGGCTCGCGGTCTCCTTTGTGTCCGCCGCGGGCGGCGGCGGCGTCGGGCTCTCCGGGTTCGGCCGGACCACCGCCGGGTTGATCAACCTCGTGCTGCTGGTCGTGCCCCTCATGGCGCTCACGGCCGGCTCGGCGTCGATCGCCTCCGATCGTGAGCGGGGCATGCTCGCCTACCTCCTCGCGCAGCCTCTCTCGCGGACGGAGGTGCTGCTGGGCAAGTACGTTGGTCTGGCCTGCTCGCTGCTGGCGTCGCTGTCGCTGGGACTGGGCGTCTGCGCGGGCGTGCTTGCCTGGCGCGGCCTGGCCACCCACCCGGCGAGCGTTCTGTGGCTCGCAGCGCTGTCGTTCGCGCTCGCGCTCGGCATGTTGAGCCTGGGGATGCTGATCTCCGTTCTGGCCCGGCGGGCCTCGGTCGCGGTCGGCACCGCCATTTTCGTGTGGCTGGCGCTGGTGTTTGTCACCGACCTGGCGATCATGGCCGGGGCGATCGCTCTGCGGCTGCGGATCGAGGAACTGCTGGCGCTCTCGCTGGCCAACCCGCTCCAGGTGTTCAAGATGTGGTCGCTGCACGCGGTCGACGCTTCGCTCGACGTGCTCGGCCCGGCGGGCCTGTACGCAACCGAGGAGTTCGGTCGAACGTTGCACGCGATCTTCGGCGCGTGCCTGGCCGTCTGGATCGTCCTTCCGCTGGTCGTCGCGTCCGTTGTCTTCTCTCGGAGGTCACCGCTATGAACCTCTTGTCGTCCTTGTTCATCGCGCTCCTGCTGGCCCTTCTGTGCGTCGGTTGCGGCCGTGCCGATCTGTCCGGACCGCCAGACATGAAACTCGGCCGTCACGAGTGCGTCGAGTGCGGCATGATCATCCAGGAGGATCGGTTCTCCAGCGCCATGCTCGTGAACCGCTCCGGTCGACGCGAGCACCTGCTGTTCGACGATGCCTGCTGCATGCTTGACCTTGAGCGCAGCACCGCCGAGCCGCTCGGCGTGATCGCGCGTTACGTTCGCGATCATCCCACACGGGAGTGGATCGACGCCGACTCGGCGGTCTTCCTCTTCGCCGATCGCGAGCGGCTGCTGACGCCGATGGGCTCGGGCATCGCCTCCTTCCGAGAGCGGACCGACGCCGAGCGGGCGCAGGCCGAGTTTGGCGGTGAACTGATGGACTACCCGGCCCTGGTCGTCGCCCGCAGGGAGTGGATGGAGCAGCGCTACGGCAAGCCGAACAACTGACGCGCCGATGTGATCGGCCGTCTCGTACAAACCGGACCTCCCATGATCTCCCACACCGTCGAATACGCACTGCGGGCCATGAGCCACCTCGCGTCGATCGGTGATGGAGCGGCCACCAGCCGGTCGATCGCCAGAGCGACGCGCGTGCCGCACGGGTACCTCTCGAAGGTCATGCGGAGTCTTGTCTGCGCCGAATTGGTCCGCTCGTTTCGTGGGCCGCACGGCGGCTTCGCGCTCGCTCGCGACCCCCGGAACATCACGCTGCTCGACATCGTCAACGCCGTGGACCCCATTCGGCGCATCACATGCTGCCCGCTCGACAATCCGCTCCACTCGCGGCTCTGCTCGTTGCATCGGTGTCTCGACGACAACCTCGCCTCGATCGAGCAGTCATTTCAACGCACGACGCTCGGCAGCGTGCTCGACAGCGCGGCGGGCGCAACAGCCGTGCCGGGCGCTTGCCGGACACTGTTCCAACCCGCCCCAACAACAACAAAGGAGTGATCCATGCTGACAACCGCCTCGCTCGACGCACCGATCGGCCGACTCGCGGCCGAACACCCCGAACTGCTGCCCGTGCTGGACCGATTCGGTCTTGACTACTGCTGCCACGGCAGGCAGACGCTGGCCGAGGCGTGTCGCAACGCGGGGGCCGACCCGCGGGCCGTCCTGAAGGCCATCGACCAGACGCCCGACCGAGAGCCGGCCACGCACGCCGAGCACGACTGGGCATCCGCCTCGATGTGCGAACTGGCCGACCACATCGAGGCCTTGCACCATCGCAAGGCCCGCGAGTCGTTCGATCGATTGTCCGCCATCGTGCCGCGAGTGCTCAGCGCCCACGCCGATCGGCATCCCGAATTGCGGGAAGTCGCGGCGGTCGTCGAGCAACTCCGGGAGGAGATGATGGACCACATGGTCAGGGAAGAACGGGTGCTGTTCCCATGGCTGCGCAGGCTCGAGCGGCCCACGGCGGTCAACGTCGGCCCTCCCTGGAGCGTGCAGCGACCGATCGACTGCATGGAGCACGATCACGCGAGCGTGGCCGATGCGCTCGCGAGACTGCGCCGACTGACCAGCGGCTATCAGGCTCCAACCGACGCGTGCAGGACCTACGAGTCGCTCCTGATCACGCTGCGAGACCTCGATCACGACACACGCGTGCACATCCACAAGGAGAACAACATCCTCTTTCCCGCGGGCATTCGTGCTGAGAAGGACCGAGCGCACGGCGGCTTGCGATCGATGCCCGCTCCGCTCGGTTCAGACAACTGAGTCGGTGCCGCATGACGCATCGTCGTCTGTACGCTGGGCCCGCGTGCGGTCAGTGCCGCTTGCCGACGGCCGTGGCGTGTTTGTCAACGCCGCCGTGAGAGGGACTGCGTGAAACGGAGGCAGTGTGGGGTGGAAGGTGGTGGGTGGTGGGGGGGTGGGGGGTGCTCTGGAGGGCCAAGTTCATGTGCGTCAGTTCCAAGACAACTGTTCACGCCTGCCGCGGTGGGCTGACCACTCTGTTGATCACCGTGCTCGCCGCCTGCGCACTCTCGGCGATCGCCGCGTGCGGGGGCCCGACCCGTGCTCCGGCCGTCTGCGAGTGCGGGGCTGTGGTCGACGACACCTCGGCGAGCCCAGGCAGCCAAACCGCGCACCCCGACTCAGACGGGTACTACCTCGGAGTCTGCGCCCTGTGTGGGGCGCGGCTGGGCAGCAAAGGCGAGTCGCACGAGATCGTGCACGAAGGGAGGCAACTCCGATTCTGCTCGTTCTCATGCGTCGGGCTCTTCAACGCCAACCCGAACGCTGCTCTTGCCAGGGTGGACCGAGTCATGATCGAAGATCAACGCCCGCATTATCCGATCGATCACTCGATCGTTTCGGGTGAGCCGCTCGGAGCGCAGCCCTTCGACTGCATCTGGGGCAACCGGCTCTTCAGGGTACGAAACGAGGCGGAGCGTGACAGCGTCTTCCGTGAGCCGACCCGGTACATCTCCCTTCTCGACGCGGAAGTCATCCGGGTTCAAACACCGACCTATGGCATGCCGAGCAAGTGTCCGGTCCAGGGCGACATCCTCTCCAGCGATCGACCGATCGACATCGTCGTCGCCAACCGCATGGTCCGCGTCTGCTGCGGCATGTGCGTCCGGGCGGTCAGGGCCAGGCCGGTGCAGTATCTCGCCATGGTCGACTACGCCAACCGCGAAGCCGCCGCCGATCGCGACGAGCGCCCGTCCGATTCGCCGTGAACAACACCGGACGCTGCGTTCGCCATGTACGGATATGCGGGTATCCTTCTCCGGAACGATGCAGTCCGCGGCTGCGCCCCCCGGCGAGGAGCCGAACCTCTCGGAGACACGCCCCCGATGCTCTCGCAGACCGTCGAGTACGCCCTGCGCGCCATGGTCCACCTCGCGGCGCAGAAGCCCGATGAATTGCTCAGCAGCGAGGCCATCGCCGCTCGGACGAAGGTTCCGAAGGGGTATCTCTCCAAGATCCTGCGCGATTTGGTCGTGGCGGAGTTGATCAGTTCTCAACGAGGACCCAACGGCGGCTTCGCGCTCGCCCGTCCGCCGTCGCGAATCTCGATACTCGATGTCTTCATCGCCGTCGATCCGATCCGCCGCATCACCAAGTGCCCGCTGGGCAACCCGGCCCATCTCAAACTCTGCCCGCTCCATCGCCGCCTGGACGATGCGCTCGCCCTGATCGAGCGCGAGTACGCCAAGACCACGCTCGCCGAGGTGCTCGAGACCAACACCAAGTCCGCTCCGCAGTGCCGTGCGCTTACGCCCGCAACCGTGCGGGTCACGGGCTGAACGCCGCCGAACACGCACCCTCCCGCAACGCCGGGAGCAGGAGTACGTCGAGTGCTCACCGATCTGCTCGGCCGAATGTTCTCAGCCGTCGGCATTCCCGAACCGCTCCCCGATGATCCCTTCCCAACGCTGTCGGCCTGGCTCGCCGATGCCGCCGCCAGCGGCCGGTACGCCGACGCGAACGCGATGGCCTTGGCCACTTCCACGCCCGACGGCCGGCCCTCGGTCCGCATCGTCCTGTGCAAGGCGGTCGAGACCGAGTCCGGCTCCCTCACGTTCTTCACCAACTACCTCAGCCGGAAGGGGCGTGAACTCGCGCAGAACCCCCACGCCGCGGTGGTCTTTCACTGGCCCCACGCGCACCGACAGGCCCGAGTCGAGGGAACCGTCGAGCGGCTGAGCGATCGGGAGTGCGACGACTACTTCAGAACACGGCCGCTGCTCTCCCGCATCGGCGCAACCGTGAGCAGGCAAAGCGAGGTCATCAGATCTCGTGCCGATCTGCTCGGTCAGGCGGCGAAGGTCGCCGCGGCCACTTGCCTCGAATTCGGCCCGCAAAGACCCGACTATTGGGGCGGATTCAAGCTGCACGCAGACGCCGTCGAACTCTGGTCGGGCGCGGAAGGCCGGCTCCACCAGCGCATCCGCTGGCGGATCCCGGGCTCCTCAGACCAATCCGTCATCGGCGCCCGCCGCTGGATCCGCGAGGAACTCTCGCCCTGAGCCTCGACAGGCGATCAAGCCTCGGTTTTCAGCGCCGTCATCATCGATCCGAAACGCCCTGCACCGGACGCACGGGCAGGTGCTCCGTTCCGGGCGGCTCGGGCGCCCGAAGCCTGATCGCCAGAGCCTGCGCCTTGCGGCTGTAATCGATCGACTCGCCCAGGATTCGCGCGGCTTCCTGATCCGCGTGGAAGCCCTTCGAGTTCTCGCTGCTGATGAAGTCCAGACGCCACATCGCCTTCCGCTGAAGCACAAACACCTCGCGCAGCGAGTCGTCGGTCGCGCCCGACGCCTTTGCCTCCATGATCGCGTCGAGCATGTCCGTCATCGCGGCCGCGGCCCTCTCCATCAGTTCCACCGTCCGCCGCTGGATCGTCTTCACGCGATCGCGCAGTTCGTTCTCCGAGACGTTGTGGCACGTGCGGCAGGCGTTGTTGATGTTCTCCATCGGGCTGCGAACGTTGTGGTTGCTCAGTTTCATCGCACCGACGCGCTCGTACGGCATGTGGCAGTCAGCGCAACTCACCCCGGCCCGTGCGTGGACGCCCTGGCTCCAGAGCTCAAACTCCGGGTGCTGCGCCTTGAACAGCGGCGCGCCTGTTTCCCCGTGCTTGTAATCGTGGAACGCCGAGCCGTCCGGGAACACGTGTGTCTCCCACGCCTTCTCGATCTGCTCGACCTTCAGCCCGTGCCCCCAGGGGAACGTCAGCGTGTCCTTGGTTGCGCAGTAATACTCAACGTGGCACTGGCCGCACACGAACGAACGCATCTCCTGCCTGGTCGCGAGCCGGTTCGGGTCGTACGGCTCCGATCGATCGCCCCGCCGCCACTTCTCCACGCTCGGCATGTGCGGCACGGGGTCGTCGCTCTTGGCGAGCGCGGCCATGCCCTGCATGAACCCGGGCCGGGTGATCCGCACCTGCATCGTCTTCGGATCGTGGCAGTCGATGCAGCTCACGGGGTGCGTCTCGCTCATCGCGAAGTGACCCTCCGGCACGGTCCCGCCGTTGAAGCCCCCGACCGGCGGAGACTCGAAGACCTGCGATCCGCCCGGAGCGGTGCCGTCGGGCACGCCCGTGAGCATCTGCAGCACCTCGTGGTACGGCTTGCGGCTGAGTTCCTCGAAGCCCCTGATCACGGCCGGCATGTTGAACTCGGCCGCCAGCGCCTCGGCGTCCGAGGGCAGGCCCATCGCGTCCAGACCGGCCTTGCGATACAGCACCGTCGTCGACGCGTGGCAGTGCAGGCACGCCCCGGCCTGCGGTCGCTGATTCACCCGCTCGGTGACCACCTGGTCGTACAGCATGTACGCGTGGCCGCGCGCTTCGCGGTAGTCGATGCTGAACGCATACCCCGCGTAGAGCCGCTTCAGCCACGGGCTCTCGTCGAGCTTGCTCTGCGGCATCGCGCTCGACCCGCCGTAGAACTGTTCGCCCGCCGTGCTCTTGTACTGCTCGAAGTGATGCGGCCAGTTCATCCCCCACGGCGCGGGGTCCGTGCTGACCTCGTTCAGTTCGACGATCCGCAGAAACGGTGACCTCGCATCCTGCTTGTGCTCAACCATCGTCACGAGCGTGTACGTCACCCCCGCGGTCGCGACGGCCGCCACGGCCAACACGCCGCCGAGCAGCACGGCCTGGCGGCCCAGCCTGCGCCGACCCGGCCGTGAGTTGTTGACGTTGCTCGTTGCGTTCTCCATCGCGTTCACCCCTGCTCAATTCATGGATCGATCGTCATCGACGGTGCGCGTGCCCCACGTCGCTGTGGCAATGCACGCACGAAAGCATGTCGCCGCCCGGCTGCTCGGGAAGCATGTTGTGCACGAAATCGCTGTGACAGTGAAGGCACGCGTTCTGCGCAACGCGCTTGTTCCTCGGCTTGATCCTGATCGGATCGGGATAGTTCCCGGTCGTGAAGGCCAGCGAGTGGAAGAAGCCGTTGTCGGCCTTCACCACCCACTTCCCGATCGGGTGGTGCGAGAGGTGGCAGTCGTTGCACACCGCCACGTTCTTGTGGCTCGAGTTCTGCCACGAGTCGTAATGGTCCTGCATCACGTGACAGTTCGCGCACGCCGCCGGGTCGCTCGAGAGGTACGACGCCCCCTGCCCATACCCGAACGTGAAAGTCCCCAGCCCCGAGAGCATCCCCAGCACAAGGGTCACGGCCACCGGCCAGTAACCCAACTGCGCAAGCAACCCGCGCCTCGACGCTCGACGCGTCTGCCCTGCCGCGGGCGGTTCCGGGTTGACGCTCGGTCTTTCCTCCATCGTTCGTGTTCCGATCTGCCGTAATGAATCGGGCAGCGGACCCATGCAGCGTACCAAACAACCGTGAATCTGTCGAGTTCGCGTCGTCCGTCACGCGCCCGGGCTTCTCCACGACCTCTGGGGCGTCAATCCCAGCCCGATCACCAGCAACTGCGCTGCGACGAACACCAGCAGCCACGCCACCGCCGAGTCCATGAAGCCGTAGGAGTGCAGCCCCACGCCCAGCATGTTCGTGCCGAACCAACTCCACGCCGTCACGACGTTCCCGCCGATCGCCAGCAGCATGATGCCCCGCCGGCGCACAAGTCCGCTCCACCTCGCGTGCAGGATGATCGCGTTCAGCAGCACCACCAGCGCAGCGCCGTTCTCCTTCGGGTCCCACCCCCAGAATCGTCCCCACGACTGATCGGCCCAGATCCCACCCAGCACCGTCCCCACGAAACTCAGCAGCAGCGCGAAGCAGACCATCCCGTAGACCATGCGGCCCATCGCCTTCGCCCGTTCCTCGGTCAGGACTCGCGTGAACACCCCCAGCAGCACGTACGCCAGCCCCAGCGCCCCCGCCAGGAATGTGGCCGAATACCCGAGCGTGATCGTCACCACGTGCGTCGACAGCCAGAAGTTGCTGTCCAGCACCGCCTGCATCATCTGCATCGTGTCGCCATCGGTGCCCAGATTGTGCGCCACCACCAGCGTTCCGAACCCCACCGTCGCAGCACCCAGCGCTGCGATGCCGATGGGGTGCAAGCGTTCCAGGATCAACCCGAACAGCACCGACGCCCACCCCACGAACACCGCCGATGAATACAAGTTCGTCACGGGGGGCCGCCCCTGCAGATAAATCCGCGCCACGATCGCGATCGTGTGCACCGCGAGCGCGGTCCAAAGCAACGTCACCGCCGAAACACGCAGAGCGCTCCGGCGATCGTTGCCCCGGTCCGCGTCCGCCGAGCCGGTCCGGAGCCGGAGCAGCAGCCACAGCCCCAGCAGCACAAACGCGAGTACGTACACCCCCGCCGTGCCCGCGAACAGCCGAGCACGGTTGAACAGCACCTCGATGTCCATCCGACGCATCGTGCCGGGCATCACGTCCCGCAACAAACCGTCGTACGCCCGCACCGCCCGGTTGAACTCCTCCGCATCCGACCGGCTGTACGCCGTCATCATCTCGATCACCGACGCGACAGCCGGGTGCGGGACGTCGCGCTCAAGCCGCTCGCCAACCGCCGGGTGGCCCGGCGGGAAGGCCAACCCCGACGACATGAACGCCTCGTGGAAACTCCGCCACGTTTCCCCTTCGCGCAGCGGAGGGATCATGTACGGCTCGCGCATCCGCGCGTGGGCCAGCACCGTCTCGACCCCGCCGTACAGCCCGACCACCGCCCGCTGGAACGCGTCGCGCCCCTTGGGTTCAACGTCGAGCGCCCGATGTGCCTGAGCAACCACCTCGTGCCACTGCGCCTCGACACGGTTCAACGAGATGCGCTTGCGCCCGCCCATCTCCGGCGTCAGCCCGAGAATCGCCAGCACGTCCGGATGATCGATGCGGACCGTCGGCAGATCCGCCACGTCCTCCGGCCGGCCCATCAAGCCCAGCAGAAACTCCACGGCCTCCATCCGCGATCCGCCATCCACAACCGACTGCCGGCCTCCGGCAACCATCAGCACGTGCCGCGCGGCCGAGTCCATCGGCTTGACCCGCCCGCCCGAAGTCACCGGCAGCGCTGCGAACGTGCGAAGGTCGTACTCGCTTGTCGCGGGTGATCGCAGCAGCGCTGAACACGCCATCACCAAGCCGATCATCACCGCGCTGAGCGTCAGCCACGGCCGCGAACCACCGCCACCACCATCCGGAGCGCAGGCCCCGCTCGCCGGCCCTGCCCCGCCATGCGCATCGACCGCGCTGGGCCGCGTACCGCCCGCGTTCCGCCGCCGCAGAAACCCCGTCAGCCCGACCAGCATGTGCACGAGCATGCCTAGGCCGACCATCGACCCGGCGATGTACGGCAGCGCTGCCCCGGGATTGCGCACGACCTGCAGGACCGTGCCGCTCCCGTCAGGCTTGTAAGAGGCCTGGTAGAACGTCGCGCCGCGATACCGCAGCGGGTTGTTCATCCAGATCAGCACTTCCCGGTCCACGCCCCGCTCGCGATCCACCAGCCGCACCCGGCTCGAAAAGTTCCGCGCGATCTGCGTCCCCACGAACGTGTCGTGACGAAACTCGAGCAGGGTCAACTCGTACGGCTTGTACTTGCGGCGATACCGCAGCGCCAGCCCGTACGCCTTCCCTTCAACGTCCACAGACTGCGGCTCGATCAGGTTCGCCCACAGGAGCCAGGTGCCCAGCGAAGTTCCATCGCGATGCAGCCGGACGTACGCCGCGGGCGCATCCGTCTGCGCACCGTCCACCCCGCGAACCACCGGCAGGCGATCGGCGAACGCTTCCAGGCCGACGCCCCGATCCGCGGCCCCCGCGGCCGAGCCGCGAAGTAGGCGAGCGTTGGGGACCCACTCCAGCACTTCGAGCTCGAACGGCAGCCCGGGTTCGGAGATCCGATCGCCTGTTGCCGACGCCCGCTCCGCCCTCCCGCCGGGAATCACCACCGCCCCGCCCGCGATCGCCCCCGCCGGGTCCGTCACGGCGATCTCGGTGGTCCGCAGGTCCTCCGCGTAGTTCACCGTCCGGCCCACGTCGATGCTCATCAGCCCTTCGTCCGCGAAGAGCGCTGTCACAAACTCACCCGCGATCAGCACGATCAGCCCGGCGTGCAGCGCCATCACCCCCGCGCGGCGTCCGGTCAACTTGAACCGCCCGGCGTGCGCAGCCAGCAGATTCGCCAGCAGCGCCACGCCGATCGCCGCCCCGCCCGGCAGCGGCACACGCCAGGGCACCCGCACCCACGACTCGGGAATCAGCAGTTGCAGGTCGACCCACGCCACCGCGCTGCGGAAGTACGTGTCTACCGCTTCCCACACACCCACCCGAACCTGCGCCAGCGTCCCGATGAAGATCAACACCATCGACAGCGACAGCAGCGCCACCGTGAGTCGGAGCGAAGCCAGCGCCCGAATGACCGCCTTGAGTATCTCCATGTCGGCTCGGTGTTTCAGGTGCGATGGCGATCCGGCCACGCGGCCGCTCGCCAGCATACGCGCCCCTCGCCCCCCGTCACCCCCGCCCCGTTCGAGTCTCTCCGCTCCCTGGGCGACCTCCGAGTTCCCGCTTGCTCTTCCCTCAGGATCAAGCCTTCAATCCGTACACATGCCCCGCGCTGCCGACGAACATCCAGGTGCCCCCTTCGGCTGGCTCGACGTCGACCGCATCGCCCGCACGCTTGCGCAGGCCCATCCCTCGACCGACCCGCTCACGCTCCGCTTCACCAACCTCCGCCGGCTGGTGGAAGAACTCCCCGGCTTCGCACCGGATCCGGCCCACCCCGTCAACGAGAAGATCCTCGAGACCATCCAGATGGCCTGGCGGGAAGAGCGAGAGGACCTCGGACTGGATGAGGATGACGATGAGGACTGAGCAACAGCTCTTTCCTGGCGGCCTCCGCGGTCGCTGGGGTTCCATCTCAACCCAGTGCCTGTTCGCAGGTACCATTCCTCACCGATCGAAGACCCGCGCCCGGCGATCGCCGCCGGGTCGCAAGGAAGCCCCGCACCATGCCCACCCCACGCCAGCCTTCCATGTCCGAACCCAGCCACCGTTGCCGCAGGGCGGACCTCCGCCCGGCAGCCCGATTCCTCGCCCTCGCGGCGGTCATCGCGTTCAGCGCGGGCCTGCTCGTCGGCCTCATCGGGTGCGAGTCGTCCAGCGCCCAGTCGGGGGCGGAGGGGAGCGGGTCAACCTCCACCCAGCCTCAGACTACCGGCGATCAGCGCGCCAGCGCCAACCAGCCCTCCGGCTCTGTCCGTGTCTCGGACGTGACCAACACGCCCCTGCCGCGACTCGACACCAAGCCTCAGCCCGCCCCCGCCCTCCCCGCCCCCCCCGCCCAAGCCAAGGCGCACGCGTTCCCCGCGCCCCCGCCCACGCGCATCGACAACGCCCGCGACACCTACTTCGGTGTCACCGTCGTCGATCCCTACCGCTGGCTCGAGGGTGACAACTCCAACCCGGAGAACATGGGCGCGGTGACCGACGAGGTCGCCGCCTGGACCGATGCCCAGAACGCCCACACCCGCTCCATCCTCGACAACCTCCCCGGCCGGGCCAGGGTTGAGGCCCGCCTGCGCGAACTCATGGAGGTCGGCTCAGTCTCCGCTCCCAGAATGGCCGGCGCCCGCTACTTCTACTCCAAGCGCGAGGGCACCGAGAACCAGCCGCGCGTCTTCGTCAGAGAAGGAGCGGGCGGCTCGGGCAAGCCGCGCCTCCTCCTGGATCCCAACACCCTCGACGAGAAGGGCCTCGTCACCGTCTCGTGGTTCACACCCAGCCACGACGGCAAACTCCTCGCCTACGGCACCTACCGCTCAGGCGACGAGAACTCCGTCCTGCACCTGATGGACGTCGACACGGGTGAGAAACTCCCCACGACCATCCCGAACAAGGTCTCCGGCGTCACCTGGCTCCCCGACAACTCCGGCTTCGCCTACCGCAACCTCGCCCAGCTCGCCAACCCCTACTCCGGCCAGTTGCGATTCCACCGCATCGGCTCCGACATCTCAACCGACCCGCTGATCATCCGTCAGTTCACCGTCGAAGAGAACAAGGACCTCGCCACCACCTGGGGCCCGTGGGGCGGCCTCTCCAAGGACGGCAAGTGGGGGCTGATCGGCTACTCCACCGGCACGCGCAACAACGACTACTGGGCCTTCGACTTCGCCGCCTTCGCCGAGTCCGGCAAGGTCGAACGCATCGAGATCATCACCGGCGACCAAAGCCAGTCCTACGGCACGGTCATCGACGGCATTCTCTACCTGCAGACCACCAACGACGCCCCCAACGGCCGGCTCGTCGCCGTCGATCTCTCCTCCGCCAACCCGGCCGACCGCAGCGCCTGGCGCACCGTTGTCCCCGAGCGCAAGGACGCGGTGATCGAGAGCGTCGATCTCGCCAAGGGGATCGTCGCCGTGACCTACATGGTCAACGCCGCCAACACCATCGAACTCTTCGGCCTCGACGGCTCGAAGAAGGGCTCGCTTCGCCTCCCCGGCATCGGCTCCACCGGCCTCTCCACCGATCAGGACCGCACCGAGGCCTTCCTCAGTTTCACCAGTTTCAACTACCCGACTTCCATCTTCCGCGTCGATCTGGCCAACCCCGCCGCCGAGCCGCAACTCTGGGAACGCCCCGAAGTCCCTGTCAACCCCGACATCGTCGAGGTCAAGCAGGAGTGGTACTCCAGCAAGGACGGAACGCGCGTCCCCATGTTCATCGTCCACCGCAAGGGCCTCAAACTCGACGGCTCCAACCCCACCATCCTCAACGGCTACGGCGGCTTCAACGTCTCGCAGACGCCCTTCTTCTCCCCCACGCTCTTCCAGTGGTTCGAATCGGGTGGTGTCTTCGCGATCCCCAACCTTCGGGGCGGGGGCGAGTTCGGCAAAGAGTGGCACGATGCCGGCAAACTCGACCGCAAGCAGAACGTCTTCGACGACTTCATCGCCGCCGCCGAGCACCTGATCGACCGCGGCTACACGCGCCCCAGCCGGCTGGCGATCTCCGGCGGCTCCAACGGCGGCCTGCTCACCGGCGCCGTCGTCGCCCAGCGCCCGGAACTCTTCGCCGCGGCGATCAGCGCGGTGCCCCTGCTCGACATGCTCCGATTCGAGAAGTTCCTGATGGCCAAGTACTGGGTGCCCGAGTACGGCAGCGCCCAGAACAAGGAGCACTTCGAGTTCATCCGCGCCTACTCGCCCTACCACAACATCAAGCCCGGCGTGAAGTACCCGGCGATGTTCATCACCGCCGGCGAGAATGACACCCGCGTCCACGCGCTCCACGCCCGCAAGATGGCCGCGCTCATGCAGGCCCAGGCCGCTGCGCGTGCCGGCGACTCCAACCCGGTCCTGCTCTGGGTCGATCGCGATGCGGGCCACGGTCAGGGCAAGCCGCTCAACCTCCGCATCCGCGACGCCGCCGACAGTCGCATGTTCGTGATGTGGCGATTGGGCATGCTCGAACCGGCACGCTGAGCGGGTCGGGCTACTTCAGCGTCGACATATCGATCACAAAGCGGTACTTCACGTCGCTCTTGGTCATCCGCTCGTATGCGTGGTTGATCTGATCGATCGAGATCATCTCCACGTCCGCCGCGATTCCGCGCTCCGCGCAGAAGTCGAGCATCTCCTGCGTCTCGGGAATCCCGCCGATCGCCGAGCCCGCGATGCTCCGCCGACGCATGATCAGCGGCCAGACGCTCGGCGACGGGTGCGGGTGCTCCGGCGCACCCACCAGGCACAGCGTCCCGTCGGTCCGCAGGAGGTTCGTGAACGCGTCGAGGTTGTGCGACACGCTCACCGTGTTCACGATCAGGTCCAATGAGCCCGCGTGCTTGGCCATCTGCGCTTCATCGCGAGAGATCACCACCTCGTCGGCGCCCAGCCGCTTCCCGTCCTCAACCTTGCTCGCCGAAGTCGTAAAGAGCACCGTGTGGGCCCCGAGCGCATGGCTCAGTTTCACGCCCATGTGCCCCAGCCCGCCCAGCCCGACGATCCCAACTTTCTTCCCCTTGGTCGCCCCCCAGTGCTTCAGCGGCGAGTACAGCGTGATCCCCGCGCACAGCAGCGGCGCCGTCGCCGCGAGGTCCGCCTTCTCGCTCACGCTCAGCACGAACCGCTCGTCCACCACGATCGACTTCGAGTACCCCCCGTACGTCATCTTGCCGGGAAAGTGCTTGTCCGGGCTGTTGTACGTGAACACCGTCTTCCCGTGGTCGCAATACTGCTCCAGCCCCTTGCCGCAGGCCGCGCAGTCCTTGCAAGAGTCCACCATGCACCCGACGGCGCCGATCTGGCCCACCCTGTGCCGCGACGCCTGCGCTCCAACCTTAACGATGCGACCGACGATCTCGTGCCCCGGCACCACCGGAAACACGACCCCCGGCCACTCCCCCCGCGCGGTGTGCAGGTCCGAGTGGCAAACGCCGCAATACAGGATGTCGATCTGCACGTCACGCGGGCCGACGTCGCGACGATCGATCGATGCCGGCGCCAGCGGCTTGTCGCCCGTCTGCGCGGCATACGCCTTGGTCATGGTGGCCATGTCGGGTCTCCGTTCGGATCAAGGCCGACGCTCGCATGAGCGTTCAAGCCAATCCCGAAGCGTAGCGACCTCTCGGACCCCCCGGTCGGTCGACAGATCGATCGAGGCCCAGCACGCGGATGGTCAGCCTGGCGATGCGCACACTGCGAGCGGAATCGGGGCGTTCAGTATCAACATATTCGCACTGCAATCACTCCTCCTCAGCCTCGTTCGGCCACCATGCCAACCACCGCCGCTACACCTTCATCATCGCTGCTCGCATCAACGCTCGCTCTCTCGCTCGTCCTCCTTGCCGCATCGCCGCGCTCATCTGCTGAGCCCGACAAGCCCGCCTCGAACCCCGGTCCGCAGCCGCGCGATGTCGCACCCGCCGAGCCGGGCGCACGCACCACCGTCCAGTGGGTCACGCGCGAGGTCCGCGCCCCCGGCGTCACCTTCCACACCTTCGACAGCGATCTCATCAAGGGCAAGGTCAGTTACCACCTCTACCGACCCGCCGCCTACACCGCCCAACCCGACCGCCGATTCCCCGTGGTCTACTGGCTCCACGGTTCCGGCGGCGGCCTCCCCGGCATCGCCAGGCTCGCCGAGCACTTCGATCGCGCGATCGAGGTCGGCAAGGCCCCACCCTTCCTGGTCGTCTTTGTCAACGGCCTCGTCGAGGGCATGTACGTCGATTGGAAAGACGGCTCCGTGCCGCTCGAATCGGTGATCGTGAAGGAACTGGTCCCCCACGTCGACGCCACCCACCGAACCATCCCGACCCGGCAAGCCCGATTGCTCGACGGCTTCAGCATGGGCGGTTACGGCGCTGCCCGGCTCGGCTTCGAGCACCGAGACCTCTTCGCGTCCGTTTCCATGATCGGCGCTGGACCGATGCAGGCCGAGCTCGTGCAGGCGCCACGCGCGGGCCGCCAACGCGCAGCCGAGGTCCTGCAGCGCGTCTATGGAGGCGATCAGTCGTACTTCCGAAGGGTCAGCCCGCGCGCGATCGCCGAACGCCACGCCGAGTCCATCGCCAAGGGCACCCTCATACGAATCGTCATCGGCGATCTCGACGAGACCTACCCGGCCAACCTCGACTTCCATCGCCACCTCGAGTCACTGAACATCCCGCACACGTGGAAGGTGCTCAAGGGTGTGGCGCACGATCCGATGCGCTCCCTCGAAGCGCTCGGCGATGAGAACTGGTCGTTCTACCGCGCCGCGTTCGACAACGCGGCCGACGCGAAGCCCAACGACGATCCGGTGCGATCCCCCGACACGCTGCAACCGACCAACCCCGGCAGCGGTGTAGCGCAACCTCCCCGCTCACGTTGAACGGTTGCGTGCGTGGCGTGACGGTGGTGGGGCATCGTCTCTTGGGCTGGGCTGGGACGATGCCACGGCGTGTTTCTGGGGCGCGAGCGGGCTGGGTGTTGGGGTGGCGAGGTGGCGGGGTGGGGGGGTGGGGGGGTGGGGGGGTGAAACGGGCATCCTGCCTTCCTCCCGCGCCAACTCACCCAATCCTCGGCATCAATACCATCAGCAGCGGTCGATCGAGCCATCGCGGCCCCGGCTCAACGGCCGCCGACCGATCAAGCCGCGGCAACGATCCGGCATCAGCCCGCGCCAGCGACGGCGATCCGCTCGCCCTTCCTTCGGAACGCACTCCATGTCCGCTCAACACGCCAGCCACTTCGCCGACAAGATCGAGATGCAGAACCGCCTCTTCGCCGAACTCTCCGGCATGTTCGGCAGGGAAGTCCCCCTCTACGACAAGTCCCTCGCCGTCAACTCCATCTGCAACCGCGCGGTCTGCGATCTGGTCTCAAGGCTCCACCGCGGGTTTGCCGTCAGCGACGAGCAACTCGAGAGAACCAGCGGCGAACGCCACGGGGCGATCCGCATCGGCCGCCCCGACGAGTACCGCTGGATCGGCCGCTTCTTCGCCTGTTTCGCGATGGAACCGCACAACTTCTACGACACCACCATCGTGGGCGCCAAGAGCCAGCCGGTCATCGCCACCGCCTTCCGTTCGGTGGTTCATCCCGAGCACCGCGTCTTCACGTCCCTCCTGCAGACCGACTATTTCGACGCCGACACCCGCGCCCGCATCGAGGCGCTGCTCGCCAAGCGGCAGGTCTTCTCCGACAAGGCCAAGCAACTCATCGAGAAGTCCGAGCGTCAGGGCGGGCTCGATCGATCCGACGCAGAGGCCCTCATCCGCGAAGGCTCCGAGCGCATCTTCAAGTGGACCGGCCGCGCCTTCGACCATGCCCTCTACACGCACCTCTGCGATGCGGGCTTCAAGATCGCCGCCGACATTGCCTGCTTCCAGGCCCACCACCTCAACCACCTCACGCCGAACACCTTCTGCATGGACCTCTACACGTCCGCGATGAAGTTCTGTCTCGGCGAGATCCCCGAACCGACCTTCCGCCGACGCGCTGCGAGCGCACTCGATCAACTCGAGTCCGCCTGCGATCGCGATTGGATCCGCCTGCACTTCAAGCACCTCACGCGCGACCGGATCGCCTCATTCGCGCAGGGCAGCGCCGGCGAGGCTTGCATCGCCTCGATCGTCGACGCCATCGTCGAACGACTCAACCGGCCCGACCTCCAACTCAGCAAACTCAACCACGCGGGCTACAAGGACTGCACCGAGGGCCCCCCCGCCGACACGCCCGTCCTGCTCCGTCAGGACGCGTACAAGGCGCTCAGCGAACCCGTCCACTTCGTCAACCCCGACGGCTCCGAACTCGACACCGTCCACACCGCCCGCTTCGGTGAGATCGAGCAGCGCTTCTACGCCACCACGCCCAAGGGCCGAGCGCTCTACGACCGTTGCCTCGACGCCGCCGAAGCGCAGAAGGAGTCAGACCCCGGCCTCATCAAGCGTGACTTCGAGGCATACCAGGCCGCATACGCCGCGCACTTCGCCCCCTTCCCCAAGACTCTTCCGGAACTCGTTGCGAACGGTCTGGTCTACGCGACCTTCGAGCCGACCCACAAGGGCCTCGCCGCTCGCGGCACCATCCAGACCACCGACGTCCTCTCGCTCCTCCAAGACGGATTCGTGGACTGCCAGGGCCTCCGGTACGAGGACTTTCTCCCCGTCAGCGCGGCGGGAATCTTCGCGTCCAACCTCAACCAGTACGGCACCAAGTCCACCGCGCCCGTCAAGCCGACGTACACCCGGTCGATGCTCGAAGACATTCTCGGCAAACCGATCGTCGACTCCGACGCCGTCTATCGCGGCCTTCAGGCCGATTCCATCCTGCACACGCTCAGCGAACTCGACCTGGTCCATCGCCTCGCTTCCAACGAGCGCGCCCGCATGGAACTCGAAGCCTCCGCCTGCCCCCGCCACGCCCGCCACAACGGCAGCCGGCCCGGCGTTCTGGCCACTCGGGCCTGACGCTCACATCAAACCGCCCTCGAAAACCACCCGCTGCCGCTTCTGGCCCGGCTTGCCCTGCGGCACCGCGCTCAGCAGCGACTGCGTGTACTTGTGCTGCGGACGGTTGATGATCTCGTCCCGGCTCCCCGTCTCCACGATCTTCCCCTTGAACATCACCGCGATCCGCTCGCACATGTGGTTGATCACCGCCATGTCGTGGCTGATGAACAGGTACGACATCCCCAGGTCCCGCTGCAGATCCTTCAAGAGGTTCAGGATCTGCGCCTGGATCGAAACGTCCAGCGCGCTCGTCGGCTCATCGCACACGATGAAACTCGGTTCGAGCGAGAGCGCACGCGCGATGCAGATGCGTTGCCGTTGACCGCCGCTGAACTCGTGCGGGTACCGATCCGCCGCGAACGCGGGCATCCCGCACCGCACCAGCAGTTCCTCCACCCGGTGCCGCAGCCGGTCCTTGTCTCCCGCGGGGATCAACCCGTGAACGATCATCGGCTCGCCGATGATGTTCATCACCCGCATGCGCGGGTTCAGGCTCCCGGCCGGATCCTGAAACACGATCTGCATCTTCTGCCGAAGCGACTTCAGCGCTGAGCCCGTCGCAGGCGCAACGTCGCGCCCCTGAAACAGCACCTGGCCGGAAGTGGGGGGGATCAGTTTCAGGATCGCCCGCCCGACCGTCGTCTTGCCGCACCCCGACTCACCGACCAGCCCGAGCGTCTCGCCCTTGCCGTCTGCGCCGATGTCGAACGACACGCCGTCCACGGCCTTCACATACCCCGTCGTCCGCTGCAGGATGCCCGAGCGGATGGGAAAGTGGACCTTCAGATCGCGAACGGCAAGAACGGGAGAGCCGGTGGGTGACGCCATAGGGACCATGATAGTGGACTTCGAACGCACCGGCACTCTCGCGGCTTTGAAGCCAGGGCGCTCAGGGAAGTTCGTCCATTTCGTCGAAGGCTTTGCTTGTCATGTTTGCCAGCATGTCCCGATTTCGCCAGAGTGACCACGGGATGAGGATCTGTCCGTCCGCCCGCGTCCGGCTCGAGTACCCGTGTTGCGCGAGCACAGTCACCAGCGCTTTGCGGTGCTCGGGCGTGTTCCAGTCCGGTCGTTCGACGTACGGCGGTCCGGACCGGACATTGAACTGCAACGGGACGTAGACGCGAGCATGAGTGACGTGGTTTGTCACGGCCACTCCCGAACCAAGCACGAACAGTGCGAGCGCAACAATAACGAGCACTTGTCGCTTTGCGTTGCGGCGTGTGAGTTCCCTCATGTTCAGCCCACGTTCAACTGCCGCACAAAGTTGTTGAACTCGATCTGCTGCTGCTCCAGCCGGCGCTGGGCCTCCGCCCGCTGCGTCGTCAGCGTGTCGATCTGCCCTTCCTGCTCAGTCAGTTTGGTCATGTACCGCGTGTACAACTGGCTCGTCCGCTCGATCGTCCGCATGTTCTCGCGGATGCGAGACTGCTCGCTCGTGATCGCGTTGACCTGCTGGTCGATCGTCGAGATCTGGTTCCGCGTCTGGTTGATCGCCGACTGCCGATCGGCCACCTGCCGAACCGCGTTCATCACCTCGTTCGACAGTTTGCCGTCCTTGTGCCACGACACGACCTGGGCGAGGTCGTAGCTCGTCACCGACACGCTCTCGCTTGTCACGATCTCCTGCGTCACCACCAGGTTCCCGCCGCTGGTCTTCGCGTCGTCCCCGCCCTTGCCCAATGCCACCTCGAACCGGTACAGGTCCTTGGTCTCCTCCGTCGGCTTCGCCGGCTGCACCAGTTTCCAACCCGTGTACTTCGGGTGCTCGATGATCACCGTCCGCCCGCGCGCGGAGTCCTTGTTGATCAACTCGTACTTCATCGTGTTGACGTTCTTGTTCGTGAAGACGAACTGCCCGTCCACGATCCGGATCGACTGGATCGACGAACTCGACTCCGGCTTGGTCATCACCTGCACGTTCAGGTCCAGCGCGTACGACAGCAGCCGCTTGTCCCCCTTGGGAATCTGCCCGACCTGCGCATCGCCCGCGTACGTCCCGCCGTCGAGCACGCTGATCGGCCCCGCCAGCAGTTGCAGCCCGCCCGAGTTGGTGATCTCCACGCCGCGCCGCGGGTAGACCCCCTCGCCCCCGGCGTCCGACATGTTGTAGATGCTCACCCGCCGGCCCGGAATGTTCGTCGTCAGGATCGGCAGCATCGCCGACCGCTGCCGCTCGATCGACACCGGCGCATCGATCCGGTACTGGAACACCTCGCCAACCTCCGCCGGCGTGGCCCCCGCGCCCGGCGCGTACTTGGCGATGTCATCCGCCGACACCCCCGCAAAGAACATCGACCCCCCGGATTCGTCCACGTTGTACATGGCGTCCGCTTCCATCCGCGAGTCGGCCAATGCGCGCGCACGCACTCCCGCCGGCGGGCTTCCCGGCGCTGCTCCAACGTTCCGCCGCATCTCCGCCGTTGATTGCGCCCGCGACGCCACCGCCAGGTCCCGCCCCATCCGCTCCACGTCGCTCCCATCAACCCCCAGCGCATACCCGCGCGGCGAGACACCGGGAATCGTTGGCACCTGCACGAACGGCCGAGTCATGAACAGCGGCTCGTACAGATCCATCTGGAAACTCACCGGCCGCCCCGAAACCAGCGACAGGTTCACGCCGTTCCAATCCTGATCGGTCGTGTTCTCCACGATCGCCCATCCCTGCAGCAGCACCTCCCCCTCGCCCGCCCTCGCGTCCGCGTCCGGCAGCACCAGCCGGTAACTCGTCTTCCACACCGGCATCTCGTGCACATACCCCACCACGATCCGCCGCTGACCCGCCCCGCTGAACCGCAGGTCCACCGTCTTGGTCCGGTCCGCCCGATACTCCGCGAGCGCGGCCAGCGCCTTGCCCAGTTCGTCCGCCAGCGCCTTGTCCAGAATCTCGAAACTCGTGATCTCTTCGATGTTGATCGACCGCAGCCCCGTCGGCGTCACCACGTTCAGGAAGTGCTGCGTCGTCGCGGGCACGTCCCGCGTCCCAGGCCGCTGACGCTGCTCGACGCCCAGGATCGTCCCCTCGCCCGATCCGCCCGGAAGTTGCACGCGCACCGGCGCGCCGCGCAGTTGATTCAGCAACTGCGGCAAGGACGGGTTGTCCGCGATGTTGATCCCGAACGATGCCAGCCGCTTGGACAGCGGCTCCTTCGAGGCGTACGACACCGAGTCCACCCGCCCGCCGTCCAGGTCCAGCAGCACCATCGATTTCAGAATGTCGTTGATCTGATCCGTGTTGAACCGCAACTGAACCTCGGTGTTCCCGTCGATCGTCGCCGCACGCTCGAAGTATCCGACGCCCGAGCGATACAGCGTGATCTGCCGGATCGGCAGCGTCTGGTTCGCGTCACCCGCCGGCCCGCCCAGCGCCAACACGCCCGGCGACACCGCCAACCCCGCAACCACGCACAACATCCGCGGCGACCGCAAACCAAAACCACCGACCGAACGCGAACGACGGGCTTCCATGTGATGCTCCAAGGTGAATGGTCTTCGCACTCCCGCCCGCGCCCCGCTACCCAAACCGATCGAACGCCGGAAACCACCGGCCAATCGTCGTCATCAACCCCCGCCACCATCTTCCGCCCCGACCTCCCGTCCTCACCTCCCGCCCGACCTCCGATTGTTAGACAAACAACTCCGGCATTGGTTCCCTCCCTCATCCTCCCTCCGCACAAACCCGCGCCGACCCTGCCGTTTATGCCGACCCCGCGCGCCAACCCTTCGATTCGTGACCGCGATCCCCCGCGCTCGGTCCCATTCCCCATCTGACCGTCACAACCATCGGCGTACGGTTCCGCCGTCATGGACAGACGCATCGGCCTTCCACTGCTCCCCACTTCAAGGCAGCCCCACGCCGACCCCACGCACACGCACCCAGCCGATCACGCCACGATCGAAGCCTCTCTCAAAATCCTCCTCACCGGCACGCCCTCGCAGGTCCGCTTCGGCCTCCACGACCGCCTCCTCTACGCAACCGACGCCTCGCTCTATCAGCAAACCCCCATCGGCGTCGTGGCGCCCTCTTCACCCGAAGTCGCCGCAAAGGTCGTCGCCTGGTGCGGACGCAACCGCATCCCAGTCCTTCCCCGCGGCGGCGGAACCAGCCTCGCGGGTCAGTGCACCAACACCGCCGTCGTCGTCGACATGACCCCCATGTGCCGAGCCATCGGCACCGTGCAAGCCGAATCGCCGCGCGACTCTTACACCTCCCTCTCTCCGGCCCAGCCGCCCAGACTCGGCGACTGGCAAGGCCACTGGATCGAAGTCGACGCCGGCGTCACCGTCGACGAACTCAACGAAGAACTCTCCCGCAGAGGCCACCGCCTCTTCTTCGCGCCCGATCCCGCCACCACGCGTCAGGCCGCCATCGGCGGCTGCATCGGCAACAACGCCGCCGGCAGCCGCTCCATCCGCTACGGCCGAACCAGCGAGAACCTCCTCGCCGTCGACGCCGCGCTCAGCACCGCCGAGCGCCTGCGCTTCGAGCCCGGCGCAGGCGACCGCGACGCGATTGCACGACGCATCGCCCGCGACGTCATCCTCATCGTGCGCTCCGTCGAGCCCCTCATCCGCGAGCGCTTCCCAAAGACCATCCGCCGCAACGCCGGATACGGGCTGGACATGATCCTCGCCCAGATCGACGCCGGCGCCGACGAGCGCTCGCTCGATCTCGCCCCGCTCCTCTGCGGCAGCGAGGGCACGCTCGCCCTCACCACGCGCGCCCGCCTCAAACTCATGCCCGCGCCCACCGCCCGCGGCCTCATGGTCATCAGTTTCGCGAGCGTCGAAGACGCCATCGCCGCCGTCAAGCCTCTCCTCGACGCCGGCCTCCCCCTCGGCCTCACCGCCGTTGAACTCCTCGACGACGTCGTCCTCGACGCCGCTCGCGGCAACATCGAGTACCGCCGCTACGTCGATCTTCTCCCCGGCGCCAACGCCGCGCTCAACGAGCCCAAGGCCGCCCTCTATGTCGAGTTCTCCGTCTGGGACGAGCACAACCCCGCCCGCGCCCTCGCCACAGGCTTCGAGTCCGCCCGCCGCGTGCTCGCCTCCGCCCCCCTCGCCGTTGGCGTCCGCGGCATCGCCGAATACACCGACGCCCCCGCCATGCTCAACGCCTGGGCGCTCCGCAAGGCGGGCGAGCCACTCCTCCACGGCCTTCCCGGCCCGCGAAAGCCCATCACTTTCGTGGAAGACAACGCCGTCCCCGTCGAGCGCCTCGGCGAGTTCGTGCAAGGCTTCAAGCAGATCATCGCTCGCCACGGCACCCGCGCGGCCTACTGGGCCCACGCAAGCGTCGGCGTCCTCCACGTCCGACCCATGATCGATCTCCACGACCCCGCCGACCGCGACCGAATGGTCCAGATCGCCGTCGAAGTCGCCGATCTCGCCCGCGCCTGCGGCGGCATCATGTCCGGCGAGCACGGCGACGGCAAGGTCCGCGGCCCGCTCCTCGAGCGCTTCTTCGGCCCCGAGTTGATCGACGCCTTCCGACGCGTCAAACACGCCTTCGACCCCGCCGGCATCATGAACCCCGGCAACATCGTCGGCCCATACGCCGGCGAGTCTTCCATCGCCCACGGCCTGCGCATCGACGCCGCCAGCCCGCCGGCCCGACAAGCCCCCGACGGGCCACGCCCACCCGTCGAGACCTACTTCTCCTACGACGATCAGCACGGCTTCATGGGCGCGGTCGAGCAGTGCAACGGCGCGGGCGTCTGCCGAAAGCGCAGCGGCGGCACAATGTGCCCCTCATACCGCGGCACGCAGGACGAGCGACACTCCACGCGCGGCCGAGGAAACGCCCTCCGACTCGCCGTCACCGGTCAGGTCAACCTCGTCGATCCCGGCGCCCCGGCCTTCAACGACGCCGACACGATCCAGACCCTCGACCTCTGCCTCTCCTGCAAGGCCTGCAAGAGCGAGTGCCCCAGCAACGTCGACATCGCCCGCCTCAAGGCCGAGTACACCGCCCAGCGCTTCCGTCAGTCCGGCACGCCCATCAAGGCCAGAGTCTTCGCCCACGTCCGACTCCTCAACCGCCTCGGCTCACTGTCCCCCAGCCTCGCCAACCGCCTCAACCGCACACGTCTCGCCAAGTCTCTCCTGCGCTCGGCGCTCGGCATCGACGAGCGCCGAAGCATCCCGAGTTTCGAGCGCCCACTGTGGGATCGAATCACGTGGGCACAGGCCGCAGCCCGCCGGCGAGGCGACGCCGAAGCGCTGTCGGATCGACCGGTGGTTGTTCTCTACGCCGACTGCTTCACGGCGTACAACGAGCCGGGAATCGGCTTCGCGTCCGTGCGTGTGCTCGAAGCGCTCGGCTATCGCGTGCGCGTGCTGCCCGAGCGTGCCGGAACGCACGGCTGCTGCGGCCGGGCCATGATCTCCACCGGTTGCCTTGCCCAGGCCCGCTCCACCATCGACCACACGCTCGAGATCCTCGCCCCCGCCCTCGACGACCCGCGCGCTGTGGCCCTCGTCACCTGCGAGCCGAGTTGCCTCAGCGCCATCAAGGACGACTGGCAACAGTTGAAGGTGCGGACCCCCATCGAGCGACGCGCAGCCCTCGCCGCCAGGTCCTTCCTCGTTGAAGACTTCATCGAGGCCAGGTGGGACGACCACCCAAACCGCGCAGCCGTCGGGCGAATGCTCGCCGCCGCTTCCGCGTGGCCGTCAGATCGTCCCCTCCTCTTCCACGGCCACTGCCACCAGAAGGCCCTCTGGGGGCCGAACTCCTCCGCCGCGCTCCTCCGCAGGCTCTTCGGCCCACGCACCCGCGTCCTCGACACCGGCTGTTGCGGCATGGCCGGCTCATTCGGCTACACCGCCGACCATTACGACCTCTCCATGCGGATCGGTGAGGAGTCCCTTTTCCCCGCAGTGCGTTCGACCTCCCAAGAGGCGTCTGTCTGCGCAACCGGCACATCCTGCCGACACCAGATTCAGGACGGAACGGGGCGTGCTTCGCACCATCCGATCGAGGTGATCGATTGGCTGCTGTTTCGCGAGTAGCGTCCACCCGGCTTCAGAGTCGCTTCCGCCGCCAACCCGCGATCAGACCCACCGTCGCCGCCGTCGCAGACGGCAGCACGCCCTTCGCAAAGGCGCGCACGCTCTCCACCTGTCCCCACATCCACGCCTGCGCGCTGTCAAAGCCGCCCGAGATCGATTCCCAACTCACGTCGATCACCCCCGCGTACTGCAAACCGAACAGCAGCAGGAACGCAAAGCCGACCACCACGATCGCCATCGTCAGCACGCTCCGCAGCGCGAACGCCACCGCGAACCCGACGAAGAAACTCAGCCCCATCCGAAACGCCAGCGGCGCACCCCGCCGGTCATCCGCGCGCGTGCCGTCCACGCGTCCGGTTTCCCGATCCGCGTCTCCCGTGTCCGACATCGAGACAAGCCCCGAGACCGGAGCGTTCGTACCACCCGCCCCTTTCCCGGCACCACCACCCCCGCCGCCGGCCTCCCCCGGCCACGCAACCCACCACACCGTGCCGATCAGCATCGCCAGCACCGCAGCGCTCAGCAACTTCCAACTCGAACCCGGCACCCGGTGCCGTTGCTTCAGACGGTCCAGCGCGCTCCCAAACCGCGAGCCTCCGCCCGCGCTCTTCGCTCGACCCGAGTTTGGTGCGGATTCGCTCAGAACGAGTCTCCTCGGTCCATCGAGTCAGTCACACGCAGCGTATCCGCTCTGGCCCTCGCACGCGTTCCAGCGCACACGCCGGTTCGCATGACAAGCCCGCCGCGCGGTATCCTCACGCAATGCGAAACACCTTCGCCATCCTCGTTGCCGCGCTCGTCCTCGCCCTGCTGCCGTCGTGCGCGGGCCGCGGCGACGGGTCATCCTCCAGCCGATCGGGAGCACCCATGACCACCCCGCACACTGGCCACTACGCCATCGCCATCCACGGCGGCGCGGGCTTCATCCCCAAGGACGTCCCGACCGCGCACAAAAAGGCCATCGTCACCTCGCTCGAACGCGCCCTCGCCGAGGGCCGAGCCATGCTCGAACGCGGCGAACCCGCACTCGACGCCGTCGAGCACGTCGTGGCGCTCTTGGAAGACGATCCCCTCTTCAACGCAGGCCGCGGCGGCGTCTTCACCGCCGAGGGCCGGAACGAACTCGACGCCTCCATCATGGAGGGCGCTGACCTCCGCTGCGGCGCCGTTGCCGGCGTCACCACCGTCCGAAACCCCATCCGCCTCGCACGCAAGGTCATGACCGACACGCGCCACGTCCTGCTCGCCCGCGAAGGCGCAGAGCGCTTCGCCGATTCCACCCAACTCGAACGCGTCGACCCGGCCTACTTCTACACGCCCGGCCGCTGGGCCGATCTCGAGAAGGTCCTCCGCGAACGCGGCGAGCCAATCCCCGCCAAGCCCGCGGGAGTGGGGGAGCACTCGCACGCCTCGCCGTTGCCCAGCAACGCGCCCCTCGGCTCACCGCTCGGCTTCGGCACCGTCGGCTGCGTGGCGCTCGACAAGTTCGGCAACCTCGCCGCCGCCACGAGCACCGGCGGGCTCACCGCCAAGCGATGGGGACGCATCGGCGATTCCCCCATCATCGCCGCGGGCACCTACGCCGACAACGCCACCGCCGCCGTCTCATGCACCGGCACGGGTGAGGAGTACATCCGCCGAGCCGTCGCCTACGACGTCTGCGCACAGATGCGCTACGCCGGCCATTCCCTGGATCGCGCAGCACGCGATCAGATCTTCAACCGTCTGGAACCCGACGTCGGCGGTCTCATCGCCGTCTCTCGCAAGGGCGACATCGCCATGTTCACCAACACCGGCTCGATGCCCCGCGCGGAAGCCACGTCCCGCGGCGTCTACCGAGTGCTCATCTGGGACGCCCCCGAACCGCTCGATTCGCCCTCCGCCGGAGTGGCGCGATGAAAGCGCTGCCGCGCCTCGCACGTCACCCGGCGGTCGTGCTCTCCCTCGCACTCGTCACGCTCGCGCTCACGGCCTGCCGGACCTCCACCCCGGCGCCCGCTCACAACGCACCGCCGGCGCCGGCGACCGTCGGGGCCCGCCTCCTCATCATCGGCGGCGGGCTGAGCCGGTCCAACGCACAGGTCTACCGGGCCTTTCTCGATCACGCGGAGTCCGTCGCAACCGCTCGGCAAAGCCAGCCGAGCGACGAA
Organism: Phycisphaeraceae bacterium; assembly: GCA_019636535.1. Classification (GTDB taxonomy): domain Bacteria; phylum Planctomycetota; class Phycisphaerae; order Phycisphaerales; family UBA1924; genus JAHBK01. The sequence continues at coordinate 84,613 of JAHBXK010000001.1, read as the reverse complement.
CCGCCGATCATCCGAATCGCCGTCCTCCCGACCGCCTCCGGCGTCCCCGACGAATCGGCCTCCTCCACCATCGAGTCCATCCGCAGCCACGCAACCAACCCCGAAGCCCTCGACCTCCGCGCTGTCCCCATCAGCATCAACACCCCGGATCGGGCCGACGATCCCGACCTCGCTCGCTGGGTCGCCGCCGCACACGCCATCTGGTTCACCGGCGGCGATCAGTCACGCATCACCGCGATCCTCCGTCCTTCCGGCAGATCCACCGCCGTCGATCAGGCAATCAATCGCGCGCTGGACAACGGCGCCATCATCGCCGGAACCTCCGCCGGCGCAGCCATGATGAGCGATCCCATGATCACCGGCGGCCGTTCCGAACGCTGGCTCACCCTGCTCTTCGACCGCCAGGCCTCAACACCCGGTTCCGCCCCGAGACCCCATCACGCGAACACCAGCCCCACCGCCGCACCCGAACCAACCGACCCCGAAGACGAAGACTCCGACCAGTCCGCCGACTTCCGCATCGCCCCCGGCATGGGGTACTTCACCCACGGCATCACCGACCAGCACTTCCTCGCGCGCGGCCGCCTCGGACGGCTCGTCGCCGCGGCCATCATCGACGATCGCAGGTTCGGCGTCGGCATCGCCGACAACCGCGCCATCCTCGTCAACGCGGACACCGGCGAGTTCCGCGCGCTCGGCGATCGCGCGGCGGTCGTGATCGACGCACGCCACGCGGAACGCACAGGCTCCGCCATCACCGGACTCCGCGTCTCGCTCATGAACGACGGCGACGCCTGGCGTCGGCAGGACGGCACGGACCGACTCTCCCCGGCGCAGGGTCGGACTCCCCGGGACAGAGTCGGACCGCTCCCGGGCGCGCCGGCAGAACGGGTCCTCGAAGCGACCGCGTGGTCCCGCGACGGCGTCCGCGAGGCGCTCGAAGTCGTGGCGCTCCGCCCCACGTCGGTCGCGATCATCCGCGGCGATGCGTTCGAAGTGCGGTTCACCAGAGATCGTCAAACCGCCGTCCACGTGCGTCCCGATGCCGAGGCGCCGCCCACCATCCACGCCGCTCGCCTCGACGTCGTGCGCCGCCAACCCAGCCCGAACCAGTAAACACCGGTATGACCCAAGCCACTCCGTCCGATCCGTGGATCGCGCCCGTCACGCTCGAGAACCGGCACGTCCGGCTGGAGCCGCTCCGGCTCGAACACGCGCAAGAGCTCTTGAGCGCCGCCGAATCTCCCGAAACGTTCCGGTTGTTCTCGCGCGGACCCCGCGAGTTCAATCACTCGGGCATGAGAGAGTTCATCGAGTTCCTGCTCGGCCCGGCCCAGACCGTCCCGTTCTGCGTGATCGACCCCGCCAGCGCCAAGCCGATCGGCATCACGTCCTACCTCGACATCAAGCCCGCCCACCGCGGTCTCGAAGTCGGGTGGACCTGGTACTCGCCGAGCGCAAGAGGAACAAAGATCAACCCCGCGGCGAAGTTGCTCCTCTTCGAGCACGCCTTCGAGCGCTCGGGCGCGATCCGCGTCTGCCTGAAAACCGACGAGCGAAACGCCCGCAGCCGCGCGGCCATCCTCAAACTCGGCGCAACGTTCGAAGGAATCCTCCGCCACACCGTCATCATGGCCGACGGCTTCCGACGATCCTCCGCAACCTACTCAATCCTCGAAAGCGAGTGGCCGACAGTCAAAGCCGGCCTCCTGGCCCGCCTCGATCCCCCGTATCTCAAACCCAAACAAACACCAAAATAAACCACCTTCGCTCGTTCAATCCCAAGGAAAAACGGGTGTTCCACGTGGAACACCCCCCCCCCGAAAAACAAAAACAAAAAAACGGGCACTCAAAAGCGCCCATTTCAAAAATGCCCCCCGAAGGACTCGAACCTTCGACCCGCTGATTAAGAGTCAGCTGCTCTACCAACTGAGCTAGGGAGGCGTGGCCCGGGGATTTTTGGTCCGGCGGGCGTTGCGAGGCGATGATAACCGCGGCGGGGGGCGTGTTCCAGTCGGGGGCTGCTTTGACCGGTACTGGCTATCCCCCTAACATGCGGGCCCTTGCCGGCTTGCGTCGGTTTTGATCGGGATCCGCCCAGAGAGTTGGAGTTGTCATGCAACCGTCATTTCGAGTCAGCCACGGTCGAACCCGCCGCCGCCGCTCGCACCACGCGCTCGTGGGCGCCACGCCCGGCGTTTGTCCGCTGAGCGGCATGCCGAAGGCTCATCATCGGGCGTGCGTTCAGAGCGGGTATGTTCGTCCCGGCCTGAAGATCGTGGTTCCGAAGTTCGGCATCGGCGTCGACAAGAAGAAGTGAGTCGGGTCGTTCGGTTGCGCCGGGCGGGCATTGACCCGCGGTGGTTGCGAGAGGACGGAGCGCATGCGCATCGCGGTGGATGTGATGGGAGGCGATCATGCTCCCGACGCCATCGTGCGCGGATGCGTTGACGCCCTTGCGAATCTGGATGCGACCGACGAACTGGTGCTGATCGGCAACCGGGGTGACATTGAAGAGCTGCTGGCCGAGCGCGGCGTCAGCGACGGTCGTCTGAAGATCGTCGCGACGACGCAGGTGATCGGCATGGACGAATCGCCGGCGAAGGCGGTTCGGGCGAAGGCCGACTCATCGATCGTGCGGATGGCGCTGCTGGGTTCCACCAAGAGCGAGTCGCCGTGCGACGTGGTGATCTCGGCGGGGAATACGGGGGCGTGCGTGGCGGCGGCGACGATGCACATGCGTCGGCTGGCGCACGTTCACAGGCCGGGGATCGCGGTGACGATTCCTGCGTTTCACGGCCCGTTGGTGCTGTGCGACGCGGGCGGGAATCCGCTGCCGCGGCCGAGCCACTTGTGGCAGTACGGGCTGATGTCGGAGGTGCTGGCCAAGCACGAACTGCGGATCGAGTCACCGCGCGTGGGGCTGATGAACATCGGTTCGGAGGAGGGGAAGGGGACGGACCTGATCAAGGCGACGCACGACCTGTTGAAGCGGACGCCCGGGATGAACTACGTCGGGTACGTGGAAGGCCGCGACCTGTTCGACGGCGTGGTGGACGTGGTGATCACGGACGGGTTTGTGGGGAACACGCTGCTGAAGATGGCCGAGGGCCTGGCGAAGGGCCTGTTCAAGGCGATCGCGCACGAGATCTTCACGCGTGCGCCGGACCTTGGGATGCAACTGGAGCCGGTGTTCAAGGACATTCATCGGCAGAACGATTATCACGAGTACGGTGGGGCGCCGCTGCTCGGGGTGAACGGGGCGTGCATCATTCTGCACGGCTCGAGCGAGGCGCGGACGGTGAAGGCGGCGATCCGGAACGCCAAGTCGTACGTGCTGCACCGCGTGAACGGGGCGATCGTGGAGCGGCTGGAGCAGGTGGCGCACCTGGCCACGCCGGAGCGAGAGGCGGTGTGACGGGCGGGGGTTGGGTTTGGGATGTTGGGTAGGAACCGGCGAGACGACAGCGGTGTCGGCGTGGTCGGCGCGCATCGCGCCGGGGAAGGTGGGGGGCACTAACATCCTGCTCTGGCGGTCTTTGCCGGGGCGGGCGGGTGATTGGACAAGCCGGACCGGTTCGGTCCGGCGGGAGTTGGAATGGACGCAGCATCGACGGCAGCAGCGGGCGTTCGAGGGAAGGCGGGTGGATCGGGCGCGTTTCACACGCTGCCCGGCGTGCGGATCGCGGGCACGGGTATGGCGCTGCCGAGCAGAGTGCTGACGAACGCCGACCTCGAGAAGATGATGGACACGTCGGACGAGTGGATCGTGCAGCGCACGGGGATTCGTCAGCGGTTCCTGATCGACGAGACCAAGGGGGAGTGCACGCGGACGCTGAGCACGACAGCGCTGCGGAACGCCTGCGCGGACGCGAAGGTCGATCCGGCGAGCCTTGACCTGTTGATCGTGGCGACGATGACGCCGGAGATGTCGTGTCCGCCGAGTGCGTGCCGCATCGCCGCGGAGGCGGGCGCGGTGAACGCGGGTGCGTGGGACCTGTCGGGTGCGTGTTCCGGATTCGTGTTCGGCTTGAACGTCGTGTCGGCGCTGGTGCGGAGCGGCGCGTATCGGACGATCGGGCTGGTGGGCGCGGACACGCTGAGCATCTACCAGGACTACAGCACGGCCGGCCGCGGCACGTCGATCATTTTCGGCGACGCGGCGGGGGCGGTGGTGATCACGGCGGACGCGGACCGGCGGCTGGGCGTGCTGGCGCAATCGATGCACTCGGACGGACGGGGGTGGAAGGACATCTACGTTCCCGAGAAGGACCGGGACTTCCCTGAGGGCGTGGAGCCGGACCCGAGGAAGATCAAGCGCGTTCAGATGAGCGGGGCAACGGTGTTCAAGTTTGCCGTCGGGACGTTTCCCGAGGTCATCGAGCAGACGCTGGACAAGGCGGGTTTGAAGGCGTCGGACGTGGACATGTTCGTGTGCCACCAATCGAACGCGAGGATTCTGCAGGCGGCTCGCGATCGGTTTGGACTGAGCACGGACAAACTCTACATCAACATCGAGCGGTTCGGGAACACGGTTGGGGCGAGCGTGCCGCTGTGCCTGCACGAACTTCGTGCGGCGGGACGGGTGAAGCCCGGTATGAAGGTGATGTTCGTGGCGTTCGGCGGTGGGCTGACTTGGGGCTCGAGTCTCTGGCAGATGTAGCGCGTTTGCGACGTATTCTTCATGGTGACGATGACGAACCCAGGACCATCCAACACGAGCCGATCCCGCATCGTTCTCTGCCCCGGGCAGGGTGCGCAGGCGGTGGGCATGGGGCGCGCGTGGGCGGGGGCCTCGACCGAGGCGCGGACGGTCTTTGAGAAGGCGGATCGGCTGCTGGGCGATCGGCTCGGGGGTGAGCGGCTGAGCACACTGTGCTTTGAGGGGCCCGCGGATCGTCTGAATCGGACGGACGTGTCGCAGCCGGCGATCTATGTGGCCGGCGTGGCCTGCTGGCGCGGGCTGCTTGCGAAGTGGGGCTCGGGCGGGGGAACGAACGGCGTGGGAGGTGGCGGGGCGATCGAGTCGCACGTGGTCGCGACCGCTGGCCTGTCGCTGGGTGAGTACACGGCGCTGCACATCGCGGGGGTGTTCTCGTTCGAGGACGGTCTGGAGTTGGTGGCGCTGCGCGGGCGAGCGATGCAGGACGCGGCGGACCAGATTCGGCAGCCCGACGGGAGCGCCGGGTCGGGGATGGTGGCGATCATCGGCGCCGATGAGGCGCAGGTGAACGAGTTGTGCGATCGCTCGCGGGGGGGAGAGGTGCTGGTGCCCGCGAACTTCAACTCGCCCGGTCAGATCGTCGTATCGGGCTCGATCGGCGCTTGCGGTCGCGCGGTGGAAGTCGCGGGTTCGATGGGTTTGCGTGCGACCGCGCTGCCCGTGGCTGGGGCGTTTCACTCGCCGCTGATGAGCCCCGCGGCGGACCGGCTTGGCGAGAAACTGGAATCGACGCCGATGTCTGCGCCGCGCGTGGACGTGATGTCGAACGTGACGGGGGAAGCGCACGATCGGTCGGGGGATGCGTCGGCGGTGGTGGGGATGATCCGGCGGCGTCTGGTGGAACAATTGACGAAGCCCGTGCGATGGGAGCAGAACTGCCGGGGGCTGGTCGGTCGGGCGGGTGGGGCGGATTTCGTAGAACTTGCGCCCGGGCGGACGCTGGCCGGGCTGATGCGGCGGATCGACAAAGCCACGAAGGTGCTCGCGTATGACGAGCCGGAAAGCACCCATGCCTGAGTTGACACAGAGCGAGTTCACGCGGCGGACGGGCGCACAGCGCGCGGGGCGGATCATCGGCGGCGCCACCGCCGGGCTGTTCTGCCTGTTGATGATGGGGTGCCCGAAGCCCCCGCCACCCCCGCCGCCTCCGCCACCACCGCCACCCCCGCCGCCGCCGCCGCCGGTGTCGCTGGAATCGATCGGGCAGGACCTGGGGATCGATGCGCGCGTGACGTTCGCGTCGGGCGTTCAGGTTGAGCAGGAGCAGGTCGCGATGGGCGAGGCGATCGTTCGCCTTGCGGATGCGCTGGCGCGGGGGGACTCGTCGAAGTTGTCGTCGCTGCTGAATCCGCGCGGGCGGGAACTGCTCTCGGAACTGACGATGACGGATGAGTGGGTGGAGCAGACCTCGCAACTGGAAGCGGTGCGGGTGATCTTCATCGGTGAGGGGATTCCGCTGGGCGCTGCGGGTGTGCCGAGCGCGGCGGACTTCTCGACGCTGAAGAACCAATTGACTGCGATCATGGGTTCGATGCCGCCGGAGATGCGGAGCGAACTGGAGCGGGCGCTCGAGCAGATGAACACGCCGGAGGGTCGCGAGCAGATCCGCGAGCAGATGCGGCAGCAGATCGAGAGCATGCGTGCGGCTGGGACACCGCCGGAGTTTCTGGCGATGATGGAGCAACAGTTGAAGGCGCTCTCGGAGGGGGCCGGGCTGAGCGATACGGAGGCTCCCCCGCCCGAGCCTACGGGGGTCATATCGCGCGGTGTGTTGATTGCGCTGCAGGATCCGCGAGGGGCGTACCTGACAGGGTGGGGGATCGCGCCGAGCGGAGAGATGTGGGTGTTCTCGCCTGCGCCTTCGGCCGCGGACGTTCGGCCTCGGGCGGCATCGTTCGACGGCATAGGCGTGATGGGGTTCATGATGGGCGGGCCGAGCATGGCTCAGCCCGACCGGCCGGTCGACTTCAGCCCGGACCGTCAGGAGACGGACGAGGGTGGTGGCGGGGGCGGCGGCGGCGGTGGGAGCCCGCAGCGCGACCCCGGACGCAAGAACACGCCGAGCGGCCCGGTGACGATTCCCGGCGTCGGTTGATGAGGATGGATTGTCAGGACCTTTCGCGGAGCGCAGAGCGTTGAGCACGAACACAACAGATCAGGCGGGTGTGCGCGTGGCGATCGTGACCGGTGCGAGCCGGGGCATCGGGCGATCGATCGCGATGAGGCTGGCGCGAGATGGCCGACACGTGGTGCTCGTGGCGCGGTCGCTTCCGCCGCTGAACGATCTGAAATCTCAGATCGAGAGCGGCGGCGGGAAGGCGACGGCGGTGGCGTGCGACGTGGGCGACGCCGGGGCCGTGGGGAAAATGGTGGAGCAGATCGCGGAGCAGCTTGGGCGTGTGGACATTCTGGTGAACAACGCGGGGATCACTCGGGACAACCTCGTGCTGCGGATGTCTGACGCGGAGTGGGACGAGGTGATCCGCGTGAACCTGACGTCGGCGTTCGCGGCGATTCGGACTGCCGCGAGGCCGATGATGCGAGCGAAGTTCGGGCGCATCGTGAACATCGCGAGCACGTCGGGCGTGGTGGGAAACTCGGGGCAGGCGAACTATGCCGCGGCGAAGGCGGGGCTGATCGGGCTGTCGAAGACGATCGCGCGGGAACTTGGGTCGAAGGGGATCACGTGCAATGTGATCGCGCCGGGGTTCATCGAGACGGACATGACGGCGAACCTGCCTGGGCAGGTGAAGGACCACGTTGTGGGCCTGCAGGCCGTGAAGCGGACGGGGACGGGCGACGACATCGCGGCGGCGGTGGCGTATGTGACGAGCGATGAGGCGGGGTTTTTGACGGGGCAGACGATCTGCGTGGACGGCGGGATGACGATGTGCTGAGGGGGGTGGGGGGCGTGTCGAGCGCGAGGTGGGGGAGGCGGCGGGGTGGGGCGACGAATTGAACTGGTTGACGGCCGGTGGATGCCGTGCGTCGTCATTGACGCGGGATTTCTCGGGCGTGTGCGCGATCCCGGGTTTTTGCGCTACGATTTGCGAGTTCGACGTTGCAGGGGCGTTGGAATCGGGTACTCTGAACGGATCGGAGGGCAAGGGGGAACCCTGTTTGCCGCGCGGCGAGAGCCGATTTGCGGCGAGGAGAGAGACAATGTTGACCCACATTTCACTTGGAATTCGGGCGGATCGCGCGCGATCGATGGGGCTTTTCGCCGCCAGCGCGGTTTGTGCGATGGCGGGCGCCGCGCTGGGTGGACCGAACACGGTTGCGGACAACGGGAACGGGACGGCGGACCTGCCGCCGTTTGGGTTGACGTATTACTCGGTGCCGTCGGCGGCAACACCTTCGGGGCAGATGAACGTGGTGAACGGCCTGCCGGTGGGATCGACGCTGAAGGCGGATGCAGCGCTGGGCGGTTTTTTCTGGAACCCGATGGGCGGCGTGTACTCGTTCATGGGGACGCAGAGCGTGGCCGGGGGCGTGCTGGGCGGGGAGAAGCACGCGGCGGACGGCGTGCTGACGCTGGACCTTGACGGGACCGGTGTGTTTGCCGGCTACTTCAGGACGCTGAACGTTCCGATCTCGCTGGAGATGCACTCGGCGCCGAGGACGAACTTCGCGCCGGTACAGTCGTTCTCGACGGACCTGTTCCGTTTCTTCGGACAGGTGACGGGCGATCCGGACTTTGACCTGTTCCGCGTGGTGATGGGGTCGGACTTCGGGCTGCCGGGGCCCGGTCAGACGACGCTGACCTCCGCGCCCGGGAGCATGTGGCACGTGGATTCGTTCTTTGACGTGTTCTACCGCATCGACTTTGTTGGTGCGCCGGGCGGCGTGTTCTCGGGGATGAGCGGTTCAACGACGCTGCAGGTTCGGTTGGCGATTCCGGCGCCGGCGGCGGGGACGATGCTGGCGATGGCCGGGGTTGTGGGGCTGGGGCGTCGTCGGCGGCGGGAGTGCTGATCGGAGCGTGCGGTACGCCGGTTGTGATCGGTGTGTGAGCGAGCGGCCGTGAGGCGGCGGCGGTTGTCACTCCAGCCAGTCTTTGGAGCGGAGGCGCTGGGGCACGTACTCCTCGGTGACGTAGGAGATGCCCTTGTTGATCATGGCTTCGACTTCCATCTTGAAGCCGTTGTTGAGCATGCCCTGGATTTCCTTCTGCCAGCCTTTGTGGGCGGCGAACCAGGGGTAGGCGGCGATCTCCTTGGCGCGCTTGATGTCCTGATCGGAGAGATCGATCTTGACGGCGTCGCCGAGGTCGCACTCGTCGTAGTCCTTGGCGCGGACGCCGATGAACTTGGCGTCGGGGATGGCGAGGCGCTCGGACTCGAAGGCGAGGGAGATGGAGCCCTGCTTGATGACGGAGAAGATGTAGTGGCCCCAGGGGTCGCAGTCGAGCAGGCAGTAGATGGGGAGGCCGAGTTCCTTGTTGAGTCGCTGGAGGAGTCGGCGGACGCCGCGTGAAGGCTGACCGCCGCCCTCGGTGAGGATGCAGTTGTGCTCCTGCCAGAACCTGTCCTCGTTGAAACGGCCCCAGACGGTGTCCTTTTCGACGTGGAGGACGAACTTGGCCTCGCACTTTTTGAACTGGATGACGTCGGGCTCGACGATGGAGGGGATGGCGTAGCCGCCGGAGCCCATTCTTCGGCAGTCGATCTCGTCGCCGCTGTCGACGATCGTGATGTTGCCGATCATGGTGCCCTTTTTCTTGGCGTAGATGTGGAGTTCTTCGCGGAGGGCGCCGAGGGTGACTTCGAGGTCTTCGAGGATGGGGTCTGATTCCTCCTGGGTGTCGAAGGTGTTTTCCTTGGTTCCGGCGACGGTGTGCTTGGCCTTGTAGAACACGCCGCGGAGGCTGCTGGTCTTGCCTTCCTGGATCAGGTCCATGATGGTGGAGCAGTGGAGCATGGTCTGCATGAACTGCTTGGCCTGATTGAGGTTGAAGAGTTGGCGGTCTTGTCGGGCGTCGCCCATTTCGAGGATTCGGCGCTGCTTGTTCCAGATGGTGTTGGCGCGCGAGCGCGTGGGGATGTGGAGGACGGGCTCCTTGCCGGTGAAGGCGGTCTTGGCGACGCGCGAGGCGAGGTCGGCGATTTGTTTCTGGGTTCGATCGTCGCGCGACTTTCTGGCCGCGGAGATCGTGGAGGGTTTGGCGGTGGATGGGGACTTCTTGGCCATGGGTCGGCACTCCGTTGCCTGATTGCGAACCGAGGGGACGAGGAATTGCAGTGTACGCGAGGGGGTATTGGGGCGTGTGGGCTTTGGCGGGCGCGATCAGCGGGCGAAATCGGATCGCCAACTGGAGGGGTCGGCGCCCATCCGGAGGCCGAGGTTGACGAGCGATTGCATGACGTCCTTGTCGAAGGGGCGGTCGTTTGGTGGAACCCAGGACTCTGGGATGGAGACGTAGCGGAAGTCGGCGTCCCAGCCCTCAGCGCGCATGGTGGAGACTTGCGCGTAGAGGTGGCGGAGGGCGATGGCGGTGCCGGAGCGGATGGTGGTGGCGACGCTGGAGCGGGTGATGCTGATCCATGTGGGCTGGACGACGTGGGCGGTGGATTCGAGTTGGTTGTTGATGATGACCCAGAAGCGGATGCGGGGTCGGGGGAGGTGGGGGTGGCGCTCGCGCCAAACGGCGAGCGGCGCGCGGGGGCTGAGCCAGTTGGCGCCGTAGAGGATGTTGGAGGTGGTGCCGCCGTCGACGTAGAGCGCGCCGTCGATGATGACGGGTGGGAAGACGGCGGGGATGGCGGCGGAGGCGAGGAGGATGTCGTGGAGTCGTTTGCGGTCGCCCGAGGCCTCAGCGCGCTCGGCCTCGGCGGAGAGTTCGAACGGGTGCATGGCTCCGACGTCGAGATTGGTGGTGTTGATGGCGAGGACGCGGTCGTTGCGGGACTCGCGGGCGATGTGCGCGACGACGGACTCGTTGACGGCGGCTTCGAGGTCGCGTCGGAGGCCGCGGTTGTCCATGAAGGATTCGTTGCCGGGGAGGAAGAAGAAGGGGCCACGGCTGGAGAACCAATCGGCCTTTGGGGTTGAGTAAAGGTCGATGAGTTGTGTGTAGGAGGGGTCGTCGCCGATGAAGGCGAAGGGCGCGATGAGCGCGCCGGTGGAGACGCCGGTGACCATGTCGAACTCGGGGCGGGCAAAGGCGGGGTCGGTGATCTGACCCCAGGCCTTGAGGAATCCCGCGCCGAAGGCGCCGTAGTCGCCCCCGCCGGAGAGGATCAGGATGTCGTAGGTGGGAGGGAGCGTGGAGTGGGGGTGGGGGGCTTCTGGGAGCGCTTCGGTCGGCGGTGCATGGGCGTCGAGCGCGAGGAGGTGGGCGGACTGCTCGGCGTACATGCGGCGGAGCATTTTCTCGTTGGCGGTGCGTGTGTCTGTCCGGGCGGCTTCGAGGTAGCGGGCTTTGACCTGCGCGAGTTGTTCGGGGTTGAGGGTTGGGCGCGGGACCGCGCAGCCGACCGAGAGGAAGCAGCACAGGAGCGCGAGCGACATGACCAGCCCGGCCGCCGCGGGCGTGCGTTTGAGGAGCATTCGACAAGCGTATCGACGGAATGCGCGAAGGGTCTTGGCGAGCGGGGCGTGGTGGGGTATCTTGAGGATGGTAACGGCGGCGTAGTTGAGTGGGCGCGTGTGGGAGCGGATGATGATGCGACGACGAACTTCGCGTGTGGAATCGGTGTGCTGGATGCGATGCAGCGGTCGGATTGCGCCGGTGGCGGCGTGCGTGATTGCGTGGATGTGCTGCGCACCGAGCGGGCTCGGGCAGATGATGGGGGAGCCGGTGGAGGAGCCGGCGCCGGCTGCGGAGATGGGCGCGGACTCGGCGGAGGCTGCGGACTTGTTCTCCGCGCTCTCCGGCCCGGTGGTGCAGGAGCGTGTCGGTCGGAGCATCGTGCGGCACGATGCGCGCGGGGAGTTTCGTCGGGTGAGCGGTCTGCCCGAGGAGTCGGCGGTCGGGCTGCTGGGCCTTGACGATCAGGCGCGCGAGTACTGCCGGGGGGTTTTTGCCGAGCGGCGGCTGGCGATGGGGGTGCTGCTCGCGGACCACCTGGATGAGTCGTTTGCGTATGGGGACTCGATTCAGAAGCGAGAGCGCGAGATTACGTCGGAACTGACGACGTTCTTTCGAGATCGGTGGGAGTTGAGCAGGAGCCCGTCGCTGGCTTGGGGGCGGTCGGACCTGGTGCTCACGTTGGCGGTGGTGCTGAGCCCCGAGCAGTATGTTGAACTCGAGCGGATGTTGAACGAGTACTGGCAGGCGTGGGTGGCGTGGGAGTTGCGGACGCGGCGGAACCCGACGGAGGCGGACTGCGAGCGCACGCGCTTGCGGCTGGAGCGGACGATCTTCTCCGAGGAACTTCGGCGGGCGTATGACGACCAGATCAGGCCGTACAAGGAGAAACTGGAGAAATTGCGGGAAGCAACGGACCCGACGCCCGAGCAGTGGGAGGAGATTCGCGGGGCGGTGGCCGAGTTCCTGAGGGAATCACGGCTAAGGCCGCGGGCGGAGCATCGGCGGGAACTGATGGGTCGGATGTACCGAGCGCTGGATGAGGATCGGCGGGCGAAGTTCTTTGAACTGGTCGCGGCCGAGACGGCGGGGGGGACGTGGTGACGTGTCGGCTTGCGCGGTTCGGGTACACTGACCGCTCACGCGGCGCGTGATGCCGCTCGGAGTCGCATGAGCGCCACCAACTTCACCGACGCCGCGATGATTGTCTTCGACGACACCGATCTGGTTTCGGAGGGTGGGGCGTGCCTGCTCTCGCCTGTGACGGACCTTCGTGCGACCTTCGATTTGCGGACGGGCGCTCGCACGACGCTGGAGCGGATGGTCAGCGCGGCGGGTGTTGACGGCTCACGGATTCGGCTGCGCGTGCCGGCAAGGCTGGCGGGGCTTACGCGAGAGCGGCACAGCGGACTGCGCGTGAATGACAGCGCGGGGTTGGACTCCGGCTCAGCGCTGCTGGTGAACGGGCGGTTCGCGCTCGCGACGGAGCAGTGCTTCGAGGCGTGGCGCGGGTTGGCGGTTGGGAGCGGCGAAGTCTCCGGCGAGGGGTCGGTGGTCGTCGCGCGGGTGGAGGCCAGCGCAGCGCGTGATTTTCTATCGGGCGGTGGAAGCGCGAGGGTGCTGGGCGGGATCAAGCCTGTGCCCGTTGCGAAGGGAAGCAGCGAGCGACTGCTTAGCCGGCCATGGCACCTTCGCACGTTCCGCGATGAGGCGTTGGAGATCGACTTGGCTGCGTTGGCCGGGTCGGAACCGACCAGTACTGGGCAGACGCCCTTTGGTTGGATGATCGGGCCGCACGCGGTGAGGATCGCGGAGACGGCGGTGGTTCAGGCCGGGGTGGTGCTGGACGCGAGCAGTGGGCCGATCTGGATCGGAGCGCACGCGGTGATCCGGCCGGGGGCGGTGGTGTGCGGGCCATGCGCGGTCGGGGAGCACTCGACGGTGATGGACCGCGCGGTGATCCGGGCGCAGACGGCGATCGGGCCGTGGTGCAAGGTCGGGGGCGAAGTGGGGGCGACGATCTTTCAGGGGTACGCGAACAAGGCGCACGACGGCTACCTGGGCGATTCGTACATCGGCGAGTGGGTGAACCTCGGCGCGAATACGACCAACTCGAACCTGTTGAACACGTACGGCGAGATCACGGCGCGGGCGCTGAAGGGGCCGGTGGGACCTGTGGGGTCGAACGAACGGAGCGGGGAGCGGTTTCTGGGGTGCGTTCTGGGAGACCACGTGAAGACGGCGATCTGCACGCGGATCATGACTGGCACGATCGTGGGGACAGGGACGATGTTCGCGGCGGGGCAGGCGGTGACGGGGACGGTGCCGGGCTTTCGCTGGATCACCGACGCGACGCCGCTGTCGACGACGTCGGCGGGGGCGGATTATCGGTTCGAGAAGTTCATGGACGTTGCGCGCGCGGCGATGGCGCGTCGGAGTGTTCATCCGACGGATGCCTATGTCGCAGCGCTGCGGGGGCTAAGCGGCGGTTGACCGGACTTGCGATCAGGGTTCCTTGCGACCGGGCTTGACGCCGGGGTCTCGACCGACGCGCTGGACGGCGTCTCGGCGTGCCTGCGCCCGGCGGTGCGCGCCACGAGCGTGGCCGCGGATGCGGGCGTTGGCGGTGTTGGCGAGGATGTTGGCGTGCCGGCTCGGCGCGGAGTGTTCGGACACGGCGAGCAGGGCCGAGGTACGTGCGGCGAGCCTTGCGGAAGTGGTCTCGACGCCGCCGGTGAGTGAGCCTGCGCGGGAGGAGAGGGCGAGGGTCTTGGCCTTGCCCGCCTTGGCGAGCTTGGGGGAGGCTTTCTTCTTGATTGACTTGGCGGGTTTGGGGGTGTTGGAATTCTTGGATGCTACGGCGCCGTTCGCCGAAGCGGCGGTGCCACCCTTGGCCGTCCTGCCCGCGGCCTTCTTGGCCATTGCCGTCTTGGCGGCCTTGCCCTTCCGCTTGTTCTTCTTCGCGAGGCTGTCGGCAGCGCCGGATTCGACCTTGTCGAGTCGGGCCTGGAAGCGGTCGAGCGCGAGTTGGAAGAGGTCGAGTTTGAGGAGTGTGTTGGCGTTGTTGGTGGCGGGGTTGCCTCGGCCGCCCATCTTTCGTGGGTCGGCCTTGCCGCGGTATTCGCGGCGCTGGCGTTGGGCGATGTCGCGCTGCTTGTCTCGCAGTTTGCGGGCGCGTGCGACGGCGCCTCGCAACTCGGCGGCGGAGAGGCCGGCGATGTTCTGGGGGGCGGACTCGCGGACGAGTTTGTACTCGGCGGGGGAGCAGATTGCGCGGGCCTTGTCGGCACTGATGGTCGGCATGAGAACGACTCCGGAGATGGTGGCCGAGTGCGGCCGGGTTTGGGTGCTTGACAGCACAAGGACGTTGGCCGGCGGGTCCGCGTGGGCGCACGCGCCGGTTAGAAAGTGACTCTACACCCGGCCGGGGCTCTGGTCGATCGGGGGGCGCCGCGGGCGGAAGTCGACACGGTCGTCGGCTGGGCGGCGTTCGTCGGCGGATCAAGATAGACTGTCCGCATGAACAGACTGAAGTCGATCGTTGTGGGCGTTGACTTTTCTGCGTGCTCGGCGGTGGCGCTGGGGCAGGCGGCGCGGATCGGCGCGTGGAACCGTTCGTCGGTGACGGCGGTGCACGTGATCGACACAATGGTGGCGCTGGAACTTGAGGACGCGATCAGCCGGTCGGGGGGCGCGTTTTTCGATGACAAGAGTGCCGGGGCCGGGAGCGTGCGCCAACAACTGCTGGATGATACGAAGCGAAAGTGGGTTCAGTACGTTGATGCGGCGAACATCGGCGAGGGCGTCGACTTCAAGGCCATGGTGGAGAGCCGGCTCGAGGGGATCGTTCGGGCGGCGAAGGACGCCGAGGCGGACCTGCTGGTGCTTGGAGCGGTGGGCGAAGGGAAGGCGAACGTCGGGATGGGGACGGTGGCTTCGGCGGCGGTGCGGCGGTCGCCGTGCAGCGTTCTGCTGGTTCGCGAGAGCAAGGGGGTGACCCCCTTCAAGACGGTGGTGTGCTGCGTGGACTTCTCGAAGACATCCTTGGAGGCGCTGGAGAAGGCGGCGCGGCTGGCCGCACAGGATTCGGCTGCGCTGCACGTTGTGCACGTGTTCTATCCGCCGTGGCACGTGCTGCACTACCGGGCCCCCACGCCGGAGGCCGACCCGGCATTTCGTAAACAGTACACCGACATGCTGCATCAGCGGCTGGTGCAGTTCGGGCAGCCGATCGAGCATGAACTGCAGTATGTGAAGCCGAAGTTCGTGCTGATCGACTCGTCGGACCATCGTTATGCGCTGCCGGAGTACCTGCAGCGCGAGGGCGCGGACCTGGTGGTGCTCGGAACGCGGGGGCACTCGAACCTGCGCGACTTCTTCCTTGGCTCAACGGCGGAGAAGATCCTGCGGGACGTTTCGTGCTCGGTGCTGGCGGTGCGGCCGACGGACTCGAAGTGATCTGATTGGTGGGGTGTGTTCGTGGAAGCCTGCGTGGGCGAGCGGTCATGCTTTGCGCGCGGTGCGCTTCTTGGCGGTGGGTTTGTTCGAGGAGCGCTTCGGGGTGGATGAAGCCCTTGAGGTCTTCGGTTTCGGGGATGTCGGCTTTGCGCTGGATCGGGGCGGGACGGGCTTGGGGGCTTTGGCTGCCGATGTGCGTCTTGCGGTGGCGGCCTTGTTCATGGTGAGGATGGCGGCCTCGTAGTGGGCGATGGTCTCCTCAACCGGGACTCGGCGGATCGCTTCGCCGACGACTTCGAGGGGCACGTCTTCGAGTCGCTTGAAGCGGACGCAGGCCTTGCCCATGTCGAGTTTCTTGCCTGCGGCGACCCACGCCTTGCGGAACCACGCGTCGTGGGTGGAGTTGCCGTAGACGCACATGAGGTAGAGCGAGTAGGCGTTTTTCTGGGCGGCGAGGCCGGCGAAGGGGAGCGGCTGTCTGGGGTCGCAGTGGTAGCCGGGCGGGTAGAGGGTGTGGGGGACGGAGTAGCCGATCATGCCGTACTGCATGCACTCTTGATATCCCTCGGGCAGGTTGGCGAGGATGACCTCGCGGACGGCCTGGATGACCGCGCGTCGTTCGGGCGGGAGCGCGGCGAGGTACTGCTGGACGGTGGCGGGCTTTGAGGGTTTGGCGGACTTGGCGCTCTTGGTGGGGGGCATGGGCGCAGTGTACCTCGCGGGCGGATCGACCCGTGACGGGCGGGGCACATTGGATGTGTGCGCACAATCACTCAGGCAGTGCGGCCTGCCACTGAGGGCGAACGGTCGCGGTTCAACGACGACGGCTCGTTGGGTCGGTGCTGAACCTTGCGTTCTACTTCAGGACGACGTAGAGGGCGTGCAGCAGGCCGGGGATGTAGAAGAGTAGCGTGAGCACGATGTTGAGGATGAGCGCTCCGCCGACCCCGGCTTTCAGGCCGACCGCGAGGGGCGGCAGGAGGATCGCGATGATGACGAGCAGCAGTTTGTTGAGTTCGGCGTTGTCGGCCATGCGTGGTTCCTCTTCTGGCTGTGGGGATTGGAACAGCGTAACGGAAAGATCGTCCGTTGATGAGTTGGGTGTCCAAAATGGGGCGCGGGGGATTGAGTCGCGGGTGGGATGGGAGCGGGGCGGAGGTGGCAAGGTTGAGGTAAATAGGTTCGGCCCATGGCGACTGCGTCGGCGTGACGTTGTGCTGCGTAAGTCTTTGAAGGGAATGGGAATAGGAATGGCCGTCGCGAGTGACCGAGCGCGGCGGCGGGCGGAAAGTCGCTGGGGTTGTGCGTCGGATGCGGGAGCGAGGCTCAGGCGGCGAGAGGGAGTCGCTTGCGCGAGCGCTTGGCGTGGTAAAGGCGGGCGTCGGCGGTGTCGAGCATGGCCTTCGGGGTTGAGCAAGCGTCGGCGAGTCGAGCGCTGACGCCGGTGGATATGCCGATGTGCGCGGTGCGGCCGTCGGGGTGTTGACGGGTGGGGATGACGACACGGACCTGACTGAAGGGGTGCTCGTCGAGGGTGGCGCGGAGGCGGGCGGTGTCGAGTTGGAATCGCTCGGCGATTCGGTCTGCCAGGAGTTGTGCGCCCTGAATGTTGGTCATGGGGAGAAGGACGACGAACTCGTCGCCGCCGGTGCGTGCGGCGAAGTCCGAGGCTCGGATGCACTCGCGGAGGGTCTGGGCGACGGTACGGATTAGGTCGTCGCCGGCGGCGTGGCCGAGCGTGTCGTTGACGCGTTTGAGGCCGTCGATGTCGAGGGCGATGTAGGCAAGGTCTTGGCCGTGGCGCACGGCGGCGGACCAGACCTCGGTCAGCCGACATTCGAGGGCTCGACGGTTGGGGAGCGCGGTCAGACAGTCGGTCTGTGCCTCCGCACGGAGTTGGTCGATCAGGGCATGCAGACGGCGGTTCTCGGCGGCGGAAGCGCGGAGCGCAGCGGCGAGGGGGCCGGACGCGCGGGCGGAAGCGGCTGAGAACTTGGACTTGTGCGGACCGTGGGGCATCGCCGCCTCCGATTCGGACGGGATCGTCCGAGGGGCGAGCGCGATTGAGGGGCGGGGAGGGTGGTTGGTGGGGCAGCGCGCACGGGGAGCGGTGACTGCCCGGAAGTGGGGGGTGGCTTTGGGAGGAGGGAGAGGAGGTTAGATGCCGCCGAGGGAGCGGAACTTTCGCGCTGCGGCGAGTTTGGCGTCCGCACGCTGGCGAGCGGCGTTGACGCGTTGAGTCTCGCTGGGGCTCAGGCCCGTCGTGGGCTTGCCGCGAGCGGCGTTGACCTCGTTCTGAGCGTCGGCCTCGGTGAGTTGCTCGGCGGCGACGGCGTGGGCGGCGAGGATGGTCAGTTCGTTGCGGAGCATCTGGACGAAGCCGCCGGAGACGAAGAAGTGGCGAGAGCCGCCCCTTGCACCGCCTCGGTCGGGGAAGTCGACGCGGAGTTCGCCGTTGCCGAGTTCGCCGACGAACGCGGCGCGGCCCGGGAGGAAACCCATCTGGCCGTCCCAGATCGGGACCACCGCGCTCGTGGAGGCGTCGTCGAAGACCTGGGCTTCGGGGGTGATGAGTTTGCAGCGGAAGGTGGTGGCCACGTCGCGGCTCTCCGGGTTTGGGGGTGACTCGCAGGGCGGACTTGGAGGCGATGGTAGGGGGGGCGTGGCGGGGCGTCGATCAGCCGATTTCGACTTGCCAGGGGAGTTGAACGCGGCTGAGGCGTGAGGGCACGTCCGGACGGTCAGGATCGGGCAGGTGGAGCAGGAGCATGCCGAGGGCGGCCTGGACGGTGCGGCGGCGGATGTCGGAACGGTCGCCGGGGATGAGGAGTCGGCGGGCGAGGGTTGACCCTGAGGCGCGGTCGGCAAGGGCGATCCAGACGGTGCCCACTGGGGAGCGATCGGTGCCGCCGTCGGGACCCGCGACGCCGCTGACGGCGAGGGCAAAGTCGGCCTGAGCACGGGCCAAAGCGCCGGTGGCCATTTCGCGAACGGTGGGGGCGCTGACGGCGCCGTGCTCGCGGAGGGTGTCGGCGGAGACGGCGAGTTGGGCCGACTTGGCGTCGTTTGAGTACGTGACCCACGAGGCGCGGAAGGCGGCGGAGGAGCCGGGGACGTCGGTGATGGCGCTGGCGATGAGGCCGCCGGTGCAGGACTCGGCGGTGGTGACGGTCTGGGCGAGAGCGGTGAGGCGGGCGACGAGTGCCTGAGCGGGGGTCTGGGCACCGGCGATGACGTGGTGGGCCATCGCGGAACGGATGAGGGCTTCGGTGGAGTCGAGATCGGACTCGGCCTGCGTTGGGGAGGAAGTGTTGTCGGAACAGATGCGCCAAGTGAGGACGCCGTCGCTGGCGGTGATGCCGACCTGTGGTCGGCGGTCGCGGGCCATGAGGCCGGGGATCATGGTGGCGGCGTAGGCCTCGGAGAGGCCGATGACGCGGAGGAGGCGTGTGCGGATGACAAGGCCGGGCGGGGGGTTGAGGTGGGCGCGGACGTCGCGATCGAACATCGGCCGCCATTCGTTGGGTGGGCCGGGGAGGCAGAAGAGGCTGGCTGCGCTGCGGGTGGTGTTGTCGGTGGGGTTCGGGGTGGACAGGAACGCGAAGAGGCCGGGGGCGGTGCCGCGTGCGTTGGGGAGGCAGTGGGCGGAGGTCGGGCGGAGCGTCTGGACACGCTGGGGCGGGGTGAGCGGGCGGTTGCGGGCGCGGAGGAGGGCTTCGAGAGCGGCGAGCGCGTCGGCGTCCTCGACGAGCGGTTCGGCGAGCACGTCGGCGAGCGCATCGCGGGTGAGATCGTCGGCGGTGGGGCCGAGGCCGCCGGTGACGATGACGAGCGGCGCGGCGGCGGCGAGTTGGCGGAGTGCGCGGGTGATGGCGTCGCGGTCGTCGGGAATGGTCAGGTGGGCGATGGTGGGAACGCCGAGATCGAGGAGGAGCGCGGAGAGATCACGCGAGTTGGTGTCGAGCATCTGGCCGCGGGTGAGTTCGTCTCCGATGGAGAGGATGGCGGCGTGGGTGTGAAGGAATGTGGCGTGGGGGATGGGCATTTGCTAGGCGTCGGTGCCGGCGAGGAAGCCCAGGTGGGTGTTGCCGATGTAGTGGATGGCGAGGGTGTTGGTGGCGCCCTTGTGGCCGAGTGGCTTGCCGGCGAGGAGGACGATGGGATCGCCCGGGGCGGCCCAGCCTCGTGCGATGAGATCGCGTTCGACGGCGAGGTTCCAATCGGCGAGTTTGCCGGTGCCGGGCACGGGCATGTGCAGGGCCGTCACGCCGCGGAGCAGGGACATGCGGCGGACGTGTCGCTGGCTGCTGGAGTAAGCGATGATGGGGATGTTCATGCCGGTCTGAGCGAGGTAGCGGGCGGTGCCGCCCTCCTGCGACCAGCAGGCGATGAGTCGCGCGCCGATGTCGTGCGCGACGTACCACGCGCCGTGGGCGAGGGCGGCGGTGCGGTAGCGCGAGTCGCGGAGCCGAGAGGAAGGTGACGCATCGCTGGACTCTGAAGCGAGTTCTCGCTCGGCCTCGGTGGCGATGCGTCGCATGGTCTCGACGACGAGCGACGGGTGCTTGCCGACGGCGGTCTCAGCGCTGAGCATCACGGCGTCTGCGCCGTCGAGGATGGCGTTGGCGACGTCGCTGGCCTCAGCGCGGGTGGGGGCAGCGCTGGTGATCATCGTCTCGAGCATCTGGGTGGCGACGATGCAGGGCTTGCCCCACTCATCGGCCTTGGCGATGAGTTGCTTCTGGATGATGGGGACGGTGGCGAGGTCCATCTCGACGCCGAGATCGCCGCGGGCGACCATGATGCCGTCGGCGGCATCGAGGATGCCGTCGATCTCCTTGAGGGCCTGGGGCTTCTCGATCTTGGCGATGACGGGGATCATCGAGCCCTGCTCGGTGCCGTCGGCGGGGTCGTGGGTGGCGGGACACATTCCAGCGAGGGCCCGGCGGAGCGCGCGAACTTCGTCGGCCTTTCGGACGAAGGACATGGCGAGCCAGTCGAGTTCGTGGGCAACGGCCCACTCGACGCAAGCCCAATCGCGGTCGCTGAGCGCGGGCGCGGAGACGTCAGAATCGGGAAGGTTGATGCCCTTGCGGCTGGTGACCGTGCCGCCGACGGTGACCACGGCGCGGAGGGCGTCGGGGCCGTCGGCGGGCTCGTGAGGGATGGCGAGCAGGCGGAGAGCGCCGTCGTTGATCAGGACGCGGTGCCCGGGCTCGACTTCGCGGGCGATGGGCTCGTAGTCGCAGGGAAGGGTGGCCACGTCGGGCGGAGCGGAGGGGGCGGAGGCAAGCGCAGAGGACGGAACAAAGCGGACGGTCTGGCCTTGATGGAGTTCGACGCCTGGGTCCGCGATCGCGCCGACGCGGATTTTGGGGCCCTGGAGATCGCCGAGAACGGCCACGTGAAGGCCGAGACGGGCGGACACCTGGCGGATTGTCTGCAATCGCTCTGCGTGTTCGTCGAGGTGGCCGTGGGAAAAGTTGAGACGGAAGACCGAGACACCGGCGAGAATGAGCTTCTCGATTTTCTCAGGTGCGCTGCTGGCGGGGCCGATGGTCGCGACGATCTTGGTGAGCGTCGGTCGGGGAGTGTTGACGGGCTCGTTTGCAGTTGCGGAGATGGGCATGTGGAGGCGGGCGGGGGGAGGATGGTTGGTCGAGTCAATCGGCGATGGAGGCGGCGGCGGGCGCGGCTGCGGACTGTTCGAGACGCAGGACTTCCCGGTAGGTTCTGCGGAAGAACTCGGTGTAGGCGATGAGTGCTCGCCGGCCGTGTTCGGGGTGCCGCCACGAGTCGGTGTCGTTGCGGATGGGACGGAGGCTCTGAGGGCTGAGGACGGCGGAAGGGGTGGCATCGCCGAAACGAGGTTCGCGGGCGGCGAGGGACTCGAACTGTGCGAGGATCGCGGGGGCGAGTTTGCCGTCGGACCGCGCGGTGGCGATGGCGGCCCGGAGTTGCGGGAAGGTGGCGATCTTCATGCGTTCGAGTTCTCGGAGCGCATCTCGCTCGATGCCTTCGGTCATCTCGGTCGGCCACCAGATCGAACCGGTCTGGAAACGGTGCTCGGGCATCGCGTAGAAGAGTCGCTCCATCTCGGCGAGCGTGGATGGGTTGAAATCGCCGGTGCGGGCACGATCGCGAGCACGATTGAGCGCTCGCCACGCTGCGCGGATCTCTCTGGAAGTGTCGATGCCGAACGCGGCCATGAGCGGGCCGATGGCGGGGCGGTAGCCGCGGGTGGGGACGTCGGAGGCGAGTTTGAAGGGATCGACCTTGTCGGTGAGGTGGTCCCAGTAGCGCTCGTACATGACCCGGCGGACGGGCATGCGGCGGAGTTCGTAGCGGACGGGGCCGAGTTTGACGCCGTCGACGGTCGGGTTGTCCGTGGCTGCGGGCGTGTTGAGCGCGTGGAACTGCCAGAGGGCCTGGGCCTCGGTGGTGAGACAGAACTCGACGAATCGGCGTGCGAGATCGGGGTCTGATGCGCCGTTGACGATGGAGACGGGGTCGGCGTCGATGTAGACCGCGCCTTCGGGATCGACGTATCCGACTCGGCTGTCGGCGGCGTCCTGGCCTGGCTGGAGGACAAATTGAGATTGGCCGCGGCCGTAGAAGTCGATCGCGAGGCCGGCTGCGGCTTCGCCCTGACTCACATCGACGGGGGGCTTGGTGGATGCCGCGGCGAAGTAGCGGGCGTTGGCGGCGAGTTCGCGGAGGATCCGCCAGCCGACTTCCCAGTCGTTCTTGTTGAGGATCGAGTCGTAGGTGGTGGTGATGGAGCCGGATTGGCGACCGTCGGCGAGTGCCAACAGTCCGGCATAGCGCGGGTCGGTGAGGTCTTCGAAGGATCGCGGCTCGGGCAGGCCGAGTGAAGCGACGACATCGCGGTTGTAGACGAGGCCGAAGCCGGAGAGGGCTGTGCCGATCCAGTGCTGGTCGGGGTCGTAGAGCATCTGCGCGCCGATCTGGTTGGGGCCGAACCACTCTTCGAGTTGTTCGGATGAGAAGCCGGCGGGTGCGCCCCAGCGGTAGGCGATGCGCTGGCCGTCGCGGGTGCGGACACCGGAACGGAGGTCGCGCATCTTGCCGTGGTCGAAGGAGCCGCCGCCGAAGAAGAGGTCGTATCCGATTGCGCCGCGGTCCGCCCGGCCCTGATCGTCGATTCGGCCGTTGGCGACGGCGGCCTCGAACTGGGCTTCGAGTTGCTTGATGATGTCGGTGGTGCCGCCGGGGGTTCGCCAGTCGATGAACACGGCCTCGCCGTGGTGGCGCTGGTGCCAGCGGCTGAAGGCGTTGCCGAACTCTTCGCGGATCTGCTCGACGTGGGGGGTGACGATGACGAGTTTGAGGCGTGCGTCCGGGGCCGAGTCGTCGGCGCCCACGGCGGATTGGACTCCGACCATTCGCTGCACGGCGAGCGGCAGGAAGAGGACGAAGAAGAAGGCAACGATGACCGTGACCTTTGCCAGCATGGGGGGAGTGTACGGCGGGGTTGGGGGTGCATCGGGACGGACGCGTGTTGAGTTGGCGTGAATCCGCCCGGGACTGAGGGCGAAATGCGCGAGACTGAGGATTGGTGCGGGTGGGTCAACGCGGAACGGGAGACCGCATGGCGAGCGGAACGGGCGATCGGCCGGTGGCGTTGGTGACGGGTGCGGGCTCGGGGGTCGGTCGGGCGCTGTGCGTGTTGCTTTCGAAGGCGGGGTACGACCTCGTGCTCATGGCCCGGACCCGGTTGAGCCTTGAACAGACCGCGGCGATGCTCGACCGCGCAGCGCGCTCGGTCATCGAGGCTGGGGACGTTTCGGATCCGGCGCAGTGCTCGCGTGCGGTGGATCGAGCGCTGTCGGAGTTTGGGAGGCTGGACGTGCTGGTGAACAACGCGGGGTTCGCGCCGTTGAAACCGATCGAGGAGACGGACCCGAAGTTGTTGTATCGCACGTTCGGGATCAACGCGTTCGGGCCGGCGTGCCTGATTCACTCTGCGTGGCCGCACCTGGGAGCGCGGAAGCGCGGGTGCATCGTGAACGTCTCGACGATGGGGACGAAGGACCCGTTTCCCGGATTCTTCGGGTATGCGGCGGCGAAGGCGGCGGTGAACCTGATGGCCAGGTCGTGTGCGCAGGAGGGGCGAGCGAAGGGGATTCGGGCGTTCGCGGTGGCGCCGGGAGCGATCGAGACGCCGATGCTGCGGTCGAACTTCCCCGAGAGCAAGGTCCCGGCGAGCGCGGCGATGCCGCCGGAGCGCGTGGCGGAGTTGATCGTGGAGTGCATCGAGGGGAAGCACGATGCGAGGAACGGCCAGACGATCTTCGTTTCGGCGGGGAGGGGGGTGGAGTAAAGGGTCGGGGCGAGACGTATCACGCCTTCGCCGGCGGCTCCCACGTGCTCTTGATGTGCAGGTCCTTCAACTGGGCGTCGGTCGCCTGGCTTGGGGCTTTGGTCATGAGGTCCGCGCCGATCTGGGTCTTGGGGAAGGCGATGACGTCGCGGATGTTGTCGGTGCCGCAGAGGTGCATAATCAGACGGTCGAAGCCGAAGGCGATGCCGGCGTGAGGCGGCGCGCCAAAGGAGAGGGCTTCGAGCAGGAAGGAGAACTTCTCCTTGGCCTGTTCGGGCGTGAGACCGAGCAACTGGAAGACCTTGGACTGCACGGCCTTGTCGTGGATCCGGACGGACCCACCGGCGATCTCGCTGCCATTGAGCACGATGTCGTACCCGGCACTGACGATGGACTCAATGGCAACCTCGTCGTCGACGTCGGCGTTGACGAACTGGTCGCGCTGATCGTCGCGCGGGGCGGTGAAGGGGTGGTGCATGGCGACCCACTTGCCGGTGTCCTTGTTGCGCTCGAACATCGGGAAGTCGATGACCCAGAGGAAGTTCCACGGTCCGCCCCCCCCTCCCTCCGCGCCGGGCTTGGGGATGAGGCCCATGTCGCGGGCGACCTGCTGGCGGAGTTCGCCGATGGCCTTGGTCGCGACGGAGTAGGCGTCGGCGACGAAGAGGACGGTGTCGCCGGGTTCGAGACCCAGCGCCGCAACGAGATCGGCCTTGAGCGGTTCGAGGAACTTCGCGACGCCCGTGTCGAGGGCGAGTTCGCCCTTGTCGTTCTTGATGTACTTGGTCACGGCGACGCCGCCGGCGCCGAAGGTCTTGACGAAGTCGCTGTAGCCGTCGGTGATCTTGCGGGTGAGTTTGTCGGCCCCGCCGGGGACTCGCATGGCCTTGACGACGCCGCGTTTTGAGTTGAAGCGCGGGCGATCGGCGCCCTTGGCGAGGGCGTCTTTGAAGACCTTGAAATCGGTGCGGGCGGCGAGATCGGAGAGATCGGTGGTGCGCAGGTCGTAGCGCGTGTCGGGGCGGTCGATGCCGTAGGTCTCCATGGCGTCGCGGTAGGTCATGCGCTGGATGGTGGGGACGTCGTAGCCGCACATGCTCTTCCAGAACGAGCGCACGAACGACTCCATCATCTCCATGACGTGCTCGCGCCGGACGAAGGACATCTCCAGGTCGATCTGGGTGAACTCGGGCTGGCGGTCAGCGCGGGGGTCCTCATCGCGGAAGCAGCGGCAGATCTGCATGTAGCGATCAGCGCCGGAGACCATGAGGATCTGCTTGAAGAGTTGGGGGCTTTGCGGGAGGGCGTAGAACGTGCCGGGGACGTTGCGGCAGGGGACGAGGAACTCTCGAGCGCCCTCGGGGGTGCTCTTGTAGAGCACGGGGGTTTCGACTTCGAGGAAGCCGTTTGAGTGGAAGAACTCACGGGTGGTCATGAGCGCACGCGAGCGGGTCTGGAGGATCTGCTGCATCTTCGGCCGACGTAGATCGATGTAGCGGTGGGTGAGGCGGAGTTCCTCGTTGGGGAGTTTGGTCAGATCGTCGGGGAGGAACGGGGGGTTGTCGGTCTTGTTGAAGATCTCGAGTTTCGTGACGACGAGTTCGACCTTGCCGGTTTCGAGTTTGGGGTTCTCGCCGCCGATGCGGACGCGCACGCGGCCCTCGACGCCGATCACGTCCTCGTTGCGGAGTTTGTCGGCCTGGGCCATCATGTCGGCCAAGATGCCGTTGTCGGGATCGAAGACGAGTTGGGTGAGGCCGAAGCGATCGCGGAGATCGATGAAGATCAGGTTGCCGTGGTCGCGGTACGAGTTGACCCAACCGTTGAGGGTGACGGTCTGGCCGACGTGGAATTCGCGCAGTTCACCGCAGGTGTGTGTGCGACGGAGCATGGTGTCTGATCTCGGCGTGCGTGGTGGGAGAGAACGGGTCGTGCGTGCGGGCTCGGACGGCGCGGAGTCGCGGGTGTGCGATCCGAACCGAACGAAGGGGTGCGATGGTAGGTGGCCGACCCGGATGCGCAGTGGGGAGCGTCGTCAGGCGGCGACCATGCGGGCACGCCCAGCGCCGCGGATCATCATCGACGCGACGGCGTTGAGCACGCTGAGCCAGTCGGCTTCGATGCGGGCGTCCCAGACCTGGCCTGAAACGTCACGCATCGAGGCGACGAGGGCGTCGCGGACGATGCCGTAGTGCTGGGGCTCGATGCCTGCGCGGTGGTGGCGTGCGCCCATCTCGGCGAAGAGGTGCTCGATGGAGTCGAGCCTGCCGAGGTTCTTGACCACGATGCCGAGGGAGGCGATGAGGTCCTGGCCGCGGGCGGCGGCGTCGCGCGGGAAGAGGGCACGCACGGCCGGGCCCGCGGTGAACAGGCGGGTGAGGAAGAGACGGCTCATTTCGTCCGCGTGCGGCGCGACGACCTTGAAGTGCGTGCGGATTCGCTCGATTTGGTCGGGCTGGAACATGGTCTAATGTCCGAACGCCTCCGGTGCATGCTTCCGCGGAGCGCCCGGTGCGCTGCCGCGGCGACATGGGTTGTCGGCCAAAGGTCCATCGACCTTCGCGTCGTGCGGCTTGAGCGGATTGTGCGGGCAGGTTGAAAGAGCGGGCAGGGTTTGCGATTTGACCGGCTCGCAGCCCTATCAATGACCGAACTGGCGGTGTGGAGTGGGTTCCTACTATCTGGCACGAAATCACGAGCGAGGGGCAACCGGGCGCCGTGGAGCGAAATTGCCCGAAAGGGCGGACTGAATCTGGAGCGTGCGTTTGGCTCAAAGGTTGACGTCACTGATCAAGAAAGCGCTGCGGATGCTGGGGAACCCGGCCCTGTTCAGGCAATGGATGTTGCGGCGGAGTCGCACGGCGTCCTTCAAGCGCAGGCTCGATTTCGACGCGATCGAGCGGCCGCACTATGGGTACGGCGTGTGGCAGGCGGCGACGCAGGCCAGGGCGTTGGGCGTGAACCGCATCAGCGTGTATGAGTTCGGAGTCGCAGGGGGGGCCGGGTTGATGTGCCTGGAGCGCGTGGCCGAGGACGTGGAGCGCGAGACGGGCGTTCGGATCGATGTGTACGGCTTCGACACGGGCAAGGGCATGCCCCCCCCGACGGACCCGCGCGACCTGCCGTTCGCGTGGACGACCGGGCTGTTTCGGATGCGGCCGAAGAGGCTCCGCGAGAAACTGACGCGGGCGAAACTGATTCTGGGGAATGTGACAAACACGGTTCCGAAGTTTCTGTACCGGCAGTATCCGGCGCCGATCGGGTTCGTTTCGATCGACGTGGACTACTACACCTCGACCGTCGATGCGCTGCGGTTGCTGGACGCGACGGCGGAGTTTCTGTTGCCGCGCGTGTTCATTTACCTCGACGACGTGATCGGCGACGACCTGGAGACGCACTGCGAGTGGGTTGGGGAGTTGGCGGCGGTGCGAGAGTTCAATGATGCGCACGCCCAGCGCAAGATCGGGCGGATCAACGGCCTGCGGCACAAGCGGATCATTCCCGCACCCTGGAACGACGTGATGTATGTGCTGCACGCGTTCGATCATCCTCGTTACAACGCGTACATCAACACGAGCAAGTGGCCTGCACCCACGGCGGCGAGCAACGCGGCTGCGCCGACATCGGAAGGGGTTGCGGGTCAACGGAGTCAGAACGGTGCGGTCGAGGTGATCGTTCGTCCGATTCCGCAGGGAACTGGGGCCGCTGCGGGATGATGGTGGGTCGCGGACTGGTGTCGGCGGTTTCAATCAAGGTGTCCATCGGATCGATTGCATGCTTCGCAAAGTTCTTCATTCCAAGATTCACATGGCCCGAGTGACGGCGGCCAAGCCCGATTACATCGGGTCCATCACCATCGACGCCGACCTGCTCGAAGCGTGCGGTATGCGTGTGAACGATGCCGTGGAAGTAGCGAACTGCCGCAACGGCGAGCGGTTTGAGACGTACATCTTTCGAGGTGAGCCGGGGAGCAAGTGCATCGAGCTCAACGGAGCGGCAGCGCACCTGGTCGAGGTGGGCGATCAGCTGATCATCATGCACTACGCGTATCTGACGGACGAGCAGTACGCGAAGAACACGCCGAAGGTGCTGATCATGGGCGAAGGAAACCGCGTGGACCGGTTGATGCGGTACGAGCCGTTCGGCGGAGCCCGTTGAATCTGGGCGGGACGCGTCGGGTCGAGCGAGGTTCAGGTTTCGTCGTCGAAAACGGCGCGGGTCGCCGGCGTTTCTACGTCGTCGTACTGGCCTGTTCGCGCGGCCCAGACGAACGCCCAGACGCCCGCCGCGGCGAGCAGGATCGCTAGTGGGATCGTGACGTAGAGGATGCTCACGGGTGGGTCCTTGGGGTGGGTGACGGCTCCTCGGGCATGAACGAACGCGATCGGATCGCGATTGCGAGCACGGTGAGAGAACTGAGCGGCATGATGAATGCGGCGAGCAGGGGTGTGACGAAGCCGGCGATCGCACCGCCGGCGGCGATCACGTTGTAGATGAACGAAGCGCCGAGCGTGAACTTGATGATCCGCATCGTGCGTCGGCTCTGATCCACGAGTGTGCCGACCGAGGAGATCCCCGGCGTGTTGAGGTAGACGTCCGCCGCGGCCAGGCTTGCCTCGGCACCGCCCTTGACGGCGATTCCGACGGTTGCGGCGGCGAGAGCGGCCGCGTCGTTCACGCCGTCGCCCACGAAGACGACCGGGCCTGAACGAGCGGCTGTCTGAACAGCATCGAGTTTCTGCTCGGGGCTGAGCCGGCCGCGGGCCTCTTCGATGCCGAGACTGTCCGCCAACCGACGGACCAGCGCTACTTCGTCTCCGGAGAGGATCGCGAGGTTCCAGCCGGCGGATCTGAGCGATCGCAGCACGTCAGCGGTCTCAGATCGCGGCCGGTCGCCGATGCCGACGGTGGCGAGCGATTCGCCGTTGACGGCGATGAGGACGGGGGTCAGTCCGCGCTCGGCCATGAGCGCGGCGGATTGCGCGGAGTCAATGCGGATCCTCAAGCCGCGTGAGGCCAAGAACGTAGCGGAACCGATCGTGTAGCGGTCGGCCCCGATTCGGGCCTCGACGCCGCCGCCGATCGTGTGGGTGAAGTCCTCAACGCGCGGGAACGTCGGGTCGTCCGAGGCTGTTTGAGAAGCGAGGTCGCGTGTGAGGGCGGTGGCGATCGGATGGACACAAAGCGACTCGATCGCGGCCACCGGCGAGCGGAGCGACTTGTCGCCGTGCCACTCGACCACGCTCATGCGGCCTTCGGTCAGCGTGCCGGTCTTGTCGAGGAACATCGTGCCCGGCTTTGAGAGACTCTGGACGACGTCGGCGCCCTTGATGAACATGCCCCGCCGTGCCGCTCGGCCGAGCGCAACGGTCAGCACGAGCGGCGTCGCCAGCCCGAGCGCACATGGACAGGTGACCACGAGGATGGCCACACCCTGCTCGATCGCCCTTGCCGGATCGATGAACAGCCAGACAATCGCGGCGATCGCGCCGAGACCGAGCATTCCGAAGATGAACAAGCCGCTGAGTGTGTTGGCCAACTGGACAACGGGGGCCTTGCGCTGGGCGCCCTGCTGGATGAGGCGCATCAACCGACCGACACGGGTCTCTTCGCCCGTCAGTTCCACGGAGATGCGGATCGGCGTGCCGAGGCACACGGCGCCTGCGGGCGCCTGGTCGCCTTGCGCCAACTTCACGGGACGAGACTCGCCCGTCAGGATCGTCAGGTCGATCGTGCCGCCCGGTCCGATCACGCTTCCGTCGGCGGGCACCGACTCACCCGGCCGCACCTCCACCACGTCGCCAGCCTTGAGACTCTCGACGGGCACGTTGGAGGGTTGACCGTTCTCGATTCGTCTGGCCGATCCTGGCGTGACGCTGTAGAGCAGTTCGACCGCGTCGGCGGCTCTGCGCTGCTGACGGTGTTGGATGAACCTGCCGACGAGGAGCAGGAAGACAAGCACGCTGAGCGAGTCGTAATACACCTCGCCGATGTCGAAGAGCGTGGCGTAGATGCTCCAGAGCCCTCCACCCGCGAGCGCAAGCGAGATGGGCACGTCGAGGTGCGGCGTTCGTGTGCGGATGGCCGCGAGCGCACTCTTGAAGAAGACCCGTCCGGGCCATGCCAGCGCCACGAGCGTGATGCCCATGCTGAGCCAGCGGAACAGCAGTCGAGTCTCGGGCTCGATCCCCTCGAAGAGACCGGCATAGAGACAGGTGGCGAGCAACATGACGTTGCCCGCGCACGCGCCGGCAACGCCGATTCGGACGAGGTGCTCGCGGTCTTCTCGAACTTGCTGTTCTCGTTCGCGACCTTCGCGGGCGGCGTGAGGCTTGTAACCGATGGCGGCGAGCGTCTCGGCGATCCTCGACAACGTGACACGGGCCGGATCCCACACGACGGTCACGGTGGCTCGCATGAGGTCGAGCCTCGATTCGATGACGCCGGGCGGAGCCAGACGCGGCAGTCGCTCAACGAGCCAGACGCACGCAGCGCAATGTACACCCGCGAGGCGCAGGGTCACGGTGCTCAATCCGACGCCGGAGGGCTTGACGTACAGCGAGTGGAACGTGGGAGAGTCAAACTCCTCGTAGGAGCGGTCGGCCGCTACGGTCAGGGGCTCCGCGTCGGTTCGTGCTGCGTCTTCGGCGGCGTCTCGCAGGGCGTAGTAGCGGTCAAGCCCGCAGGAGTGGATGATCGCGAACGCGGATCGGCACCCAGCGCAACAGAACTGCTGCGTCGCTCCGTGCTCGATCAGGCCGCGCGGCACCACCAGTCCGCAGTGCGTGCAGAGCGCCTGATCGGTCGATCGCGAAGAGACCGGGATGGCGGTGGTCAGAGCGGTCATGGCGTGCCGGGAGGGAGCTTCACGGGGAGGACAACGGCGGAAGGAGGGGAGTCGTGGCAGAGCGGGCAGTCTGCCGGACCTGCAGGGCGGTCGTTCGAGTTCATAGCGGGCAGTACCACCCTGCCGGATACGGCAAGGAGGCCGATGACGAGCATGACCACTGCGCTCAGGAGCGGCGCGTGTCGGCGGACGGGCCACGCGAGCAATCTGAGCCCCATCGCGGCTCCGGCGACCGCGGGGACGGTGCCCAACCAGAACGCGGCCATGACCGCTGCGCCGGCGGCCGGATTGGCGGTGGCCGCTGCGACGAGCACGAAAGCCCACAACCAGCCGCAAGGAAGCAATCCTGAAAGTGCGCCGATCGCCGCAGCGCGAACGGTCGGCGAGAGAGGGGCGAGGCGCTGATGCACGGCCGCCAAGACCTGCCCGAGGGACCGTCCGAAGCGATGGCCCGTTGTTTGCAGCCCGAGGAGGGCGCCGATCGCGAGGAGCGCCCCGATGATGAGGAGTACGCCCGCGAGCATGGCCGCCGGGCGCGAGATTCCAACGAGTGTTCCCGCGAGATCGAATGTCTGGCCGAGGAGACCGGCGGCTGCGCCGAGCACAACGTAGGTCGTGCACCGAAACGCGTGGTACGCGATCGTGAGTGGTCGCGTAGTTGGCCGGTCAACGGAGGAACACACCGCCGCGTTGGCGCGATTATCGGTGGGTCGGCGGTTGATCGTGAGCGAGACCGGAGCGGTAGCGGCGGCCGCGATCGGGCCGCACATGCCTGCGCAGTGCAGGCTGCCCAGGAGGCTGGCGGTCAGCACTGATCCGAGCAACGCGAGCATTACCTGCCCCCTGTCACATCACGGCCCGGGTCGCCCACGGCCGAGCCGGCGAGTTCGATCTGTTGCTCGGCGAGGAATGTGCAGGCGGAAGCCCTTGCAAGGACACTCAGTCGCCAGAGGCCGCGGTCGGTTGTGGGCATGTCGGCGGCGTACTCGCCGGGCGATTGTTCGACGACGTTGAGGGTGAAGACGGAGGTCGGGCGAGCCTCGTGGAAGATCTCCGCGGCGATTCGGGCAGAGCGGATCGGCGTGCCGCTGCTGTCGAGCAATTGCAACGAAAGGGTTGGACGGGCTCCAGGATCCGATCGAAGAAACCTCGAACGCAACGACCAGCCCAGAGTCCGACTCGCGTGCCACGCTTCCTGATCGCGGTCCCAGTTCACCGCGCGTTGGTAGTAGTCCGGCTCCACGGGCGAGCGCGAGATGATGGAAGCCCAGACCGTGATCCCGACGATGACGACGTTGAGCCCGATGAGGGCGAAGATCATGCCCGGCCAGATGCTGAAGCGAGGTCGTGGTGCCTGCGGTTGCTCGGTGGTCATGGTTGGGCTCCGTTGCTTCTGGTCGTGGCGGGGCCGACGAGCGGGTAACGCACGCGGCGTGTGGACTCGCGTCCCGAATCGTCGATGGACGTGACGAGCAGTTCCGCTTGAAGGTTCGGGCTGGAGAATGCCGATCGAGGCGCGGCCAGCACCGCGTCAAGAGTCTGCATCTGGCCGGGCTCGAGAGGCAGTTCGTTCTGGATGCCGAGCACGGAACCGCCCTCTGGAAAAAGGACGTCGAGACGGATGCGTTGGGGTCGGTCCTCTCGGTTCACGAGTTTGACTTTGACGTTGTTCGTAACAAGGCCGTCGGCGCTTACCTGATAGGGCAGGCCGCGCTGGCGCAGGATCATGACGTCGAACGGGCTCTTGGTCGCGACAAGGAACGCGAAGAGGCCGAATGTCGCCGCGATGACGGTTGAGTAGATGAACAGGCGTGGTCGGAGTGTGCTTCGGCGCTCACCGACGAGTTCGGCTTGCGACGCATATCTGATCAGCCCGGCGGGCTTGTGGATCTTCGACATGACGCCGTCGCACGCGTCGATGCACTGCGTGCAGTGGACGCACTCCATCTGCAAGCCGCGGCGGATGTCGATGCCGGTTGGGCACGTCGCGACGCACAGGCCGCAATCGACGCAGTCGCCGAGTACCGGGAGGGATAAGTCAGCGGTGCCGTGCTTGGTGGAGCGTCTACCGCGGGGCTCGCCCCGCTCGGTGTCGTACGCCACGATCAGCGAGTTGCGGTCGAGCATCACGCTCTGGAAGCGTCCGTAGGGGCACGCCACGAGGCATGTCTGCTCGCGGAAGAAGGCGAAGTCGAACATCATCGCGGCCGTGACGAAGGCCATGACGCCGAACGGCACGGGATGCTCGGCCGGTGATCGTGTGACCCAGACACGCAGTTGATCGACGCCGACGAAGTACGCCAAGAACGTGTGGGCAAGGAACATCGAGACGAGCAAGTAGGCGCCGTACATGACGAACACACCCAGCGCGCTCGTTTGGAGCGGGCCCTTCTTGGCTCGGCCGGGGGTGCCTCGACAGAGCCGTTCGAGCGGTCGATAGACGAACTCCATGTAGACCGTTTGCGGGCACGCCCAACCGCACCACACGCGTCCGAAGAGAGCCGTGAACAGGAAGATGGAAGCGAATATGCCGATGGCCAAGAGGGCCAGAAGCAGCGTGTCCGTCGGCAGGAAGGTGTAGCCGAAGAGCGTGAAACGGCGGGCGGCGATGTCGAGCAGCACCAGAGGCTTGCCGTTGAAACGCAGATACGGGATCAGCGTGAAGATCGCGATCAGCGAATAGGCGACCCAGCGTCGTGCTTGCAGATACCGCCCACGGCTGGGGCGGGGGCGGATCCACCGGCGTGATCCGTCGGCGTTGAGTGTTGAAAGGATCGAGGCCGCCTCGTCCGCGGCTGCCTGCGCTGCGGCATCGGCGGCGGAGGTTGCCGGCTTTGAGGATCGGAGGCCATCTATCGCTTGTTCGGACATGTCGGTGTGCTCGGAGGCGGTCGTGGCATCCGGTCGAGCGGTGCTCAAGGTGATTTGTCGGGGGTTGATCGCGCCGGCCAGGGCGGGATCGTCTCACCTTCCGGTGCCCTGCCGCCGGGTACGTTCGCTCCGCGGAGGCTGGCGGAGTAGGCCGCGAGAAGCACTCGCTCGTTCCGCGAGAACGCGGCCTGCCAAGAGGGCATCGCGCCGTTGGCGGCGCCGTTGGTGATCACGTTGTAGAGGTCCGGCATCGTTCGGACGTTCTTGTAGTGGTTGTCGGTCAGATTCGCGCCGCTGAGGCCGATCGCGGCACCGTTGGCGCCGTGGCACTGTGCGCACGCGGAGCGGAAGGAGCCCGCGGCGACACTCATCAGCACATCGTTGTCCATCAGCATGAGCATGGTCTGTTCGTCGGGTTCAAGATCGCCGATCTCGCCGAATATGCGTCGGTTCTCCTCGAGTTGCATGCGTGCCAGTCGCGTGTGCGGCGTGGGGGCCGTCGCGTTGAACTCGAAGTAGATGAAGTAGAGAACGGAGAAGACAACCGTCGCCAGGAAGATGGCGTGCCACCAGCCCGGCGTGGGGTTGTCGTACTCGCGGATTCCGTCGTACTCGTGATCGCTC
The DNA here is from genome assembly GCA_019636535.1 of Phycisphaeraceae bacterium. GTDB lineage: Bacteria > Planctomycetota > Phycisphaerae > Phycisphaerales > UBA1924 > JAHBK01. Next base: position 50,217 of record JAHBXK010000001.1, on the reverse strand, counting down.
AGATGGTCTTTCGGTCTGGCCATGGCGTTGATCCGGTCTGGTTGTCCGAGTGGCGAATGAAGTGTGAGTCGAGGTCGTGGCGTTTGTCAGTGGGAACGCGTGTGCTGGGTAGAAGTGGGGGGGATCGGTTCATCGAGCGGGAGCGTTGCGTGTCGGTCCATCTCTGCGCGAGAGCCGGCGCGGAAGATCCGTGCCAGCACCGCCGCGAACGCCAGCAGGAAGAGCACGAGCGCCACGATCGGAAAGGTGGTGAGTTGCATAGCGCTCATGAGTTCGCTCACGGGGGTGCTCCTGCCGGCTGGTTGACGCGATGGACCATGTGTGAAGAGTCAGAAAGGATGCGACGCGACGGGGTCAGGGCGATGCGGCGGGTTCGTCCGGAGCGGGCGGGGGCCGAGTCAGATCTGTGCCGAGCCGCTGCATGTAAGCCACGAGCGCGATGATCTTTTTGTCGTGCAGGCCGCGGTAGTCGCCCTGCGATTCGAGTTGCTCGTTGATCTCGCGGGCCTGTTGCATGGCCAACTCGACGGCCTGACCCTCGCGCACGGCCTTGCCGTACGGCACACCCAGCATGGCCATGGCGTTTACACGATGTTGAATCGCATCGAAGTCGATGGTCTGGCGGAGCAGATGGGCATAGGAGGGCATGATCGACTGCGGAATGACGGCCTGCGGGTTCTCGAAGTGCCGAACATGCCAGTCGTGACTCTGGCGCCCACCTTCGCGGGCAAGGTCCGGTCCGATCCGCCTGCTGCCCCACTGGAACGGCCGGTCATACACGAACTCTCCCGGTTTGGAGTATTCGCCGTAGCGTTTGCGCTCTGCCCACATCGGCCTGATCATCTGCGAGTGGCAGTTGTAACAGCCCTCGGCGATGTAGATGTCGCGCCCGAGGAGTTCAAGCGGCGTGTAGGGTTGAACGCTGGCGATGGTCGGGACGTTGGAGCGGATGAGGAACGTCGGCACGATCTCGAAGAGCGAAGCGACGAGCACGGCAATGACGGTGAAGACCGTGAATTTGAAGGGCTTGCGTTCCCACACGCGGTGGAACCACCCGCTGAGCACCTTGGTCTCGACCGCCTTGCCCCAGTCGGTGTTGGAGGTGAGCATGGAGGGCGGCGGGGGTGGATCGACGTACACCGCCGAGAGGGCCGGTGCGGAGTGGACGACCTCGGCGTACTTGGCCGGGCGGTTTCGCCAGGTCATGAACGCGTTGATGCCGCACATGACGATGCCGGTGACATAGAGCAGACCGCCGAGCACGCGGATCCAATACATCGGCATGAGCACGGTGACCGTCTCGATGAACTCCGGCCACTTCAGGCTGCCGAACTCGTCGAACGCCCGCCACATCAGGCCCTGAGTGATGCCCGCCGCGTAGATCGCGAGCACGTAGAGCAGGATTCCGACCGTAGAGAGCCAGAAGTGGGCGGAGACGAGTTTGCGACTCCAGATCTCGGTCTGGAAAAGTCTCGGGAAGAGCCAGTAGAGCATGCCGAAGGTCATGAAGCCGTTCCAGCCGAGCGCACCGGAATGGACGTGGGCGATTGTCCAGTCCGTGTAGTGCGAGAGCGCGTTGACGCTCTTGATGCTCAGCATCGGACCCTCGAACGTCGCCATCATGTAGAAGGTGATGCCGACGACGAAGAACTTCAGGACCGGGTCGGCCGTGACCTTGTTCCAAGCTCCTCGCAACGTGAGCAACCCGTTGATGCCGCCGCCCCACGAGGGCATCCACAGCATGACCGAGAAGATCATGCCCAGCGTGCTGGCCCACTGTGGCAGGGCGGTGTAGTGCAGGTGGTGCGGACCCGCCCAGATGTAGATGAAGACGAGGCTCCAGAAGTGAACGATTGACAGGCGGTAGGAGTACACCGGGCGTTCGGCGGCCTTCGGCAAGAAGTAGTACATCAGCCCCAGGAACGGCGTGGTGAGGAAGAACGCCACGGCGTTGTGGCCGTACCACCACTGCATGAAGGCGTCCTGAACGCCCGCATAGACCGGCCAACTCTTCATCAGGTCCGCGCCCGAGGGCCAGGTGCCGGACGAGACGAACTGCGCGACGGCCAGGGGCAGAGTCAGGTTGTTGAACACGTGCAGGATCGCGACGGTAACGATCGTCGCGATGTAGAACCAAAGCGCCACGTACATGTGCCGCTCGCGTCGGTGCTTGAGCGTCATGAAGAAGTTGGTGGCAAAGAAGCCGACCCAGACGACGGCGATCGCCAAGTCGATCGGCCACTCGAGTTCCGCGTATTCCTTGCTCTGCGTGATGCCGAACGGGAGCGTGAGGGCGGCCGAAACGATGATCGCCTGCCACCCCCAGAAGTGGAGGTTGCTCAGTCGGTCGCTCCACATCCGTGCTTTGCAGAGACGCTGCGTGGAGTAGTAGATGGCCGCGAAGATCGCATTGCCGGCGAAGGCGAAGATCGCCGCGTTCGTGTGCAGCGGGCGGAGCCTTCCGAAACTCGTCCACTCAAGCCCCAGATTGGCCGCGGGCCAGGCGAGTTGCACCGCGATGAACACCCCGGCAAGCATTGCGACAATGCCCCACACGATCGTCGCGAGCACGAACTTTCGCACGATCGCATCGTCGTAGACGAACTGCTCCATCCGACCTTCGGACGCAGCGACGGTCGTTGGGTGGGTTGCGGCTGCAGCGTGAGCAACGGGGCTGTGCATGGATAACCTCGCCGTACCTGACAATGGATATGGGGATCGGCTGATCCGATTGATACATGATGACATGATCCGATTTAAAGTCAACTCAGGGCATAAGAGAGCCCGATTTTTCACACGAAGATCGCGTTATCGATCAGAAACAACGTTTTGAAGATCAGCCGGTCTTTTTTCTTGACTTGACAAACGGATCGACTACTCTGCAACTATTGCCTCTTCTAGGAGCGATTGCATGATCAGCCAATCCAGCGGCTACGCGATGACGGCGCTCGGCTTCGTCGCTGCGGCGGGAGGCAGGCCCGTGCTGGTCAAGGAGGTGGCGCAGGCCTCCGGCATTCCGGCTGCGTACTTGGCCAAGTTGGTCCATATCCTTGCAAAGCGGGGCTTGGTTGTGACTCAGCGCGGGGTCGGCGGCGGCGTCACCCTTGCCCGTCAAGCGACGCTCATCAGCCTGCTGGACATCTGCCAGGCATTGGCTGATCCGATCTTGGAAACACGCTGCATGTTGAGCAACGTCCCATGCTCGGACGTTCGGGCGTGCCCCGCTCACGAGTTCTGGACGGCACAGAGAGAGCAGGTCATGGCGTTCCTGAAGCGAACGACCGTCGCCGACATTGCAGCCTTTGAGGCCCGCAAGCGTTGGAAGCAGGAGCCGGAGACCGGTGGAGTGATGCCCGCAATCCGCAGCGTCCACTCATGATCGGTCAGAGCAGATCATGACGATTGCTCAAGGGAGCGGGCGGGTTTCACTCGCTTGCGACGCGTCGGTGGAATGGCACAGAACGGATGCAGTTCGGTCGGGATTGCTTTCAATCCGCGACGCCGCGCCTTCTGCACGGCGTAGTGCAGCGATTGGTGCATTCTGTGTCGGACGGAGTCGGTCACGGAGATGCCGAGGGTCTCCATCTGGCCGATCGCCCACATCCATGCGTGGTATTCCTCCAAACATCGCGGCTTGAAGCGATTGAAGCCGATCGCGTGATGCCCGATCTCGTGCAAGAACACGGCCGCGGACATGGGCCCCTTGGGCTTCGGCGCTTCGATAAGGCGCGCCACGGTGCCGTCGCGATAGGTGACGTACCACGCAACGCCCGACATGCTCGCTCGCCACTTTCGAACTCGGATTCCGTAGCGTTCGAGCATGACCCGAGTCATGGCTTCGTACCGGTCCGCCGCGGATTGCGGCCGTGGTTCTGACGTGCGTTGGAGGCCCTGTTCGGCGTGCACGTTGACAGACTTCCGCTGGTTCCCGTTTGGCGGTTTCTCGCGGCTGCTCGCGGACGGTTCGCGATGGACACGTCCCAGCCTTGTCGCTGAAGGCTTACGCTGCTCGCGGCGAGATGCGTTCCCCGGCCGCAACGCCTGCGGCAGAATCGGCGCGAGCAGGTCCCACAACGTCTGATTCACGGCTCGAGTTCCTTGGGAGAGACTGCCATCGATTCGTGGGTCAGCGTGCGCCCGGCCCCCCTGCGGAAGTCGGCCCACGGCATCATGCGCTTGCCCACGGGCTGGAACTCGAGCAGGCGCAGTCGGCTGTGTTGTCCGCATGCGATCACACCCTCGTCTGGGTCGGTCAGACGGCCGGGTTCGAACGGTTTGCCGGCGGATGGTGTGCCGTCACGTGGCTCGTCGACGACGGCAGCTCTTCCGACCTTGCCCGTGATCAGAGCCTCCGACCGCTTGGCCGCCTCGCTGTGTACAAACGCAATACTCACACCCGGCCACGGCGTCATGGCGTGGATCTGGCGTTTCAGGAAGTTCGCGGGCTGATGGGCATCAAACGAATCGTGCTCACGCGACAACTTGCCCGCGATCGTCACACGGCTCTCGTCCTGCGCGATGGGCCGCAAGCCCCCATGCGCGTGCTCGTTCAGTACCTGTTCAACAAGGTCGGGACCGTCATCGGCCAAGAGATCGTGCAACTCGCCGGCGGTATGCGTCGGCTCGATCGCTCGCTCGGACTGCCCCAGGATGAGCCCGGCGTCCATCCGTTCGGCGAGGGTGATGACGGTGTTGCCGGTCACGGGATCTCCCGCCAGGATCGCCGCGTTGATGGGGGCAGCGCCCCTCCACCGCGGCAGCAGCGAGGCGTGCAGATTCATGGCGAATCGTCCCTCCAGCAGGTTCGCGGGGAGTTTCTGGCCGTACGCGATCACCACCCACGCGTCGGACTCGAACGAACGAACGTGATCGACAACCGACTGCTCACGGATTCGTTCGGGTTTCAGCAGCGGCACTTTCGGATGCTCTCGCTCGATGAGGTCGGCGACCGGTGTGGGATGCAGTCTTCCGCCACGCCCCGCGGGTCGATCCGGCTGGGTCACCACCGCGACCACTTGATGGCGCTGCAACAGCCGACGCAGAGTTGGCAGACCGAAGGCCCCGGATCCGAAGTAGATCAGCCGCATGGAGGTCGAGTGTACCGACGCACAGACCACACGACGATCAAGCGCTCCGCTCTGCGCCGCGTTCCAGATCGCGGATCGGAGCCCGATTCTTCAGCCTTGAGCGCTGCGTCATGCGAGAGAGAATCAGCACGCCGTCGAGGTGATCGACCTCGTGCTGCCAACATCGCGCGAGCAGCCCCGACCCGGTCTGCGTGAACTCCCGGCCTTCCAAATCGGTGGCGGTGATGGTCACGATGGGTGGCCGCAAGACCTCGCCCCGGATGTCTGGGAGTGAAAGGCACCCCTCTTCGACGGCTTCGGGCACGCCCTTGGGAGCGTCCAACCTCGGATTGACGTAGACAACGGGGCCTTGAGTTGAGAAAGGCAAGGCGGGATCGGTTTCGCTGGTCAGCCGCTTTCTTGTTGAATCCGGCTCATCGTCCCTCGGCGCGGGCACATCCGCGACGAACATGCGCCAAGGAAGCCCAACCTGCGGGGCGGCAAGCCCGATTCCCTGAGCCTCGTACATCAACTCGATCATCCGCCCGGCCACCGAGCGAACCTCGGCATTGACGAGCCCAACCGCCTGAGCCCGCTGCAAAAGCACGCGTGCCGGATAGGTAACGATCCGGAGTTCGTCGGCTTGGATCGGGGCGGCCATGCGACAGTTTATGCCCAGATCGAGCGAGAACTGCCGGTGGTCGTGCCTCGGAAGGGTTGATGGTGTCGCAACCTCCGGAATCCGTCGAACGGATGGTGGGGGGGTACTAGCGGATGTCCGTCCGCGTCCATACGATGCGACGAGTCTCGGCCGAGGCAGACTCGAGGTCGAGCATTCGAAGAACGCAAGGAGCCTGGCCGTTGGGGATTTTCTCACGCAAGAGCACGGGCAGCGGCTCGGGCGACAACGCCGACAAGGGTAACAACGGCGCGCCGTCCGGAGGGGGGCAGCCTGAGTTCTCACCGCACAAGGCTCAAGCCTTCTTTGACCGGGCTTCGGTGACCCACGACACGGGGCAGCACGAGTACGCCATGAGCCTCTGGCTCAGCGGCCTCAGGCTCGACCCGCTCAGCACGTCGGGGCTCGAAGGGTTTTTCAAGTCCGCAGGCGCCTACATGAACTCGGGGGGCAAGGGGACGCCCAAGGACGTTGCACGCTCGGTCGATGGCAAGAGCGATGTCGAGAAGTACCTTCGCACACTTCTTGAATGGGGCGTCCATCCGCACGAGGCCCCTTACGCGGTTCGCGCGGTCGAAGCCGCAACCACGCTCGGTCTGCCTGGGCCGACGCTCTGGCTGGGTGAGCGTGCGATGGTGATCGCCGCTCGCGACAAGCGGGTGCGCAAGGAGCACTTCCTGACACTCATGGAGTCGTTCCGCAAGTTCGAGAGTTTCGAGCGAGCGGTGATGGCCGGGGAGGCGGCGTTGCGGGTCGATCCGGCCGATGCCAAACTCGGCGCCCTCATCCGCAACATCTCCGCCGAGAGCACGATGTCGAAGGGGGGATTCGATCAGACGGGGCAGTCTGGCGGATTCCGGGCGAACATCCGCGATGCTTCCAAGCAGCAGCACCTCGAAGAAGAGGAACGGATCGTCAAGACCGAGGAGACGCTCGAACGACTCATCGAACAGGCACGCGCTGCGCACGAAGCCAATCCGCAGGACCGGCCGGCCATCAAGAAGTACATCGACCGCCTGCTGGAGCGAGGCTCGGCGGACGACGAGCAGATCGCGTCGAAGGTGGCACAGGAGGCGTTCCGGCAGACGCAGGAGTTCCGTTTCGAAGAAGAGGCCGACAAGATCCGGCTTCGGCAGGCCCGCCGGCCGCTGGTCAAACTCAAGCAGGCCGCCGACGCCGCCGCGAACGACGAGTCGGGCGAGGAGGCTCGCCGCCGGTTCAAGGCCGCGGCACGCGAGTATGTCGAACTCGAAGCCGAAGTTCTGGAGAAGCAGGTCAAGCAGTATCCGACCGACCTTGCCCGCAAGTACGAACTCGGCAAACGGTACTTTCAACTCGGCCGGTTCGAGGACACGATCGGCCAGTTGCAGGAAGCCAAGGCCGACGTCAAGAACCGTGCCCCGATCCTCAACCTGCTCGCCAAGTCCTTCCACCAGATCGACTGGCTAGATGAGGCGGTCCAGACACATAAGCAAGCGATCGAGAGCGTTACGGATCAGGGCGAGCAGGTCATTCGCGACTTTCACTACGACCTACTTCTCTCGTTGGAGGCCCGCGCTCGAGAGCGGATGGCCGGCGAGGCCGCAGCGCTCAACGACGCCGAGGAGGCGTACAAGATCGCATCTTCCATCGCGATCCAGCAGATCAACTACAAGGACATCCGGCAGCGACGCGAGGAACTTAAGAAACTGATCGCCGAACTGCGGGCAACGCCCGCGGGCTGACTCGGTTCGCCGCTCAACGCTGGTACTTGCATGCACACCGCCGTCGGCATCATTCCCGCCCGGCTCGCCTCGACCCGCTTCCCCGAAAAGGTCCTCGCCGATCGAACGGGCCGGACGCTCGTGCAGCACGTTTACGAGTCCGCCGCGCAAGCCGCCTCGCTTTCACGGGTCGTCGTCGCGGCGGATGACGAACGGATCGTTCGAGCGGTTCGTGCCTTTGGCGGCGAAGTTGTGATGACGGCGGTCGATCATCCCAACGGAACGTCGCGGCTGCGCGAGGCGGCAGAGAGGCTCGGGCTGCCCGATGATCAGATCGTCGTGAACCTTCAGGGCGATGAGCCGGAACTCGATCCCAACACGGTGAACACGGCGGTTGCGGCGCTTGTCACAACGGAGCCGCGCGGGGCGGTGGTCGGCACGGTCGCTGCGCCGCTCGAACCGTCAGAGGCGGGCAACCCAAATGTCGTCAAAGTTGTTCGGGCCCTCGACGGGCGCGCGCTGTACTTCTCGCGATCGCCGATTCCTCACGTTCGAGATGCAACGTCTGGTCAGCCGCCTGCGTATCTCCGTCATGTCGGCATCTATGTCTACCGCGTGGGGTTCCTGACACGTTACGCGACGATGCCCGGCACACCGTTGGAGAGAGCCGAACAACTCGAACAACTCCGCGTGCTCGAGCACGGCCACACCATCGCCGTGGGCCTGATCGATTGCGCCCACCCTGGCATCGACACGCCCGGGCAATACGAGGCATTTGTGGCCCGGTGGAAGAGCCGTCAGGTCTCTGAGAAAGATGATCGTCAAACTGGCCGATAACCCCCTCATGCGAGCCCATCCCAGAAATCCCGTTCACCAGCGCCCCGGGTTCTCTCTCTGGGCCGCCGCGGCTTTGATCGCGCTGGTCGTCGTGCTGGCGGCGTTGACGTGGGGGCTGGCTTCCGCGCTGCGTAGCGATCAGGGCGAGAACCGTGCGAACGTGCGGACATCGGACATGAGTGGAGCTGCTCACGCGGTTGAGGCGGGTCTTGCCGCCGCCGCCGAACATCTTCGCACGGGTCGCTTCGCCGAGGCCTCGGCGATTCTAGCGAAACTAACAGAGGATGCACCATTCGATTCACGTGTCCGGCTCGCTCACGCGCAAGCACTGATCGGACTGGGCGAACACGCCCGCGCGTACGACCAGTATCTCGCGGCGATCACCGTTGAGCAGGAAGGCGCTGCGGCATCCACCGGTGGGATTGTCCAATCGATCACCAACAACCCGGCGCTGGCCCAGTTGCATGGCGAGGCGGGCACATGCGCCCTGAAGGCAGGGTTTGTCGATCGCGCGATTGAGCATTACGCCGCCGCGCAGCTCGCCGACTCGACCAATCCTCGCTTTCCGCTCTTTCTGGCGATGGCTCAGATTCGCGCGGGCGAGGATGGTGCGGCGATGGCCTCGCTCGTTCGCGTCACGCTGTTGCAACCAGACGCGGCTGAGGCCTGGGGGACCATGGCCGAACTGGAACTCAGGAAGAATCGCGTCGATCTGGCCGCGCAGCATCTTGACCGCGCGCTGGCGCTCCAGCCAGACCAACTCAAATGGCGGCTGGTTCAGGGGCGGATTTTCAACCGCAAGGGCGAACCGGAGCGGACCGTCGCGTTGCTCTCAGCGCTCGGCCCCGAAGCCCTGAAGAACAGGGCAGCGCTTCGCCTGATGGGCGAGTCGTACGGGTTGCTCGGCCGACCCGCTGATGCCGCCGCGCTCTATGAGCGTGCCGCTCAGGCCGAGCCGACCGATGCTGACTTGTGGTATCAGGCTGCACTTTGGCACGAGCGGGCCGGAGACGCTGACAAGCGCCGTCGAACGGCCTCAACCGCCGCGATGCTCGGGCATCCTGAAGCACACACGCTGGCGGGCGCCGACGTTCCGGTGTTGCCCGGCGACCATTGAGCGATCCCGGTCCTACTCGAGAACCTCACGATCGTCCCGGTCGTCTGCCCGGACCTGGGTCGTCTTCGAGCCCGTTGTCGTCAGGACTTTCATCATCGAGAGCGTCAGGGCCCAGTTCGTCGGGGTCCAGGTCAACGGTGTCGTCGTCCGATCCCGGCTCGAGGCCTGCACGCTTTCGCCAGCCTCCGCGCGGTGTGCCCAATCGAGCGGCGGACTCGGACCAGGCATCGGTGGCGGCCGATCCGCCTTTGGAAGCGCCGGAGCGTCTTCGCCGCGACGATCGTGCGTGCGTCGGGTGCGCGTGTAGCCATCTCGCCCGCCGCAGGATCAGAAGCACCACCACGGTGGCAACCAACGCCCCGAGTATGCCCAAGAGGAGTGCGGCAGATGCTGCGCTGAGTTTGCTGCGGTCGGTCCGACTCTCGATGGCTCCGGGGGGAGTCGCGAGCGTCGGAACGCCCGGCTGCCCAATCGCTACCGGGGCCGATGCGGGCTGCTTCTCGGCGTCGGAGTCCCATCGGCTCAGCATGTCGGACTATACGAGATGGCCCCCGCCTAGACTCCCGCCCTCGCGTCGCACACGCGAGCCGATGGAGCCGACCGAACCATGCACTATGACGCCCACCAGCCGGTCATCGACGACCTCGAGGCGCGGATCTTGACCATCCGCGACTCGCTTTAACTACGACAAGCGTGTGAAGGACCGCGCTGAGGTCCAGAAGAAGATGGAGTCGCCCGACTTCTGGGACAAGCCCGAGCAGGCCCGCGCCACCGTCGGCGAACTCAAGGCCCTGAACGCGATGCTCGAGCCGCTCGACGACGTCGGCGAGCGGTTCGAAAACGCACGCGTCGCCTACGAGATGGCCCGCGAGACCGGCGACAAGGAGTTCCTGGCCGAGGCCGACGAGCAACTCCACCAGTTGGCCCGCGAGGGCGGTCTGATGGAGAAGGTCGAACTGCGCTCGTTGCTCGACGGCAAGTACGACCTGCGCAACTGCTTCCTGACCATCTCCGGCGGGGCCGGCGGCACCGAGGCCAACGACTGGGCCGACATGCTCCTGCGCATGTACATCTTCTATTGCGAGAAGATGGGATTCGAGATGGAAGAGGTTGAGAAAACGCCCGGCACGCAGGTCGGCATCGACTCGGTCACGCTCCACATCAAGGGCGACTACGCCTTCGGATACCTGAACTGCGAGCGCGGCACGCACCGCCTGGCCCGCGTCTCCCCCTTCAACGCCGAGGGCAAGCGCCAGACCAGTTTCGCCACCGTCGACGTCACCCCGGAGATCGAGGAGACGACCGTCGAGGTCCCCGAGCGCGACCTGGAGATCATCGGCTTCGTCCGCGCGGCCGGTCCCGGCGGACAGAACGTCAACAAGGTCGCCACGGCGATCCGCGTCATCCACAAGCCGACCGGCATCACCGTCGTCACCAACACCTACAAGGACCAGTCGCAGAACCGCAAGCAGGCCTTGGCGATCCTCTACGCCAAACTCCAGCAGATCGAGGACGACAAGCGCGCGAAGGAGCTCGACGCGGCAACCGGCGGCGCGGTGGAGCGCGGCTGGGGGACCCAGATCCGCTCGTACGTCTTCTACGACAACCGCGTCAAGGACCACCGCACGGGCGTCGAGTTCACCGACTACGAGCGCGTCCTCCGCGGCGAGATCCAACCTTTCATCGACGCGGAACTGAAGCGGCGACGCAAGGAGAAGTCTGAAGCCAAGCAGGCCTGAGTCTCGTCCGCTCGAACGTGCTTTGCCAAGCGGATTCTGGAACTTGCTGCCGAGTGATCAGCCTGACATCGAGGACTGTGCCTGCGGATCAGTACCGGTAGTGATCCGGCTTGTACGGACCGTCGACGCTCACACCGATGTACGTCGCCTGGTCCGCTGAAAGCCGGGTCAATCTGACGCCGAGTTTCTCCAAGTGGAGCCGGGCGACCTCTTCGTCGAGTTTCTTGGGGAGCACGTAGACCTTACCGGTCTCGTACTTGAACCCGCTGAGCGTTGGCTTCCCGTTGGCATTGAACCAGAGGTCCATCTGCGCGATCGTCTGGTTCGTGAAACTGGCGCTCATGACGAAACTCGGGTGGCCGGTCGCGCAACCGAGGTTCAGGAGTCGCCCTTCGGCCAGCACGAGGATGCTCTTGCCGCCCGCCATGATCCACTCGTCGTATTGCGGCTTGATGTTGTTTCGCTTGGCGCCGCTCTTGGCCAACCCGGCCATGTCGATCTCGTTGTCGAAGTGCCCGATGTTGCCGATGATCGCCTTGTCCTTCATCTTCTTCATCATCTCGAGCGTGATGATGTTCTTGTTGCCGGTGGCGGTGATGAAGATGTCGGCGGTTGAGATCACGTCATCGATGGTTGTGACCTGGTAGCCCTCCATGGCGGCCTGCAGGGCGCAGATCGGGTCGATCTCCGTGACGACCACGCGGCATCCCTGCCCCTTGAGCGCCTGGCAGCACCCCTTGCCGACGTCGCCGTAGCCGAAGACCACCGCCGTCTTGCCGCTGAGCATCACGTCGGTAGCCCGGTTTAGGCCGTCGATGAGCGAGTGCCGACAGCCGTAGAGGTTGTCGAACTTGCTCTTGGTCGCGCTGTCGTTGACGTTGATCGCCGGAAACGCGAGCGTGCCGGCCTTCTGCATGTCGTAGAGCCGGTGAACGCCCGTGGTCGTTTCCTCGCTCACGCCCTTGATGGCCGTGAGCACCTTCGTCCAGCGGCCGGGGTTTTTCTGCTGCTCGGCACGCAAGAGGTCGAGAATGACGCCCCACTCTTCCGGGTCGTTGTTCGCGTCGAAAGCGGGAACTTTGCCCGCCTTCTCGAACTCCGCCCCCTTGTGGACCAGAAGCGTCGCATCGCCGCCGTCGTCCAAGATCAGATTCGGGCCTGCACCATCGGGCCAGCGCAGAGCACGCTCCGTGCACCACCAGTACTCCTCGAGCGTCTCGCCCTTCCAGGCGTACACGCTGACCCCTTTGGGATTCTCGACCGTGCCGCCCGACTCGGGCCGGCCCACGGCAACCGCCGCCGCGGCGTGGTCCTGCGTGCTGAAGATGTTGCAGGAGACCCAGCGCACGTCCGCGCCGAGTACAACCAGCGTTTCGATCAGGACCGCCGTCTGCACGGTCATGTGCAGGGAGCCCATGATGCGGGCGCCCTTGAGCGGCTTCTGGGAGCCGTATTTGGCGCGGAGTGCCATCAGGCCCGGCATTTCGTGCTCGGCAAGGCGGATCTCCTGCCGGCCAAAATCGGCCAAGCCGAGGTCGGCCACGCGGAAGTCCAACCCGCTCGGCGCGGTCTGAACGGTCATTTTGGTGGAGGGCTTCACGGTGGCGGGCTTGGTCATGGTCGTGGTCAAGGGCGTTGCTCCTGATTGGTCGGCGTGAGATGCTGCTCTTTGTGATCGTGACTTCGTCTTCCCTGGGCGATTGGATACGAGCCTATTCGGGTTTGTGCGCTGTACAGACGAACAACCCGGGTCCCCGGCCGTCAGCGTCCGGAGGCAGGGTCTCATACCGAACATCCCGCCAGCCGGCCCCCTGCGTCATGGATCGGATCGTCGGCTCATCAAACCCCAGCCAGCGGTGTCCCATGGTCCGGCGGTAGTCCTCTCGGTCGTGAGCGGTCATGTCGACGAGCATCATGTGCCCGCCGGGACGGGTGATGCGGAACATCTCGCGGATGCCCTCTTTGGGCTTCTCGACGTGGTGCAGCACAAGAAACGAGAGCGCTGCGTCGACCGATCCGTCGGCCAGACTCAACTTCTCGAGCGAACTGCTGACCAGTCTCACGTTCTTGTTGTCGGCGCTCGCCAGCCGCTGACGCGCGGCCTCCAACATCGCTTCGGATCGATCCACCGCAATCACGCGCTTCACGACCGGTGCCAGCAACTCGGCCACGTTCCCCGTGCCGCACCCCAGATCGGCGACTGTCCACTCGCGGGGAAGCAGCCGCAGCAGTGCGAGCGCTGTGAACCGGCTACCAAACAGGCTGGCACGAACGTCGTCCCACTGCCCGGCCACTCTGCCGAAGAATGCCTGCGAGTCCTCCCGGCGTTCGGCGAGGACCACTGCGAGACGCTGTAGATCGTCCACCAGTTCAGGAGTATTCCCCTGTCCACGGGGCCCGCCCAGTTGGTCACGGACTGTGATCCAGAGCGTCCTGCTCACTTCCGGCAGTTCGTCGAGCACCAAGCGGTAGTGCGCAGCCGTGCCCTCGCTCCGGCGGACCAGCCAGCCGCCATCGGCCAGCACCTTCAGGTGCCGGCTGATCGTGCTCTGGGGCATCTGGAAGACCTTGGCAACCTCTCCGACAGTCAGTTCCTCTCGTTCGAGGATTCGCAAGATCCGCAAACGGACCATCTCACCCAAGGCCGAGAGTCGGTCGGTGATCAAGGGAATGTCAGCGGGGCTTCGATTCATCCGTATATCCGGATGAATGGTAGAAGCGATTCTCCGGCACGTCCACCCGACTGACTTTCGATGCCGAGGGCTGAGGCGATACTCAACGCTCCGCGGGGACCTGCCCGAAACTCGGACCGACGATCTCGCCCATTTGCGCGGCGAGCCCGACGACCTCGGCGTTGGTGGGCTCAACGAAGTACGCCATGCGGAGTCGTTCGATCGCGCGCTCGCGGTCGCCAGCACGAATGTACAGTTTGGCGAGTTCGAGTTGCGGCTCCAACGAGAATCCGCCGTCCACCTTCGCGGCGGTCAGCAGCGCTCTCTGGGCCTCGTCGCGGTCGCCGGTGCGCTCGGCGTACTCGGCGATCAGCAGATAGTCGGTCATGCGGCCGCGATCGATCGCTCGCTGGCGGAGCACACGGTTGAGTTCCTCGAGTTTGCGGTCGGCGAACAGCCCCTCGCAGAGGCTCTCGAAGACCTCATCGTCCTCCGGCCGCATGGAGTAAGCGACCAGCAGCCGCTCGCGGGCTTCGGCGGTGCGGTTGAGTTTCAGATACGACTTGCCCAACTGGTGCGTCACATGCGGGTTGCCCGGCTTGCGGTCGAGGTAGTCCTCGAACTCCGCCGCGGCCAGCGCGTAATCGCCCTCGGCGTAGGCACGTTCGCCCGACTCGCGCACGGCGAACGCCGATCGCTGGCAGCCCGCCGTAACCAAGGTCAGAATCACAAGGACGGCCGCAACGCCGATCGGCAGCAGGCGACGGACAGGAGACGAGGTCGGATTGGTGGTCGGCATGGAGAGGGGTCCTTTGACTTGCAGACTGCTGTCTATATCGACCGAGGAAGAGGGGTTTCACGAAGGGAGAAGGCTGGTTCGTTCTCTCGGCACACAAGGTCCGGCCGGGGCGGCACTTGGCACAAGTCTACGGTCCGTGGTGCCCGCGCCGCACGTCAAGCCCACCCGAGCGATTGATCCGGCCCCACCAGCGCCGCTGATGTGGGTGCTGCTGCGACACGACACACCGGACGGACTCTGGCATCTGGACTGGCTACTCGAGCGGCCCGGGCTGACCCTCGCCGAAAGGAACGACCCGAACCATCGGTCGCTGCTCTGCTGGCGGCTTCCCCGCGATGTCGATGGGGTGGAACACGGCGGGGGGTGGAGACCCACGACGACCGGGTCGGACCGCAAACCGATTCGCGCTGAGCAACTGCCCGACCATCGCCGGTTGTACCTGACGTACGAGGGGCAGCTTTCGGGCGACCGGGGTCGAGTCCGAAGGTTGGCAAGCGGCCTGGTCGAGTTCGACCGACTCGCACCGGACGCCACGACGTTTCGTGTCCGTGGAGCGGCGGGTTCTGAGGCGGAGTCGGTGACCTGGTTTGGAGAGCGGCAATCCTCGGATGCGAACTGGTTGCTCCGGCAAGCATGATGGTCGAGGGTGTTCTATCAGTCCTCAGCGCATCGAATCGGCGGAGACGGCGCTGACTCACCGCGACGACCGGCGATGACCATCCCACACGCTGGAGCCGCATCGCGCTGACGGTCGATGACATCTCCGAAGTGTGCGGCGTGCTTGCCATCCTGCGTCCGGTCGGATCAACGGTCACACTCTCCGATCGTTGCGCAGCCGCCATGCGCAACAGGATGACTCACCGTGGTCCCGACGCCGAGGGGCTGTGGCGAAGTTCGGACCGATCGGTGCTGCTGGCTCACCGCCGGCTCGCGGTTGTCGATACGGATCTCTCTGAGCACGGCGGCGGCGCTCAGCCGATTCTCTCGACCGACGGCCGGTTCGCGATGGTCTACAACGGTGAGGTCTACAACGACGTAGATTTGCGTGCAGCGCTCGGTCTCGACTCCGGCTCCACCTGCGATACCCGCACGGTGTTCTCGATGCTGCGCGAAGCATGTCTCGACGAGAGACCCGGGGCGATCGGGCGGGCGCTCTCCGCGCTCAGGGGCATGTTCGCACTGGTCTTCGTCGACATGCATCAACGCCGCGCGATCCTCGCGCGCGATCCGCTTGGAATCAAGCCGCTCTACTCCTGGACGCGAGAGGGTGCAGACGGCCCCGAGTTCGTCGTCGCCTCCGAACCTGCCGCGATCCTCGCGCACCCCGATCACTCCCCCCGGCCGGATCTGGTCACCGTCAGCGCCTATCTCTCCACCATCCGCACCACGCTCGGAGATCGCACGCTCTTTGCCGGCATCCGCGCAGTGCGCCCGGCCGAGTGGATCGACATCGATCTGTCCCGGCCCGGTCGCATCACGCAGCGCTCCGGCCTGTTCTGGCAACCTCCCGCAGCCTCTTCTCTGAACGACGGAACGTCGCTCGGCTCTTGGGCAAGCACTGTCCGCAAACAGATCGAGCAATCCGTCCAAGCCCATCTCCGTGCCGACGTCCCCGCCTGCGTTCTGCTCTCCGGCGGCCTCGACTCCACCGTCATCGCCACCCTCTGCGCTGGCGCGATCGATCGACGGGATGCCGACGCCGCGCCGCTCGGCGAACGACTCCGCACCTACGCCGCCGGGCACGACGACGCGTCGCAGCAATCCGACTTGTCCTTCGCCCGACTCGCGGCGGATCACTTGGGATCGATTCACCGCGAAGCACCGATCTCGCGGCACCTCTTCCGCGAGCGCTGGCCCGAACTCGTCGAGCGAACGGGCCTCCCGCTCAGCACGCCGAATCAGGTCGCGATTCACGAGATCGCCCGCACGCTGCGAGCGGAGGGACAGATCGTGGCGCTGTCGGGCGAGGGCGCGGACGAACTCTTCGCCGGGTACGACCTGCCGATGCGACATGCCGCGGAGTTTGAATCGGCGCACGCCCACGATCGCGGCGGCGCCGATTCGATCGATCGCGGCGTGTTTCAGTACGTCTCCAACGCGTGGATCGCCCCGGACGTGAAGGCGCAAATGCTGCGTCCCGAGGTCTGGCGGATGCTGGAGCGCGACGCCGCAGCGCTTGGGTACTACCGGGACGAGTTCGCTGCCTGTCTGGAGTCCTGCGGCAACAGCGCGGATCCGCTGGAGGCCCACCTCCGCTTCCATCGTCGCATCAACCTCACCGGATTGCTCGAACGGCTCGACTTGTGCACCATGCTCGAAGGGGTGGAGGGCCGCACACCCTTCGCCGATGTGCGCATCGCCGATCTGGCCGCAACGATCCCGATGCGTTGGAAGTTCCACGATGCGGATCCTGCCAACGACAGACCAGAAGCCTCCGCCGTCGCCGAACGCACCAAGCGCGTGCTTCGCGCCGCGTTCCGGGCAGACCACTCAGGCGAGCCCGCGGTTGATCGCCGCACGATCCCGCCCGAGATTCTCGGCCGGCCGAAAGCCAGTTTCCCGCTGCCATTCCAGGGCTGGCTGGGGGATCACGCCGACCTGGCCGAGCGATCTGCGTTCCTGCGCGAGATCTTCGCGCGCGAGGCCCTTGCCGCGATCGCCCAGCAACCCGAGGCCAACTGGGGCGTGGCGTGGCCGATGCTGAACATCGCGATGTGGGCGAGGAGGTGGTGGGGGTGAGCGCAGCGCTGCGCGATTGAGACCAGGGCATCACCGCCGGGGCGCGGAGGTTCGCAGCGAAAGACGGGCAGAGTGAACGCGTGCTACGCGGTCTGGAGTGATGGCCCCGCGCGGGAGAGGCGAGAGGTTGTGCCTGCGCGGGTGAGAAGGGAGGCGGGAGCGCGAGACTTTGAGTGCGAGGGTCTCGAAAGCGGAGCGAAGGACGCAAAGGAAGGTGGGCAGGGGTTGGGAGGGGGGTGATCGGTGATGCGTGAAGGGGGGAGCGTTGTTGGTGAGACGTGAGTGTCGGAGGAGCTTTCGGCACGCGCTGTTTGACGCTCGCGATCGGCGTGCGCGGGCGTTGAGGAGGCCGAGTGGAACGCTGGTTGAACAGGCGAGACGCCAGTCTCATCCCCCGCCCCCTCGCTGGAAGGCAAGCAGCGCAGGAGTTCGTGGAGGGCGTCGAGCGCGGCGGGGGAGCGGGAAGAGACTTCGCCAGTGTTCAACACGCTCCCCGAAGACCGTTTCGGTTCACGGCATTGGCTGGAAGTTGATGCCACGGGAAGCGTGGCGTCAGCGCGTGTGATCGCTGCGGTTGGTCGCGGGTCTTGCCAGCGCGCAACTCGCAGGATGGTGGAGAGGGCTCGGCGTGCGGCTTCGAGCCGGCGGTAGCGGAGGAGGCCGAGCGTGGGAGTGACGGCGGGTTGATCGCTCGCGGTGGGGTTTGCGTTTCCGACTTGCGGGTCGGCGGTGGCCGTCGCGTCGGCGAGATGGGCTCGGGCGATGGCGTCGAGACCGGTGACGCAATTGGGGAGCATCGAGGTGGCGACGAGGCGGGCGTGGGCCGCGCAGGCCTCGCGGTAGGAGTCGAGCCGCGCTGCGTTCGCCGCGGCGGACATCCAGAGGATCAGGGCAGGGAGGGTGGTGTTGTGCTTGGCGGCGACGGCGTGGAGGGACAGGTGCGGGTCGGTCAGGTCCGCGAGGAGGGCTTCGGGGTTGGAAGGGAAGGGGATCACGGGAGGGATCGAGGGATCGGGGATCGAGCGGAAGAGGCGGGCACAAAGCACTCGGCGCTGGAGCGTGGCGCGTTGATGTACGGACAATGTACGCACAAACATTTACCTGTCAAGTGCACCGTGAAATTCGTAGGTAGGAGGCACGCAAGTGCTTGGCAATGCAGGTGTTGCGATATCTCTGAACTGGCAGAGTCGCGAACGCTGCGTTGTGCGGCGCACTTTGCGGCATCGCATTGAACCCGAAGGCGCAGCGATTGAGAGGCTTGCGGCGATGCCGCGTGATTCAAGTCAAGAGCGGCTTCCGCTCGCCGCGCCCGCACTCCGGGCACACACGAGCGCCTGATTCGCCGGCCGGGAGTCCCGTCAGCGAGTATCCGCAGTACCGGCAACCGCCCCGCCGCGCGCGGAGCGTGCGCCGGACCCACACGACGGAATGAAAGACCGCCGCGAACAGCGCAGCAAAGAACGCCGTGTTGCCGAGCAGGCCGGGCCAGTGGGGATATAGAGGGATCCAGACCGTGTCCCCCGATCGGCCGATGGCCGTTTCGGTCAGACCGTGTGTCACCGATCGTGGCCGACTCGTGCCAAAGTACGATCTGGTTGACAATCGCCACCCGGAAGCGCTCCGAAGCGGCCATCCCGAGCGGATTTCGCTGAGCCGGGTTGTGACGTCCGGCGGGCTGGCCCATGTGATGCTGATCCAAACAGACCAGCGCACGCCGTTCACAAACTCCTCTGTCTGAAGCGACGCACGAATAGCCTCCGCATCGCGCGCGAACTCATCGTGCGCGTCCCAGTGCGCAAGGACGGAACGGGAATCCACAAGCCAGGACCGGCTCCATTCCACGAACAGACCCGCGAAGGAACCTTGATCGGGATACGACTCTCGGTACTTCGAACCAACTTCCCCCCACCTCGCTCCCGCCCATGGCAACGCGAGCGCGATCACAAGGCCCAAGGCCGTCCACACGACCATCTCCGCGATCGCGCGGCGGCGCACACGCGGTTGCGTTGAGCCCGACGGCGTAGCAGTGGGGGAGCATTCGGTCATGGCGCGTGAATCAAAGCACGCTTGTTGTTCGCTCGCCGCGCCCGCACTCCGGGCACACACGAGCGCCCGATTCGCTCGCCGCGAGTCCGGTCAGCGAGTAGCCGCAGTACCGGCACGCGCCCCGCCGTGCGCGGAGCGTGCGCCGGACCCACACGACGGTGTGAAACACCGCCGCGAAGAGCGCAGCAAAGAACGCCGTGTTGCCGAGCAGGCCGGCCGCACGCGGATGCCAGGGCAGCCAGACCGAGTTGCCCCAGCGGCCGATCGGCAACTCGAGTAGGCCGCTGCGGAGGTCCGGATGGGGCCGCGATCCATCGCCGAGCTCGGTGCAGATCCACCGGCCACAGGTGCTGCGAAGCGGCCAGCCCATCCGTGACTCTTCGAGGAACGTCCGATCCGGCGGGGCTGCCCAGTGAATGTGGACCCACCCTGGCACCTCCAAGCACGACTCATACTCACGCCCCCAAAGTGCAGCGCCAAGTTCGCGAGCGTCTCGAACGAACTCGTCGTATTCATCGGCGTGCACGATCCGGGTTCGCTGATCAACAAGCCACGATCGACTCCACGCGACACATTCTCCTGCGAAAGCCCCGAGCTTTGGATAGGCCCCTCTTGCGTCCAGTCCAGCGTCCCACCACCTCGCCCCTGCCCACGGCAATGCGATCGAAGCCACCAAGCCCACGAGCAGCCAGACCGCGATCGACACCACCGCGCGACGGCCGACCGCTTGCTTCGAGCCGGGATCGACCGCGGCGGGAGCCTGACGCGCCATGACGACCTGCTCAGAACTCCCTTCGCTGCATGGACGATCGCTGGTGTCCGCGACGATACGCCGCTGTACTCGGTCACCGCGCCAGGTTCATGATGTCGTTCACGAGCACGAAGAGGAAGACGCCGCCCAGCAGCACGAAGCCGATGAGGGCGGCGGCGTTCTGCACCACAACCGGCGGCGGCTTGCCCGTCAACTGCTCGTACAAGAGGAACAGGAAGTGTCCGCCGTCGGTGATCGGGATGGGCAGGAAGTTGATGACCGCGAGGTTGACGGAGATGAGTGCGAGGAAGAAGAGCAGCCAGTCGATCCCCTTGCCGGCGAGGAGGGTGCCGATGTGGGCGATCCCGACCGGCCCCTTGATGTGCTCGACCTTAACGGTGCCCTCGAAGAGGCGGATGAACGTGAGGTAGGTCATCATCATCACGTTGTGAGTTCGCTCGATGCCCCTGCGGATCCCGGCGAGCGGGTTGGTCTCGCGCAGCACCACACTCTCGGGCTCGAACATCCACAGGGGCAGGTCCGGCTCCCATGTCAGCCAGGCGAGCACGTCCCGCGAGGCGCTGTCGAGTTGGAAATCTCGGGATGGCGCTGTGGTGGGCGATCCGATCTCGCCCGCCGCGATGGAAGAACCGGACACCGGCAGGGCATAGCCGATCGCTATCACCCGCCCGTCTTTGTTCTCCTCTGCCGCTCGCTTCAACGCGTCGCGCACTTCGACCAGCGTCGACACCGCGGACCCGTCGACGCTCACGATTCTCGTGCCCGGCAACCATCCGCTCCGCAGAGGTGTCGGAGCGCGCGAGCCGTCGGGCTCAGGTGACCGGTCCTCCGCCGTCGAAGGCCACACCGTGACCCACGCCCCCGACTTGGCACTGTCGATCGGCTCGAAGCCCACCGTGCCTTGCTTGCTGACCGGCACCTCACCCAGATCCACCTCGCGCCACGCGCCATCGTTCTGCCGAAGCACGACGACGGGGATCGTCTTGCCCGCGTGCGAACGGATCTGCGTGATCCCCGCGAAGACGCTCGGATACTCGACCGGCCCGAGCCGGGCGAAGACGTCGCCTGGCCGCAACCCCGCGGCCTCACCCTCGGCGGCGACGTCGGCCACGGAGAGCACCGGCAGCAGGCCGAGCAAGTGGCGCAGGCTCACCACCCGGTCGGCGGAGAGCGCGGCCAACGATTCCTGCATCGTCGCCGACGTTGTCAGGTCAACCTCGACACGCTTCCCGTCAGGACGCTCGAAGACCGCCGAGATCGGCTCACCGCCGGACTCCGCCGCGGCCTCGCGCAGGGCATAGACGTTCAGCACGGGCCGGCCGTTCACCTCGACGAGCCGATCGCCCCCTTGCAGTTCCAGGATGCCGAACCGGGCCTTGACACTCTCAAACCTCGCGATCGACTCTCGCGTGGCACGCGGCCCCAGCGCACCGAGCGTCGTCGAGGTCATGGGCGCAATGCCCACTTCGAGCGTGCGCGTCTCGCGGCTCTCGCGCGGGCTGACCCTGAACATCAGTTCCTCGGACTTGTCCGCGTCGATCTCCCGGCGCACAAGGAAGTTCAGATCGCGGCCGCCCTTGGCCATGATCACTTTCACGCTCACGTCGTTGAACGTGTCGACGCGCTCCCCGTCCACGGCGAGCACTTCGTCGCCCGGCCGCAGGCCCGGCTCGATGAGCCTTGCGCCGGGTTCGGTGGAGTCTGTCATCGGCGTCGCGTTTGCGGCGGGGCTGCCGGGCGTGACCAGCCCGATCCGCGCGGGCTCGGTCTTCAGTCCGATCGTGAAGACGATCCAGAAGAGCAGCGCTGCCAGCAGCAGGTTCATGATCACGCCCGCGCTGATCACCACCATCCGCTTGGGCGGAGGGCAGTTCTGGTAACTGTCGGAAGCGTCGGACGTGGCGGTTGGGTCGCTGTCGTCCTGCCCCAGCATCTTGACGTAGCCGCCCAATGGGAGCACGTTCAATCGGTACTCGGTCGGGCTGATCGTCCCGCCCGACTCGGGCGACTTGCCCGACTTGACCATCGCGCGGAACTCGCCCTCGCTGCTCCCCGGCCTGAACCCGAGCCCCGGGCGGTAGGAACAGATGGCCGGGCCGAACCCGACCGCGAAGGCGAGCACGCGGATGCCCGCCCATCGCGCTGCGATGAAGTGGCCCAACTCGTGCACGACGATGATCAGGCTGAAGCCCAGGATGACCAGCAGAAGATCGAAAGCGGATGACAGCATGTGATCTCTTGGTAAAGCCAGATCCGGAGCGCCACGCAGCGCAACCGGCGAACGTTAGGTATCGGCCCGATCTTTCAAAGAAAGCGAGCCCGATCGGTCACGATCGGGCCCGCGAGAGATCATGGGACTTGTCGGTCGATGATCGAAGCGTCCTCAGCTCGCGTACTTCACGCTGCAGCCGTAGGGCCGGGTCTCCGGCGTCGTCACGGTCTCGCCCTTGACGACCTGCTCCAGCGCCTCGCGGACGTAGTTGCGGTCGCCGTTCTTGCCCATGCGGCCGTTGTCGATCGCGCCGTTATAGACCAGCATCCCGTCCTTGTCGATGATGAAGCAGTGGGGGGTGGTCTTGGCGCCGTAGGCCTTGCCGACCGTGCCGCTCTCATCCAGCAGCACCGGGAAGGGCATCTCGAACTCTTTGGCCAGCCGCTGGTTCAGTTCCTTGCCGTGGCCCTGCTTGCCCTTGGCGCCCGAGTTGATCGCCAGGAACACGACGCCCTGATCCTTGAAGGCCTTGTGCAGGTCGTTGAAGGTCTTGGCCGTCTTGTGGTGCTGCACGATGCCTGGGCACTCGGGGTTGAACCACTCGAGCACCACGATCTTGCCCTTGAGGTCGGCGAGTTTGTGCTGCTTGCCGTCGGTGCAGGTCAGGGTGAAGTCGGGCGCTTTCTGTCCGATCGCCACCGGCTGAGCCTTCTTCTCGTCCTTCTTCGCGTCTTTGTCCGGCTGCTTGGCGGCCTCCTTGGCCGGATCGGCGAGCGCAGCGCTCGGCATCGCCAGCGAGCCGGCGAGCGCCACGGCAGAGAACGTCAACAGGCCGGCGAGGAAACGGATCTGGGTCTTCATGCTTGCTTCTCCTTCGCACTCCCGCCCGCGATCGGCACGGCTCGAACACGCGTTCGCTCCGGTCGAGCGCTTTCAAGGCGGGAGATCGATTTCACCCGGGCTTGCCGGGAGACTTTTGAGCACCTCCGCGGTCATCCGCGGGCGAATCAAAGAACCTGCCCGAAGCGATCTGCTCGGGCGTCCACTCAATATCGTATGACGTCGGCACGGTGTGCAGCCGCCAGAGCACTTGCAAGACGCCCTTCACGTTCTTCTTCTCGGGGTCGTCCGCTCGGTCGAGTTCGATCCGGATGGTGTCCCCTTCCACCTTCCCGCCCGACAACGCGTTCGAAATCCGAACGCCGTCCGCGTGCGGCAAAAAGTGCAATTCTCTCGCGCCCGGGAACCGGATGGTCACCACATCGCCCGAAGCGCTCACCACCGGCCGCGTGTCGGTCGGCATCGACTCCAACGGCGCGAACGGACGCGGCAACGTCTGCCGGGCTTCATCGATGTGCCGCTTGCCCGCCGTCGGCCTCAATTGGGCGTTGTCATCTTCCGACACAACCGGCAACGACAACTCGACCCGCTTCTTCTCGAGCACGCACGCTTCGTCACAGACCAGCCACTCCAGGTCCGCGGCGAACGTCACCGTCCTGCCGATCGCCGACTCGGGTGGCGTGACCGGCACGAGCAGCGTCACACGGCTCCAGTACACATAATCGAGGATGTCCCCCGGCAGCACGTACCGCTTGGGCGACGGCCACTGCCACGCACCAAACTCGAATCCCTCGGCTTCAGCCCCGTCGATCGATGCGCTCAGCCTGCCTTGCGGCGCCATGCCCGTGTCGTTCTGGCCCGGCCAGTACAGGTGCCACTTGCCGTGCAGTGCAAACGTGATCGCGATGATCCCCGGCCGGCCGGCGACGAGCGCGGTGTTCTCCGAGATGAGCGAAGGCTCGGCGTTCAACCCCGAACCGTCTCGGGGCCGCATCGCGGGCTGCTCGTTCATCGATCCCGTGTTGCCGGATGAGGCGGACACCGAAACCAACGCCGCGAGCAGGGCGCCACCCTTGAGCGCGGTCGCCACAGGCCGCCCGATCGATCCTGCCCACCATTGCGGTCGAGTGCCTTTCATTCAACCTCCACGCCTTCTCACGGCTTGCTCCATCCCGCACCCGAGGCCGCAGGCAAACAACCACGACGTCGACTTCGTACCGTTACCGTCCACGGTTGGTTCGGTTCGCACAAGATTCCATCCGCCGTTCTGACTGGTGAACGTTCGGTGCGAAGTCCGATTGCGATGCCAACGCACGCACTTTGCCCGATGCATGTGACGGACCGTTGCATCGTCGATATGCTCTTCGCACGCCGCAGGGAGGTCGAATCATGGCCCAGCACGCAGTGGTTGTCCCCGGAACGGGGCATCGACCCCGCCGTTCTTCGGTTTGGGGGATCGTCACGACCGTGCAGCGAGGCCTCCTCTTGATGCTGGCGCTGATGACGACCGCCGGTCTTGTCGGTTGCAACAAGGACGTCTCCGACAGGGACCTGCAGTCCATCGACACCGTCGCCGTCAAGAGGTTGATGGACACATCGCGCGGCAACACGCTCCGCATCGTCGACGCCAGGCCGCCGGACCAGTTCGAGCAGGGGCACCTCCCGGGCGCGATGAACATGACGCTCAACGATCTCCCCGAGCGTGCCCGTCTTCCCGCTTCCGTCTCCTCGGCCAGGACGGTGGTCGTCTACGGCCAGCACCCCAGTTCTGCGCTGGCGCGCGGACTGGCCAAACGCATGGTCCTGGCCGGGCACAAGGGCGTGCGCGTTTTCGAGGGAGGCTTCGACGCCTGGAAGCAGGCGGGTCACCCGGTCGAGCGCATCGATGCGCCCGCCGACGGCGACGATCGCACAGATGCGCGATCCTCCGCCACCGCCGGCCGACGCTGAGTTCGGCGCGTGGAGCGCCGGCCTTGCCCAGCGCTTCCCGCACAGACCGAAGAGGAACGCTCCATGCCCGCATCGGACTTCAAGACCATCCACAACCGCACCTACGGCTCCATCCTCGATTGCGTAGGCAACACGCGCCTGGTGCGGCTCAACCGCGTGATCCCCGAGGGCCACGCCGAGGTGCTGCTCAAACTCGAGTTCGACAACCCGCTGGCCAGCGTGAAGGACCGCATCGGCCGGGCGATGCTCGACGCGGCCGAGGCCGCGGGCACGCTCCGCCCGCCGGGGACCAACGGCCAGTCCGACCGCGGCTCGCTCATCGTCGAGCCGACCAGCGGCAACACGGGGATCGCGCTGGCGTTCGTCTGCGCGGCCAAGGGGTACCGACTGATGCTCGCCATGCCCGAGTCGATGAGCCTCGAGCGGCGGGCGCTGCTCAAGCAGATGGGCGCGGAACTGGTCCTGACCCCGGCCGACAAGGGGATGCGCGGCGCGGTGGCCCGCGCAACCGAACTGGTGCGGGAGCACCCCGACGCGTTCATGCCCCAGCAGTTCGACAACCCGGCCAACCCCGCCATCCACGAGGCCACCACGGGCCCGGAGGTCTGGAACGACACGCAGAGACGCGTCGACGCGGTCGTTGCGGGCGTCGGCACGGGCGGCACGATCACGGGTGTGACGCGCTACGTCCGCCGCTTCAAGCCCGACTTCCGCGCCATCGCCGTCGAGCCCGAGACCTCGCCGGTCATCTCCGGCGGTCAGCCGGGGCTGCACAAGATCCAGGGGATCGGCGCGGGCTTCGTGCCGGACAACCTCGACACGTCGCTCCTGAACGGCGTCGAGACGGTGAGCAACGATGAGGCCTTCGAGTGGGGCAAGCGGCTGGCGCGCGAGGAGGGGATCCTCGGCGGCATCTCGACCGGGGCCAACGTCGCCGTCGCCGCCCGCCTGGCCGCGCGGCCCGAGTACAAGGGCAAGCGCATCGTCACGTTCGCCTGCTCGTTCGGTGAGCGATACCTCTCCACGCTCCTGTTTCAGTGAGCGCTGCGCGCTGTTCGTGCGATGATCCGGCCGCGGCGAGGTTCGCGTGATGAGCCGAGGGCCCGCCCCGGCATGCGGTGTCTGCTATCCTCTGCCCCCGTGACGGATGAACCGGCACAACTCCCGGGCCTGTTGGTCTTCGGCGGCGGCGCGATGGCCCAGGCGATCGTGCGCGCAGCGCTCGACCGGCGCGTGCTCTCGCCTCTGCGCATCACGCTGTGCGAGCCGGGTGCGGCCAAGCGCGAACTGTTCGATTCGTGGGGCCTGCCACCGGAATCGACGACCGCCGACCACGCCGAGGCGTGCCTCCGCGCAGCGCCGGGGACACCGATCCTGCTCGCGGTGAAGCCGCAGAGTTTCCTGGGCGCCTTCCCGCCGGGGGCGGGCGGAGCGCCGATCGCAGCGCTCGGCGACACGCTGCGTCCGCTGCTCACCGACCCGGACCGGCCGATCCTCTCGATCATGGCGGGGGTGCGTCGATCGACGATCGCCGATCGGCTGAACATCCGAGGCCGATCGGTGATCCGCGCGATGCCGAACGTGGCCGCGAGGGTGGGGCTGAGCATGTCCGCGCTCTGCGCGGGAGAGGACGCCGACCCGGACGACCTCGGCGCTGCGCTGCTGCTGTTCGGATCGATCGGGCGGACGCTGCTGATCGAGGAGGAACTCTTCGACGCGTTCACCGCGCTCGCCGGCTCCGGGCCCGCGTATCTGTTTCTGCTGGCCGAGGCGATGACCGAGGCGGGTGCGCGGGCGGGGTTCTCGCCCGAGGCCTCGGACCTGATCGTGCGAGAGACGCTGCTGGGCGCTGCATCGCTGCTCCGGGCGGACGACCGCAGCGCGGAAGCGCTCCGCGAATCGGTGACGAGCCGGGGAGGCACCACGGCGGCAGCGCTCGGCGTGCTCGAAGAGGCCGGCATGGTGGAGACGGTGGTGCGGGCGATCCTGGCTGCGCGGGATCGGGGTCGGGAGATGGGCGCGTAGACACTCGGCCCGATGCCCACCCGGCGTGACGGCTCGGTGTCGGCAAGGCGTGGGTGGGTGGCTCGGTCCGGTGAGGACGGGGACGCGCTGCGCGGTTGGGCGCTGGGCGAACGTCCGCGTCCGCGCTGGAGTGGCCCGATCAGGGGTGTGTGCGGGTCGATCGGGGCGTGGTGAGGTGGGGCGTGGTCGTGGTGAGGCCCGTGAAAGGAATCGCAAGGGCCGGTTTCGCAGCGCTGAGGGGCGTGAAAGGCGTTGCAACGTCCGGAATTGCCGTTGTGAGGGCCGTGAATGGAACTGTGACCTGCCACAATACAGTATTTCGGGGTGTGAATGGAATTGTGTGCCACCCCAAAGGCGTGTTTCGGTCGCTCACAACGGCAATGTTCCACGTGAACAGGATTTTTCTCAGGCTTACAGGAGCGATTCGGGTCCTCACAGCGGCTGTTCGGTGCCTCACAACTCTATTCACGTGGCACACAATTCCATTCACAGGCCGAAAAACTGTAGTGAGCGTCGGTTTCCTCCCCGAGTCGGGTGTTGCGGTTCTGTGCTGTGTGCCTTCTGCGCCCGTTCGTGCGATCTATAAGGCCCGCACGGGCCGCACAACCGTCACAACCCGGAAGCGGACCTTGGCCGCGCACGCACCCGAACAGACGGGCGTGTAACCCGCCGGATAACCGGTTGTGTAACTCCTGCGACTGGTGCGCGGGTGTGCGTTCGTCCGTCCGGGCGTGCCAGCGCGAACGCGAAGTCACGAAGATCGCGAAGGCCGAAGGCCGGAGGCGGAAGAGGAAGCGGTCCACGGAGTTCACGGAGCGGAACACGGAGGGCACAGAGGCGGAGGAGATGGGGGGGGGCGGGGGGGGGGGGAGTGGGGAGTGGGGGGTGGGGGAAGAAAGAGGTGGATCGCGGATTCGCCAGGGAAGTGCAGCCGTGGGTGGGCCTGATCCATAGACGAACCGGGGAACGAACCCGGGAGTTGGGAGTGGGAGTGGGAGTGGGGGGAAGGGGAGGGAGGGGGCGGGGAGGGGGGGGCAACGAGACACAGGAGGTTCGATCATGGGACAGTGTGATTCGCGGCGGATCGAAGGGCTGGAGCGGAGCGTTCGTCGGTTGACGGTGGTGGTCACGGCGCTGGTGGCGCTGGTCTGCGGGGCCGTGCTGGTGGGGGCGAGTCAGCCCGCCACAACGACGCTGCGTGAGCGTCCGGAGGTGGTCTCCGCAACGCAGGGCGGGTTCTTCGTTGTGCCGACGAACACGGGGACGTACACGGTGATCGCGACCGACGGTGGCGCAACACCGACGGCGGTGCGGTGGCGGTAGCCGTCGGGGCGGTGCGACCGCGCGATCTCGGTGCGGTGCGGTGCGGTGCAGTGCAGTGCAGTGCAGTGGGGGGAGGGGGGAGGGGGGGTGGGGGGCGCAGAGCCGGAGGCGTGGGGGGCGTGGGGGGCGGTTTGAACTCAATGCCAACAGCCATGCAACAACAGGATCGATGCGCTGGCAGGGCTGAAGGCCCAGCGCTTTCGGTTGTACACTGCGTTCGTGCACCAGCCGTTCGCCCACACTCTGCCCGGAGAACCGCCGGACCGCTGGGAGCCGCTAGAGGCACACCTTGAGCAGGTCTCGTCGCTTGCAGGGCAGAACGCTGCGTCTTTCGGTGCGACCGAGTGGGCGCGGGTTGCTGGGCTGTGGCACGATCTCGGCAAGTACTCGGCGGGCTTTCAGGAGTATCTACGGCGTAGTTCTCAAGCGAAGGAGGACGCAACGGATGAGACCGTGCCGGGCCGAGTCGATCACTCCACGGCCGGGGCAAGGCACGCGGTAAGTCGCGATGCGGTCACAGGTCGATTGCTGGCCTATGTGATCGCCGGACACCACGCCGGGTTGGCCGATCACGGCGACCTGAACACCCCCGGCACGCTCGAAGCTCGATTGAACAAGCGCGATCCGGTGATCGCCGATGCCCTGAATTACGCTCCCGCACCCCTTCTCGCGGCCAACGTGCCGAGCGGCATCCCCGCCCGACTCAGCACGGATCATTCGCAGGCGGCGTTTCAACTCGCGTTCTTCACGCGCATGCTCTTTTCGGCGCTTGTCGATGCGGACTACCTCGCCACCGAGAGGTTCATGAGCCCAGAGCGGGCGCGTCAGCGATCGGCCACACCCGAACTTGCGCCATTGCTCGACGCGGTGTGCGCTGAGATTGAAAGCCGGTCTGATCAGGCCAGAGAACGCCGCGAGTCCGACTGCGGGAGCGCCAAGCGGGTTGCCGACTGCCGACGGACCGTCGCCGAGGACTGCAAGCGGAGCGCGGACCGATCACCCGGCTTCTTTACCCTCACCGTGCCGACAGGCGGCGGCAAAACACTGGCATCGATGAGATTCGCGCTCGGGCACGCGGTCCGGCACGGGCTGCGCCGGGTGATCGTTGCCGTGCCCTTCACCAGCATCATCGATCAGAACGCGGGCGTGTATCGAGATGTGTTCGGCGCGTCGGCCGTGTTGGAGCACCATTCCAATCTCGATCCGGACCGTGAGTCGCTCTGGCGCAGGCAGACCAGCGAGAACTGGGACGCGCCGATCGTGGTGACAACGACCGTTCAGCTCTTCGAGTCGCTCTTCGCCGCTCGCCCCAGCGCCTGCCGCAAGCTGCACCACATCGCCCGGAGCGTGATCGTGCTCGACGAGGCGCAGGCCGTTCCCGTGACGCTGTTGCGGCCGATCCTCGCTGCGCTGCGCGAATTGGTTGACCATTACGGATGTTCCGTGGTGCTCTGCACGGCCACTCAACCGGCGCTCGCGCATCGGGCGGAGTTCCCGATCGGCCTGCCGCTGACGCCGGACAGGGAGATCATCCGCGATGTGCCTGGGCTGTTCGCGGGCCTCTCCAGAACTCGGGTGGAGCAGGTCGGGAAGGCGTCCGACGCCGAGATCGTTGACCGCCTGCTCGGTTCCGATTCCGCGCTCGTCATCGTGAACACGCGTCGGCACGCGTCCGGATTGTTCGCGCTGCTGCGTGCTGGGGACGATTCGGCTCTGCACCTGAGCGCTTCCATGTGCCCAGCGCATCGCGCTGTGGTGCTGGCGGAGGTGCGGCGTCGGCTGGTGTGCGGCGAACCTTGCCGACTTGTCAGCACGCAGGTGATCGAGGCGGGTGTTGACGTTGACTTCCCGTTGGTGCTGCGGGCGATGGCGGGGCTGGACTCGATCGCCCAGAGCGCGGGGCGCTGCAACCGGGAAGGAACGCTGGCGGCGGGTCGGGTCATCGTCTTCCAGCCGGATCCGACCACGGAGGGAAGGTTGCCCGAGTCGATCCGGCTCGCCCGCGATGCGGCCGGGCGTGTCATGCCTGAACATTCGGACGATCCGTTGTCACCGGAAGCCATGCTGTCGTTTTTCCGGATGCACTACTGGAATCAGAAAGGCCATGGCTTCGATTCCCCCAAAGTCATGCAGTGCTTCGCGCTCGGTGCGACCCGCGACCCATCCGTGCCGAGGATCGCGTTGGACTTCCGCGCTGCGTCCGAACGATTCCGCATGGTCGACGATCACCAGCGGCCGGTGGTCGTCCCGTACGGGACGCACGGGCCGTGCACGGTGGAGCGGTTGCTCCGTGGTGAGCCCCCGACACCCGAACTCTGGAGAGGCCTGCAAGCACTTTCCGTGAACGTCCCGCTCTGGTGGCTCGATTCACCGAACAGTGAACACGTGATCACCAGGACCGAGCACGGATTGCACGTCCTCATCGAGCCGAGGGCGTACGACGAGGGTGTCGGCTTAGTAATGCAGGAATGCGGCGAAGGCCGAGTGTGGGTATGCTGAGACATCAGGAGGCAAACCCATGCCCTTCGGTATTCAGTGTCGCATCCGAGGCGAGTTCGCGTGCTTTACCCGGCCGGAGATGAAGGCCGAGCGCGTCAGCTACGACGTTCTCACGCCCTCGGCCGCGAGGGGGGTGATCGAGGCGATCTATTGGAAGCCGCAGATGCGGTGGGTCATCGACCGGGTCCGCGTGCTCGCACCGATCCGCTGGCTGAACGTCCGTCGCAACGAGGTCGGGCAGAAGATCCGCCTCTCATCGGTGCAGAGCTCGATGAACTCGGGCCGGGGGCGTCTTGGCATGATCGTTGAAGAGGATCGGCAACAGCGAGCTGCGACGATCCTTCGAGATGTGGACTACATCGTGGAGGCCCACATCGAAGTGCTCGATGCTTCCGGGCCGGAGAGCAAGCCGGAGGCCAAGCACTTGGACCAGTTCAATCGCCGGTTGGCGTCGGGTCAGTGCTTCCACCGTCCCTACCTGGGGTGCCGGGAGTTTCCGGCCGACGTCTCCCCCATCGACGGGGATCTCCCCGCCTGCCATCCGGAACTGGCCGGAGAGCGCGACCTGGGGTACATGCTGCTCGACATCGACTTCGCCGACGGCATGACGCCGCTGTTCTTCCGGGCGGTGATGCGTGACGGCGTGATCGATGTGCCGGACCCACGCGATGCGGAGGTCCGCCGATGATCATCCCAGCGCTGTGCGACCTGTACCGCAGACTCGAACATGCGGGCGACGACAACGCCGATGCGCTGTTGGCGCCGCACGGTTACGGAGTGGTCAAGGTCTCTTTCGTGGTGGTGTTGAACACCGATGGAACCCTGCACGCGTTCGAGGATGCTCGCCGCACCGAAGAACTGAATGCCACGAGCAAGCGGAAGCCCCGCGTGCTGCCGCGATCGCTCGTCGTGCCGGAGATACCGGGACGGACGGTCGCGATCGCCCCCGGCTTCCTGTGCGACAAGACCGAGTACCTGCTCGGTCTGGCTCCCCCGCCCAAGCCCGGCGGGCGCGCTGTTGATCCGAGGCGTGTGGCGGAGTGTTTCGCGGCCTTCAAGCAGCGGCACCTGTCCGCTGAGGCCGACATCAACGACGCCGGGTTCAGCGCGGTCTGCGCATTCCTGAAGAAGTGGGATCCGAGCACTGCGGCAGAGCATCCGCTTCTCTCCGAGGTCGCGGGCGGCAACGGCGTCTTTCAGATTCGCAACCGCCTGGAGTTTGTTCACGAGTCCGAGGCGGTCCGCGCGTACTGGGCCGACCAGCTTGCAGTCGGATCGGACGCTGAAGGCGGTGATCCCTCGGAGGACCGCGCGGCGGCCGATCGGGCGACAAGCGCTCCAAGCCTTGTCACCGGCCGTTCGGAACGGCTCGCCCGCCTGCACGAGCCCGCGATCAAGGGCGTAGTCGGAGCCCAGAGTTCGGGCGCCAAACTCGCTTCCTTCAACTGCCCCTCTTTCGAGTCGTACGGCAAGAGCCAGACGTACAACGCGCCGGTGGGTGTGGAAGACGCCTCGCGGTACTGCAAGGCTTTGAATTACCTGCTTGTGAGCGACCGGCACCGGGTCCGACTCGGAGAGACCACGGTGGTCTTCTGGACCGAGAGCCAGCGGGCGTTGATGTTGTTCGGGCAGGTGATCGCCGGGCATGGTGGGGGGCAGGACGAGGCGTTGCTCAGCGCATTGGCAATGTGGGGGAGCGGAGCGCGTCGCGGGCTGCCGAGCGACCTCGGTGATCCCGGGCAGCCGTTCTACGTGCTCGGCCTATCTCCGAATATCTCTCGGCTTTCCGTTCGGTTCTGGATCGGCTCAACGGTTGGGGGCGTTTTCGAGCACCTGGCGCAGCACGCCGCAGCGCTCACGCTCGACGGTGCACCGAACGGCTTTCAGCTTCCCACCCTCACGCAGATCGCCCGCGAGACCGTGATGGCCAAGAACGGCTGGCCGGATGAAGATCGCATCGCGCCGAGGCTCATCGGTGAATTGGGGCGGGCGGTGTTGCTGGGTCTGCCCTACCCGGCGTCGCTGCTCGGCTCCGTTGTGCAGCGGGTCCGCACGGACGGCTGGGTGAACGCGGACAAACGCACGGAGGGCGAGCGAACGATCGGTCACAGACGAGCGTCCATCATCGCGGCTTGCCTGCGAAGGGCGGTCACACCAAAGGAGGTTCCCATGTCACTCAACGAGCAACACCCCGCGCAGGCTTACCACCTCGGAAGACTCTTCGCGCTCCTCGACAAAGTTGCGGAGGAAGGGTCGGGCGGTTCGGTCAACCGTCGGGGCAAGTACTTCGCCTCGGCCTCGGCCAATCCCGTGACCGTCTTTCCTCGCCTGCTCCGCCTGAGCAACTTCGACCTCAACAAGTTCGGCGGCGAGAGCGGCGGACTGCGTGTCATGCGCGAGCGGCAGTTGCAGCAGATCTGCGACCACCTCCGCGAGTTTCCGTCGTTTCTGCCGCTCCCCGATCAGGGGCTCTTCTGCCTGGGCTTCTACCAGCAGCGGCAGAGTTTCTTTACACCCAAGTCGGGCAACGAAGCCAGCGCTTCCACCCTCGAAACCATCACGGAGAATGTTTCATGAGCAAGGCCAGCAGCACCCCGAGCCCCATCACCTGCCGGTACGACTTTCTGTACTACTTCGATGTGGCCGACGGCAATCCCAACGGCGACCCGGACGCCGGGAACCTTCCCCGGCTGGATCCCGAGACGAACCAAGGGCTCGTCACCGACGTGTGCCTCAAGCGCAAAGTGCGCAACTTCGTGGCGCTGGAGCACGGCGGCCGACCGCCGTACGAGATCTTCGTGCGGGAGGGGGCGGTGCTCAACGACCAGATCGAGCGGGCGTACATCACAAGCGATGAGGTGCGCAGGGCGGTGGCGGGCAAGCACAACGCCAAGTCCGGCAAAGGCAAGAAGAAAGGCGACGACGCGGACGGGGCGGAGACCGGGCCGGCGCTGACCGTTGCGGCGGAGGATCTCGCCCAGCGGTGGTTGTGCGACAACTTCTTCGACATCCGCGCCTTCGGCGCGGTCCTCTCCACGGGAACCGAAAAGGATCTCGATACCGGCGCTGCGGGCGGCGGGGTGAAGGCCAAGATCAAGATGACCGCCGGTCAGGTGCGCGGGCCGGTGCAGTTCTCTTTCGCGCGGAGCATCGACCCGATCGTCTCCGCCGAGCACTCGGTGACGCGGTGCGCGGTGACCAACGAGGCCGACCGAGAAAAGGAACGGACGATGGGACGCAAGTTCACCGTGCCGTACGGTCTGTACTGCGCGAAGGGGTACATCAGCGCTCCACTGGCCGATCCGGCCCGCGGCGGTACGGGGTTCTCCGACACCGATCTCGAGTTGCTCAAGCGCGCGCTGAACATGATGTTCGAGCACGATCGTTCGGCCGCACGCGGCGTGATGGCCCCGCGAGCATGCATCGCCTTCAGGCACGACCACCCGATGGGCAACGCCCGGGCCGATCAGTTGTTCGACCGCGTCACCGTCGAACTCAAGCCCGAGATTCGTTCCAAGGGCCGGCCGCCCCGCTCGTTCGCGAACTACGCGCTCACCATCCGGGACGAGCGGAAGATGCCCGCCGGGGTCTCGGTGGAACGGTGGATCGACTGGGCGTAAGCCCGGAGATAGGTGTGCCGGGATGTTCGATGAGGACGACCTTCTGCCCTTGTCCGCTCTGCAGCACTTCATCTTCTGCCCCCGTCAGTGCGCGCTGATCCACGTTGAAGGACTGTGGGCCGAGAACAGATTGACGGTTGAAGGGCGGCACCTGCACGAACGGGCTGACGGTGCCAAGGTTGGTCCGTGCGGCGGCGGGAGAGCGGAATCTCGAACCCGATCGCTCGCCGATGTTCCGGCGCTCGGGGATCGGTCGTCTGACTGTCCAACACCCGTTCGGGTTACGACGGTCCGCTCCCTCCCGATCCGGTCGATGCGGCTCGGGTTGTCGGGCAGGGCGGATGTTGTGGAGTTTCATCGGCCCGTCGGCTCGGCCGGTCGTGGTCCAGGCACGCCGTTCCCCGTTGAGTACAAGCGAGGAAAGCCCAAATCGCACCGCGCTGACGAAGTGCAACTCTGCGCGCAGGCGCTCTGTCTTGAGGAAATGCTCTCGCTCCCGGCCGGTCGAGTCGCGGTCGGCTCGCTCTATTACGGTCGCACACGCAGACGCACCGACGTGACTTTCGATGCGGGTCTGCGAGGGCTGACCGAGACCACCGCGGCACTGATCCATGACATGGTTCGCAACGGGCGAACGCCTCGTGCCGTGCGCGAACGGAAGTGCGATCGGTGCTCGCTGCTCGACCTGTGTCTGCCGGACGGCACGTCGCCGGGCCGATCCGCCCATCGCTACCTGTCGTCGCTCCTCCACTCGGAGTCCACGGAGGCCGCACCGTGAAGCAACACCTGAACACCCTCTTTGTGATGACCGAGGGCGCCTACCTCGCCAAGGACGGATCGACGGTCGCCGTGCGGGTAGAACAAGAAGTCAGGCTCCGGGTGCCCTTCCACAACCTCGGCGGGATCGTGTGCCTCGGCCGCATCGGCGTCAGCCCCGCGCTCATGTCGGCCTGCGGCGAGGCGGGGATCGCGATCTCGCTCTGCACGGAGCACGGCAGGTTTCTCGCCAGAATCAGCGGGTTCACGCCGGGGAACGTGCTCCTTCGCAGGGAGCAGTACCGTCGTGCCGATGATCCGAGCGCCTGCGCGGTGATCGTCCGCGGGCTTCTCGCGGGCAAAATCGCCAACTCGCGGACCGTGCTGATGCGGGCGCTCCGCGATCGGCCGGGGCTTGCTTGCGAGGAATCGCTCGAGCGGGCGGTTGTCTCGCTGGGCGCTTCGCTCCGGGCTCTCGAACGGCACGACGACCCCGATCGACTTCGCGGGCTGGAGGGAGACGCGGCCAATGTGTACTTCGCCGTCTTCAATGGGCTTGTCACGGACGATTCAGGCGCTTTCAAGTTCACATCTCGATCAAGGCGACCGCCGCTCGATCGAATGAACTCGCTCCTGTCCTTCCTGTACGCCATGCTCGCCCATGACGCACGCTCCGCCTGCGAGTCGGTGGGCCTTGACCCGGCGGTCGGGTTTTTGCACCGCGACCGACCCGGCCGCCCCGGGCTTGCTCTTGACCTTATGGAGGAGTTCCGTCCCTTTCTTGCGGATCGTCTGGCGTTGTCGCTGGTCAACCGCGGCCAGGTCAAGCCATCGGGTTTCACCGTTGCTCCGAACGGCGCGGTGACGATGCATGACAGCACTCGACGGGAAGTCGTTGCCGCATACCAGCGGCGCAAGCAGGAGTTCATCACTCATCCTTTCCTTGGTGAGAAGACAACCGTCGGACTGCTGATCCATCTCCAGGCCCGCCTTCTTTCGCGCCACATAAGGGGTGACTTGGACGCTTATCCTCCGTTTGTCTGGCAGTAACCGTCCACGGCGGTCTCTCCGCCCGCCGATCGTTGCAAGAGAGCACTTGTGTACGTACTCATCACATACGATGTCTGCACGACCGATGACGCCGGCAAACGGCGTTTGCGGAGAATCGCCAGGGCGTGTGAGGACTACGGTCAGCGCGTGCAGAACTCGGTCTTTGAGTGCTCCGTTGATCCCGCACAGTTCGCGGCCCTCAAGCATCGGCTGCTTGAACTGATCGATCCTACGTCCGACAGCGTGCGGTTCTACTTTCTCGGCAAGAGTTGGCTCAAGGATCGCAGGGTCGAGCACCACGGAAGCAAGCCGTCATTCGACATCGACGGTCCGTTGATGATCTAGCCGCGAACGCGGAGCGATCGGCGATGTCTCGCCCGGTTCGCGGGTGCGCAACACCTTCTTTGACAAGTTGATGTGTGTCACCGTCAACTGTTGACTTGGGGGTGCCCTGACGTACGGACGTGGTTCGCGGCGAGCCGTCTTTGGCCCGCTTCCTATCAAGCGGTTACGATTCGGGTGTCGCCCCCTCGCGAGGGGGCGTGGATTGAAACTGCACCAAGTTACCTTGAAAACGCACATTGGGCCCGTCGCCCAGCGCCCCCCCGGTTGGGGACGATGCGGACCCCCGCGGTCTCGGCCGGGCCGGCTGGAGTGGCCGCGCTCCACCGATCCGGCGGTCCCAATGGGCCAACCCGCACACTCATCGCCCCCGCGCTGGCCGCGCAATTCATGCCGCGGGGCACACCCGGCATCCCCCGGCCGTGGGATGTCTGATCCACAACTCTGTGGAGAAGGTTGCTTTATGACGCGCTCCCACCCAACAAAATCACAGAAAGCGCCACCCGCCACCGATCGCTCCCCACGCGCAGGCCGATCCGACCCGCCGCACGTCCGGTTCGGCTTCAATCTTCCGACATGCCCTTGGTTCAGCGTGAACCATGCACGTCGGGGCCCAGCCGGATCGCCACGCGGACAACCATCCGCGGGCGCAAGCGCGGAGGATCTCCTTTATGGCCAGTTCATCAGTCGTCCCCAACAATCGCGAAGACATGCTCAAATTCTATCAGAACCACGTCAACCCCTGGCTCAGCAACGCCACGCAGATCGGTCTGACCAATCAGCAGGCCACCGGCTTCCGCGATGCGGTGGAGGCCGCCACCGCCGCCTTCGCCGCCGCCGAGGCCGCCCGGCAGGCCTCCAAGACCGCCACGCAGGCCTACTACCAGGCCACCGCCGATCTCCGCGCCAACGGTGGCGACGTGCTGCAGATCATCCGCACCTTCGCCGTCACCAGCGGCAACCCCAACGTCTACACCCTCGCCGAGATCCCGCCCCCCAAGAACCCCTCCAGCCAGCCCGCCCCCAAGGCCCCTATCAACATCACCGGCTCGCTCAGCCTCAACGGCGAACTCACCCTGCGCTGGAGACTCCCCACCGGCAGCCCCGAGGGCGGCAACTTCTATATGGTGGAAAGGCGCATCCAGGAGTCAGCTTCCTCGGGCTTCACCCCGTGGGCGCTCGTCGGGGCCAACGGCCGAAGGGACTTCATCGACCCCGCCTTCCCCGCCTGCGTCACCAGCGTGCAGTACCGCGTCCGCACGCAGCGGAGCGGGCAGACCAGCGAGTGGGCCCCCTCCTTCACCGTCCTGTTCACCTCCGGCGGCGGACCGACGTTCCGCTTCGAGGGAGATCAGGCCGACCAGACCGACGGCGGCTCGCAGGACCAGCCCACCCGGCTGGCGGCCTGAGCGCAGCCCTGTTGGGGCGCTGACCGGCCTCACCGCCGTGACGCGATGAGGTCGGTCGAGCGCTGTATGTCAGCGCATGCGGCGGATCGGTTCACGGCCCCCGGGGAAGCAATCGCCCCGGGGGCTTTCGTTTGGAAAGGCACGAAGGGACGAAGGCACGTAGGCACGAAGGGAAGGCGTGGGGATGGGATGGTGGTGGTGGGGGGGGGGGGGGGGGGGCGGGGGGGTGGATTACAGGATCGACCGCAGGGCCACGATCCACAAGGCCACGAGCACCACGAAGACCAGCAGGTGCGGCCACATGACCGCGAGGAACCCGCGCTGCTTGATCGCGCGCTGCTGCGTGATGAAGTGCTCGCGGCGGGCCTCCTGCATCGAGACCAGCCACAGATCCCCGGCCGCCTTGACCTCCTCCCCTTCGGCATCCTGGTGGAGGAAGACGGTGGCCCGGGAGGTGGCGAGCCAGAAGATGAGGTAGAGCAAGCCGCCGAAGCCGGGGAAGAAGAGCAGCAGCAGCACGAAGAGCCACCAACTGAAGGGCCTTCTGCCAACGAGCGAGGCGGTGGTCTCGGTGGTGGTGAGGGGTTGCCAGCCGAGTTCGACGAGTTCTTCAACGCGCTTGGTGAGTCCTGCTTGCATGGGTCGGCCGGTTCCTTATGAAGATGTCTGTGCGAGAGCGTGCGAGCGTACGCGCGCGCGTGCTTGGTGAGCGGGGCGAGGCGTGAGGTGGTGGCGGGGGGGGGGGGGGGGGATACGCTTGAGCCTTCGCGGTCAGGGAGTCTGGAGCACGGAACATGTTGATTCAGCGGATGCGGTGGTCGGCGGTTGGGGTGTTGGTCGCTTTCGTGGTGTTGAGCGTTTCATCGCGGGACGCGCTGGGGCAGAGTGGGGGGAGTGGCGGGGGGCGGGGGGGGACCGCCCAAGCGCGGCCCAACATCGTGCACATCGTGGCCGATGACCTGGGCTGGAAGGATGTGGGCTTCAACGGCTGCACCGACATCCGCACACCGAACCTGGACCGGTTGGCGGCCGAGGGCGCCCGGCTGGACGCGATGTACGTGCAGCCGATGTGCACCCCGTCGCGCGCTGCGCTGTTGACCGGGCGATACCCGTTCCGCTACGGGCTGCAGACGGCCGTGATCCCGAGCGTGTCGAGTTACGGGCTGGATACCTCGGAGGTGCTGCTGCCGCAGGTGCTCAAGGGGGCGGGGTACACCACGGCGATCATCGGCAAGTGGCACCTGGGCCACGCCGACAAAAAGTACTGGCCTCGGCAGCGCGGCTTCGACTATCAGTACGGGGCGATGATCGGCGAACTGGACTACTTCACGCACGAAGAGCACGGCGTGCTCGACTGGTTCCGCAACAACGAGCCGGTTCGCGAAGAGGGGTACACCACCACGCTGCTGGGTGCCGACGCCGTGCGGTTCATCGGCGAGCAGGACCCCTCGAAGCCTTTCTATCTCTACCTGGCCTTCAACGCCCCGCACACGCCCTACCAGGCGCCGCGGGAGTACGTGGACCGGTACGCATCGATCGAAGAGCCGACGCGGCGGGTGTACGCGGGGATGGTGACGTGCCTGGACGACCAGGTCGGGCGGGTGGTCGAAGCGCTCGAGAAGCGGGGGCTTCGCGAGAACACGCTGATCCTTTTCCACAGCGACAACGGCGGCACGCGGAACGCCATGTTCAGCGGGGTGATGGCGGACATGTCGAACGTTGTGCTGCCGTGCGACAACGGCCCGTACCGGGAGGGGAAGGGGACGCTCTTCGAGGGTGGGACGCGGGTGGCCGCGCTGGCGAACTGGCCGGGGAAGGTCAAGCCCAGTCCGGTTTCCGAAATGGTGCATGCGGTGGACCTGTTCACGACGGTTGCGCACCTGGCGGGCGCTTCAACCGAATCGTGCAAGCCGCTGGACGGGCTGAACGTCTGGCCGACGCTGTCGAGCGGAGCCCCATCGCCCAGAACCGAGGTCGTCTACAACGTTGAGCCGTTCCGCGGGGCGATCAGGCAGGGGGATTGGAAACTCATCTGGCGGACGACGCTGCCGTCGAGCGTGGACCTGTACAACCTGGCCGAGGATCCGTCGGAGACGACGAACCTGGCGGAGAAGCACCCGGAGAAGGTTGTGGCGATGCAGCGCCGGCTCGATGCGCTGGCGAAGGAGGCGGCCAAGCCGCTGTTCCTGATGGACCAGTTCAAGGTCGTGATGACGAACATGAAGGGTGAGCCGGTGCTGCCGATCGATGAGGGGTTCGGCGACCCGGACCGGCCGTGAGGCGGCTGCACGTGTGCCTGGACGAATTGCGTTTGTTT
Organism: Phycisphaeraceae bacterium; assembly: GCA_019636535.1. Taxonomy (GTDB): domain Bacteria; phylum Planctomycetota; class Phycisphaerae; order Phycisphaerales; family UBA1924; genus JAHBK01. Next base: position 9,705 of record JAHBXK010000001.1, on the reverse strand, counting down.
CAACCGGTGACTACGCGCAGGCCACATGCGTAAGGCACACGCGGAGCAAAGCAGGAAGCTGGAAGTGAGGAGACCAGCCTATCGATCCGTTGCGGTTATGCCCTGACGCCTTTCAGTCTTCCCGCAGCGTGTGGCAGTACGGCAGCGTTCCCTTGCGGATGTAGTACTTCTGGTGGTACTCCTCCGCCTTATAGAACTCCGGAGCCGGCTCAACCGTGGTGGCGATCGGTTTGGAGTGCCTGGGCTGCCGGCGGGCCTTGACCGCCTCGGCGATGGTGCGCTGCTCGGGTGTGTAATAGTAAATCACCGAGCGGTATTGCTCACCGATGTCGGGGCCTTGGCGGTTGACCTGCGTTGGGTCGTGCATGCGGAAGAAGGCATCGACGATCGCATCGTAGTTGGTCTTCGCGGGGTCGAACGTCACGAGCACCACCTCGACGTGGCCGGTGGAGCCGGAGCAGACGTCCTGGTACGTCGGGTTCCTGGTGCGTCCGCCCGCGTAGCCGCTGACGGCGTCGAGCACACCGGGGATCTGCGTGCGGTAGATGTGCTCGACACCCCAGAAGCACCCCGCACCGAAGAGCGCCTGTTCGGTGCCGGGCTTGAAGTTGGCCGGAGTGGGAGTGGCGGGGGAGGGGGGGGTGGGGGATGATCCGTTGGTCACGTTGGTCACGGTGGAGGCTCCACGCTGCTCGGTGGGGTTGGCTGCGCTGTCGCTCGTGGCAGCGCTGTGGCTGGCTGCTTCGGTGTTGCCGGTTGCTTCGGTGTTGCTGGTGCGATCGCTGGTTCGGGTGGGGGTGTAGGTGCGCTCCGAGCACCCCGCGCCGATCGCGCAGGCCAGGAGGCTCACCATGATCGCAGCGCCCGCAAGGCCGCGTGATCGTGCGCTCACGCCCTTGCAAGACTCCGCGCCCACCCGCTTTCGGTTTCGGTTCATGCGGCCTCCGTGTTCGTTTGAGCCTTGATGGTACGAGCGTTTCGACGCGGCCGATCGGTTGGATGCCGGTTGCGCTGGCCGGTTCCCGGCTCGGCACTGGTGCCGATGATGCCCGGCGTGTACCGTTCGAGCATGGCCACCGCAACGACCCCTCCGAGCAAGGCCCGGAACCAGGCCGCCGAGACGTCCCCAGCGCAAGCGGTCTCCGCCGCGATCCCGACAGCGCTGCCGGGGGCCCGGCCGGTGCGTGCCCCTCGCGGCGCTGAGGCGCTCCAGCGCACGTGCTCAACCTGGCAGGCCGAGGCGGCGATGCGGATGCTCATGAACAACCTGGACCCGGAAGTTGCTGAGCGGCCCGATGCGCTGGTGGTCTATGGCGGAAGGGGCCAGGCTGCGCGATCGTGGCCCGCCTTCGACGCCATCGTCGCAACGCTCCAGCGGCTCGAGCCCGACCAGACGTTGCTCGTGCAGTCGGGCAAGCCCGTGGGGGTTGTGCGGACGCACACCGATGCGCCGAGGGTGTTGATCGCCAACTCCAACCTCGTGCCCCGCTGGGCCACGCAGGAGCACTTCGACCAACTGGCGGCCAAGGGGCTGATCATGTACGGCCAGATGACGGCCGGGTCGTGGATCTACATCGGCACGCAGGGGATCCTGCAGGGGACCTTCGAGACGTTCGCCGAGTGCGGAAGGACGCACTTCGGTGGGGGGCTCGAGGGACGGTTGTGCGTCACCGCCGGGTGCGGCGGGATGGGGGGCGCCCAGCCGCTGGCGGTCACGCTCTGCGGCGGGACCTGCCTCATCGCCGACACCGATCTGTCCCGCCTCAAGCGCCGGCAGGCCGACCGCTATCTCGATGAGGTCATCGAGTGCGAGGCGAGCAAGGACGACGACGGGTCCTGCGGCTGCGTCGATGAGGCGATCGACCGCGCTGTCGACGCCGCGAAGAACGGGCGGGCGGTCTCCATCGGCGTTCATGCCAATGCGGTGGAGTTGCTGGAGAGACTGATCGAGCGCGGGATCACGCCGGATGTGCTGACCGATCAGACCTCCGCGCACGATCCACTGTCGGGATATGTGCCGGTCGAGTTCTCGCACCGCGAGGCCGAGCGGATGCGCATTGCCTCACCCGAGCGGTACGTGGAACTGAGCATGGCCAGCATGGAAAGGCACGTGCGGGCGATGGTGTCGCTGCAGAAGAAGGGGGCGATCACCTTCGACTACGGCAACAACATCCGCCAGCGGGCCTTCGATCACGGTTTCAAGGACGCGTTCTCGTTCCCCGGCTTCGTCCCGGCGTACATCCGCCCGCAGTTCTGTCTCGGGCGGGGGCCGTTCCGCTGGTGCGTGCTCTCGGGAGACCCGCGCGACATCTATGTCACCGACAAGGCGATTCTGGACCTCTTTCCGGTTGACGCAGCGCGCGACGCCGTCGATCGCGGGTATCGCGAACGGCTGCGGAGTTGGATCCTGTCGTGCCATGCAAGTCCCGCTGCGCTCCTCGCGGGGGACTTCGATCGGTGCGCTCCCCGCTTCGCGTTCCAGGGGCTGCCCGCGCGGATCTGCTGGCTGGGGCTGGGTGAGCGTGACAAGGCGGGCCTGCTGTTCAACGACCTGGTTGCGCGGGGCGCGGTCAAGGCCCCGATCGTCATCGGGCGCGATCATCTCGACTGCGGCAGCGTGACCAGCCCCAACCGCGAGACCGAGTCGATGCTCGACGGGTCGGACGCCGTCAGCGACTGGTCGCTGCTCAACTTCGGTGTGAACGTGGCGTCGGGGGCGAGCTGGGTGAGCTTCCACCACGGCGGCGGCGTGGGCATCGGCTACAGCCAGCACTGCGGCCAGGTGATCGTCGCCGACGGGACGCCGGAGGCCGCAGCGCGGTTGGAGCGCGTGCTGACCAACGACCCGATGCTCGGCGTGATGAGGCACGCCGACGCGGGCTACGCCGATGCGCAGGCTTGCGCGGATCGGCTGGGAGTGGACGTGCCGATGCGGTCTTGGTGAACCGGTCGGTTCGGCCCGAGTTGGCCGAAGATCAGGCGTGGATCTCGCCGACCGCCGCTTCCACGGTGTCGTAGATCTCGAAAAACAGATGCAAGCGGGCGTGACGTAGCGCTGCAAAGACGCTCGGGTGGAGCGTTGAGAGCCTCATCGAAGCGTTCTTGCGCAGGAGTTCGCGCTTGAGCCGGATGAATGAGCCCATCGCCAGACTGCCCATGATGTTGACCTCGGAGCAGTCAAAGACGGTGAGGGCGGGCGGCTCGGGCATGGCGATCAGGTCGTTGCAGACCTGGTCGAGCTGGGGCGTCGTGTGCGCATCGAGCGGGCCGCGAAGGACGATCACCCGCGCTGCGGGGTGGTCGTGCTGAGTGATCGTGAGCAGGCCGGTCATCAGCGCGATGGTAGGTGCCGGCGCCGAGCGGCGGTAAGGCACCTCGCCAGCACGGTCGGTTGTGCCCGTGCCGGGTCAGTCCAAGAAATGGCAGTCGCGGGAAGCAAAGGTCCGCTGGTGCGAACAATATCGCCGCTCGTCGTGACCGATTCGCCTCTTCCTACACTCGGAGCCTATGTCCTCAGACGCAGACACAACGATCCAGTCAGACACGCAACTCGGCCGGTGCGGCCTTGACCACACACGCGCGGAACGGCCCGGCAGGGGGGTAATCCACACCTGGGGCTCAACCCTCATCCCCACCACCCGCGAAGCCCCCTCGGACGCCGAAAGCCCCTCGCACATCCTCCTCAGTCGGGCCGGGTACATCCGCAAACTCGGCTCGGGGATCTACGACTACTTGCCGCTCGCCTGGCGCACGCTCCGCCGCATCAGTCAGATCGTTCGTGAAGAGATGGACGCCGCAGGTGCGAGCGAACTCAACCTCCCCGTGCTTCTGCCCATCGAGCTGTACGCGGGCACCAGGCGCGACGCCGACTACGGCGATCTCCTCTTCAAGGTGACCGACCGGAAGGGCGCGGTCGCCGCACTCGGCCCGACGCACGAAGAACCGATTACCGAACTGGTGAAGGGTTCGATCAACAGCTACAAGCAACTCCCGATCAACCTGTACCAGATCCAGACCAAGTTCCGCGACGAGGCCCGCCCGCGCTCCGGGCTCCTGCGCTGTCGCGAGTTCATCATGAAGGACGCCTATTCGTTCCACACCGCGCTCGAAGGAGCGGGGGGGTTGAACGAAACGTACGACAAGATGTACGCCGCATACACCAACGTCTTCCGCCGCTGCGGACTCGACTTCACCGCCGTCGAAGCCGAGAGCGGGCCGATCGGCGGCTCGGCCAGCCACGAGTTCATGGTCAACGCGCCCAGCGGCGAAGACACGATCCTCAAGTGCCCCGTCAGCGGCTACGCTGCGAACGTCGAGAAGTGCGAGATCGGCGATCGCGGCCTCCACACGCTCGACGCCGAACCCACCGGCGAACTCGCCGAAGTCCACACGCCCAACCTGCCGGGCATCGACGAAGTCGGCAAGTTCATGAAGGTCAAGCCCGACCGGATGCTCAAGACCATCGTCTTCGCAGTGACGAGGCACGACGGGAGCAGGCACTGGGCGATCGCCGTGGTTCGCGGCGACCACGACGTGAACGAGGGCAAGGTCAAGATCGCGGTGCGTGAGATGACCGGCGACGCGAATGCGACCGTCTCGCTCGCCGACGAGAAGGCCGCTCGCGCTGCGGGGTTCGCCATCGGCTACGTCTCGCCGAAGGTCATCAACTCCGTCAAGGGGACGCTCCTCATCATCGACCACGACGCCGCGCAGGGCGGCTTCTGGGCCAGCGGCGCCGACAAGCCCGACCACCACGTTAAGCACTTCAACTGGAAGCGTGAAGTGGGTCCGATCTTGGCCGACTTGCGTTATGTAAAGGTCGGCGACGCGCGAAATGCCATGGCCGGCGACCCCTCCCCGCGCGCGACCGGTTCCAGACTCGAAACCGCAAGGGGCATCGAAGTCGGCCACATCTTCAAACTGGGAACCAAGTACTCCCAGGCCATGGGCCTCTCCGTCCTCGACGCCCACCAACAGAGCCGCCCCGTCATCATGGGCTGCTACGGCATCGGCGTCTCTCGAACCATGGCCGCAAGCGTCGAGCAGAATCACGACGCCGACGGCATCGTCTGGCCCCCGGCGATCGCTCCGTACCACGTTCTCATCACCGTCCTCAAGCCCGACGCCCCGGAGCATCGCGAGGCGGCGAGAACGATCGCCGATCGCCTCGCCTCATCAGGCATGGATGTGCTGATCGACGATCGAGACGAACGGCCTGGCGTGAAGTTCAAGGATGCCGATCTGATCGGCCTTCCGGTTCGGCTCACCATCGGTGACAAGGCGCTCGCCGAGGGGGCCGTCGAGTTCAAGGCTCGCCGGGTTCCGGGCAAGGGCGAGATCGTGCCGTTGAGCGACACCGTCGCAAAGTGTCGGGCAGCGATGAGTGGATGACGGGTCAGCCAGTCGACCCGGAGTGACCGAAGTGTGTTATGATTTACATAACATGTATTCTCGGACATTGGGTTTCGTCAACGAACGACTCGAATCGACCCGGCGTCCATCGGAACCAGCCGCCGTCGCGTGAGCGCTCGAACTCGCCGTAGCCGTCCATGCTGAGCCGCTGAACTGCGCGGCAGACGACGCGACGGGTGATGTTTCGATCACGCGCGATGTCCGATTGGCAGATCCAGGCCGTCTTTGTGCCCGGATCGGTCTTCGTCGCGATCGCACACGCAACATCGACCACACGCCGCGGAAGCGTTGTCGCCGCCCTCTGCGCAACCAGTACCGTCATTTTGTCCACAGCCTCCGTGCCGCTTGCAGCACGCCGGGGACCGCGCTATCCTGTTCGCACGGTCTACTTCGGCATCGGCAACCGGGGCGGTTTCCCGGTGTGCCAAGGGCCACAGTAGAACGGCAGCCCGACCCGCCGTCAACTGCGGGGGGGGACACCCGAGCCACAGCAGCCTCCGGCGCGCCACTGATGAATCAGTGGACGGGTTCCCCTATGCCCCCTATTTGGGGCGGTCGCGACGGGGTCGAGATCGCGAAGATCGCTTTGGCGCTGGTTTTTCGCCCGTCTCAGACGTTCGGGTTCTCGACCCACCCTGACCCAGTCCCCTGCCCTTCGATGCGTTCCTGGGCGATCCAGGGGGCGGGGACTTATCCCCAATCCCGCCCTTTCCGGCGACGCTCGACGCGGTGCCGAGTCTGGCCTGGATGACCTGGAGGTCGGTGCGAGCGACCCGACCGCGGCGGGCGCCGATCTCCGCGGCGTCGTTCATGTTCACAAGGACCAGGCCCGCGCCGTCTTTGAACGTGAACCGCGCGGTGCGGACCAGGCTGCGCTCGATCGCTCGGCGCACGGCGTCGCGCGTCACGCCCGTCTGGTGAGAGATCCACGCCACGGGCAGGTAGCCCGGATGCTCGTTGATGAACAGGGAGAGTCGGCGCAGCGCTTCGCGCCGCTCCGTCGTGCCGGCGGTGCGTCGCTCGCGCAGTTTCGATGCGCGACGCGGCTTCGGGTAGATCTCGAAGTCGTCCAGGCCGTGCCCAGATCCGCGGTCGTCGTCGGCAGTCATTCGCGGACAGTAGACGCCGGCGCGCACGAAGGTGCTATGTCCGCGATCATGTACACTGCGCGAAAAGGAGGCTCGAATGTGGAAGTTGCTGAATCCGCCCGTTCCGAAGTCGATCGCGTTGGTGCTGGTGCTGCTCTGCGCGCTGAACGTGCTGGCGTTCTTCATCGGGCGCGCGTCGCGAGAGATGGAGTTGCTCCCATTGCTTGAGGTGGCCACGTTGATAGGACAGCACGGGTCTCTCGATCGCGCGCCGGCGGCGGAGGCGGCGGCCGCAGTCGAGCACAAGCGCGTCGGCGACATGCTCTCGCCGCTGATGTGGTGGTACGTCTATATGAGCGGCTTCGGCACCCTCGTCATGCTCGTGTGGGCGATCGCTTTCCGGCGCGATCCGCCCGCGGCGTGAGACTCACGCCGCGTCGATGAGGTCCTGCGCCGTCTTGTTGTTCTCGACGAACCAACCCGTGCCGACGGCGACGCTGTAGCCTTCGCCGAGCCGCGCGGAGAGCCACGCCGCTTCGTCGGTGATGCCAGACCCCGACCAGTTGTACCAGAACAGGATGATCTCGTGCGGGAGTTGCGCAGGCCCCAGGAACCAGCCCGTCTGCGTCGCCGGGTTGTACGGGATTCGATTCACCCACAACTGCGCAGTCAGCAGCGACTTCCCGTCGGCGTCCTTCGCCCAGGGCGTGCCGGGCTCAGCGCTCGGCTCGCACCCGACGACCGGCACGCCGAGTTGTCTGAGCGCGAGCCGCGCCTGCCAGTACGCCGACGTGGCGCTGCGCGGACCCGAGTTGTCGATGAACACGCCGGGGATCTCGACTTTGTTCTTGCGGCCGAAGCGGAACCACGGCGCCAGCGCGGATCGGCTGCGCCAGATCATCCGGTGCAGGTGACCCTCCGTCGTCGAGTCGGTCGGGATGCCGACGTAGGGCCACGGAATCTTCCCGTACGTCTGGTACCCGCGCTCGAGGAGCCTCACCCACTTCGACTGGTCGCGAACGTCCCTCAGGAATGCCGACTTTGTGCGCCGCAGATTCGACCATGCGTCGTACGAGTACGACGGCCATCCGGAGTCCTCTTTGCCGAAGGGCATGTGGAAGATCAACTCCGATGCGCCGGCGCTGAAGGCCTCCTCGTAGCGGAACAAAAATCCTTCGGGCGACACGCCGCCGGCGAAGTAGCCGCGCGGGCCGGTGCCCGATGCAAACGGCAGGTAACTCCAAACACGACCGACCGGCACTGCTCACTCCTTGTTGTGACGCGAGTGCGCCACGTCGCCGCCGCCGGCCGCGGAGCACACCGCGATGAAGCCGAGCAGGATCGGCGCATCGAACGCCGGCAGCCGGCGCCGGCGTTCGCCGCCATTGGGCGCCGAGGAGATCTCGGCCGACGTCGCCGGCGTGAGCATCGGATCGAACCGGCCGGCGAGCCACGCCGCGGCGAAGCGGTGGTAGTCCGGCGCTGAGTCGAGCCGCGCGAGGATCTCGGCGGTGCGCATTGTGACCTCACGCGGTGAAGGGTTTTTCGATGTCGGTCTGCCCGATCAGGACCTCGACCAGTGCGTAGCCCTGGATGACCTTGGCCGTCTGGCTCTCGACGTAGCCCTTGCGCATGACGAGCGCCACGTCGAGCGTCTCGCCGTCGCGAACGCGGTTGTTGTACGGGCTGATGTTCTTGTACGTGGTGACCTTGTTCGGTGTGCCGTCGTCGAACTTTCCGGTCGGGAACGTCTCGACTGCGAAGTAGTCGGGCTGGCCGGGTCCGCGCGTGCCGGTGTCGTCGGCAACGCCGCTCTCGGCCGCCTCACCGATCGCCGGAAGGTTCGCCGGCGCGAACGTCCACGCGCCGAGACGGATCGGCAAGCGACGGCCGATGACCAGCGCCGCGGTCACGCCGCGCGCATCGCCCCAGGGGAGCGGCTCGGCCGCGCCGTCCACGGCCGTCCCGTCCACGTTGCAAGGCGCGAGCGTGAATCTCGCGCCGAAGACGGTGATCTCTTGCCCGGTGTCTTCCCAGACCTTCAGCCGGCGCAGCCCGTACCAGGCCGCGTAGTCGCCGGCCGGCGCTGCGCCGAGCGTCGCGTCGATCGTCTGGAAGTAGGCAAAGATCGTGCGAGACGACGGGAGGAGATCCGTGAATGGTGAGCGCGGCAGGTCGCGCGAGTCCGCCGGCATCGCGGCCGGCGGCGGAGATCCCGTCTGCGCACGAAGGCCCATCGTGAGCATCCGCGGGATCGGGATGGGGGTGCTGCTGTTGCTGCTCATGGTCAACTCGATCGACGTGGGCGAGATCCGCGGTCGGCGCTGGTCAGGGCAGGAGTTTGTGTCCCTCGAAGAACATGACAATCGCGGCCTGCACGCCGTTGTCGCCGTGGTACGCCGTGATCTTCAGATCAGCGCCGGGTGGGATCACGGGCTTTGTCAGCATGGGGTGCTGCTGGCGACCGTTGCCGGCCAGGAGCGTGATCGGCACCGGGTTGCTGAACCACGGCACGGAGTTCACCTCGATCTGCACGCGGATCTTCTCGCACCATTCGGCGGTGTTGTCCGCGGCGGTGGGGCCTGGCTCGAAGGAGAACGGCGGCTCGTTGGCGCCGTCGTCGTTCCGCACCGTGGCTTGAATGGAGTCGATCACGAACGAAAACCCGGTGTCCACCTTGACCGTCGTGGATCGGTTGGTGGTGGGGCCGAGCCCAGGTATTTCGACGACGACGCCGTAGTAGTCCTGACGCATTTGGTGCTCCATGAGCGGTGCGAGTTCGGAGAAGCCCGCCGGCGGGCGTTAGCCGTGTCGCCGGCGGAAGAGGAGATGGGCGCGAGAGCCTCTCCTACAGGTTGCCGGGCGTCACGAGCGTTCCTTCGAGTTCGGCCTTGAGCACGAACTGCGTGGTGACGGTCATGAGTGCTTGGAAGCGGAGTTCCAAATCGATCGGCTTTTGCGGCAGAAGCGCGAACTTCGGGTTGAGGATGAAGGCGTTGCCGACGTGCGGCTGTCCGTTTGCCAGGAGCGCCATGTGCGTCGCGAGCGTCGTCGCCGAGTTGGTGGCGATCGCCGCGACCGCGTCCACGCCCGTCCCCTGTGGGAAGCGGTCCATGCCGTGAACGCCGTCAACGACCTTGCGATCACCGACGCGGAGGAAGACCAGGCCCTGCTGCAAGATCGTGCGCAGTTCCTCGATCATCGG